>NZ_JACBXG010000003.1:0-555118 GCF_020295325.1 Pseudomonas sp. Y24-6 | reverse complement strand
CCACATTCACCATCGCCATCGCTGGCAAGCCAGCTCCCACAAGGTGCTCATCCAGGCTTAAGCGAGTTTCTTGCGGATCCAGTAGAGGTAGGTACCTGCCTCTTCATGCTGCCCGACCAGTTCATGGTCGAGGAACACACAAAACTTGGGAATGTCACGCCGGGTCGACGGGTCGGTGGCAATCACCTTAAGCAGACCACCAGGCACCAGGTCACGGATGTGCTGGTGCAACATCATCACCGGCTCCGGGCAGTTGAGGCCGGTGGCGTCGAGGGTGCCGTCGACCGGCGTATCAAGCATTTCACTCATGATTCACTCCTGAAACTGGCCGACATTGTCGCGCAATGTCGGGTGTTCGGTCATCTGTGGCATAACACGCTCTCCCTGTAGGAGCTGCCGAAGGCTGCGATCTTTTGATCGTGATCTTTATCTTTCAAGGTTGCTGAAGATCAAGATCAAAAGATCGCAGCCTTCGGCAGCTCCTACGAGGACGGCGGTCTTTGGGGCTTTTAAGGCTGGTGAAGATCGAGATCAAAAGATCGCAGCCTTCGGCAGCTCCTACGGGGGTGTGGGGTTAGCGGGATTTGGGCTTCTTTACATCAATCCTGCGCAAATGACAGGTCACCTCTTCGCGGTCGTGATACAGCTGCTTGCAGCCAATCTCCACCCGAATGCCCCGCGCCTTGAAGCCCTCGGCAATCCGCTCGAGCAAGCGCTTCACCTCGGCATAGCGCTGCTTCATCGGCAACTTCAGGTTCACCACCGCCTCACGGCAATGCCCCTCGCCAATCCACTCCTCCAGCATCGCCGCATTGCGCGCGGGCTTCTCGACGATGTCGCACACCATCCAGTCCACCGGCTGCTTGGGCTTGAAGGTGAAACCATCCGCCATCAAATGCTGGACCAACCCGGTTTCCATCAGGCTTTCCGCCATCGGCCCGTTATCGATCGCCGTCACCAGCATGCCGCGGTTCACCAACTGCCAGGTCCAGCCGCCCGGCGCCGCCCCCAGGTCCACACCGGTCATGTCACTGTGCAACCGCTCATCCCACTGATCCCGCGGGATAAAGTGGTGCCACGCCTCCTCCAGCTTCAACGTCGAACGACTCGGCGCCTCGCGGGGAAACTTCAACCGTGGAATGCCCATCGGCCACATCGCCGAATTGTTCGACTCCGCCAACCCCATGAACACTTCGCGGCCACTCTTGAACGTCAGCAGCAACCGCGGTTTGAGCGGGTCTTCCACCAACTTGCCCGCCGCCATCAGCGCCTTGCGCAAATGCACTTCGAACTTCTTGCAGAAATTCGACAGCTCCTTGCCATCGTTGGTATCGACCATCTCCAGCCACAAACTGCCACACAGCGGAAAGTCAGCCATGTGCGCCAGGATCACACTGATACGGTCAGTCTCAGGCAGCTCGATAAACATCCCGCGAGCCCACTGGCGCGGGAAAATCAAATCGGCAAACCGCTGCCCGCGCATCAGGCGCTCGGCGCCGTCTTCCTCGGTGCAGATAAACTCGGCAAAGGCGCTGGCAGTCTTGGCCTTGGCATAACCGGCCACGTTCAAACGGGCCGCATGCTCGGAAATCTCGGAGCAGACTTCGCCTTCGAAGCCCGGCCGGCAATGCATAAAGAGGGTGTTCATTATTACTCCTGGGCAGATGACGAGGAATTCAGCCACTGCGCGATGCCCAGGCTTGCGTTGAAGCAAAGCCTGTCACGAAAACCGGCGCATGATAGCCGAGTTCGGAACCTTGGACCTGTCCATAGAGTCCAGTTATTAGCGTTAAGCCGCAAACAGGACTAGGTTAAGACCTCAGTTCGTCCCCTCAGTCCGTAGCCGTGCGGATCAAAAGGAGTGATCGTAATGCCGTCCCTCGATAGCCTGAAAACCCTCAAGACCCTGCAAATCGACGACAAGACCTACCATTATTTCAGTCTGCCCGACGCCGCCAAGAGCCTCGGCGACCTCGACAAACTGCCCATGTCGTTAAAAGTGCTGCTGGAAAACCTGCTGCGCTGGGAAGATGAAAAAACCGTCACCGGCGCCGACCTCAAGGCCATTGCCGCCTGGCTCAAGGAGCGCCGCTCCGATCGGGAAATCCAGTACCGCCCCGCCCGCGTACTGATGCAGGACTTTACCGGCGTCCCCGCCGTGGTCGACCTGGCCGCCATGCGCGCCGCCATGGCCAAGGCCGGCGGTGACCCGCAACGCATCAACCCGCTATCCCCCGTGGACCTGGTCATCGACCACTCGGTGATGGTCGACAAATTCGGCAGCGCCGGCGCCTTCGAGCAGAACGTCGACATCGAAATGCAGCGCAACGGCGAACGCTACGCCTTCCTGCGTTGGGGCCAGAGCGCCTTCGACAACTTCAGCGTCGTGCCACCGGGCACCGGCATCTGCCACCAGGTCAACCTGGAGTACCTGGGGCGCACCGTCTGGACCAAAGATGAAGACGGCCGCACCTACGCCTTCCCCGACACCCTGGTCGGCACCGACTCCCACACCACCATGATCAACGGCCTGGGCGTACTCGGCTGGGGCGTCGGCGGCATCGAAGCGGAAGCGGCGATGCTCGGCCAACCGGTGTCCATGCTGATTCCGGAAGTCATCGGCTTCAAACTCACCGGCAAGCTCAAGGAAGGCATCACCGCCACCGACCTGGTGCTCACCGTCACCCAGATGCTGCGCAAGAAAGGCGTGGTCGGCAAATTCGTCGAATTCTACGGCGACGGCCTCGCCGACCTGCCCCTGGCCGACCGCGCGACCATCGCCAACATGGCCCCGGAATACGGCGCCACCTGCGGCTTCTTCCCGGTGGACGACGTCACCCTCGACTACCTGCGCCTCTCGGGCCGCCCGCCAGAAACCGTCAAGCTGGTCGAGGCCTACTGCAAAACCCAGGGCCTGTGGCGCCTGCCGGGCAAGGAACCGGCGTTCACCGACAGCCTGGCCCTGGACATGTCCAGCGTCGAAGCCAGCCTCGCCGGGCCGAAACGCCCGCAAGACCGCGTCTCGCTGCCCAACGTCGCCCAGGCCTTCAGCGACTTCATCGATCTGCAATTCAAACCCACCAGCAAGGAAGAAGGTCGCCTGGAAAGTGAAGGCGGCGGTGGCGTGGCCGTGGGCAACGCCGACCTGGTCGGCGAAACCGATTACGAATACGACGGCCACACCTACCGCCTGAAAAACGGCGCCGTGGTCATCGCCGCCATCACCTCCTGCACCAACACCTCCAACCCCAGCGTGATGATGGCCGCGGGCCTGGTGGCGAAAAAAGCCGTGGAAAAAGGCCTGACCCGCAAACCCTGGGTCAAAACCTCCCTGGCCCCCGGCTCGAAAGTCGTCACCGACTACTACAAGGCCGCAGGCCTGACCCAATACCTCGATCAACTCGGCTTCGCCCTGGTCGGCTACGGCTGCACCACCTGCATCGGCAACTCCGGCCCACTGCCGGAACCAATCGAAAAAGCCATCCAGAAAGCCGACCTCACCGTTGCCTCCGTGCTGTCCGGCAACCGTAACTTCGAAGGCCGCGTGCACCCGCTGGTGAAAACCAACTGGCTCGCCTCCCCGCCGCTGGTCGTCGCCTACGCCCTGGCCGGCACCGTGCGCACCGACATCAGCAGCGAACCCCTGGGCAACGACCAGGACGGCAACCCGGTCTACCTGCGCGACATCTGGCCCAGCACCCAGGAAATCGCCGACGCCGTTAACCAGGTCAACACCGCCATGTTCCACAAGGAATACGCCGAAGTGTTCGCCGGCGACGAACAATGGCAAGCCATCGAAGTGCCGCAGGCCGCCACCTACGTCTGGCAGGACGACTCCACCTACATCCAGCACCCACCGTTCTTCGACGACATCGGCGGCCCGCCGCCTGTGATCAAGGATGTCGCCGGCGCCCGGGTCCTCGCCATGCTCGGCGACTCCGTCACCACCGACCACATCTCCCCGGCCGGCAACATCAAGGTCGACAGCCCCGCCGGCCAATACCTGCGCAGCAAAGGCGTGGATCCCCGGGACTTCAACTCCTACGGCTCGCGCCGTGGCAACCACGAAGTGATGATGCGCGGCACCTTCGCCAACATTCGCATCCGCAACGAAATGCTCGGCGGTGAAGAAGGCGGCAACACCATCTACATCCCCACTGGCGAAAAAGTCGCGATCTACGACGCCGCCATGCGCTACCAGGCCGCCGGCACCCCGCTAGTCGTCATCGCCGGCCAGGAATACGGCACCGGCTCCAGCCGCGACTGGGCCGCCAAAGGCACCAACCTGCTGGGCGTCAAAGCCGTCATCGCCGAAAGCTTCGAACGCATCCACCGCTCCAACCTGGTCGGCATGGGCGTACTGCCCCTGCAATTCAAACTCGACCAGAACCGCAAAAGCCTCAACCTCACCGGCAAGGAAACCCTCGACATCCTCGGCCTGACCGGCGTCGAACTCACACCACGCATGAACCTGACCCTGGTCATCACCCGGGAAAACGGCAGCCGCGAGAAGGTCGATGTGCTGTGCCGAATTGATACGCTAAATGAGGTTGAGTACTTTAAATCGGGAGGGATTTTGCATTACGTGCTGCGCCAGTTGATTGCTTCGTAACTGAGGACGATGTTGGTGCTTCAGGCCCTGTTTCTTCGGTAACGGCGCCTGGAGCCCTTTCAACCAATGACTTGAATGCACTCGAACCACTGTGGGAGCCAGCCTGCTGGCGATGGCGCCCTCACAGCCAACCAATCTCCCACGACCAAACCCAATCCACTGTAGGTGCAAGCTTGCTCGCGATGGAGGTTAACGATATATCCCTGTGCTCAGTATTCGCGCTATTAAAAGCATCGGTGCTTGGGTCAAACCGCAGCTAGTACTCGGTGTCGTCATCAATTTTGAAATGCAGGATCCACGACCCTATCTGCCTAAATGCCCCACACTAAAGCGAGCTAACCTGAAACAAGGAAATGTTCATGCTCGTAATGCCCTGGCCATACCTGACACTCCTCACCGCCGGCTACGTCCTGGCGCTCACCTACGGTCAACTGTCCCTGCAGGCCAGCATCCCCATCACCCTGCTCCTGCTAGCCGGCTTCGCCGTCCAACCCCAAAACCACCGCTACGCCCGCTACCTCGGCCACAGCCTGTTCGTGCTCATCGCAATAGCCCTGGCCCTCCACTACCTGCCCGGCTTCCACAACGCCCAGGTCATCGAGCCCCAACGCTTCAGCGACAACGCCGTGCCCTTCTCGATGTACCTCAACCTCGACAAACCCCTGCTCGGCTTCTGGCTGCTGCTCGCCTGCCCCTGGCTCATCGCCCAACGCGCCTTCAGCCCAACCCTGAAAACCAGCGCCATCGCCCTGACACTCACCGCAGTCGCCACCTTCACCTGCGCCTGGCTGCTGGGCATCATCGAATGGGCCCCCAAATGGCCCGACGTCGCGCGCATCTGGCTCCTCAACAACCTGCTATTAGTCACCCTGGTAGAAGAAGCCCTGTTTCGCGGCTATATACAGGGCGGCCTGAGCCAACGACTCAAACACCTGCCCTACGGCGAACACCTCGCCGTGTTACTTGCTGCAACAGTTTTCGGGCTGGCGCACTGGGGCGCCGGCGGGCAGTGGGTGCTGCTGGCAACCCTGGCCGGCATCGGCTACGGCCTGGCCTACCGCTTCGGCGGACTGGCCGCCGCCATCGCCACGCATTTCGGGTTAAACCTGCTGCACTTCGGGTTGTTCACCTACCCAATGCTGGCGGGATAGCCATCACGGCCAAGCAAACGTCCGTATGACAGAAAGTTCCTACAGAGCCTTGACCCTCCCCCCCTACGCCACTAGAGTGCACGCTTTTAAAATGGCCCCGGCAGCATTAGTGCACCGGAGAAGGCCGTACTGTTGCGCTGGAAAGGAATTCCATCCCCCTCCTCCTGCTGCCCGTGCGGTCACCACACTCGTTTCCGTAACCTGCGCAGCCCTATGTTCAATAAAATCCTGGTTGTATGCATCGGCAACATCTGCCGCAGCCCCACCGTAGAAGCCCTGCTTAAAAGCAAGCTGGCTCATCGCGGCATCGACGTAAGCTCCGCCGGCCTCGGCGCCCTCGTGGACAAATCCATGGACGCCACCGCGCTGGAAGTCCTGCGCGAGCACGGCGGCGACCTGCCAGACCATAAAGGTCGGCAATTGACTCGAGAAATGCTGCAACAGGCCGATGTAATACTGACCATGGAACAGCGCCACGTGGACAGCATCGCGCGAATGGCCCCGGAAGTACGCGGAAAGACGTTCCTGCTAGGCAAGTGGCAGAACAACCAGGAAATTCCCGACCCGTACCGCCAGCAGAAAGTCGCATTCGAACACGTCTACCAGTTGATGACGCAAGGCGTCGACAGCTGGTCGCAAAAATTATAATCACCTCTTGTAAAAGTACCCCGCATGCCAAGCCAAAACAGCCTACCTATTCAGGATCACAGCGACGACGATGACAACATCGATCTGCTCGCGCTATTCGGCACTTTGATTGATAGTAAGTGGATTATTATCGGTATTACTGCGTTTTTTTGTTCAATCGGCGTGGCGTATGCACTACTGTCAACACCGATATATCAAGCGAACGCTCTGGTCCAAGTCGAGAAAAAGAAAGGAGGCATGGCCGCGCTAGGTGGAATGGGGGACGCGAGTGAGATGTTCGGAGGCACGTCTGCGGCGGTGACGGAAATTGAGCTGCTGAAGTCTCGAGCAGTACTTGGCAAGGCCGTCGAGAACTTGAAGCTCGACATCATCATCACGCCAAATTATTTCCCTCAGATTGGCCGCTTCTTAAGCCGACGTTTCCAACCAACGAGCTCGAACCCTCTCGCCTCTCCATTATTCGGCTTGAACAGCTTTGCATGGGGCGGAGAAAACATCGAAATATTTCAACTCGATGTGCCAGATCAATATTTAGGGAAGGCACTAACTCTCCGTGCTGAGGGCGACGAGAGCTTCAGTCTGTTCAACGAGGACGAGAAGCTACTCGTGAATGGGAAAACTGGCGAAAAAATCGAACAAAATGGTTTCAAGGTGCAAATCGCTAAGTTAGTTGCAAATCCCGGGGGACTCTTTTACGTAACCAAGCAACGTCGCCTTAGCACCATCCTCCAGTACCAAACAAGTCTGGATGCCAGCGAGCGAGGAAAAGAATCCGGCATCATTGCGCTGTCTCTTGAGAGCGCTGACCCTGCACAGGCTAGCAAGATACTTGATGAGGTTAGCCAGCTATACGTCTTGCAAAACGTGCAGCGCAACTCTGCCGAGGCAGCACAAAGCTTAGAGTTTCTGCGTACCCAATTACCAGATGTGCGTAAACAATTGGAAAAAGCAGAAGGGCAACTGAACTCCTATCAGACTAGTGCCCGCTCAGTGGACATTACCATCGAAACAAAAGCCGTCCTTGATCAAATTGTAGCCCTAGAAACACTGATCTCAGAGCTTAAGTTAAAGCAGGCAGAGATGGAGCACCGCTTCACTCGTGAACACCCAGCTTACCAAGCCTTGATGACTCAAATGGGCCAACTAGCCGGACAAAAAATTGCATTAGAGAAAAAAATCAAAAACCTGCCAGAAACTCAGCAGGAATTGCTAAGACTAGCTCGCGACATGCAGGTAACAACTGAAATTTATACGCAACTCCTGAACAAAACCCAAGAGCTGGACATTGTACGCGCGGGAACGGTAGGAAACGTCCGCGTAATTGATTCGGCGGATGCCAATATCGAAGAACCGGTGAAACCGAAAAAACCTCTAATTGTGCTGATTGCCACGCTGCTCGGCTTATTAGTTGGCATAATTTACGTGCTCATTCGTAAAGCACTCAATCGCGGCATCGAAGACCCAGAAGTCATTGAACAACTAGGAATTCCGGTCTACGCATCCATTCCTCTAAGCAAAGGACAATCTTTGATTGAGTGCAGCGGGAAAGGAACCGGGCGCGCTAGCTCCGGATCGCTCCTATTGGCGATAAACAACCCTGCAGACCTAGCTGTAGAATCCCTACGAAGTTTACGTACTAGCCTACACTTTGCGACGTTAGAAGCGAAGAATAACATCCTCATGATATCCGGCCCTAGTCCGGCGGTGGGTAAATCCTTCGTTTCATGCAACTTGGCCGCTATCATCGCCCAGACTGGACAAAAGGTTCTACTCGTCGACGCCGACATGCGTAAAGGCTATCTGAACAAATTATTCCGTTTAGAAGTGAGCAATGGTCTATCAGACCTATTGTCTGGGAAAATCGACTTAGCCACCGCGACCCATGTCACCGAAGTGGAAAACCTAAACTTCATCACGCGTGGGCAGATCCCACCAAATCCATCAGAACTACTAATGCATAGTAATTTCACCCAGTTCTTGGAAACAGTTAGCAATCAGTACGACTTGGTGATAATCGACACCCCGCCGATACTGGCGGTTACAGATGCGGCGCTCGTAGGACGGCAGGCTGGTACGAGCCTGATTGTTACCCGTTTCGGCGTTAACGCGGCGAAGGAAATTCAAGTGACAAAGCGTCGCTTTGAACAGAATGGTATCGTAGTTAAAGGCGCGATTTTCAACGCGGTAGAGCGCAAAGCTTCAGCTTATGGTTACGGCAACTACAGCTACTACCAGTACGAATACGCATCCGACAAGTAACACCCGACCAAGACACCCGAACAATCAGGGCAGCGATTCTGCCCTGATCTGCCTAAGAGAATTTCCCGCATGCCCCCTCAGCACCCGCCACCACGCTGGTATCTGATCCAGTGCAAGCCGCGACAAGACTCACGTGCGGAGGAAAACCTGACGCGTCAAGCCTTCAAGTGCTACCGCCCCACCCAACACGTCGAACGCATCCAACGCGGCCGCCGGACCACTTCGGTGGAGTCATTATTCCCAGGGTACCTGTTCATCCAGCTCGATCAGCTTAACGACAACTGGCACCCGATCCGCTCAACTAGGGGAGTCAACCAACTAGTCACATTCGGAAAACAGCCGATCGCCGTAGCTAATGAACTCATCGAACAACTCCAACAACGGAGTCGGAATCAACTCACCGCCCCGCCAGAAGACTCCATAGCATTTGAACCCGGTGACCAAGTGCGCATCAACAGCGGCTGCTACAAAGAACTCGAGGCCATCTTCCTCTCCCACGACGGCGCCGAACGCATCGTAATCCTTCTGCAACTCCTACACCGCGAACACACCCTGAGCGTCCCGATCACCGCGATAGAAAAAACCTGACACCTCTTCAACCTAAAAAACAAAAACAATCCATTCTTCCCCACGTCCGTAGACGCTGCCGAAGGCCGCGATGTTTTTTGATGTAATATCCTTCGTAACACCGATCACTTGAGCCGCAATACCATCCTTTACACGCGCCACACAACCTCGCTTCAATGCCCCGCCCTGCATCCAGTGCCCCCCCCGAAAAAATCCTAAAACTCGCCGGTGACTTCAGATGCCACCGTTGTGATCCATCACAAAAAACCTACAGCTCCGTCTATAGGATCTTTCTTATAAAACTGTTTTGCCCTTCACTTTTCCCACCAAATCAGTAAAATGCGCCGTCGGCTGAGGTAACTTCTCATTTCGGCAGGATGCCATTGCACAGTCATAGCGTTGTGCAGCAGTCAAGGACAGACTCATCTCCTCTGCTTGCCATTAACTGAGCCAAGACTCGGCCTGCCTGATTGATCCTCACCCCAAAAAATTGCCAGCGCTTGTGCATACGACTCATGTCGCACCCACGGCGCACGTTTTCAGGAAACCAACGGTGAATCCTGGGGCGGTAGCGTGCCCAAAACCTTGATATCGGCCAAGGCGAATTGCGTCCCCTGACACGGATGACGGGAACGCCACGACAAAGATCGATCTGTGCCTAAGGCCCAGAAGTTACTCAAGCGTACGGATGTCATGCTTCCGTACCGCGGGTACAGCCTGGATGGCTATGCCCATTTCAACGCAAGGGACACTATCTTGATTCGCAAGCGCAA
This sequence comes from Pseudomonas sp. Y24-6, assembly GCF_020295325.1. Taxonomy (NCBI): domain Bacteria; kingdom Pseudomonadati; phylum Pseudomonadota; class Gammaproteobacteria; order Pseudomonadales; family Pseudomonadaceae; genus Pseudomonas; species Pseudomonas sp. Y24-6. The sequence continues at coordinate 545,108 of NZ_JACBXG010000003.1, read as the reverse complement.
TACAACGATGCCTGCAGGTCGCGGCCTGACTTTCTGGACGCAATGGCTAGCTGCGATTTCTGTACTTATTCTTCTGCTCTGCGCGCTGGCAGTAATAAAAACAGGAGAAGTAGATACCCAGTATCGCATCCTAAGCCTGCTGATGCTGCTCGGCTCTGTTCCGGCCTACTCAATTATGCAGGTGTATCATAAGCAGCATGGCTATCTAGTCGGACTCGGGCGACTACTTGCCGGTTGGTTGGCGTTGCTATCAGGTTTAATGGTCGTGGCGTTTATCACTAAGACTAGTGAACTATTCTCACGAGAGGTTATCATAACCCTCGCTCTTACAGGTTTTGTAATTCAAGCCTGCTTGTATGTACCTTTACATAATTTAGCTAAGCGCTATCAGCAAAAGCTTCAGGCAGCACGTACATCGCTGATTGTTGGCACTGGTGACTTAGCGCTTGATCTAGCGGATAAAATTGTTCGGCAAAAAAACGAGCCGTTGAAAGGTTTGGTAGCTGCAGACGATTTACCGCCATTGAATGAAAGCCCTTATCCAATCCTTGGCAGTCTCGCACACCTTCGCGATCTGATAAGTACATATCGAATCCGTCGTCTCTACATCGCATTACCATTGACTGAAGCCGCTAAGATAGAGGAGCTCTACATCGATTTACTGGATTCCAGCGTCGACGTTATATGGATTCCAGACCTGCAGAGCTTAATTTTGCTCAATCACTCCGTATCAGAGATTGAAGGTCTACCAGCGATTCACCTAAATGAAAGCCCTCTTACATCCTACCCTACCGCCGCTCTCTCTAAAGCAGTGCTAGACCGCACAGTTGCCTTTATTGCAATAGTGATACTCAGTCCGCTTCTTCTGGCTACAGCGATCGCAGTGAAGCTTTCCTCGCCAGGGCCAGTACTATTCAAACAGAAACGCCATGGATGGAATGGAAAGATTATCAAGGTGTGGAAATTTCGCTCCATGCGTGTACATAACGACCTAGAGGTCAAGCAGGCTAGCCGAGGGGACCCGCGCATTACCCGGGTAGGCCAATTTATACGACGGACCTCTATCGACGAATTACCACAACTTTTTAATGCGCTTCAGGGGCGCATGTCACTAGTTGGCCCACGGCCTCATGCCATAGCTCATAACGATTATTACACCGGTAAAATCGACGCCTATATGGCACGCCATAGAATTAAACCAGGGATCACAGGGTTAGCACAAATCAGCGGTTTTCGCGGTGAGACCGAAACTCTTGATAAAATGGAAAAACGCGTAGAGCTCGATCTTGCATACATAAATAACTGGTCGTTGTGGCTAGATATCAAAATATTGATTAAGACACCGTTCACTCTGTTATCAAAGAATATATATTGAAATTAGAGAAATTTGCTTTCCCTTATTTGATTCCCGCTTAAAAAACCAACTCATACTTAAATGACGGCCCGCCATTAATGAAAATCCTGTGCGTCTTCGGCACCCGCCCCGAAGCTATTAAGATGGCACCTCTGGTTCTCGCACTTGCGGCAGACGATCGCTTCGAAGCGAAGGTCTGCGTCACAGGCCAACATCGAGAAATGCTCGACCAAGTGCTAGAACTCTTTACGATCCATCCAGAATTCGATCTGAATATCATGAAGCCCGGTCAAGATTTAACCGACGTTAGCACCGCTATCATGCGAGGGTTAAAAAGCGTGTTTGCGGATTTCAAACCGGATTTCGTTTTAGTCCACGGAGACACCGCGACAACATTCGCGACCAGTCTTGCTGCCTACTACCACCAGATACCTGTAGCACACGTGGAAGCAGGTCTCCGCACCGGTAACCTTTACTCACCGTGGCCCGAGGAAGGTAATCGCAAACTGACTGGAGTATTAGCAAGCCTGCACTTCGCCCCAACTGCCACGTCAAAAGCTAACCTGCTAGGTGAAGGCGTCAACCCTGAAACCATCGTAGTAACAGGCAATACCGTAATCGACGCTTTGTATGGCGTTATCGCGCGCCTCGATGAAAATTCCAAATTGCGAGAGGAAGCTGCAGAACCTACGGCATTTCTCGATCCCAGCCGGAAGCTGATTCTTGTTACGGGCCATCGTCGAGAAAGTTTCGGGGGCGGGTTCGAACGAATTTGCCAGGCGCTCGCAGAGGTTGCTAAGCAACATCCTGAGGTTGATATTGTTTATCCAGTACACCTCAACCCAAACGTCCGTGAACCTGTCAATCGCTTATTGACTGGGATCGATAATGTCCATTTGATCGAGCCGCTGGACTACCTTCCATTCGTCTACCTCATGAGTCGCGCATATATTATTTTAACAGACTCGGGTGGCATTCAAGAGGAAGCGCCATCACTGGGCAAACCCGTGCTGGTAATGCGCGACACGACAGAGCGGCCGGAAGCGGTTGCGGCGGGCACGGTGAAATTGGTAGGTACCGAAACCGCAAATATCGTTCGCGAGCTCAACCATCTGCTATCCAACAATATGGCTTACCGCACTATGAGCGTTGCTCATAACCCATACGGTGATGGTGACGCTTGTCAACGCATCCTCACCCGACTGCACGACCATCACGCTTCGAATAAATAGTCATTACTTCGTTGGTTAGTAACTCAAAGCCACGAAATCAAAAAGATTCTAAATCAAGGATGTTTCATGCCCTTCTCCACCATTTCCGTAATTGGTCTCGGTTATATTGGCTTACCCACAGCGGCTGTATTCGCCTCGCGCAAAAAACAAGTAATCGGAGTGGACGTAAACCAAACCGCAGTAGATATCATTAATCGCGGCCAGATCCACATCGTTGAACCAGACCTAGATATGATTGTGCACGCGGCCGTGACTGAAGGGTACCTGCGCGCTACAACTAAGCCAGAACCTGCCGATGCTTTTCTAATTGCCGTGCCCACTCCTTTTAAAGGCGATCATGAGCCAGATCTGAGCTACATAGAGTCGGCCAGTAAGAGCATCGCCCCGGTACTCAAGAAAGGCGATTTAGTCATTCTGGAATCGACCTCTCCGGTGGGCGCTACCGAACAAATGGCAGCCTGGCTCGCCAACGCTCGCCCTGACCTAACCTTCCCTCAAACGCACGGCGAAAACTCTGATATTCGTATAGCTCACTGCCCTGAGCGTGTCCTACCCGGCCACGTACTTCGTGAATTGGTTCAGAATGATCGAGTAATAGGTGGCATGACGCCGAAGTGTTCCGAATCAGCAATTAACCTTTATAAGGTTTTTGTTCAAGGCGAGTGCATTGTCACTAATGCTCGCACTGCGGAAATGTGCAAACTTACTGAAAACAGCTTCCGCGATGTGAACATTGCCTTCGCAAATGAATTGTCAATGATCTGCGACAAACTGGATATCAGCGTCTGGGAATTGATCAGACTCGCCAACCGCCATCCACGCGTAAACATTCTGCAACCCGGTCCTGGAGTAGGCGGCCACTGCATTGCCGTTGATCCTTGGTTCATAGTAAGCAAAACGCCGGAACAGGCACGCCTTATCCGTACCGCCCGGGAAGTGAATGATAGTAAACCGCAGTGGGTCATCGACAAAGTTAAACTTGCCGTAGCCGAGTTGCTTCAGGCCAATCCACATAAAACAGCAAGTGAATTGACCATTGCATGTTTTGGTCTAGCTTTCAAACCGGACATTGATGACTTGCGTGAAAGCCCAGCAGTGTCAATCGTTCAGCAATTGACACAAGAGCATCCGGGCAGAATTCTTGCTGTCGAGCCAAATATCGTCGAATTACCAGTGACGCTATCTGGGAAGATTGAACTCAAAACGCTCGAGCAGACTGCAGGCGAATCAGACATCTTACTTCTGCTAGTGGATCACAAGGAATTTCGCGGATATGAATCGAAAATCCCCGAAAAAAGCAAGGTGATTGACACTCGCGGTATTTGGTGAATGACGGCTCTTCTAAAAACACTTTTCATAACTGGAGCCGGCTACGCTGTAACTTTAATTTACACTTACGTAATTATCAACCAAGCGGCTCCAGAAACCATATCCCAGGTAAACGTATACGAAAGTTATTTGACGATAATATCTGCACTTATTTCTCTCGGGGTAGTACAAGACGCCTCCCGGAAAATAGCAAGCACAGAGGGCCCTTGGCGCCCTCATTATTATGAAACACAGGGATTTCGCATTACGCTATCGTTAATAGTCAGTATGCTTTCGCTTGTCCTGTACTATTTAACGAAGCGCGAACTTTATCTCCTTGGTCTTTCAAGCATCGCGATCGCACTATCTGGAGACTTTGCGCTCTACGCGATAAACAAACCGATAAAAGGCAGTATAGTAGCCTTTGCCAGATCCATTGTATTTAGCACGTTAATGCTTGGGATTATTTTTTATACAAGCACTGAAATAAGTGCGCTTCAGATTACTACCGCGTGGACGATCAGTTTTATTACATGTGGCTTGCTGACATCGCGGTATCTGGAAACTAGATACTTTGTGATGCCGAGCATTCCCTCCTTACCAGTCATGAAAACCATTGGCTTCATAGCCATTTTAATATTTATATACAACAACATCAGACCATCCTTCATCTTACTCATAAACAAAAACATAACAGTAGAAGAACACGTATATTACTTCGAAATATACAAAATATATTTCATACTCTTCTCTCTGAAGCGCGTCATAGTACAAGTTTACTATAAGAAAATTATCACCGAGAAGTCCAACGCGCGTTATGACGCAGTCATTCTCGGAGTTTTGATGGTGGCTATCGGAGGCCTCTGGGCTTCGAAGTACTTAATAGATTATTTGCAGATTGAGATAAACGCGCTTTCATATCAAATACTGATCGATCTCACAATAATAACAGTGCTATCTAGCAGCTTTACTACGGCATTCACTAAATTATTTGCGGTGAACCGCGACAGGCTTATTGCCGTACCTATATTTTTGGCCGCCGCATTCATTCTTGTAACAACCAGCATTCTAAAAATCAACCAAGCCCACATTTCGTCGTACATATACACCCTGGGACTTGCTGAATTAATTGTTGGCTTATCGTCAATCTACCTACTTCGCATGGTTAATAAAACAAGCAAATGAAAATCTCTTTAATACATTGTTACTCCGATCACAACCGAGGTGATACTGGAATTATCGCCTCCATCGTTGACTTAATCACGGAGATCAATCCAGATTGTGATATTTCAGGTATTTCGACGTTTGCCCATGACGACATTAGATTTAAAGAGGAGCATCATCACACTAGAAAAACCATATCCAATATGCACCCCTCATTTTTCCCTGAGCCAGGGCAGAAAAGCACCAGCGATGCGGCAAGTATAGGGGAAAAACTGACTAAACCCTTTCGATTCATTATCAGTTTTATAAAAAATATTATCGTGCTCATTTCCGGAAGCAAGACGATTGCTAAGTTGATCTACAACAAAAGTGAATATGCTTCTTTTAAATGTTTTATAGAAAGTGAACGAGTAATCAGCAAAGGCGGAAGCTTCCTGTACTCTTTTAAAGGACTGCGTGGAAATTTATTCTTTATCCGAATGATATTTCCATTTTACCTAGCTAAAAGATTTTCAGTTAAAATCTATATTTTTTCACAGTCAATCGGCCCATTTCAGAATAAAACCGCAGACTTTCTATTTAGAGTGATAATGCCGAAAATTGACGGCATTTATCTTAGAGAAAGTTCATGCCTTAAATACATCAGGAAAAAATCTTCAAACATACAAATCATTAGTGACTCCGCTTTCGCTCTCAACTATAGCAACCAAGATCTCTGCGATGACTTTGGAGAAACACCTAAAATTGCGATTACCGCGAGACCACATAAATTCGAAGACTCAACAAAAAAGAGTAATTACTTCGATGCACTCGAAGCTTTAATAGAAACAGCATTGAAGGATGGATACAAAGTATACCTAGTCGCGCAAGTTACTGGACCAACTGCAGGCGAAGACGACCGAACCGTATTGAGCAAATTAAAATCTTCATTCCCCGATAACGAAAATGTAATTTATATCGCAAAAGATTTTTCTCCTCGAGAGCTGAAACTCATTTATTCAAGAATGAATTTGGTTGTGGGCACAAGGCTGCATTCGACCATCTTCTCTCTCGGTGCATTAACCCCATCGATTAATATTGCTTATCATGGCACGAAATCGGAAGGGATAATGAGCCGTCTTGGAATGGCCGATTACATGATTCACATCGACCACATCACCAGTGACGAACTGATAACACTATTTAGAGAAGCTATTCTCAATAGTGCTGAAATCATAGCTCAACTTAATGATAAATTACCCGCCATCAAAGGCGAATTAGTTAGCTCCATGAAGCAGGTAATAACCGGCCACTTAACAGATACTACAAACACGAAATAAAATATCTTTATATCGACATATAAATATGAATTTGAATAATCCGCTTAACGTTATCAGCCTTCAAAAAACGGAAATAGAATAAAGTGAGACCACTGGCGATTGTTATATTTATAGTGTACGGAATTTCTCTAATATTTCCGAATTCTGAACGCTACATATACAACAATGAAATATTTTCGGCCCTAGGCCTAATTATTTTGCTATCAACAAAGGTAAAGACATTAAAGTTTGAAAAAAGCCTGTCGACCATTTATATCTTTATTTTCTACGGTATCTTTGAGCTCTGCATCTCTATTCCGGCGATAATGGAAACTCAGCCATATTTAGCACTGAGAACTATGCCGGTTTGGTATTCAATATTCAGCTTCTTTTTAGGCGTGTACTGTTTAAAACAGTTCAAAACTCAAGGCATAATCAAATTTCGAAATCAAACCAGGTATTTTGCATGGATCTCTTTGTTTGTTACTGGATTTCGGCTCACGCCTCAGGTTTTGTTTGCAATTATTGCCGGTGACTACAAGAAATATTTCATAGCGATTATTGTACTATTCTGCTTGATAAAAGGTGGCTCTACCTCCTACACGGCTTTAATAGTGGCGTTGGCAATCTATGCAATGATCAGCTATCCGCAGATGAGGAAGCTTTTCGGGAAAAAAATGCTGATGCTCGCCATAGCATGCTTTATGGCCTCACTTTATCTCCTCGCGCCATATCTCCACAAGTTTTTGGCAGTGGGTTACGACGGCATTGGTGGCGACAACAACTCAACTTGGCGACTCATGCTGTGGATATATCTCTTCAATGAGGTATTTCTTCACCATCCAATTTTCGGCATAGGATTCGCGACCCCGCTGTTTGACTTGGCCAACATCCCTAGCTTTGTAACTACCGATGACGGTTCACGTTTTACAGAATACACGCTAGGAACTCATAACTCATTTTTCTTCATTTTGTTAAGACTTGGAACTGTTGGACTGATACTGACAACTTTAATTCATTGCCAGCTGTTCGCTCGCGCAATAAAATCGCTAAGAACAAACCAAGACAAAATAACTAATGGCATAACATTATCTCTCATACTTGCAAGCGCAATGTTTGTAAACTCGGCATTATTCAATGTAGTGTTGGAGTCTCCGCTATACGCAGGAAACTATTGGTTTACGATGGGATTAATGTATCAGTTTTCTTCTAGAACATTGGCGAAAATCAACAACAATCAGGCTTAATCGATAGTCTGTGTTTTAAATCACGAGCAGTATTAACATACTTTTGTTAATCAGGTTACTTAGGCGCCGAATCTTGAAAGCAAAAATATTGTTCCTTGTACAGCTTCCTCCACCAATTCACGGCGCCTCTGCAGTGAATAAGAGCATCCAGCTCAGCCCGTTAATAAACGAAAAATACGCTACAGAGTTTGTAAATATATCACCCGCAAGCGATCTGGCCGATATCGGAAAGCCAAGTTTTAATAAAATAATTAAACTATTTGTTATTTTTTCGCGATCAATCTTTGCCTTTCTTAAATTCAAACCGGATCTAGTTTACATAACTTTAAGCCCCCATGGATTAGCATTCTACAAGGATGGACTGCTAGCACTGATACTCAAAGCGCTCGGTGGAAAATTAGTATTTCATCTACATGGTAAAGGGATAAATAAAGAATCAACAAACTCGCGATTCAAACGCGTAATTTATACAAAAGTTTTCAAGCGCGTGAGCATCATTCATTTGTCGGATAGGCTTTTCTCAGACGTAGATGGAATTCGAGATCCACAAATGCCGATTATTTCCATTCCAAATGGAATCGAAGCCCCTGAGTTCCCATCTAACATTCCCCAAAAAAACATAATCACTTTTGTGTATCTTTCAAATCTAATTCGTGCAAAAGGTGCAGATATTCTGATTCGCGCGGTAGAGTTAATCGACGACCGTTATAGCAACCTTTTTCAAGTGAAAATAATAGGTAAGGAAAGTACTTCAGCGTATGCCGAAGAATTAAAAACACTTTTGACTCCAAATCTAGCTCGGAGAATAGAAATTCTTGGGCCCAAGTACGGGAAGGACAAGATCTATGAATTGTGCTCATCCGACGTATTTGTTTTGCCTACGAAAAATGATTGTTTCCCTCTAACAATACTTGAGGCGATGGCAACCGGGCTAGCTGTTATTTCCACTAACGAGGGTGCGATAGCAGAAATCGTTGATCATGGTGTTACTGGTGACATACTCCACGAAACCTCACCAGAAGCTCTTGCTGAAGCCATGATGAAATATATTGAAAGTCCAGATTATGCAAAACAATGCGCTAAAAATGGCAGGGATAAATTTACAAAATTGTACACCACTGAACATTTTGAGAAAAAATTATGCGCCTCATTCGACAATTTCCTCAATTCAAAATAACGAACTAATAATTTCATTATGAATACGACAATAGACACATCAATTTTCGGTCGGGTAGCTGTCCTCTTCGGTGGCAATAGCGCTGAACGTGAGGTTTCCCTCAAGTCAGGCAATGCTGTTCTTACCGCGCTCAAAAGCGTTGGTGTTGACGCTTTTGGAATTGACGTAGGGACTGATTTTTTAGAAACGATCAGTTCTCAAAAAATTGACCGCGCGTTCATTATGCTGCACGGCCGCGGCGGCGAGGACGGAACCATCCAAGGTGTGCTTGAGTATGCAGGCATTCCTTACACAGGAAGCGGAGTGCTTTCATCTGCCTTGGCTATGAATAAGTTACGTACCAAACAGATTTGGCACGGCCTGGGACTATTGACACCACAGCACTCGGTGCCGATATCAGCTAATGACTGTAGCAAAATATCGGAGAGTCTGGGATTCCCATTAGTAGTTAAGCCCGTTAATGAGGGCTCTAGCATTGGGATATCTAAAGTTAATAGTCTCGATGAACTTATTGGCGCATGGCAAACTGCGGGGAAATACGATAGCAAGATTCTGGTCGAAAAATTTATCTCCGGCCCTGAATTCACTGTAGGAATACTTGGCAAAGAAATTCTTCCACCGATCCGAGTAGGGACCAATCATGAGTTCTATGATTTTGATGCTAAATATTTGGCTAACGATACGTCATATCAAATACCAAGTGGATTAAGCGCAGATGAAGAGTTCTCGCTGAAAGATCTCGTAGAACGAGCGTGTCGAGCTCTAGATATTAGAGACTGGGCTAGAGCTGACGTCATGCAAGATGATCAAGGCAGGTTTTGGTTATTAGAAGTAAATACCATTCCTGGTATGACAGATCACAGCCTATTTCCCATGGCAGCGAAAGCGGCTGGATTGGATTTTTGTCAACTCGTTATTGCCATCTTATCAGGCACCCTTGAAAAGAGATAAATATTCGACACTTGAGTGTTTATCATAAAATTTTAAGGAGAGTTATAGAGTGAAAGATTTTTACAACAAACTTCCAGCGATTATCCAAGATGTAGCAGTCAGTCTTGCCGGACTAAAACAAAAACGGGTTCGATACGACAGCTATTTCCGACAAGTTTTTTCTGCTCAACTTGAACGTGAAAAATGGAGTGAAGATCAATCTCTCGCATTCCAAAACTTGCAAATTAGTCATGCTTTAGAAAGAGCGGCTAGCACTCCTTATTATTCTAAATTATTCGAATCTATTGGCGCACACTGGTCAGAACTGTGTGACGATAAAAATTTCAAAAAAATCCCTATAACATATAAGGGATCTGTCTCGGAAAACCCGGAGGCCTTTAAAACAAGATCTACATTTAAAAGCGATAAAATAATTTCCACTTCTGGAACTACTGGAAAATCTTTAGTTTTTCCCGCATCTAAAAAATTTGACTCGGAGCAATGGGCGGTATGGTGGCGATACCGCGCGCGGTTTGGCATTGAACAATGGACGAAATGTGCCTTATTTTCATCGACGCCGATCGTTCCCTCCCACGAGACGCAAAGATTCTATCGAGCGAATCATGCATACAATGAATATCGATTTAGCGTTTTTCATATTTCTGAAAAAACTGTGTCGTCTTACGTTGAGTCTTTGAACAAAATTAAGGCCCCATGGATCCATGGCAACCCATCAGCTCTTTCGCTGCTAGCCAAGTTAATGCTTGATCATAATTTGAAACTGGGACACACAGTCCGCTGGTTAACAATTGGATCGGAAAACCTCCAAGACTGGCAAGAAAAAGTCTTAATACAGGTTTTTGGAACAAAACCTATACAACATTATGGACTAATGGAGGGAGTCGCGAACATTTCCCAGTGCCCTAATGGCAACCTTCACACTGACGAAGACTTTAGTTTTGTCGAATATATTAAGCAAGAAGAATCCGACAACTGCTTGATTGTTGGAACATCATTTTGCAACGATGCCTTCTCGCTTATACGTTACTCTACAGGCGACATTGCTACGCCAAAAGAAGGACGTTGTGCGTGTGGAAGACCTGGTCGCCTAGTATCAAGCATTGATGGAAGATTCACCGATTATATTACGCTAGCTGGGGGGGAGCGAGTCGCATCCCTCGCCGGACCGTTCCACAGTACTCCGGGATTATCGGAGGCTCAAATATATCAAGATCATGCTGGGGCTTTAACTATTAGGTACGTGCCCAGCATTGACTGGGACAATAGAAACCTTATATCCCTTGAAAAGAAACTTCGGGATCGGATAGGTAACTCCTTGCCTATAAGATTCCAAATAGTTGATAAAGTTGAGCGAACGCCTAGAGGAAAAGCAAAACTCGTCATATCGGATTTTACCCCTGAGTAAATCATTGCTCTATCGTAGCTTTCTTTTATCATAATTATTTACACAACTTAACATAAAAAAGCGACCTCAGTGTCAGCTCTAATTTGTAGAATGCCGTACGCACTGAGAATTCGCTGCCCAGCCATTAGTGGCAAGTCTTCAGGCATGTTAAATAGATACCAACCGTAATTGATAATAATTTATCATTTCTTCAGTTATCAATATTTAGAAGACAAAAAATAAATTATTTCAATTTTTTTAATTTTCGCTGAATCACGAGTCATCCAATGAAACAAGTTACTCAAACTCTACGCACGGGTATTGTCGAAATCAATGAGGTGCCAGTCCCTTCGCTCTCGGACAGGTTTGTATTGGTGCGCAATACAGTCTCTGTGATCAGCGCAGGCACTGAAAAGACGAAAATTGACATGGGTAAAAAAAGTCTTCTCCAAAAAGCAAAGGCTCGCCCAGACCTGGTAAAGCAGGTAATTGGCAAGATCAGGACCGAAGGGCTTAAGAAGACATTACAGACTGTGAACTCTAGGCTCGATTCCCCATCTCCTCTAGGCTATAGCTGCGCTGGCACTGTCGTCGCTGCAGGTGGCATGGTTGAAGGTATTCAGCCGGGAGACAGAGTTGCGTGCGGGGGCGCGGACTATGCGAACCATGCAGAGTTTGTAGCAGTGCCTAAGAATCTCATCGTTAAAATACCCGACAATGTCTCTGATGAGGAAGCAGCATTTACGACAGTTGGATCGATTGCCTTGCAAGGTGTCCGTCTCGCGGAGCCTCTGCTTGGGGAAACCTTTCTGGTAGTAGGGTTAGGCTTGCTTGGGCAGATTGCAGTTCAGTTGCTCAAAGCGAATGGTTGTAACGTAATAGGCACAGATCTCGATCCGGCATTAGTAGCGCGCGCCAAATCGTACGGCGCCGTAGCTGTTTTGCCTGGCAGTGACATACAAAATATTTGTAATGCATTAACTGCTGGGCATGGGGTCGATGGAGTACTGGTCTGTGCAGGTACTTCAAGCAACGCTGTCATCGAAATGTGCGGTGCAGTAACCCGTGAGAAAGGCCGGGTTGTGGTTGTCGGTGCGGTGCGTATGGATATACCGCGAGAAGATTATTTCAAGAAAGAAATCAGCGTCGTGATCTCGCGTTCCTACGGTCCGGGCCGATACGACCCATTCTACGAAGAAAACGGCAACGACTACCCATATGGATATGTACGCTTTACCGAGCAGCGTAATATGGAAACGTTCCTGACGCTTGTGTCCCAAGGACGATTGGACATTAAGGGTCTAATCACTCATCGCTTCACGGTAGATGACGCGGCGCTGGCATATCATCTGATTGAAGGCAGCAAGACAGAACCTTATCTGGGAATACTGCTGCAGTACAACCCTGTAGCGCTGGATCTCACCGAGTCGTCTCGGATCAGCGTTAAACCCGAAGTTGTCAGCAGCGAAAAAGTTAAATTGTCATTTTACGGTGCGGGTAATTATGCGACTGCTAGCCTTTTGCCCCCCCTGCAAGCCAGCAATCAGGTTTCATTTAGCGGATTGGTAACGGCAAGTGGCCGATCCGCTCAGGGTGTAGCTAAGCAGTTCGGCTTCAGCTTCTGTGCTGGTAGCTATGCGGAGCTTCTGCAGGGCGACACGGATGCAATTGTCGTCACCACCCGACATGATACTCATGGTGCTGCAGTTCGCGACGCGCTCAATGCCGGTAAACACGTATACGTCGAAAAACCACTGGCGCTGACGGTTGAGCAATTAAGTGAAATTCACCTGGCTTATATCCAGACGGGTAAATGTCAGGTAATGGTAGGGTTCAATCGCCGTTTTGCTCCCGCGACCCAAAAAGTAATCGAGCACTTCACAGCAGTGAAAAGCCCGCTGGTGGTCAACATACGCATCAATGCAGGCGCGATCCCATCCAACCATTGGATACAGGATCCACAGGTAGGCGGTGGTCGTATGATTGGCGAGGGTTGTCACTTTATTGACCTTGCCTCTGCGTTGGTCGGAAGTAACGTGAAAACAGTTTATGCTGTGGGCACGAGCAAAGCGGAGAAATCTGCATTGCTGAATGACAACCTCTGCCTGTCCCTCACCTTTGAAAACGGCAGCATCGCAAATATCACCTACACCGCAGATGGCTCCAAGGCGATGGCCAAGGAATATGTCGAAGTGTTCGGTGGAGGCCATAGCGCGCAAATCAACGATTTCAAAGATGTGACGTTGTTTAGCGGCGACAGCAACGCCAAGCAGCACAAGCTGGGCGTTCAAGATAAGGGGCAAAAACACATGATTGGTGCTTGGTTAAAAGGCCTTAAATCTGGTACTCCTTGCGTTGAATACAAGTGCCTCATGGCGACTAGCCTTGCTACAGTAATGGCCGTTGAGTCACTGGCGTTAGGCGTGGCGATAGCTGTAGACACTGCCGTTTTGACCGTTGAATAATATGGATGGAGGGACAGCAATGTCCCTTTCAGTATGAATGCACGACTTGATTGCTCTGAATTCAAAGCTTCTTGCTTCTATCCGGGCGGATCAGTTCGCTGGCTACGACCCTTTCGACTCACTAAATAGTACATTGCTCCGGGCGACGCCGCTTTATCGCAGTGAATGGGTACGTCTTGCATGGCTGCAGTTAGGCAAACGCTCACCGATCAATCTGCGCCCGTTAATGCGGGTACCAAAAAAGCGCAATCCTAAAGGTGTGGGTTTGTTCATATCTGGCCTGCTGCAGGACTACCTGCGGACTGGTGCAGCCGAGTATTTGCAGCAAGCTCACGAACTCGCGGAATGGCTGCTCACTCAACGTAGTGATCCGGAACAATGGCAGCACAGTTGCTGGGGGTATCACTTCGATTGGCAGGCACGTGCTTTCTACGTCCCAGCAGGTAAGCCCAACATCATTACCACTTGTTATGTAGCACGAGCGCTTTTCGAGCTAGGTATCGTGGCAGCAGATCAGCACCTGATCGACGTAGCATTGGATGCCGCACGCTTCATCTCGAATCAGTTGTATACCGAAGCAGGCAGTCGGTGCTTTTATGCTTACATTCCAGGCGAACAGGCGTTTGTACATAACGCAAGCTTGTGGGGTGCTGCTTGGTGCGCCTTTGCAGGAAAACAGCTTGCCGATAAAGAAATGGTCGACCAAGCGTTGCGTGTTGCACGTCAATCAGTTGAAGAGCAAGCCACTGACGGCTCCTGGGTGTATGGCGCTCGCCATCACCATCAGTTTATTGATGGGTTTCACACAGGCTATAACCTGGAGGCTTTGTGCCTGATTCGCGATGCTACAGATAGTGGCGAGTTCGATGAAAGCATTCGTCAGGGGTACGCTTACTACGTAAATACCTTTTTTACGGAAGATGGGACAGCACGGTATTACAACAATGCTGTGTTCCCAATCGACATGCACAGTTTTGCTCAAGCCGTGTTTACCTTGCTTAAGGTAGGGGGCACGACTCGAGATCTGCAGTTGTGCGACAAAGTGGTTCAACGCGCGCTGAACTTGATGTACCTACCAGAAAAGGGTCAGTTCGTTTATCAGCAAACCCGTTGGCTGACCAACCGCATCAACTACACCCGATGGACTCAAGCGTGGGCATATTACTCGCTGGCTTTCTACAACCGTTATCGTGCAGAGGTTAATGATGCAAAGGATTGAAGTCTTGGGCTGCCCCATGGATGTGGCTAGCATGAGCGAAACAGTAGAGGCCATTCGCACTGCGGTTGCAGATCGTCGCTTCACTCAGCACGTAGTGGTCAATGTCGCCAAGCTTGTGAATATGCGTAAGGATCCACAGTTGAATGAGTCCGTTCACTCTTGTGACATCATCAACATTGATGGGATGGGTGTGGTTCTAGGAGCTCGGTTCCTTGGCCATGCCGTTCCGGGGCGCGTCGCCGGAGTGGATCTGTTCCATGAGCTCTTGGCCATGAGCAGTACTAATGGCTTTCCTGTCTTTCTGCTTGGTGCGAAAGAAGACGTCCTGGATCAAGCGGTGCAGAAGGTGCAGGCACAAAATCCTAGGTTGAAGATCGCGGGCTTTCATCATGGTTACTTCTGGGACGACGAAGCAGCCATGGTTCAGACAATTCGTGCTTCCGGGGCGCGACTGCTGTTCGTGGCGATCACATCCCCCAAAAAAGAAAACTTCATCAACCGCTGGCGTGACCAGCTCGGTGTCGACTTTGTGATGGGTGTCGGCGGTACATTCGATGTGGTTGCCGGCAAAGTCAAACGAGCTCCGCAATGGATGCAAAATTGGGGACTGGAATGGCTTTATCGCGTGATTCAAGAGCCGGGAAGGATGTGGAAACGTTATCTCACCACAAATTGCAGCTTTGCATGGCTAGTGTGTTCGCAGAAGTTGAAGCAGCTGTTCAGATAGACATTGACCAATCTGAACAGGGTCTGCATGCCTGCAAGGCCTGTGTGCATTACCTGCCTGGAAGGCTAAACCAGAAGGAAACATCGCAAAAAAAATCACTTCGACGAAGCGCTAGCTTGCATTACAGACACTTACTGCAATACCCTTATTCAATAACCCTCAGGGATTATCCTTTCAAGGAGCATGATCATGAAAAAACTACTGGCTTTGGCCGTCGCAGCTACCTTCAGCCTGCCATTGATGGCTGCTGAAACAGCCCCTAAAAATGCAGCAGCACCTGATACGACTGCTCCTCTCAGCTTGTCTACCCCTATCGCTGGCGGCGTTACAGTCGGCACTGGCTTGGCCATCGGTGCTGGTCTTGTCGCTATCGGTGTAGCAGCCTCCAACAGCGGTGGTGGTGGTGGCGGTAACGACGGCACGCCTGGCACTGGCGGGACTGGCGGCACTGGTGGTACTACAGGCACTACTGGTACCGCTCGGTAACAGGCTCCGCTTCAGTTCGATACGCTAGCCTCCCAGCCCTGCTGGGAGGCTTTGTTTTGCCTATCCCCTTCGAGCAACTTCGACAATGAATCGCGCGCTTCCCTTGGCCATGCTGGTTGGCCTGACCCTGCAAGGCTGTATATTCTCCCCTGGTCAGCATATGGACACAGCCAATTTGGTTCGTGAAGGTTCACCAGAAAGTAGCCGGATCGAATTGGTACCTATCACTCCAAAACTTGTGGCCGTTGAGGCAGCCGCCAATCGGTCCAACGTTGTAGCGCCAGAATTACTCGGTTACCAGCCGGCAGAGTACACAATCGGGGCTGGTGATCTGATCTACATAACGGTCTGGGACCACCCTGAACTGACCGCTCCATCAGGTGGGCAGCAACCGATCGAAGCAAACGGACGCATGGTCCGGCCCGACGGCAGCCTCTTCTATCCTTACGTGGGGACGATTGAAGCCGCCGGCAAAACCATCGAAGCCCTGCGTTCGACCATCGCGTCGCGCTTGGCCAAAGTGATCGCCGAGCCCCAAGTAGATGTAAGCATCGTGCGCTTCGTCAGCCAGAAAGTTGTTCTCTCCGGCGCGTTCGTTAAGCCGGGACAATTACCCATCACGAATACTCCGCTAACTCTTCTTGAGGCCATAGGTCAAGGCGCTGTACAGCCCGAATCTGCTGACATTTCAGGGTTAGTGCTCAAGCGTGACGGTCGTGAGTATGTAATCGACCTTGATGCACTCAATCGCAAAGACTCGAAGTTGCACACCCTCTACTTGAAGAACGGCGATCAACTGCATCTTCCTTACAATGACCAAAAGAAAGTATACGTGCTAGGTGAGGTTTTCGCAGCGCGTGCCCTAGTCTTCAAAGGGAGCAACATGAACCTTACCGATGCGCTCGGCAGCGTTGGCGGCCTACGCCAAGAAACCTCTAGCGGTAAGGAGGTTTATGTTATCCGAGGGGTAGAAAATCTAGCGGATGAGCCCGTTAAGGTGTTCCAGATCGACATTAAGTCGCCCTCTGCCTTCGCTCTCGCCCAGCACTTTAAGCTGCAACCGCAGGATGTGGTTTACGTTGGTCCGGCAGATGTTACCCGGTGGAACCGCTTTATCAGCCAAGTATTCCCCTCGGCCAGCCTGTTGCGCACGGGTGTCGCCATTCAGGATGACATGGGCAGCAACAACTAAGAATTGGAAGTCTTGTGAAATTTCTGCGACTGGCCACCCTATCGGTGGCCTCCTTGCTGGTGAGCGCCTGCAACCCGTTGATGACCGCTTCCATGGATACGCTCAAGGCCGCTTTCGAAGGTCCTGAGCCACTGGAACTCACCCGCCAACAGGTTGATGCAACTCCGTACTACCAGATCACCATCGCGGCACCCACAGGTGAAGCTGTTATGGCGTTGGTGCGTCAGCAGGATGGTGTTGGTTTCTGGATGGCCTCGACTCGTCAGATCCTGATGCTCGAAGACGGCTTGGCGATTCGTAGCATTGGCTTCAACAACAACCTCGATGGCACTCGCTTTGAGGGTGAATCACCTTTCAAAGCGGGCTTGCACCGCGTTGCCAATGGCCTGCAGACCCGCCGCCAGGTGGACTTTGTAGATGGTTATTGCATGGGCGTAACCCTCACCAGCCGCTTTGAGAAAAAAGGCCTGGAAACCGTGCGTATCCTCGACCGCGACGTGGCGCTATTGCGCGTTGACGAGGACATCACCATGGAAGGTCTGGGCTTCACCGCGCGGAACCAGTATTGGGTCGACCCTGCCGACGGCTTCATCATGGCCAGCGTGCAACACCTGACTCCCGAATTGCCCCTACGCATTGTTCAAGTGCGCCCGAATAAGCCGGTAGTGCAATGATTCCTCGTTCTTCCTGGCTGCTTTGCTGCAGCCTGCTCATGACGTTTGCCGTAAATGCTGACTCGCTGGTCACCGTACAGGGCGATGCTGCCAAACCTGGGCGATATTCGTTCCAGGAAGGGACTCGCTTGCACGATGTTTTACTTCCGGCTCAGGTTAATCCGAAGGCTTATCTGCTTGGCGCTGCGTGGTTGCATACACCGTTACGCAATGCGCAGGAGCGATTGAAGCTGGGCGTGCTCTTCGATCTCGCGACTGTGAAGAGCAACGCGCTGCAGGATGACGAAATTGAGTTGGCCGCCCTGGCTGAGCGTTTGATCGACAAGGTGCAAGCCATGCCGGTTACTGGCCGCCGAGTGGCTCAACTTGATCCGGTGCGGGTAGAACTGAACCGCGGAGACAACCCCTACCTGAGCAATGGTGATGTACTGCTTTACCCTCCCCGACCAAACACTGTGAAGGTCGAGGGCGCGGTTATTGGTGAGTGCGAACTGGCGTACGAACCTTTGCAAACGGCGACTGGCTATCTCAAAAATTGTCCACGCGATCCTAGTGCCGACAGAGATGTACTTTTTGTTATCCAGCCGGATGGCCGCGTTTTCCAGGAAGGTATAGCGCTGTGGAACGAAAACAAGTCTTTTCCGCCCGCGCCAGGAGCAAAGATTTACGTGCCCGTGTACAGCACCGCAAAGGGTGATCCGACACCAGATCTGAATACTGAAATGGCCACTTTCATCGCCACCCAGCCTCTGCTGGAGGTGAAGCAATGAAGTATAATTTGATCCCTTGTCTACTGATTGGCTGTAGCACTTGGGCAGTGGCCGAGCCGCGATATACACAGAGCGACTTTGGTGGTGTGGGCCTGTTGCAGACCCCCAGCGCTCGGATGACTCCAGCTGGAGAACTATCTTTTACCGCGAGCCGAACGGATCCCTACAGCAGATACAGTGTGTCCTTCCAACCTTTTGATTGGTTAGAGGGAACATTCCGCTATACCGCCATTACCAACCGTACTTACGGCCCGGAGTCCTTGAGCGGGAGCCAAAGCGCTAAGGATAAAGCGATTGACGCAAAGATTCGGCTGCTCGAGGAAAGTCACTGGGCGCCACAAGTCGCGCTGGGCGCACGTGACGTTGGTGGTACTGGCCTTTTCTCCAGTGAATATTTCGTTGGTAGCAAACGTATCGGCAATCTCGACCTGAGCTTGGGACTTGCTTGGGGATACCTCGGCAGCCGCGGCGATATCGGCAATCCTCTGGGGTTATTAGATGATAAGTTTAATGATCGACCTGAGTCGACTGCTGCTATTGCAAACGCGGGTAATCTAAACGGCAATACCTATTTTCGCGGCTCGCCTTCGTTCTTTGGCGGCCTCATCTATCAAACACCTTGGGACCCGTTATCGCTCAAATTAGAGTATGAAGGTAACGACTACCAACACGAGCCATTAACCAACAATCAAGTTCAGGACTCCCCCATCAACTTGGGCTTTGTGTTCAAGGCCACTGATTCGGTTGACCTTCACGCAGCCTGGGAACGCGGTAATACCGCCATGTTCGGCATCACCTTGCACACCAACTTCGCCACCCGCAAGGCGCCGGCCAAGAGCTTCGATCCAAAACCCGAACCGGTGCCGGACGTCAAACCGACCACCGCGCCAACGGACGTGCAATGGGCCGGCGTAGCCAAGCGTCTCCAGAACAACGCGGGCTACACCGTGTCAAAAATCACCCAGCGTGACTCCGAGCTGATCGTCTACGGTGAACAGGGCCGCTACTTCCACACGCCGAAAGCCGTCGGCCGTGCTTCGCGCATTCTCGACAACAGCGTTAACGATCAGATCGACTGGTTCACTATGGTCGACACCCGTTACAGCTTGCCGGTCCAGGAAGTCAGCCTGCCCCGGGATACGTTCCGCGAAGTGGTGCAAGAAGATCGCCCATTGGAAGACCTTCGCCGGGTAACGGAGCAGAATGTTCCGGTACCGCATCAGGAGAAAACTCTGTACGCGAAGACGCCGGACAAGTTCACCTATGGCCTGGGCCTCGGGTACAAACAGAACGTCGGCGGTCCTGACGGATTCCTGCTGTACCAATTCAGTGCCGATTTGAGTGCTGAGTACCGGTTCCAGCCTGATCTGTGGTGGAGCGGCCTGTTGAGCGCGAACCTGATCAACAACTTCGACAAGTTCAAGTACGACGCACCCAGCGGCCTGCCGCGAGTGCGAACCGACCTTCGTCAGTATATGACGACGTCGGAAGTGACTATGCCGACCTTCCAGTTGAACAAGGTCAAGCAGCTGGACGAAGACCTCTACGGAATGGTGTACGGCGGCTATCTGGAATCGATGTTCGCTGGCGTCGGCGGTGAAGCACTGTACCGTCCGATGGGCGAGCGCTGGGCAGTTGGCGTTGACATGAACTGGGTCAAGCAGCGTGATTTCGATCAGGGCTTGGGGCTGCGTGATTACAGCACCATTACCGGAAACGCTACGCTTTATTATCGGAGTTCATTCCAGGACATCCTTGGCGCGGTGAGCGTCGGTCGCTATCTGGCGAAAGATCTGGGTGTTACTCTCGATCTGTCCCGCGAGTTCAGCAACGGCGTGCGTTTCGGTGGCTGGGTGACGGTCACCAATGCAACGAAAGAGGAATACGGTGAAGGTAGTTTCGGCAAAGGTATCTACTTCTCGATCCCGTTCGACGAATTGATGGCGAGTTCGACGACTCGCCGGGCTAACCTTGCGTGGACACCACTGACTCGAGACGGTGGAGCTTCTCTGGGTCGCAGCTACTCGCTGTACACACTGACAGAACGTCGCAACATCGACCTGTTCCACAACAACTTCTACAAGGTCACCGAATGAAGCAGCGGATTCTGCGCGTCCTGCCCAAGCTGGCGTTTTTCGTGATCCTGCTGGTGCTGTGTTTCGCGGGCATGCGGGGCGAACCGGTGCCGCAGGTATTCGAAAATCAGGACAAGCTGCATCACTGGGCCGGCTTCGCCTGCTTGACCGTGAGCGCCTACCTGGCGTTCCCCGGTACGCGGCTCGGCTGGCTGCTATTTTGGCCGTTGGTGGGTTCGATGTTGATCGAACTGGAGCAGAGCTTGATGCCGCTGCGTACAGCTTCCTGGGGAGATATGGTGGCTAACGCCACGGGGGTTCTGTGCGGGATGGTGGTTGTTCTGGTTCTGCGGGGATACTTAAATTCGCGACTCAAAAAGCTTGAAGCGGATCCTGCGGCATAGCGTCTATCGGCTTTATCGTCACATATTAGGAAAATTTGGCCACGCTTGAAAATCGTGGCCAGACTGTTATTCCCACCTGATCAGCAAGCTTGTTTACCCAGCAATTTCGCCAGACCAATACTCATGGGTGTTGTCTCTGCCAACTTGAATCTTTTCAGCAGGCGATCATTGTTCGCGCGCGAATGCCGAATGTCTCCCGCACGTGCCGGGCTGTGACTAACGGGCGGAATCCCACCTAAAACTTCTGCCAAGACTCCGAGCATCTGCGTCAACGAAGTCGCCTGGTTCATACCAACGTTGATTGCACCATCCTCAACGTGTGGTGCTTCCAATGCCTGCACCAACAATCCCACCAAATCTTCTACATAGAAAAAATCACGGGTCTGTTCGCCGTCACCGAAAATAGTGATAGGCAAGCCTTTCTGTGCCCGCTCGCTGAAGATACTGATCACGCCGGAGTACGGCGATGACGGATCCTGGCGGGGGCCAAAGATATTGAAGAACCTGAATATGACCGGTTCCAGTGCATGCTGGCGGCGGTAGAAGTCGAAGTAGTACTCGCTTGCCAGCTTGTCTGAGGCATAGGGCGTTAACGGCGCTTTAGGCGTGTCTTCGTCGATAGCAAAACCTTCACCATTATTGCCGTACACGGCAGCGCTGGAGGCAAAAACCACCCGCTTCACGTTGGCCTGGCGCATGGCCTCACAAACGTTCAGCGTACCGACGAAGTTACTCTGATGCGTGCGTACCGGATCGTCGACCGAAGCCTGTACGGAAGCTACAGCTGCCAGGTGCGCGACTGCCTGGCAATCGACCATAGCGCGAGCAACTACATCGGCATCGGCAACGTCGCCAACGATCAACTCCACCCGTGGATTGTCCAGTGGGAGGTTGCTGCGTTTACCAGTCGAGAGGTCGTCGAGAATTCTGACTGAGTAACCCTTGGCGAGTAAGACGTCAGTGAGATGGGAGCCGATGAAGCCAGCGCCGCCAGTGATTAGGATAGGTCCATTAGACATCTTTAAAATCCATTGAAAAGTTCGGGAGGAATGGTTACCTCGGCTCGAAGATTTGCCTTGCGGGTCTGCGCATTGCTTAGGAATGGGCACAAGGCATGTGAGCGGTGGATATTGCGGTTTGGCAATGGGTGATTATCCCATAAGTAGGGGATCGCTTTCGAGGCGAGTTGGCGTCTAGTTTCTCCAACCGGTAACTAGTCCATTTCTGATTTCTTTCCTGACTCGCCTCTCTCACAGTCGCCAACGCCTTCGTGGAGTGATTCGGAATTTTCGTACAAAGATTCCGGAAATTTCCTTCAAGCTGTGTCGACCGGCATGAACTGGTGCGAATTGGGCTGATTGGATATCCTTTCGCTGCCACTGTGGATGCAGTGGTAGGGCGTAGGAACCCTTACATGCTCATGACGCATTAGCGCTGTCGTTTGATTGCGGCACTTAATCAGTGTCCGTAAGATCGTTCGCGGCGGCTGTGCGTGGGACACGCTTCGGCGTGACCGAGGTTTCATGAGCACTCGGTTTCCTACATCCTGCGCACGGCTGCCACCCTAGCCCGTAGGAAGGCTGTTGGCAGTTCATATTCATGCTCATGAGATTGAACAAATGAAAAAACTGACTCCGGATCCTCCCTACAAAAAACCAGCTCCCTACCCCGAAAACCGCTTCAAGCCGCTTACCAGCAACTGCGACGACATGCCTACCTTGTTCGTCGACACCCAAGCCCCACTCGATGTATTGATCAGCGCTGCCAAGTATCGAATCGAGGCCGTCACCCAGGTACTCGAAAACCTGGCTATGCGCGGCACGATCGAGTGTGAGTCGTTCATCCTCAGTGACTTCGCCCTGCTCTGCGCCATTTCGTTGCGCGACGGCTGTGATGTGCTGGAGGTGGTTGAGCGTCGATTGCGACCGCAACCTCAGGCTGTTTTGGTGGCGTGATTAACCCGGGTAGTTGAGGCGTCTCAACAGGCGCCTTCGCGGGCAAGCCTCATTCCTGCCCCCCTGTGGGCTCGGGATGCATGGACTTGTCCGCGAACTCTCGTCGCGGCTCGGGCCCTGAATCTTTATCAGGAATTCAGGCAACCTTGTCAGCCAATCCTGATACCAGACCAGTTCACGACGCTTAGCCAGGGCCGCTTCGCAAGCGGCCTGCTCTACAGCAACTGACGGTGCACCGCTTCTTGCAGCGTGCTGCGGGCAAGGGTTTGCACCACTTCGCGAGTGTCTTGCTGGAAAGGCAGGGCAACGATCAACACCAACTGCATCCAGGTACGCACCGACTCGCTTTTACGAATGCGCCCAAGTTCTTTACCGTCCTTGTCCTTGAACACCGTTTCCAGGGTAAACGTGTTCTTCGCCGTGCTGGGAATGATGAACATGGTCAAACCGGTCACAACGGCGGAGGCGACGCTGAACTGTTCATTGTTGTACAGCGTGGCTTCGGCGTAGATGTCAGAGTCAACCTTGTCGGAAGTCACCCGCGAAAAGCGCCCCGACTCTCGGAACGCATCAACAATGGCCGATTCCCACAGGGCAGCTGGAGCGCCGGCAACCGTCCGCCCCTCCCCGCCGTTGGCCTGATAAAACGCGGTGGCGCGCACGAACGTCGTCGGCTTTTGCTGTGCAGCATCTGCTGTGAGTGGCCAGGCCTGTAAGGGCGGCAGTTCATGCATCGAGTACGATGCGCACCCTGACATCAGAATGACTGACAGGATGAAGGCGTGTTTGATGTATACAAGCATGTGGTTCTCCTTTTAGTTACTGTTTTGCCAAGCGCGCAGTCGCGGTATCAAGCAGCGTTGAGACCAGTTCGCTCAATTGTTTGGCACCCATGGTAGGTGCCCAGTGTTCGCGTCCGTAAATGCCGACATTGCGCTCGAACTTGACCTGTTCCTTGGAAGTCGCCAGCGTTTTTCCGTCCCGGTCAACGATCTGCAGATCACCCGCCAAGTCGAAGCTGTCTACGTCGATGGGCCCATTGACCCAGATCCACAGCGTCAGTGTGAGCAAGGCGCCGGGGAAATAGGCGGGATGCGGAGTTCGACGACCTTTGAGCGAAGTCATATTGAAGTTGAGCACCACATCGTTTTCACCTAAACGGGTGGGGTATTCGGTGATTTGCTTGAAGTAGCCGCCTTTATCCACGTATTGCTTGATCTGCGTGGTTAGCGAACGACTGATGGAGGTACGTGTAGCAGCGTCCATGTCCGGGACGGAGACCTTTACGTCGGCGAGTTGTGCAGTACGCGGGCTGGCAATGGGGGCGGGATGTGTGGGTTCCCCGATTGGGCCGGTGACATTGTAAGAGACACAACCGCTCATTGTTAGAATGGTGATTATGGCTGTGAGTTTTGAGAAACTTTTAAACATGGGTAATCCTACAACTTTACGAAATTTTCGTTAAAACGATTTTATTCTCAATGAAAAAAAGCTGAAGACCCCTATCGATAGATCACGGACGCAGCCGTAAGTACAGCGACCTTCAAGATATAAGCTTGGGGACTGGGCAGCGCCGCAGAATTATAGTTGGGTCAACCCTTCAGACCATCCAGGTGTTTTTTGACACCTGGATTAAAGTCCATCACTTCAGGAGTATTGCTGCACCTTTTTCACCGATTTCAAACAGTTATTTACTCTCTTTAGCTATAGTACCAAGCGCAGCATCCTTCACCAGATAACGACCTTCAACATCGTTCAGTACTTTCAGGCTGTTCCGGGCCATCACCACACCCACCTCCACTTCCTGCTTCAGATAAATGACTTCACCAGCCTTGGCAGTTACCGTAATTTCCGCCCAATTTTCAGCTTTGGAGCTGATCACGTGCTGCCCTGGCGTTACATAAAAGTAAATGTACTGGTTACCTCGGTTGTAACCCATTTCCGAATCCGCTTCCTGGTCGTCAAGGAAGACATTGAAGCGGACCATCATCCCGGCATTGCTCGGCCGGACTACATAGACCAGCCCCTTATCCGCAACAGGTGCTTTAGGTAGAGAGTACTGTGCTACTTCCGCTTGCATCGCCTCCATTGATGGGGCAGAAGCACAGCCGTAAAGCAGTGCGATCGAGACAACAGCTGTAGTTTTTGAGATTAACTTGATCATGTGAATCGTCCTTTTTAGTTAAACGTTAAATGAAAGGCTCATATAAGCAATTCAGTTACCTGCTACAAATAATTCCATTTCGGCCAACAGAATATGGGCTCCCGCGTACGGGGATACCGCGATTACTGAAACTACGCGAAACCGCACCTATCCCTGCAGGCACGGAGAGTCTAATTATTTAACTGCCTGTTTCAACCTAGACATAAACGCTTCATATTCAAAACTCCACCCCCTTCAACAGGCGGATATATTTCAGTTTCAACAGGCGTACGAGGCTCATGCGATACTCCAGGTAGCTGATTACACTCGACCACCAAGATCGATTACATCACTTGTGTCGGAAGACTGCCTTTGACTCTAGGGAACGCGCCACCTTCACGACTATCATGTTTCTGGAGTGCCCGACCAGAGGGTGAAAAGCGCCAACATCAGATCATGTTGAGTTCTCGTAGTCTTTTCTCGGTCACAAACTCCAACTCTCCACCACCCACCTTAGACCCATCTGAGTAATAGGAATGACCACAGACGTTACACTGGTAAGCCAGCAACCCGTTATATCTACCGATAAAAATACGCATCCCATCGGATTGACACCTAGAGCATTGCTTATCAGTTTCCACAGTTATCAACGCTTCCATTGTGTCACGTAGAAATCTCGCAATAGACTCTGCCTCATTAGCCTGATATCCAAAAATCACTTTTTTAAATTGAGCTATATCGCTGGGCAGAAATGACGAAAACTCAACGGGCATCAAATTCTCATCCACATGCGAAAACTCATCAATCCCATAGGTCGAAAACGGCTCAACCGTGAAGTATTTGTAGTTCCCCCTAAGCCACGAAAGAACCATCCCGAGAACCTCCTTTAAAGATGAATTCTCATCCAGCATCGTCACAGCCAACTGAAGTTCACGCCACACATACACAGGGAGAGATCGCATTAGTTCACTGCCTTAGCTGGGAAAGCCGTTATCAAATTGCCTGCCTTATCGGTAAATACTTTTATCACAGAGGTAGGAATACCTCCATCTTTCAGCGTAGTAGTTCCGATGGCTCTGCCCGTATCAACAGTCCTTACAAATTGACCATCTGGTAGCGCAGTAACAGGCGACTTAACGACTGAGCCGCTCTGAAGAACCCCCTTCAACTCATTTGGGCTAATAGTAAAAACAGAGCGGGAATTGGATACTTCTACGTCGAAATGACCTTTCAAAACGTGATCAAAGCCCGCAGATACAGGTTTTCCAGTATCACGGAGCGGAGTAGTTTTCGTGCGCCCATTGGCAATATTTATACGAGATTGCACACGACCCGACACAGGTATTACAGCTTCACCTGCCGCTTTTGCACCACCGATACCACCAGGCCGCATCCCCCCAAGCACGGTACCCAGCATTGCTCCAGCAAAGGCAGTAGAAAATCTGGAATCGTCACCATCTCTAGCGGCTGCGAGTTCGGTAGCGATTTCAGAACCAGCAGAAATGTTACTGTTGGTGATCAGTACGCCAACGATGGCGGCCTGATTGTATTCGCCACGGGCTTTCAGATCGTTTGCCAATGCCCTAAGCTTTGGATCATCCTTCAAAAGTTGCGTCGACAACGCGTCACAACCCGTCGGATCGCTTTGACAGAGCGAGCTCAACTCTTTGTTTCTGTTCTCATCAAGCTCGGCGTAACGCTCCCGAACCCTGTTTTTACCCTCTTCAGTCGACTGACCGTCGACCTCTCGAAGCATTTCTACGACTTCTTTGTGATTCAGGTAGTTGTACTGCGTAGCGTTCTGCGCCACCCACGCCCCGGTTTGCAGGCTGTCGCCATCCGCATCCCGCTGCGTTGCCGCCGCGAGCACACCCACCAGTTGCGAGGTCATGCTCAGCAGGTTTTCGTTTCCACCTACCAACCTATCGAGCTGGACGACCAAGGCTTCGTTGGCGCCTGCCGCGAGTGCGCCGGTCTTGAAGTCGCCGCCGCTGACTTGCGCCAACAGGCCACCGACCATGGCGTGAATCATCACCTTGGACGGACTACCATCGACCGACGGGATGTAATCCCCCACCACATTAAAGCTGGCCGCCGCCAAGGTATTGAACAGGGTGGTTTGGAGGGCGCTGCCCAGATCACCGCCCTGCCCCATGATCTTGTTCAGCGCCACCGAGGTGCCGTTTTGCAGGCCCTGATTGGCGGCGAACTGGCCGATACCTTTCCACTAATTCAGGTTGGTGGTGACCTTGCCCGTGACGGAGTCAGTGGTGGTGCCGGTCCAATTGTCGAAGTAGCCAGCGGTCAGGCCCGCAGTGGCGCCGGAGACGAGGTAGCCTTTCAGCGCACCGCTGGACGTGACATCTTTTACAACGGCACCAAGATTGCCCTGGTTGTTGATCGTACTGATCGCAGCGCCGCTCGCAGCCGAGGTCAACACCGCCGTCGCCGCTACGTTAGCCCAACCTGCTGCTGTGGCAGCTCCGGCAGCAGACGTGCCTGCTGCTGCCATGGCCGTTCCCGACCCCGCAGTGGCTCCCGCTGCGGAGCCCACTGCGCCACTCGCGGCGCCGGCAGTCAATGCGGTCACAATGATGATGATTGCCAGCATCGCGCCTTGGCCAAGACTCGAATGGCTGTACTTGAAGCTGTCGTGGGCTTCCTGGACCAAACGCCAATCCACATCCCCACGCTGCTCCGCATCCTTGAGCCAGGCCAGGTTCGGATCGGCCTGCACCATGGCATCAATGGTCTCGCCCACCGACTTCTGGTCGATGGCCTTGAGGTCGATGTTCAAGCCGTTCGCGGCGTTGATTGCCATCTGCCCCTGGGCCACCAATTGGCTCTGGCGCAGGGTTTCATCGGTGTTGCCTTTGCCCGAGGCGGAGTTCCAGGCCAGGTCGCCTTTGCTCTTTTCGTGGCTCTCCTGGTGCATGTCCTTGACGGCTTCGAAGGTGATGCTGCCGCCACTTTGCAGGGTCAGGTCGTTGCCGCTGTCGAGCTTGGCGCCTTGGTAAAGCTGATCCCCGCCGCTGACCAGCGTGAGGTCGCCACCGGTGTTGATTTGGCTGCCGATGTGCTTGATGTCGGTGACTTCGTCACGCTGGGTTTCCTTGCCGCCCCAACCGCCCTTCTTTTCCTTGTCGTACAGCGAATAGTCGCTGTCTTGGGCGGCCAGCAGCTGCAGGTTGCCGCCGGCGACCAGGTAGGCTTCCTGGCCGGCGGTGACGGTGCTGGCGATGAGCGTGAGGTCCTGGCCGGCGCCGAGGGTGACGTTGCCGCCGGCGTTGAGGCTGGTGCCGACCTGGCTGACGTGGTCTTCCTGGGCTTCGACTTTGTGGGTTTTGCTGTAGCTGTGGTCTTCGTTGGCGGCGGATGCCAAGGTGAGATTATTGCCGGCGTTGAGGGCGAGGTCGCGCTGGGCGTCCAGTTGGCTGGCGACGATGGCGAGGTCGTGGCCGGCGTTGATGGACAGGTCGCGGCCTGCTTCGAGGCTGGCGCTGTGTTGGGTGATGGTGAGGTCGCGGTTTTTGCTGCCGTGTTCGTTGCTGTTGAGTTGCGTGGCCGAGCCGAGGGTGACGTCGCGGCCGGCGCTGATGCTGGTGTCGCGGCCGCTTTGCAGGACGCCGCCGAGGTTGTCGAAGTCGCGGCCTGCGGTGATGGTGAGGTCGTTGGCGGCTTCGATGCGTGCGGCGTTGTCGACGAAGTCGCGGTGCTGGGTGTTGAAGCCGTTGCTGCTGTCGTGGCCGGTGACGGTGCGTTCGTTGCTGATGTCGCCGGTGAGGCTGGTCAGGCTGACGTCGCGGCCCTTGATGATGCCGCCGGCGTGGTTGGTGAGGTTGTTGCCGGCGAGCAGGTCGAGGCGATTGCCGGCCTGCACCAGGCCGCTGTTGACCAGGTGGTTGCCGGCCATGGCGGCGAGGTTGCCGGTGGCCTTGAGGGTGCCGGCATTACCGAGGTTGTGCCCGGCGATCAGGCTGACGTCCTGGCCCTGGATCAGCGCGCCGTTGGCGGCCAGGCGGTTGTCGGACTGGGCCAGGTACAGCACCGGGACCATGACTGGCTGGCCGTCGACGATCGCGGTTTCCAGCCAGACGATGTCGTGGGTCAGGGCCGCTACTTGCTCGGCGGTGAGGCTGACGCCCAGCGACAGCATCAGCGAGTCCTTGCTGGCGATGGCGTTGTCCATCAGGTAGCGGAACATGTCTTCGTCGGAGGTCAGGCCGTCGAGATAGCGCTGGCCGGTGTGGGCGACCACGGCCTGCTGGATCAGCTGCTGCTCGTAGAAGCCGTCGCCCAGGCGCTTGGCGCTGTCGTCGGGGTTGTAGCCGAGTTGGCTGAGCAGGTAGTCCGAGCTCATGAATTGCTTGAGGTCGGTGAGTGCCGGGTTGGTTTCGATCAGGTATTTATGCGGCTGGGATTGCCCGGTGTTGCCGGGCAGGCCCTGGACCTTGGCCACACTGACCGCGCCAGCCAGGTTGCCGGACGGGTCGGCGCTGATGTCGCGCCCCTCGGTACCGGGTATGGCTTGTTGCCGCTCGGCCGCGCCGACGCTGGCCTCGCTGAGGTTCCAGCTGTGCGGGCCGGTGTCGCCCTGGGTACTGCCCTGGCCACTGAGGCGGAACAGGCCGTTCTGCCCGGTGGGCAATTCAAACCCTGGCAGCGCCAGTGGGTTGATTTGCTGTTGTGCCAGGTCCGGGGGCAGTTGCTGGTTGAGGGTCACGCGGGTGGAAAATGCGTTGCCTGGGGCGCTGGTGTTGGTGCTCGGGCCACTGCCGACGTACTCGAAGCCGGCACGCACCACGCTGTTGTCGAAGTCGTTCTGGGTGGTGATGTTGACGTTGCCGCCGGCCTGGATAATCGCGGCATAGCGTTGGTCGCCGGTGCTCAGTTGCGTCACGCGACCAAACTGCGGCAGTTCGGCTTCGGTGGTGCCGATGAACTGGCTCATGGCCGCCCCCAGGCCGCCGAGGTTGCCGGCGTCGTAGCCGTTGCCGTGCAGCCAGTAACGGTCGGTGAACGCCTGGGCCATGTTGACCCAGCCGCTGCCGTTGCTGGCGCGTTGGGTACGAAACACGCGCACGGTTTCGGTATCGGAGGTCTGCACGCCGGTGTTGGTGAGGTTGTTCAGCGTGGCGCTCAGGTTGCCGCTGGTGGCGATGGTGCTGCTGTGGTTGAGCAGGTCGCCGCCGTTAAGAATCAGGTCGCCACCAGCGGTGATGCTCGACGCGGCACTGGCGGCGGTGACTTGCAGTTTTTCGCGCTGCACGATTTCCCAGACGCGGTTTTGTTTGCCGCCGCAGTCGCCGGCGTTGACGCCTTCGATGCAGGGGATTTGTTCGATTTTGGCGGTGTAGATGCCCTCGTCAGAGATAGTCAGTAACGCACGGATGTTCTTGATGGTGCTGGCGGCCAGGCTCATGCGGCCGTCGCTCTGCATCAGGCCGGAGCTGTTGACGATGCTGGCGGCCCAACCACCGTCGCCGTCACGGTCGATGTCCAGGTCGCCCAGGCTGTAGAGGCTGGCGTAGCTGTTGGTCAGCGATGCGACACGCAGGCCCATGTCCCAGCCACTGAAGATCAGGCCGTGATCATTGAGCAACGCTGCCGTGGTGAGGGTGAGGTCCTGGCCGCTGCCCAGGGTGCCGTAGTTGTTCACGGCGCCGGCCTGCAGCATCAGGTCGGCGCTGGAGGTCAGGCGCCCGTAGTTGTTCAGCACGCCGGCGACGGTGATCAGGCTGTCGCCGCCGCTGGCGATGCTGGCCTCTTCAGGCAGGTGCAATTGCCCGGTGCCCAGGGTCAAGTCACCCCGGCTGCTCAGTCGACCCTTGCCGGTGTAGAGGCCTCTCAGGCCCAGGTCCAGGCTGCCATCGCTGGCGATCAGGCCGTCGTTGCGCCAGTTCACGCCGGTGCCGATCAGGCTGTTGGCGGCCAGCAACTGGCCGCTGGCGCTCTGGGTGAAGTCGTTGACGTTGACGCTCAGGCGCCCGGCCTGGATGACGCTGCTGTTGGTCCACTGGTCGGCCGTGAGGGTCAGGCCGCCCCGGGTGATGAGGTCGCCGCCGGCATTGATGACGTTGGCGGTGGCGATGTCGAAGGTGCCGTCGCCAACGTGCAGCACGGTGCCGCCGGTGTTGAGGAAGCTGCCCAGGCCCAGGCTCAGGTCGGTGTTGGCGCTTTCCAGGGTGCCGTGGCGGTTGTTCAGCAGGCCCGCGATTTGAAAGCGGCTGGCGCCTTGGGTACCGAGGGCGCGCAGTTGACCGTCCTGGTTGTCCAGGTGGGCGGCGGCGATGTTGAGGGTGCTGTCGCTCTCGAGGATGCCTTGGGCATTGCTCAGGGCACCGGCCAGGCTGAGGTCGATCTGTTGAGCGGCGATCTGCCCTGCGCGGTTGTCCAGGTCGGCGCCGTTGACGCTGAGGCGTTGTGCGGCGTAAAGGCCGCCACTGCGGTTATCGAAGTGGCCGGTGTTGAGGAGCACATCGCCCGATTGAGCGGCAAGGCGCCCGCCCTGGTTGTCGATACTGGCCGTCGTCAGGTTCAGGCGCTCGGCCTGGATGGTGCCACCCTGGCGGCTGATCCAGTGGATGCCGTTTTGCAGCCAACCGCTGAGGGTGGCGGTCAGTGTGGCGTGCAGGCTGGCCAGGACGCCGCCGCGGTTATCGAGGTTGCCGGCGTTGAGGTTGAGGTCACCGTCCTGGGCGAGGATACGACCTTGCTGGTTGTCGATATCACCGGCGACGTCCAGGGTCAGCACGCCCTGGCTTTGCAGGGTGCCTTGGTCGTTGCTCAGGCGTGCGGCTTGCAGTTGCACATTGCCGTGCTGGCTGTAGATCAGGCCGTCGGCGTCGTTTTGCACCACGCCCGTGGCGGTCAGCGTCAGCAAATCGTTGGCGGCGACTGTGCCACGCTGGCGGTTGTCCAGGCCGCCCGTCAGGAGGGTGAACAGCCCTTGGCTGGCGAGTTGGCCGCCCTGGTTATCGACTTGGCTGGCGCTCAGGCGCAAACGCCCGGCGCTGGCGAGTTTGCCCTGGGTATTGGTCAGGGCGCCGAGCAGGTTGAGGGTGACGGCGTTGTTGCCGATCAGGCTGGCGCTGCTGTTATCCAGCGCGTCGGCGGTGATGCTCAGGGCCTGCGCGGCACTGATGGCGCCACTGCGGTTATTGAGGGTCGACGCTTTTATAGTCAGGGCAGCACCGCTGTCGATCTGGCCGCCCTGGCTGTTGTTAAACTCAGCGTCGACGGTCAGTGCCTGAGCGGCGGCGCTGGAGAGGATTCCGCCGTTGCGGTTGTCGAGGCTGCCGGCGTTGACCGTCAGATTGTGCTGACTGACCAAAGCGCCGGCATCGCTGTTGAGCAAGGCGTTTTTGACGGCTATTTCAAGGTTACCGTTGCGGCTGGAGAGCGTGCCGTTATTGCGGTTGTCCAGGTTATGGGCGTTGACGACCAGCCCTTCCCAGCCGGAAATCAGGCCGTTCTGGTTGGTCACGCCAAGGCCGTCGAGCGTCAGGTACTGGCTGCTGATCAGCTTGCCGTTGTGGTTATCGAGGTGGCGGCCGGCGAGTGCAAAGCTTTGCTCGCTGGAGATCTCGCCGCCTTGGTTGTTCAGGTCGCGCAGCTGGTGGATGCCCAGCGCACCGGCGGTGGTGATCAGGCCACCGGCGTTGTTCAGGTCGCCGCCCGCCGTGCCGAAATCCAGGGCGATGGCGCTGCCCAGTAGCGATCCGCCGTTCTGGTTGTTCAGCGCGGCAGTCTGGATATTGAGGCGCTGGGTGGCGTTGATCAGGCCGTGAGCCTGGTTGTCCAGCAGGCCGTCGACGTTCAGGTCCAGGGTGTCACGGCTGGTGAGGGTGCCGCCCTGGTTATTGACGCTGGCGGCGCGCACGTCGAGGGCCGACGCGGCGATCAGGCCTTTGAGGTTGCCCAGCGCCTGCTCCACGCGCACGGTCAGTGCCTGGTTGCTCAGCAGTTTGCCGTCGCTGTTGTCCAGGCTGTTGGCGGCGAAGGTAAAGGCTTGGGCACTGGAGATTTCCCCACCCTGGTTGTTCACTTCGTTGAGGTGGCCGAGCATCAGCAGCGGTGCGCTGATCAGGCCGTTCTGGTTGTTCAACTGGCCGTGATTGAGGTTCAGGTTCAGCGCGCTGTTGCTGAACAACATACCGCCTTGTTGGTCCAGGCCGGTGACGTTGGCGGTCAAAGTCTGGTCGCTGGCGATGCGGCCGGTGTCCTGGTTGGTCACCTGGGTGGCCGTCAGTTCGAGGGTATCGCTGCTGGTCAGGTGCCCGCCCTGGCTGTTATCCAACGCGCCCGTGCCGAGACGCACAGGGCCCTTGCCACTGATGTTGCCGCGCTGGCGGTTATCCAGGCTGGCGCTGTGCAGACTGAGGCTGGCGTCGGCGACCAGTTGACCGCCCTGGTTATCGACCACGCCCAGGCTGGTCAGGCTGAGTGGACCGGCACTGGACAGGCTGCCCTGGCGATTGTTCAGGCTCGCGGCGCTCACCATCAGTGCGCCTTCGCTGTTGATCGAACCGCCGAGGTTGGTCAGGGCACCGTCGAGGCGGATATCCACTGCCGACAAGGCACTGACCGCCCCGCCGCCGTTGTCCAGGGTCTGGCCGGCCAATGAGACACGGCCCTTGGCCTGCAGCAAGCCCTGGTGTTGGTTGAGCAATTGCGCGACGCCAAGGCTCAGGTCCGTGCCGGCTAGCACCTTGCCGCCGTCACTGTTGTTCAGTTGCTGGCCGCTCAGGTTCAGCGCCGCCGAGCTGGAAAGCTCACCGCCTCGGTTATCCACCGTATCGACCTGGACGGTCAGCACGTTGGCTGCGCCGAGCAAGCCGTTGTGACGGTTATCGAGCGTGGTGCCGGTGAGGTTCAGGTTGCCCTGGGCGATCAATTCACCGCCCTGGTTGTCCAGGTGCGTCACGCTGAGATCAAGATCGCCGGTAGCGCTGACCCGTCCATCCTGGCGGTTATCCAGGTGACCCACCTGCGCCTGGAGCGGGCCGCGACTGTTGATCAGGCCCTGTTGGTTGAGCACTTGGTCCGCATGCAGGGCAAGGCTGTTGTGGCTGAGCACCCGCCCTTGCTCACGGTTGTCCAGCGTTGCGGCACTGACCTGCACGCCGTTTTGCGCACTCAGCGTGCCGCCACGGTTGTCCAGGGTTTGGCTGACGCCTGCGTCCAGGTTGCGACTGGCCGTCACGCTACCGCTGTTGCGCAGGTGCTGCGTACGGAGGCTGATATCGCCGACGCTGTTGCGGCTGTTGTCGGCGTTGATGCCGGCTTCGATGATGCCGCTGTTGGTCAGCTGGCCACCGGCGCTCAGGCTGATGCGATCACGCGCAGCCAGGCTTTGCCGGTTGCTTGAGGCGCCGCTGGTTTTAACTTCCAGTGAGGTGCCGGCGTAGACCGGACCTTGCGCCTCCAGGCTCGCCGCCTGGACGCTGATGCCTTGGCTGGACGCCGCCTGGGACAAGGTCAAATGACCATTGGCATCGATCTGGATATCGCCACCGCTGGCGGCCAGGTTGCCGGCCAACCGTACCCCGACACCGGCTTCGGTGCCCACCAGTTTGATAGCGCCGGCGTACATGCCACCCAGCGCGGTGGAGTCGATGGCCAGCTGTGGCTTGACGCTGCCGTCGTCCGCACGCGCCGTGGCATTGAGGGTCTGTGCGTCAACGTCGTTGCGGCCCGCGATCAGGGTCAGGTTGCGGGCATTGATCTGCGCATTGAGCCTGGCCGTGCGGGTGATGATCTCGAAGCTGTCGACGTTGCCGGCGTTCAGCCCCGCCCCCTCGACGCTCACGCTACCGCCATCGACCTGAAAGTGATCGAGGCGTCCGTTGTTCAGGATCGGGGTGCCGGTGGTGAGGGTGGCACGTGGGGTGTTGATGAAGCCGCAGCCGTTACAACTGATGCCATAGGGGTTGGCGACGATGACGCGCGCCGATGGCCCCGCGACTTCGGTGTACCCGCGCAGGTGGCTCGGATTACCGCCGTTGACTTCATTGAGAATGGTGCTGGCCGCCGAGCCCTGCAGGTGCGGGTTGCCGAGAATGATCCCGCCCAGTTGCGTGGCCTGGGTGCGCGTCGTGGCGTTGTTGAGGATCACCCCGTTGGCGCCGACGTTGTAGTCGCTGAACTGATTGTGCGACAGGCCACTGACATTGGGCGCGGCGATGTTGACGATGGGCACGCCATTGCCGGCCTGGCCCAGTGAGGTGCCGGGGCCGCTGACCACAATGCCATCGGCCTGCACCAGCAGCGGCTGCCAGAACAGCGCATTGGCCAGGATCAGCGCCAGGCCGCGCTTGGGCAGGCCGCAGAAGCGTTCAGGGCTTGCAGGGGCGGCAGATGGCTGGTGGGCACGGTGGGCGAAGGGACGGGTCGGCATATCAATCTCGATGCAACAGGGCGTTGTCGGCAGTGGGGTTACAGGAAGAAGTCCAGGCGAAAGTAGATCGGCGCTTCACGCTCCGTCATCGCGGCCGGGCGTTTCAGGGAATGGGCGAAGGTCACGCCGGCAGACAGGTGCTGGCCGCGGGCAAACAGCTCCAGCGAATGGCTGGAGAGCCGCCCGTGCTGATCACCGTTGTAGCGCTCGTGGGTAATTACGCCTTGGTCGTAGCCCAGGCTGGCGCCGTATTCGGCCAAGGCCGGGCGTAACCAGGCCAGGGTCAGCGGGCGCGCCCAGCGCAGGTCGTTGCGCCAGTAGGCGCCGCTGTCGCCGCTCAGCTGCTGGTCCTTGAAACCGCGCAGCGAGGACGCGCCGCCGAGGCTGATGCGTTGCGCGCTGAACAGCACATCGTCGGTGTGCTGGCCGGTGACCAGGCTGGTGAAACTCAGGGACTCGCCCGCCAGGATGAAAGGCTGCAGGTAACTGGCGGTGGCGGTGTACTTGCGAAAACGCGCCTCGGGTTCACCGGGGCCGGGATGCCCTGCGCTTTGCGCGTCGAAAGCGCCAATGCCCTGTTGCAGGCCCAGGTCGAAGTTGATGAAGGCGCTGGCGACCCGGCGACCGTGGTTGATGCCCCACTGCAGCTCGCTCAGCCGATTGCTGCTCAGGTCCAGGCGGCTGTCTTCGATGTAGGCGTTAGTGCGCAGGTGCGCGACACCGAGGCTCATCGAGGTTTTGCTTAAAGCGTCGCGATGGATCACCCGTTCTGCGCGCAGCAGGTGGTGCTGGCTGTCGCCCGATTGCTTGAAGTTGAAACCGTTGGCCTGGACCTGCGAGCGGTAATCGCTCTGGCTGTAGCTGTAGCTGAAGTTCCACCAACCCCAGGGCAGGCTGTAATAGAGCATGGCGTTTTGCGAGGTCTTGCGCCGATCGCTGACGGCATCGTGGCCACCGCGCAGCACCAGTTGATCAGCCAGGCCCAGGGGGCTGTCCCATTCCAGGGCGGTGCCCCATTGCTGTTCGCCAGTGGATTTTTGCCCGTCGTTGTTGCGCGACACGCTCGCGCGCCAGGGTTTTTGCGCCGTGTTCTCCACCCTGACCCGCGTGCCGCCCACCTGCGCGCCCGGCGCCAGCTCCATGCGGGCCTGGTTTGATGGCAACCGGTTGAGCTGGTCGACCAGTTGCTCGATCTGACGCAGGTTCAACAGCTCGCCATCGGCACCGGGAAACGCCATGGCCAGTTCACGCGCCGACAGCCCGCTGTCCTCTGCGCGGTCCAGGCCTTCAAGCGTGCCTTCGACCACGAGCACCCTGAGGTGGCCGCTGGACAGGTCCTGTTGAGGCAAATAGGCGCGACTGGTGACCAGCCCGCTGGACAGGTAGTACTCGGTGATGACCTTGAGCAGCTCATTGAGCCGGGCCACGCCCAGGCATTGGCCGAGGTAGGGTTTAAGCAGGCGCAAACGCGCGCCGGCGGGCAGGTGCCCGGCGCCCTCGATGTCGATCGTGTCGATGGCAAAGCACCGGGAATCAGCAGGCATGGCCGGTTCGTCTGGCGTGCTCGGGCTGCCGGGCAGCGCTTTGAGCTCTTCCAGCCGCTGGCGCTGCTCTTGCAATAAGCGATTCTGGCGATCACGGATAATGCCTGATCGCCGGGATTGGTAACGGGCGCGGCCAAAGTGCTGCTGATAACGCTTATATAAATAAACGAAACGCACATAAGGAATTGCGCCCTCGACAGTAATGAGGGCAACTTGGAGAACCGGGTAATAAACGAGGGGTGCTAAACTAACACTGTGATTGGTACTCGCCACCCCTTGAAACAATGCCGCTGGAGACAACGGGAACATTCCTACATACAGCGGTTAAGTTTTCCTACAGAAATTACTTACGCTTTGTTCCTGCATAGTTTTTTCGCCCAGTAGGTGCTTTGCAGGCTCTATTCAATATTCACGCTATGCGTGAGGCTAAAAACAGTCAGTAAATATTTAAGAGTCGTCGTCATTCTCAACTTTTATGAAGTCCGATCGCGGCCCGAGCCTTCGGCAGCTCCTACCGGGGGGCTTTGTTTCATTTCGCGGGATCTGGTTGGCTGGCAGGCAGCCATCGCTGGCAAGCCAGCTCCCACAATGGGCTTGGGTTCATTTCGCGAGATATGGTGGCTGGCAGGCCGTCTTTGCTGGCAAGCCAGCTCCCACAATGGGCTTGGGTTCATTTTGCGGGATCTGGTGGTTGTGGGGCCGTGGGCAATAAAAAAACTCAACAAATTCCACGCCCTGCCGAAACCCTGTGAAAGCCTCACGGATTGAATATGCCATGCGTAATAACCAGCCCATCACTCAACGCGAACGGACCTTCCCGGCTCAGCAGCGGTTGATTTCCACGACCGATGCCAAGGGCGTGATTTCCTACTGCAACGACGACTTTGTCGAGATCAGCGGGTTTTCGCGTGAGGAACTGATCCGTGCACCGCACAATCTGGTTCGTCATCCTGACGTGCCATCGGCGGTGTTCGCGCATATGTGGGGCACGCTCAAGCAGGGTCAGCCCTGGATGGGTATCGTCAAGAATCGCTGCAAGAGCGGTGATCACTATTGGGTTAACGCCTATGTGACGCCGATCTTCGAAGGCAATCAGGTAATTGGTTACGAGTCGGTGCGGGTCAAGCCGACGGCCGAGCAGATCCGGCGTGCCGAGGCGTTGTATCAGCGGCTCAATCAGGGCAAGTCGGCGGTGCCTGCCAGTGATAAGTGGCTGCCGGTTCTGCAGGACTGGTTGCCGTTCATTCTGGTGAGCCAGTTGAGTTTCATGATTGGCGCCACGTTGACGTCGCAGTGGGGCTTTGCCCTTGCCGCCGGGCTGTCGGTGCCGTTGGGCCTGATGGGCTTGAGCTGGCAGCAGCGCGGGTTGAAGCGTTTGTTGCGTTTGGCTGAGCAGACCACGTCCGATCCGTTGATTGCGCAGATGTACACCGACAGCCGTGGCGCACAGGCGCGGTTGGAGATGTCGATTTTGAGTCAGGAAGCGCGTCTGAAGACCTGCCTGACCCGTTTGCAGGACACGGCCGAGCATCTGACCGATCAGGCCAGGCAGTCTGACACCCTGGCGCACAACAGTTCGACGGGCCTTGAGCGTCAGCGGGTTGAGACCGAGCAGGTCGCGACTGCGGTGAACCAGATGGCGGCGACGACCCAGGAAGTGGCCAGCCATGTGCAGCGCACGGCGGATGCGACCCAGGAAGCCAACCGCCTGACGGGGCGTGGTCGTACCATTGCCGGGGAAACCCGTGATGCGATTCAGCGGCTGTCGGTGGTGGTTGGGGAAACCGGGATGACGGTGACGCAGCTGGCCAAGGACAGTGACGAGATCGGTGGTGTGGTGGATGTGATCAAGGGTATCGCTGACCAGACCAACCTGCTGGCGCTGAACGCGGCGATCGAAGCGGCGCGTGCCGGTGAGATGGGTCGTGGGTTTGCGGTGGTGGCGGATGAGGTGCGGCAACTGGCGCAGCGGACCAGTGAGTCCACCGGGCAGATTCATGCCTTGATCGCCAAGCTGCAGCAGACGGCCAGTACCGCCGTGCAGACCATGGAAGCCGGGCATCGTCAGGCTGAGGAAGGTGTGGCGCGGGTGCTGGAGGCGGATCAGGCGTTGGTGGGGATCAGCGAGGCGGTGGCGAACATCACCGACATGACGACGCAGATTGCGGCGGCGACGGAGGAGCAAAGTGCTGTGGCTGAGGAGATCAGTCGCAATATCAGCAATATTTCGCAGCTGGCGGATCAGACGTCGGAGCAGGCGCAGCATTCGGCGTTGTTGAGTGAAGAGCTGACGAAGACGGCGAGTACGCAGTATTCGTTGGTTGAGCGGTTTAATCGGTAGGTCAAGGTCAAGGTCAAGGTCAAGGTCAAGGTCAAGGTCAAAAGATCGCAGCCTTCGGCAGCTCCTACGGGGGGGTGTATGAGCAGAAACCCGGGGAGCTTCCGGGTTTTTTGTGGCTGATCTGGAAGTGATGTTGCCTGTTGGGGCCTCATCGCGGGCAAGCCCGCTCCCACAGTGGATTGTGGTGTTGCACAAATCCTGTGGGAGCGGGCTTGCCCGCGATGAGGCCCATACAGCCACCGCAGATGTCACTGAAGGAAACTGGCAACCTTCTGCGCAGCAGCGGCCAGATGCTGTTCGTGGGTATGCCCCGAAGCCTTCAGCGGCTTGAGGTCATGATCCCCCGCCACCAGCCAGAACACCTCGATGCTCGATGACAATTTGTACCCCTCAACGGTCTCCCGGTTGCCCAGCGCATCCCGCTCTCCCTGCACAATCAGCGTACGGGTCTTCAAACCGGCCAGGTGTTCCACCCGCGGTTTTTCCGGTTTGCCCACTGCGTAAAACGGATACCCCAGGCACACCAGCGCATCCGCGCCCAGTTCATCCGCCAGCAAACTCGCCATCCGCCCGCCCATGGACTTGCCGCCAATGGCCAGTTTGCCGGCGACATGGGGTCGCACCAAGGCATACACCTCATGCCAACATTCCAGCAGTTTGGGTGCCGGATTTGGCGGGCGTTTGCCGCCGTCGATACGCCGTTGCGCCATGTAGGGAAACTCGAAGCGCAGCACGTTGACCCCAAGCGCAGCAAGGCGCGCCGCCATGTCGTTCATCCAGGCGCTGTCCATCGGCGCGCCGGCGCCATGGGCGAGGATCAGGGTGGGCGAAGCCGCCGCTGGGGCGGCGTTCCATAACCAGCCTTTTTCCTGCACACACTGCGCCCATTGATCCCCGTCAATACTGGCCTTGTGCTCTTTGTCCATGCTTGCCTCGCTTTTAGTCTGCCTATAACTCCAGGCGAAGGACGCGCTGCCTTGTCGCACGCGTGCTCACTTCGGCTGAACCGTGGATGGGGAACCATGAACACTTCTATCAGTACCGCCTACAACTACAAGGTGGTCCGCCAATTCGCCATTATGACGGTGGTGTGGGGCATCGTCGGCATGGGGCTCGGGGTTTTTCTCGCGGCCCAATTGGTGTGGCCCGCGCTTAACTTCGATTTGCCGTGGACCAGCTTCGGGCGCCTGCGCCCGCTGCACACCAACGCGGTGATCTTCGCCTTCGGCGGTTGCGCCCTGTTCGCCAGTTCGTTTTATTCGGTGCAACGCACCTGCCAGACGCAATTGTTTGCGCCAAAAATTGCCGCGTTCTGCTTCTGGGGCTGGCAAGTAGTGATCCTGCTGGCGGCGATCAGCCTGCCGCTGGGTTACACCAGTTCCAAGGAATACGCCGAGCTGGAATGGCCGATCGACATTCTGATCACCATCGTCTGGGTCGCCTACGCGGTGGTGTTCTTCGGCACGATCATGCAGCGCAAGACCAAGCACATCTACGTCGGCAACTGGTTCTTCGGTGCGTTCATCATCACCGTGGCGATTCTGCACATCGTCAACAACCTTGAGCTGCCGGTGAGTTTCACCAAGTCCTATTCGGTGTATGCCGGTGCGACCGATGCGATGGTGCAATGGTGGTACGGCCACAACGCCGTGGGCTTTTTCCTCACGGCCGGCTTCCTGGGCATGATGTATTACTTCGTGCCCAAGCAGGCCGAGCGGCCGGTGTATTCCTATCGCCTGTCGATCGTGCACTTCTGGGCGCTGATCACCCTGTACATCTGGGCCGGTCCGCACCACTTGCACTACACCGCGCTGCCGGACTGGGCGCAGTCGCTGGGCATGGTGATGTCGCTGATTCTGCTGGCTCCAAGCTGGGGCGGGATGATCAACGGCATGATGACCCTGTCGGGTGCCTGGCATAAGTTGCGCAGCGATCCGATCCTGCGCTTCCTGGTGGTCTCGCTGGCGTTCTACGGCATGTCGACCTTTGAAGGCCCGATGATGGCGATCAAGACCGTCAACGCCCTCTCCCACTACACCGACTGGACCATTGGCCACGTACACGCCGGTGCACTCGGCTGGGTGGCGATGATTTCCATCGGCGCGCTGTATCACATGATCCCGAAAATCTTCGGTCGGGCGCAGATGCACAGCATCGGCCTGATCAACGCGCACTTCTGGCTCGCGACCATCGGCACCGTGCTGTACATCGCCTCGATGTGGGTCAACGGCATTGCCCAGGGCCTGATGTGGCGTGCGATCAACGAAGACGGCACGCTGACCTACTCCTTCGTCGAAACCCTGGTGGCCAGCCACCCGGGCTTCGTCGTGCGCCTGGTAGGCGGCGCGATCTTCCTGAGCGGCATGTTCCTGATGGCTTACAACACCTGGCGCACCGTACGGGCCTCGCAGCCTGCCGACGTCGCCACTGCCGCGCAGATCGCCTGAGGAGTCCGCGATGAAACA
Source organism: Pseudomonas sp. Y24-6 (assembly GCF_020295325.1). Taxonomy (NCBI): domain Bacteria; kingdom Pseudomonadati; phylum Pseudomonadota; class Gammaproteobacteria; order Pseudomonadales; family Pseudomonadaceae; genus Pseudomonas; species Pseudomonas sp. Y24-6. The sequence continues at coordinate 503,134 of NZ_JACBXG010000003.1, read as the reverse complement.
CGAAACAATCGAGAAAAACGTCGGCCTGCTCATGCTGTTGATGGTGCTGGCCGTGAGTATCGGCGGCCTGACCCAGATCGTGCCGCTGTTCTTCCAGGACGTGACCAATAAGCCGGTGGAAGGCATGAAGCCCTACACCGCGCTGCAGCTGGAAGGACGCGACATCTACATTCGGGAAGGTTGCGTGGGTTGCCATTCGCAGATGATCCGGCCGTTCCGCGCCGAAACCGAACGCTACGGGCACTACTCGGTGGCCGGCGAGAGTGTGTGGGATCACCCGTTCCTGTGGGGCTCCAAGCGTACCGGGCCGGACCTGGCCCGGGTCGGCGCCCGCTACTCGGATGACTGGCATCGCGCGCACTTGTACAACCCGCGCAACGTGGTGCCCGAGTCGAAGATGCCGGCCTACCCATGGCTGGTCACGCAGGCGGTCGACAGCAGCCATACCGAAACCAAGATCCGCACCATGCGCACCCTTGGCGTGCCGTACACCGATGACGACGTCAGCGGCGCGGTGGCCAGCCTGAAGGGCAAGACCGAGATGGACGCCCTGGTTTCTTACCTGCAAGTGCTCGGCACTGCCATCAAGAGCAAGAGGTGAGTGATGTTTGAGATGAGCACTGGAATGATCCGCGGCCTGGGCACGGTCGTGGTGTTCGTGGCCTTCGTCGGCCTGACGCTGTGGGTGTTCAACACCAAGCGCAATCCGGAATTCGCCGAAGCGCGCCTGCTGCCGTTCGCCGACGAACCGCAACCTGACAGCCCACCAGAACCTGCAACAACAAGGAGTACCCGGTCATGACCACTTTCTGGAGTACGTGGATCTGCGTACTGACCATCGGCAGCCTGATCGGCCTGACCTGGCTGCTGATCGGCACGCGCAAGGGCGAGACCAAGGGCAGCGTCGACCAGACCATGGGCCACAGCTTCGACGGCATCGAGGAGTACGACAACCCGTTGCCGCAGTGGTGGTTCATGCTGTTCGCCGGCACGTTGGTGTTTGCCGTCGGTTACCTGGTGTTGTACCCGGGCCTGGGCAATTGGAAAGGCATCCTGCCCGGCTATGAAGATGGCTGGACCGGGGTGCACGAATGGGAAAAGGAGATGAACAAGGCTGACGCCAAGTTTGGGCCGATCTACGCCAAATTCGCGTCGATGCCCGTGGAAGAAGTGGCCCAGGACCCGCAAGCACTGAAGATGGGTGGCCGCCTGTTCGCCTCCAACTGCTCGGTGTGCCACGGCTCGGATGCCAAGGGCGCGTTCGGCTTCCCCAACCTCGCCGACAGCAACTGGCGCTGGGGCGGCGATGCCGAGATGATCAAGACCACGATCATGGGCGGTCGCATGGCGGCGATGCCGGCCTGGGGCGAAATCCTCGGTGAAGCCGGCGTGAAGAACGTGGCCGCCTACGTGCGTCACGACTTGGCAGGGCTGCCATTGCCAGCGGATACCAAGGCCGACCTGCAAGCCGGCCAGCAAGCGTTCAGCACCACCTGCACGGCCTGTCACGGCGCGAGTGGCCAGGGCACCGAGGCCATGGGCGCGCCGAACCTGACGCACCCGGCCGGCTTTATCTATGGCACCAGCCTGACGCAGCTCGAGCAAACGATTCGTCATGGTCGCCAGGGCCACATGCCGGCGCAGAATGAGCTGCTGGGCAACGATAAGGTGCAACTGTTGGCGGCTTATGTGTACAGCCTGTCCCACGGTTTGAATACCGATCGTTTGCAGGCTGAAGGCAAACGCGAATAACTCTCGACCGCTCTACTGCCGCATTCGCCTGCATGCGGCAGTTCCCTGCCCCTTTGCGACCAAGTGTCGCACCCTTCCTTAGTACGCCTTTCGGTTCCCCGGATTCGGGTCTAAGCTTGCCCAGATGCGGACTGGCATGAGCCGGTTCCAGGTCGACCCGACGCGATGCGTTCGACGAATTCGCTCGATGACAGGCCGCAAAGGCTGGTAGATACCGGCTGTCGCGCAAATCGCCTGCTGTCCCCTGATCGTTGTGTTTGAACACACCCCGTTACATCTGACCTGACCCCCTCACCTCTTTCGTCTGCTGCGACATTTTGTCCATGGGCAATTTTGTCCTTACGCGGCGCATGGAAAGGCCGCAGAATCAGCTTTTGAAAGCATTGACCCAGGTCATGGCGCGTTGCAATGACCCCCCGCTTTCTACATACTTGCGGCCGATTTTTACTCCTAATAAAACACCCAAACCGTGGAACCTTAGAATGAGCACAGCAATCAGTCCGACTGCTTATAACTATAAGGTAGTCCGCCAGTTCGCCATCATGACGGTGGTCTGGGGGATCCTTGGCATGGGGCTTGGTGTATTCATTGCCTCGCAACTGGTATGGCCGGAATTAAACTTCGGTCTGCCATGGACGAGCTTTGGACGCCTTCGCCCGTTGCACACCAACCTGGTGATTTTCGCCTTCGGTGGTTGTGCACTGTTTGCCACTTCTTATTACGTCGTGCAGCGAACCTGCCAAACGCGACTGATTTCCGACAGCCTCGCCGCCTTCACCTTCTGGGGTTGGCAAGCGGTGATCGTCGGCGCCATCGTTACCTTGCCGCTGGGTTACACCACCACCAAGGAATACGCTGAGCTGGAATGGCCCCTGGCTATTCTGCTGGCCATCGTCTGGGTCACCTACGGTCTGGTGTTCTTCGGCACCATCACCAAGCGCAAGACCAAGCACATCTATGTGGGCAACTGGTTCTACGGTGCCTTCATCGTCGTGACGGCGATGCTGCACATCGTCAACCACGCTTCCCTGCCGGTCAGCTTCTTCAAGTCCTACTCGGCCTACGCCGGTGCGACGGATGCGATGATCCAGTGGTGGTACGGTCACAACGCGGTGGGCTTCTTCCTGACCACCGGCTTCCTGGGGATGATGTACTACTTCGTTCCGAAGCAGGCCGAGCGTCCGATCTATTCCTATCGCCTGTCCATCGTGCACTTCTGGGCGCTGATCACCCTGTACATCTGGGCCGGCCCGCACCACCTGCACTACACCGCACTGCCGGACTGGGCCCAGTCCCTGGGCATGGCGATGTCGATCATCCTGCTGGCTCCGAGCTGGGGCGGCATGATCAACGGCATGATGACCCTGTCGGGCGCCTGGCATAAGCTGCGCACCGACCCGATCCTGCGGTTCCTGGTGGTCTCCCTGGCGTTCTACGGCATGTCGACCTTCGAAGGCCCGATGATGGCCATCAAGACCGTGAACTCGCTGTCGCACTACACCGACTGGACCATTGGCCACGTACACGCCGGTGCGTTGGGCTGGGTGGCGATGATTTCGATCGGCGCGATCTACCACATGATCCCGAAACTGTTCGGTCGTGTGCAGATGCACAGCATCGGCCTGATCAACGCGCACTTCTGGCTCGCGACCATCGGTACCGTGCTCTACATCGCTTCGATGTGGGTCAACGGCATCACCCAGGGCCTGATGTGGCGTGCCATCAACGACGACGGCACCCTCACCTATTCGTTCGTCGAAGCGCTGCAAGCCAGCCACCCGGGCTTCATCGTTCGCGCCCTGGGCGGTGCGTTCTTCGCCAGCGGCATGCTGTTAATGGCCTACAACGTATGGCGTACCGTACGTGCCTCGAACCCGGCTGAAGCGGAAGCTGCCGAACAGATTGCTGTAGTTGGAGCTCACTGATGAAGCATGAAGCAGTCGAGAAGAATATTGGCCTGCTGGCCTTCTTCATGGTTATCGCCGTCAGTATCGGCGGCTTGACCCAGATCGTTCCGCTGTTTTTCCAGGACGTCACCAACAAGCCGGTAGAAGGCATGAAGCCGCGTACCGCCCTTGAACTGGAAGGCCGCGACGTGTACATCGCCAACGGTTGTGTCGGCTGCCACTCGCAGATGATCCGCCCGTTCCGTGCTGAAACCGAACGCTACGGCCACTACTCGGTCGCCGGTGAAAGCGTCTGGGACCACCCGTTCCTGTGGGGTTCCAAGCGTACCGGCCCGGACCTGGCCCGTGTTGGCGGTCGTTACTCCGATGACTGGCAGCGTGCGCATTTGTACAACCCGCGCAACGTGGTGCCCGAGTCGAAAATGCCGGCCTACCCGTTCCTCGTGGAAAACAAGCTCGACGGCAAAGACACCGCCAAGAAAATGGAAGTCTTGCGCACGCTCGGCGTTCCTTACACCGACGAAGACATCGCCGGTGCCAAGGATGCTGTGAAGGGCAAAACCGAAATGGACGCGCTGGTGGCCTATCTGCAAGGCCTGGGCACCATCATCAAAAGCAAACGGTGATTTAGATGGATATCGGGATGATTCGTGGCCTGGGCACCGTTGTCGTGATGGTGGCCTTCATCGGTCTGGCGCTGTGGGTGTTCAGCCCCAAGCGCAAGTCGGAGTTTGAAGACGCTACCTTGCTGCCTTTCGCGGATGATCCCGAAGCCATCAAGCACGTCGAGCAAGCTTCTAGGAGTAACAAAGAATGACTACGTTCTGGAGTCTGTACGTCACAGTCCTCAGTCTGGGCACCATCTTCGCCCTGACCTGGCTGCTGCTGTCCACCCGCAAGGGCCAGCGCGCCGAGCAGACGGAAGAAACGGTTGGGCACTCCTTCGACGGGATCGAGGAGTACGACAACCCGCTGCCGAAATGGTGGTTCATGCTGTTCGTGGGCACCATCATCTTCGCCCTCGGCTACCTGGTGCTCTACCCGGGCCTGGGCAACTGGAAAGGCCTGCTGCCAGGTTACAACTACCTGGATAACGAAAAGCAGACCGCGTTCGCCAACGGCCAGACCGGCTGGACCGGCGTGCACGAGTGGGAAAAGGAAATGGCCAAGTCGGACGCGCGTTTCGGCCCGATCTTCGCCAAGTTCGCTTCCATGCCTATCGAAGAAGTGGCCAAGGATCCGCAAGCACTGAAAATGGGTGGCCGCCTGTTCGCCTCCAACTGCTCGGTGTGCCACGGTTCCGACGCCAAGGGCGCCTACGGCTTCCCGAACCTGACCGACGCCGACTGGCGCTGGGGCGGCGAGCCCGAAACCATCAAGACCACCATCATGGGCGGTCGTCACGCGGTGATGCCGGCGTGGGCTGAAGTGATTGGCGAGCAAGGCGTGGCGGACGTGGCTGCCTACGTGCTGACCAACCTCGATGGCCGCAAGCTGCCGGAAGGCGCCAAGGCTGACCCTGCTGCCGGGCAGAAGCTGTTCGCGGCCAACTGCGTGGCGTGCCACGGTCCGGCCGGTAAAGGTACCCCGGCAATGGGTGCACCTGACCTGACCCACCCGGGCGCGTTCATCTACGGTTCGAGCTTCGCCCAACTGCAGCAGACCATCCGTTACGGCCGCCAGGGCCAGATGCCTGCCCAGGAACAGCTGCAAGGCAACGACAAGGTTCACCTGCTGGCCGCTTACGTCTACAGCTTGTCTCACGGTGAGAAAGCTCCGGCGGAAGATGCCCAGTAACCTTTGATGCAATAAAAACGGCCCCGCCCATGTGAATGGGCGGGGCCGTTTTGTTTATGGCCTATGCTCGCTGAACGCTTCACCTGTAGGGGATTGAATTTACGGCCATAGGAGGGCCCTGGCGCTGCAAAAACTGGCCATGACTCACAAGTCAATTGATTCAAGTCATTACACCATCGGATAAATTCTCCCAACGTGACCAAAGGTCGCACCCTCGGACTAGAGCTACAGGCGTATCATTGCGCCACTGCAACACCTCTTTTTGACCGCGGTCGGCATGTACTGACCGGGGCATTTTTCCACTGCCGTGGGATGCAATGATGAGCAACCAGATACCGGTACACGACGTCACGCCACCCACCAAGAACGCGAATAACAGCGTCGACCTCTACGCCTCTCGAGAAAAGATCTACACCCGTGCTTTCACCGGCCTGTTCCGCAACCTGCGGATGATGGGCGGCGCGCTGCTGTTCCTGCTGTATTTCGGTACGGTATGGCTCAACTGGGGCGGGCACCAGGCGGTCTGGTGGAACCTGCCGGAGCGTAAATTCTTCATCTTCGGCGCCACGTTCTGGCCGCAGGATTTCATCCTGCTGTCCGGGATCCTGATCGTCAGCGCCTTCGGCCTGTTCTTCATCACCGTGTACGCCGGGCGAGTCTGGTGCGGCTATACCTGCCCGCAAAGCGTCTGGACCTGGATTTTCATGTGGTGCGAGAAGGTCACCGAAGGCGACCGCAACCAGCGCATCAAGCTCGACAAGGCGCCGATGAGCGCCAACAAGCTGCTGCGCAAGCTCAGCAAGCACTCGCTGTGGCTGTTGATCGGCTTTGTCACCGGCATGACCTTTGTCGGGTATTTCTCGCCGATCCGCGAGCTGACCATCGACTTCTTCACCGGCCAGGCGGATGGCTGGTCGTATTTCTGGGTCGGGTTCTTCACCCTGGCCACCTACGGCAACGCCGGCTGGTTGCGCGAGCAGGTGTGCATCTACATGTGCCCGTATGCGCGTTTCCAGAGTGTGATGTTCGACAAGGACACGCTGATCGTCTCCTACGACCCGCGCCGGGGTGAAAGCCGTGGCCCGCGCAAGAAAGGCGTCGACTACAAGGCCCTGGGCCTGGGCGACTGCATCGACTGCACCATGTGCGTCCAGGTGTGCCCCACCGGCATCGACATTCGCGACGGCCTGCAGATCGAATGCATTGGCTGCGCAGCGTGCATCGATGCCTGCGACAGCATCATGGACAAGATGGACTACCCGCGCGGCCTGATCAGCTACACCACCGAGCACAACCTGTCCGGCCAGAAAACCAATAAGCTGCGCCCGCGCCTGATTGGCTATGCCGTGGTGTTGCTGGCGATGATCGGCTTGCTGATGGCGGCCTTCTTCATGCGTTCGCTGGTGGGTTTCGACGTCAGCAAGGACCGTGTGCTGTACCGCGAGAACGCCGAAGGGCGGATCGAAAACGTGTACAGCCTGAAGATCATGAACAAAGACCAGCGTGACCACACCTACCTGCTTGAAGCGACCGGCCTGCCGGACCTGCGGCTGCAAGGCAAGCGTGAGATCAAGGTCGCTGCCGGGGAAATTTTCAGCCAGCCGGTGGAATTGTCCAGTGCGCCGGAGCAATTGCCATCGAGCACCAACGAGGTGAAATTCATCCTCAAGGATGCCGATGACGACAGCGTCCACGTTGAAGCCAAGAGCCGATTCATCGGCCCACAAATTCGTTGAGAGAAGTGAACATGCCTGCAGCAAATACGACGAGCCCCTGGTACAAGCACCTCTGGCCGTGGATCATCATCGCCATCCTGGCCTGCTCGGTGACCCTGACCCTGTCGATGGTGACCATTGCGGTGAACAACCCGGACAACCTGGTCAACGACAATTACTACGAGGCCGGCAAGGGCATCAACCGTTCGCTTGATCGCGAGCTGCTGGCGCAGACCCTCAAACTGCGCGCCAGCGTGCACCTGGACGGGATGACGGGCGAAGTCGACCTGCACCTGACCGGCGACAGCCAGCCAAAAACCCTGGAACTGAACCTGATCTCGCCGACCCAGCCGGAAAAGGATCGCAAGATCACCCTGACCCACAGCGACACCGAGGCCGGCCGCTATATTGGCCAGGTGAACGACAAGGTTGAAGGGCGTCGGTTTGTCGAGCTGCTGGGCGTGGAAAACGACAAGACCTGGCGCATGTTCGAAGAAGAACAGGTCAGCCATGACAAGGACCTGTTGCTGGGCGACGAGCCGCTGCAGGGTGCGGAAGACTTGAAAAAATAAAGCCTGCGCGCCCCCCCTGTAGGAGCGAGCTCGCTCGCGATGGACGTCAACGATAACGCTGGGAGCCTGATACCCCGCGGCGCTCATTCGTTCTTCGCGAGCAAGCTCGCTCCTACAGGGTTCTCAGCAGCTCCCGGAAGATCTAGATTTCCCCCATGACCACACCAACCCCCTGCTACCACTGTGCCCTCCCCGTCCCGGGCGGCAGCCGCTTCACCGCCATTGTGCTGGGGCAAACCCGCGAGTTCTGCTGCCCGGGTTGCCAGGCCGTGGCCGAAGCCATCGTGGCCGGGGGGCTGGAAAGTTATTACCAGCATCGCAGCGAAGCATCGGCCAACCCCGAAGCCCTGCCGGTGCAGCTGGTGGACGAACTGGCGCTGTACGACCGCGCTGACGTGCAGGCGCCGTTCGTGCGTCATGAAGGCGAACTGGCCGAAACCACCTTGCTGATGGAAGGCATCAGTTGCGCGGCCTGTGGCTGGCTGATCGAAAAACACCTGCGCGCCTTGCCTGGCGTCGCCGAAGCCCGGCTCAATCTGTCGAACCATCGCCTGCATGTACGCTGGGCCGATGCGCAGTTGCCCCTGAGCCAGGTCCTCGGCGAATTGCGCCACATCGGCTACGCCGCTCACCCCTATCAGGCCGACCGCGCCAGTGAACAACTGGCCAGCGAAAACCGCCTGGCCCTGCGCCAACTCGGCGTTGCCGGCCTGCTGTGGTTCCAGGCGATGATGGCGACCATGGCCACCTGGCCCGAATTCAACATCGACCTGAGCCCCGAGCTGCACACCATCCTGCGCTGGGTCGCGCTGTTTCTGACCACGCCGATCGTGTTCTACAGCTGTGCGCCATTCTTCAAAGGTGCCATGCGCGACTTGCGCACCCGCCACCTGACCATGGACGTCTCGGTCTCGCTGGCCATCGGCAGCGCCTACCTGGCCGGGATCTGGACATCGATCACTGGCGTGGGCGAACTGTATTTCGACGCGGTGGGCATGTTCGCCCTGTTCCTGCTGGCCGGACGCTACCTGGAACGCCGCGCCCGGGAGCGCACCGCCGCCGCCACCGCGCAACTGGTCAACCTGTTGCCTGCCTCGTGCCTGCGCCTGGGTGCGGACGGCCAGAGCGAGCGCATCCTGCTCAGCGAACTGCGCCTGGGCGATCAGGTGCTGGTGCATCCCGGCGCTATCCTGCCGGCCGATGGCAGGATTCTCGACGGCCAGTCCAGCGTCGACGAGTCCCTGCTCACCGGCGAGTACCTGCCGCAACCGCGCACCCTGGGCGATGCGGTGACCGCGGGAACACTGAACGTAGAGGGCGCGCTGACCGTTGAAGTCCTGGCACTCGGCCAGGACACGCGCCTGTCGGCTATCGTCCGCCTGCTGGACCGCGCCCAGGCGGAAAAACCGCGCCTGGCGGAAATCGCCGACCGCGCCGCCCAGTGGTTTTTGCTGTTGTCGCTGATCGCTGCCGCCGTGATCGGCCTGGTGTGGTGGGAGCTGGACTCATCGCGGGCCTTCTGGATCGTGCTGGCCATGCTCGTGGCGACCTGCCCGTGCGCCTTGTCCCTGGCGACGCCGACGGCGCTCACTGCGGCCACGGGCACCTTGCACAAGCTGGGCCTGTTGCTGACCCGCGGGCATGTGCTGGAAGGCCTGAACCAGATCGACACGGTGATTTTCGACAAGACTGGCACCCTCACCGAAGGGCGCCTGGCCCTGCGTTCGATCCGCCCCCTCGGTGCGCTCGACAGTGACCAGTGCCTGGGCCTGGCGGCGGCGCTGGAGAACCGTTCCGAACATCCAATTGCGCGGGCGTTTGGTCGCGCGCCGCTGGCCGCCGAGGAAGTGCACAGCACGCCGGGGCTGGGGCTCGAAGGCCTGGTGGGCGAGCAGCGCCTGCGCATTGGCCAGCCAAGTTTTGTCTGTGAACTGAGTGGCGCAGCAGTGCCGGCGATGCCCGATGAACCTGGCCAGTGGTTACTGCTTGGCGACGCGCATGGCCCCCTGGCCTGGTTTGTCCTCGACGACCGCCTGCGCGCCGATGCGCCGGCGCTGTTGGCGGCGTGCAAAGCCCGGGGCTGGCGCACACTGCTGCTGTCCGGCGACAGTTCGCCGATGGTTGCCAGCGTCGCCGCCGAGCTGGGCATCGATGAAGCCCGGGGCGGCCTGCGTCCGGATGACAAACTGCAGGTGCTGCAGCAGCTGCACCGCGAAGGGCGCAAGGTGTTGATGCTCGGCGACGGAGTCAACGACGTGCCGGTGCTGGCCGCCGCCGACATCAGTGTCGCCATGGGCTCGGCCACTGACCTGGCGAAAACCAGCGCCGACGCCGTGCTGCTCTCCAACCGCCTGGACGCGCTGGTGCAGGCGTTCAGCCTGGCGCGGCGGACCCGGCGGGTGATCATCGAGAATCTATTGTGGGCCGGGTTGTACAATGGCCTCATGTTGCCCTTCGCTGCCCTCGGCTGGATCACCCCGGTGTGGGCGGCGGTCGGCATGTCCATCAGTTCGTTGACCGTGGTGCTCAATGCCCTGCGCCTGACTCGCCTGCCGAGCGCGCCGGCCATCAGTGCCACGCCACAAACCCGCCCGCTGCCGGCCTGAGCCGCGCGGGCATGGAGTGAACCCATGCCAGCCTTATACGTGATGATCCCGGCCGCGCTGCTGATCGTGGGCATTGCGATCTACATTTTCTTCTGGGCCGTCGACAGCGGCCAGTACGACGACCTCGACGGCCCGGCCCACAGCATTCTGTTCGACGACCAGGACCCCAAGCACACGGCTGCAGTCGACGAGGCCAGCGGTCACGTGGACAAGCCTGAAGACAAGGCCCCGCCCCATGCTTGAATTGGCACCCCTGCTGGTGTCTGCGGTGATCCTGGGCCTGCTGGGTGGCGGTCATTGCCTGGGCATGTGCGGCGGCCTGATGGGCGCCCTGACCCTGGCGATCCCCAAGGAGCAGCGCAGCCGGCGCTTTCGGCTGCTATTGGCGTACAACCTGGGGCGAATCCTCAGTTATGCGACCGCTGGACTGCTGATCGGCCTGGCGGGCTGGGCGGTGGCCAACAGCCCGGCGGCGATGTTCATGCGGGTGCTTGCCGGGTTGCTGCTGATCGCCATGGGCCTGTACCTGGCCGGCTGGTGGAGCGGCCTGACCCGCATTGAAAGCCTCGGTCGCGGCCTGTGGCGGCATATCCAGCCGGTTGCCAGCAAACTCCTGCCGGTCTCCAGCCTGCCCCGGGCTTTGCTGCTGGGCGCCCTCTGGGGCTGGTTGCCGTGCGGCCTGGTCTACAGCACGTTGTTGTGGGCGGCGAGCCAGGGCAATGCGCTGGACAGTGCATGGCTGATGCTCGCGTTTGGGCTGGGGACCTGGCCGGTGCTGCTGGCCACTGGGCTGGCTGCCGAACGCGTTACCGCGTTATTGCGCAAGCGCAGTGTGCGCATGGCCGGGGGGTTGCTGGTGATATTGTTCGGGCTGTGGACCCTGCCGGGGCCGCATCAGCATTGGTTGATGGGGCATTAGGATCAAAAGATCGCAGCCTGCGGCAGCTCCTACAATGGATTGGCGTATACCCTGTAGGAGCTGCCGAAGGCTGCGATCTTTTGATCTTAATCCTCTTGATGCAAATCAAGATGCCCCATTGCCCCACCCCCTAGACTCGCCAACACTGCCAGCCTATCCGGGGGAATGCCCGCATGATGCTCGACGCCATTCGTTGGGACACCGATCTGATCCGCCGCTATGACCTGGCGGGACCGCGCTACACCTCCTATCCGACCGCCGCGCAATTCGACGCCACTATCGGCAGCTTCGACCTGTTCCATGCCCTGCGCGATAGCCGCAAGGCGCTGCGGCCGTTGTCGCTGTATGTGCACGTGCCGTTCTGCGCGAACATCTGCTACTACTGCGCCTGCAACAAGGTCATCACCAAGGACCGCGGCCGCGCACACGCCTATTTGCAGCGCCTGGAGCAGGAGATCCAGCTGATCGCCTGCCACCTCGACCCGACACAAAAGGTCGAGCAACTGCACTTCGGCGGCGGTACCCCGACGTTTCTCAGCCATGACGAGCTGCGCCAGCTGATGGCGCAACTGCGCAAGCATTTCAATTTGCTCGACGACGACTCAGGTGACTACGGCATCGAGATCGACCCGCGTGAAGCCGACTGGTCAACCATGGGCCTGCTGCGCGAACTGGGGTTCAACCGCGTCAGCATCGGCCTGCAGGACCTGGACCCTGCCGTACAGCGAGCCGTCAATCGCCTGCAGAGCCTGGAGGAAACCCGCGCAGTGATCGACGCCGCGCGCACCCTGCAGTTTCGCTCGATCAACATCGACCTGATCTACGGCTTGCCAAGACAAACGCCGGACAATTTTGCCCGCACCGTCGAGGAAGTCATCGCGCTGCAGCCGGATCGGCTGTCGGTGTTCAACTACGCCCACCTGCCCGAACGCTTCATGCCACAGCGGCGGATCAACAGCAACGAGTTGCCGACCCCGGCGCAGAAGCTGGAAATGCTGCAGCGCACCATCGAACAACTGACCACCGCCGGGTACCGCTACATCGGCATGGACCACTTCGCCCTGCCCGACGACGAGCTGGCGATCGCCCAGGAAGAATCAACCCTGCAACGCAATTTCCAGGGCTACACCACCCACGGTCACTGCGATCTGGTTGGCCTGGGCGTGTCTGCCATCAGCCAGATCGGCGATCTGTACAGCCAGAACAGCAGCGACCTGAATCTCTACCAGAACGCTCTCGCCACTTCTCAACTGGCGACCAGCCGCGGCCTGCTGTGCAATGCCGATGATCGGGTGCGCCGTGCGGTGATCCAGCAGCTGATTTGTCGCTTCAGCCTGGAGTTCGCCGAGATCGAGCAGGCATTCAACATCGATTTTCGCGGCTACTTCGGCGAACTTTGGCCGCAATTGCAGACGATGGCCAAGGACGGCCTGATCGAACTCGACAACGATCGCATCACCGTACTGCCCGCCGGGCGATTGCTGGTGCGCTCGGTGTGCATGGTGTTCGACCGTTATCTGGGACAACACAACCGCGAGCGGTTTTCCAAGGTGATCTAATGACCTGGGTCAAATCGCCGCGTGCTGGTCGGATAGTCCTCTGGTGGGTTACCCTTACGTCTTATGTGTGTTTTTCCCACAAGGATTGAAGAAATGTCCGAGCCAGTCAAACTGCGCGCTCATGGTCAGGCCCACTGCAAGGATTGCAGCCTGGCCCCGCTGTGCCTTCCACTTTCGCTGAATCTGGAAGACATGGATGCGCTGGACGACATCGTCAAACGTGGCCGCCCGCTGAAAAAGGGCGAGTTCCTGTTCCGCCAGGGCGACACGTTCGATTCCGTTTATGCAGTACGCTCCGGCGCCCTGAAGACGTTCAGCCTCAGTGATGGTGGCGAAGAGCAGCTGACCGGCTTCCACCTGCCGAGCGAACTGGTCGGCCTGTCGGGCATGGACACTGAAAAGCACCCGGTTTCCGCGCAAGCCATGGAAACCACCTCGGTGTGCGAGATTCCGTTCGAGCGTCTGGACGAACTGGCCGTGCAATTGCCGCAATTGCGCCGCCAGTTGATGCGCGTGATGAGCCGCGAGATCCGCGACGACCAGCAGATGATGTTGCTGTTGTCGAAGAAGACCGCCGACGAGCGCATCGCCACGTTCCTGGTTAACCTCTCGGCCCGCTTCCGCGCCCGTGGCTTCTCGGCCAACCAGTTCCGCCTGAGCATGTCGCGCAATGAAATCGGCAACTACCTGGGCCTGGCGGTGGAAACCGTCTCCCGGGTGTTCACGCGCTTCCAGCAGAACGAACTGATTGCGGCTGAAGGCAAGGAAATCCACATCCTCGATCCGATTCAGCTGTGCGCCCTGGCCGGCGGTTCCCTGGAAGGCTGATCACGGCAACGGCGGTTGAGCGCAACGCTTCAGCCGCCGTTATACTGTGACGTTTGCAGCCTGCCAGGACACCTCGACGATGGTCTTCGACTCCTTCGACATCAAATCCCTGATCCGCCCAGTGATCGACTTTCCAAAGCCGGGCGTGATCTTTCGCGACATCACCCCGTTGTTCCAATCGCCCACGGCCCTGCGCCTGGTGATGGACAGCTTTGCCCACCGTTATGTCGAAGCCGACTTCACGCACATCGGTGCGATGGACGCTCGCGGCTTCCTGATCGGCTCGGTGCTGGCCTATCAGTTGAACAAGCCGCTGGTGCTGTTTCGCAAGCAAGGCAAATTGCCGGCTGATGTGCTGGCAGAGGGTTATGCCACCGAATATGGCGAAGCGTTCCTGGAAGTGCACGCCGACAGCCTGTGCGAGGGTGACTCGGTGGTGATGTTTGATGACCTGATTGCTACTGGCGGGACGTTGATTGCAGCGGCCAACCTGATCCGGCGCATGGGCGCGCGGGTGCATGAAGCGGCAGCGATTATTGATTTGCCGGAGCTGGGTGGCTCGCAGAAGCTGGAAGATATGGGGATACCGACTTTTTGCCTGACGCAGTTTGCGTTGACTGATAAGTAAGTCGCCTGTTCCGACGCCATCGCGGGCAAGCCCGCTCCCACAGGGTTCTCTGTCATGCGCAGGATTTGTATACGGCGAGGATCTTTGTGGGAGCTGGCTTGCCAGCTCCCACAGGGTGCTCTGTCGTGCGCAGGATTTGTATACGGCGCGGATCTTTGTGGGAGCTGGCTTGCCAGCGATGGCGTCAGTCGCCACACCGCCAACCTCACAGCCCCATGTGCTCTCACAGGGTTCTTTGACCTGCACAAGATTTGTATACGGCGCGGATCTTTGTGGGAGCTGGCTTGCCAGCGATGGCGTCAGTCGCCACACCGCCAACCTCACAGCCCCATGTGCTCTCACAGGGTTCTTTGACCTGCACAAGATTTGTATACGGCGCGGATCTTTGTGGGAGCTGGCTTGCCAGCGATGGCGTCAGTCGCCACACCGCCAACCTCACAGCCCCATGTGCTCTCACAGGGTTCTTTGACCTGCACAAGATTTGTATACGGCGCGGATCTTTGTGGGAGCTGGCTTGCCAGCGATGGCGTCAGTCGCCATACCGCCGACCTCAAAGCCCCATCTGCTTGCTGATAATCTCGTTCATCACCTCCCGAGTCCCCCCGCCAATCGACAAGATCCGGTTATCCCGATACAGCCGCTCCACCAAACTCTCGCGCATATACCCCAGCCCGCCAAGTATCTGCACCGCATCGCTAGTAATACGATCTGCCGTATCCGTGGCAAAATTCTTCGCCATGGAAATCTCCTTGATCACACTCTGCCCCGCCGCCATTTTCGCCGCCTGGCGGTAGGTGAATTCCCGGGAAACCTCCAACGCAGTGGCCATCTCGGCCAGGCGATGCTTGAGCACCTGGAACTTGCCGATGGGCTTGCCGAACGCCTCGCGCTGACGTGCCCATTTCAGGCTTTCCTCCAACGCCAGCTGGGCGGTCATGTTGGCCATCAAGGCCAGGGCCAGGCGCTCGCTCTGGAAGTTACCCATGATGCAGGCGAACCCCATGTTTTCGCCGCCGATCAGATTGCCTGCAGGTACGCGGCAATCATCGAAGAACAGTTCGGCGGTGTCCGATGCCCACCAGCCCATTTTCTTCAACTGGCGGCCGACGGTAAAACCGGGGGTACCTTTCTCGATCAGCAGCAGGCTGACGCCGCCGAAGCCGGGCTCACCGGTGCGCACGGCGACGGTGTAGAAATCTGCGCGAACGCCACTGGTGATGTAGGTCTTGCTGCCGTTGACCCGATAGACATCGCCCTCGCGGACGGCGCGGGTTTGCAGGTTGGCGACGTCCGAGCCGCCGCTCGGCTCGGTCACCGCCAGGGCGCTGATCTTCTCGCCGCTGAGCACCTGGGGCACAACTCGATCGCGGACTTCTGGCCTGGCCCATTTCAGAATGGGTGGCAGGCCGATGTCCAGTGAACCCAGACCGGCAACCAGACCACCGGAGCCGCAGCGCATCAGCTCTTCACTGGCGGCGACCTTGGCGAACAGATCACCTTCGTGTGAGCCGCCAAAGGTTTCCGGATAACCGATGCCCAGGATCCCGGCCTGGCCGGCCTTCAAATAGAGCTCACGGGGGAAGCTTTCGGCTTCTTCCCATTGGTCGATGTCCGGCAGGATTTCACGCTCGACAAATCGTCTGACGCTGTCGCGGACCAATTGGTGGCTGGGATCGAAGTATTCCTGGAAGGCAGGCATCGGCGAACTCCACTGAAGGTCCAGTGAAGTTAACCGAGCGCTTGCTTGGTTTTCAACCAAAACATGTAGGTGCGAGCTCGCTCGCGATGGACGCTAACGATGACGCGGGAAATCTGATACCCCGCGGCGCCCTTGGGTTCATCGCGAGCAAGCTCGCTCCTACAGATATTCGGCGCCGTGTGCGGTGTGGGAGATATTCGGCGCAGTGGGCGCTGTGGGAGCAAGGCTTGCTCGCGATGGCGTCATCGCGGAGGTTACAGAGCGATCGGCTTGCGCCCCGCGAAGGAATGCGCCAGCGTCCCGCCATCCACCAACTCAAGCTCGCCACCCAGGGGAACGCCATGGGCAATGCGCGAGGCGATCAGGCCTTTGTTGTTGAGCAGCTGGGCGATGTAATGCGCCGTGGCTTCACCTTCCACCGTCGGGTTGGTCGCCAGGATCACCTCGGTAAAGGTGCCCGCCTCTTCAATTCGTGCCAGCAGTTGCGGAATGCCAATGGCCTCAGGCCCCAGGCCGTCCAGGGGCGACAGGTGGCCCTTGAGCACGAAGTAACGCCCGCGAAACCCGGTCTGCTCCACGGCGTAGACATCCATCGGGCCTTCCACCACGCACAGCAGGGTGTCATCGCGGCGAGTGTCGGCGCACTGCGGGCACAGGTCGTCCTCGGTCAGCGTGCGGCACAACCGGCAGTGACCGACGCCTTCCATGGCCTGGCTCAGCGCCGATGCCAGGCGCGAGCCACCACTGCGATCACGCTCGAGCAACTGCAACGCCATGCGCTGTGCGGTTTTCTGGCCAACACCCGGCAAGGTTCGCAGGGCATCGATCAGTTGGCGAATCAAAGGGCTGAAGCTCATGGGCAGACGTCCGACAAATCAACGAGACGCGGTTTATACCCGCGCCTCTCTTTAGCGTCAATTGCTCAGTCCTGAGCGACCCGCACCACCAGTTTGCCGAAGTTGCGCCCTTCGAGCAGGCCGATGAACGCTTCAGGGGCATTCTCGAGGCCGTCGACCACGTCCTCGCGGAACTTCACCTTGCCATCGCGCACCCACGGCGCCATGGCGCTGATGAATTCCGGCTGGCGATCACCGTAGTCATCGAACACGATAAAGCCCTGGATGCGCACGCGCTTGGTCAGCAGGGTGCGTTGCAGTTGCGGCAGGCGATCCGGACCGGTCGGTGCTTCGTGGGCGTTGTACCCGGCGATCAGGCCGCACAGCGGAATACGCGCCTTGGCGTTGAGCAGCGGCAACACCGCATCGAAGACCTTGCCGCCGACGTTTTCGTAGTAGATGTCCACGCCCTTGGGGCACGCCAATGCCAGGTCCTCGGCGAAACTCGGGCTCTTGTGATCGATGCAGGCGTCAAAACCCAGTTCCTCGACCACGTACCGGCACTTGTCTGCGCCGCCTGCCACACCCACCACCCGCAGGCCCTTGATCTTCGCCACCTGGCCGACCACCGAGCCCACTGCGCCCGATGCAGCAGCGACCACCAGGGTCTCGCCGGCCTGTGGCTGGCCGATGTCCATCAAGCCCATGTAGGCGGTCATGCCCGGCATGCCGAGCACGCCCAGGGCCATCGACGGGCTTGGGAGGCCGGAGGGCACCGGGATGACGTTGCGCCCGTCGCTGATGCTATGGCTCTGCCAGCCCGTTGCGCCGACCACCAGGTCGCCTTCGTGGAACTTCGGATTAAGCGAACGCACCACTCGACTGACAGCGCCACCGGTCATGACCTCGTCGATTTCAACCGGAGCGGCGTAGGAAGGTGCGTCACTCATGCGCCCGCGCATGTAGGGGTCCAGCGACAGGTAGAGGGTCTGCAGCAGAATCTGACCGTCGGCCAGGTCGGGCAATGCCTCGCGCTCCAGGCGAAAATTCTCTGGGGTCGGCGCGCCTACAGGGCGAGAGGCCAGGACGATACGTTGGTTGAGGGTCAATGCATCTGGCATGTGAGCTTCTCCTTGATCGTTAAATGGGGGGTATAGGGAGCAGACCTTTTTGGCGGTGGGGCGTTCGATGTTTCGTCAGGTAGACCGAGTTGACTGCTTCGCGGGCAAGCCCGCTCCCACAGGACTGCCTCTATCCTGTGGGAGCAAGGCTTGCCCGCGATGAACGGGAGCACGCCTCAATCCCTGTGGGAGCGGGCTTGCCCGCGAAGGCGGCGGGCCGGTCGCACATGAGCAACCGGCAGAAACAAAAATGCCAAGCTCAACGCCTGGCATTTTTTTGTAGCTCAACCGACGCGCTTTGGCGAATCAGAATGGCAGTTTCATACCCGGTGGCAGTTGCATGCCAGCGGTCATGCCGGACATCTTGTCCTGGCTGTTGGCTTCGATCTTGCGCACGGCGTCGTTGACGGCGGCAGCGAATACGGCTTCGAGCATCTCGCGATCATCTTCGCTCAGGCCTTCAACCATGCTTGGGTCGATGCTCACGCGCTTGACGTCGTGACGACCGGTCATCACCACGGTGACCATATCGCCGCCGGCCTTACCGGTGACTTCGGCGTTGGCCAGTTCTTCCTGCATCTTGGCCATTTTTTCCTGCATCTGCTGTGCCTGCTTCATCAGGCCGGCCATGCCACCTTTCATCATGGGAATCACCTCAAAGTACTTGGATTAAAACGGCGCCCGGCACCTGTGGCCGAACGCCTTCAGTTATTAGCCCTGACTGGCCAGGGCTTCGACAGGTTCAATAGTATGGTTACGGATCACCGCACCGAACTGCTGCATCATTTGCTGGATGAACGGATCACCATGGATCGATTCCTCCGCCTCGCGCTGACGGTTGACCCGACGCCGGGACGCGGCCTGGGCCGGGGTTTCCTGTTCGGGCTTGATCAGCTCCATGCTCAGGGTCAGCGTGCGCCCGTGGTACTGGTTCAGCGCGTCGTTGAGGCGACGCTGCTGGGTGGCGTTGAACAGAGCGCTGTGGGCCGGGTCCAGGTGCATCAACCAGTTGTCGCCTTCGACGGAGATCAGCGTGCAGTTGGCAGCGATGCTCCCGGTCATGCCGGAGATCGGCAGTTTCGGGAACAGCTCCAGCCATTGCAAGGCCAAGCCGGTGGCGGGCATGGCAGCCGGCTCGGGTTCTGGCTCGGGCGCAGGCTCGGCAGCGTGTTCACTGGCCAGCTCATCCAGGTAGCTGTAGGCCGAGTCGATGTCCGGCTCGATGTAATCCTCGTCCAGCGGCGGCTCGTCGTCCAGGTCGGTGCCCGGGGTGGCGGCATCGACTTCTGCCACGGACGGCTCGGGAATCGGCGCGGCGGCCCACTCCGGCGCGTCCGGCACCACGCTGTCTGGCGTGGGCAGCGGCATCGGCGGCAATTCGGGCTGCTCGCCAGCGGTCTCCAGCATCGGCTCGACGGCGGGCTGCAGCACGGCCTCGGGCTCGACCGGGTCGTTCCATGGCAGGTCGACCACCTCCTCGATGGCGACCGGCTCCACCACTGGCTCTGGCGCCGCAACCGGCGCAACTGGCTCAGGCGCTGGTACGGGTGCTGGAACGGGTGCTGGAGCAACAACGGGTGCAGCAACAACAGGTGCAACTGCCGTAGCGACTACCGGCGCAACAACCGGCGCGGCAGCCACTGAATTTGCGGAATCAACTGTGGCCTGGCTGATCCCCACTGGCTTTAGCGGCTGCCTCGGGGCGTCCGCCGTATCGGCCGGCCTGAACGCAAGCATGCGCAACAGGACCATTTCGAACCCGCCTCGCGGGTCCGGTGCCAGCGGCAGGTCACGGCGCCCGATCAGGCCCATCTGGTAATAGAACTGCACGTCTTCGGCCGGCAGCGCCTGGGCCAGGGCCAGCACCCGGTCGCGGTCGCCATGGCCATTGTCGACACCCTCAGGCAGCGCCTGGGCGATGGCGACACGGTGCAATACGTTGAGAATTTCCGAGAGCACGCCATTCCAGTCCGGGCCCTGCTCCGCCAGGTGCCGCACGCTTTCGAGCAAAGCCCTGGCATCGCCTTCGATCAGCGCATGCAGCACGTCGTAGACCTGGCCGTGATCGAGTGTGCCGAGCATCGCTCGCACGTCGGCAGCCATCACCTTGCCCTCACCGAAGGCAATGGCCTGGTCGGTGAGGCTCATGGCATCGCGCATCGAACCGTCGGCGGCGCGACCCAGCAACCACAGTGCATCGTCTTCGAACGGCACGTTCTCGACACCCAGTACATGGGTCAGGTGCTCGACCACGCGCTCGGGGGTCATGTTCTTCAGGGAGAACTGCAGGCACCGCGAAAGAATCGTTGCAGGGAGTTTCTGCGGATCAGTGGTGGCCAGGATGAACTTGACGTAGGGCGGCGGTTCTTCGAGGGTTTTGAGCAGCGCATTAAAGGAATGGCTGGAGAGCATGTGCACTTCGTCGATCAGGTAGACCTTGAAGCGCCCACGGCTCGGGGCGTATTGCACGTTGTCGAGCAGTTCGCGGGTGTCCTCCACCTTGGTCCGGCTCGCGGCGTCAATCTCGATCAGGTCGACGAAGCGCCCCTCATCGATCTCGCGGCACACCGAACACTCGCCACAGGGCGTGGAGGTGATGCCCGTTTCACAGTTCAGGCACTTGGCAATGATCCGCGCGATGGTGGTCTTGCCGACCCCGCGCGTGCCGGTGAACAGGTAGGCGTGATGCAGCCGCTGGCTGTCCAAGGCATTGATCAGAGCCTTGAGCACATGGGTCTGGCCGACCATTTCGCGGAACGAGCGCGGACGCCATTTACGTGCAAGAACCTGATAACTCATCGAAAACCGTCGCCACGAAGGAACACAAGCGGCTAATGCTAGCGGAGCAAGGCCAAAATTGCATCCGATGCCTCGTCTAATCTGGCTAAGATGCATGGGAGGGGGAGCTTTCAACGGCTCAGGTTTCAGACGTACCGGAGCTTTTATGCGGTTGGCCTTGGGGGCATTGTTGTTCGTGAGCTTGACCGGCACGGCCGCAGAGGCGCCGCTGCGCTTCGTGGTGCCCGACAGCTGGACCATGCCGATGGTGCAGTTTGAGCACGGTCGCCCGACCCAGGGCATCCTGTATGACGTGATGCTCAGCCTGGCGACCCAGGTGGGCGTGCCTGCGGAATTTCACGTACTGCCCCGGGCGCGGGTGCAGAGCGCCATGGAGCATGGCGAGATCGATGTGCGCTGTTATGCCGCGCAGTCCTGGCTGCCCAATCAGTCCGGCGACTATATCTGGAGCATTCCGCTGTGGGTTCAGCCCGATGTGCTGCTGAGCCGCCCTGACCCGCTGACTTCCGCCGACCCGGCCCATCTGACGCGCCAGTCGATCGGCACGGTGCGCGGCTACATCTACCCGACGCTGCAACCGCTGTTCGACGCCGACAAGCTCGACCGCGAAGACGCGCGCAACCAGGAACAGGTACTGGAGAAGCTGCTGGCAGGACGCTATCGCTACGCGGTGAGCAACCAGTGGACGATGGACTGGTTCAACCAGCGCTTGCTGCCGGAGCAACAGTTGCAAAGTGTTGCTGTGCTGCAGGAGCAGCGGGTGGGGTGTTATGTACGTAATGACCCCAAGGTGCCAGTGCAACGCATCCTGCGCACCTTGTTGCGGATGAAAATGTCCGGTGAGATCGATGACATCATTCGGCTGTATATCGGCAAGCCCTGAGATGCGGTCTCTCAGGCTCGCTTGAACTCATCCTTCAGCAAATCTGCAAACGCATCGCGCGCGCGATGCGCCGTTGAGTGCCTGTTCCATATGAAATAATTCTGGACCGGCATCAGGTCGGCAAAGGTCTGCCCGTCTATATCCCCGATCATCCTGAACTGCTCAAAAACGCCCCTTGGCACAAGGGAGACGCCTGCTCCAGAGCTCACACAACCGAGGATAGTGCCGTAGCTCGCTATGCTGGTAATGGCAGCAGGTACTCGATGCTCACCGAGCCAACTCGCCAGCGCTGTTCGGTAGGGACATCCTTCGGGCCACATGAATACAGCCTTGCCCCTCAAATCCTGCGGGGTGTGGATTTTTCCGAGGTGGGGTGAAGCGATTAACACCAGCTCCTCTTTATAGATTTCCATGTGCTCTATATCCGGATGCTGATTTTTGACCGCAATCACCGCACCGTCCAGTTTATAAGCGAGGACGTCATTCATCAGCTGCGACCATACCCCTGTGCTGAATTGCATCTGCACAGCGGGATGATGTTGATGAAACCTGGATAACAGTTTGGGCAACCTGCCGGTGGCGGAAGACTCTATCGCGCCAATGTTCAATACCCCTGACGGCTCAGCCCCAGGATCCAGCGCTCCGCGAGCCTCCTGGCACAACGAAAGGATTTTGTTTGCGTAGCCAAGAAACAACTTCCCGGAGGGGCTGATCACCAGCCCCCTGCCTTGCCTGATAAAAAGCGATACGCCCAACTCTTGTTCCAACAACTTTATTCTGTTTGTTATGTTTGACGGAACACAATGTAACAACTCGGACGCCCGAACGATACTGCCTTGCTCAGCGACCACCTTGAACATGTTCAGCTGCGACAGCTCCATTTACATATCGCTCATTTTAAGTGAATGCTTGAATCACTATAAAGCACTTGTTGCGCACTCCTCAAGCAATTAGTGTGCGGGCCTGGCCTGCTTCTAATGCTCTTCCATTTAATAGAAGCCCATGGCCGCATTAATCACTGGATACCTGATGGACGTCGAGAAAGTTTTAATCGCGCTAGGTTTTTTTGCTTTTTGTGGCGGCTTGATTGACGCTGCGGTTGGCGGAGGTGGACTGGTCCAGGTGCCGGCAATGATACACGCGCTACCCGGCCATAGTCTTGCCACAGTCTTTGGAACCAACAAACTGGCTGTCTTGGCCGGCAACCTCTGTTCCATATCCACTTACGTGAAGAGAATTAGAATTGTATGGAAGCTCATGCTTCCAACCATGATTTCAGCATTTATATTCGCTTACCTTGGCGCGCTATCGGTTTCTCTCATTCCGAAAAAGTTAATGGAATATGCAGTTTTTATCATCTTGGTGGCAATGGCCATCTACACCTTTATCAAAAAGGACTTAGGCCGATTCAGCACTGACATACAATGCGGGAGAAGACAACTCCTGCTTGGTGTATTTTTCGGAGGTTTAATCGGCTTTTATGATGGCGTCTTCGGGCCGGGCAGCGGCAGCCTGCTTCTTTTTGTTTTTGTGAAGTTTTTCGGATTTGATTTTTTAAATGCTTCAGCCTCGGCAAAACTGGTTAACCTGGGGACATTCAGCGCCGCACTGCTGTTTTTTATTCCATCGGGCAACATTTTATGGGCTGTCGGTGGAGTCGTTGGCCTGTGCAATATCGCAGGCTCGCTCACCGGGGCATTTCTAGCCCTGCGTTATGGCAGCGGGTTTATTCGAGTATTTTTTCTGATTCTACTGCTGTTCCTCATCGCGAGGATGGGACTGTCGATATCAGGTTAATCGCTATTTTCGAAGCGCAGAAATTTACAAAAATCACTGCAAGCACGCTTGCCCGTCAGAGTTCACCGCTGAGGTGATCTGGACGCTGGCGCATTTTGAGGTTTTTGACTGGTGCATCGTTGCAGGCGCAACGACTTGGAGATAGGTGGTAACCCCATCAGCCACACCCCGGCACACAATGTTCCCGCTGTGGCTGCTTCCTTCCGGATCTGACCAGGTTCACGGGTAATCGTTGCGGGGGGACCGATGGGGTCACCATAACGACACTCACCTGTCGGCGAGCCGCGCCATTGTACCTATCTGAGACGAAGTTACAACCGTTCGACAGGATAAAAAAAAATGAGTCCGGTCAATGACATGCGTTGGCCCTTAAAGATCGTCCGAACGCGGCCCGAGCCTTCGGCAGCACCAGCCGAAATTATGCTTGCGCCAATACCTCATCCGCCCGGCCACCCTCCTCCTGGATCACCAGGTGGATGAAGTGCAGCTTGGCGATCACCGCTGGTGGCAGGACGAAGGGGTAGAAATCCGGCTGGCCCATGCTGCGTGACAGTTCGTTGAGCATGCCGGCGAGTTCGATCCAGGCGTTAACGAAGGATAGGAACGCCGGGCCACCGGGGTGCTGGGGGTCGTAGAGGGTGTCGAGCGGAAATGGCTGGTAGTCGAAATCCATCTCCCGGGCGCTCATGCCAAACCCCAATGCGGTGTCCACGGCGTCCATCATGTGCAGGTAGTGCGCCCAGGTTTCGGCCCAGTCTTCCCAGGGGTGCATGGTGGCGTAGGCGCTGACGCAGTGTTGCTGCCAGTCCAGGGGGGCGCCCTGCTGGTAATGGCGATCGAGCGCCTCGGCGTAGCTGGCGCGATCGTCGCCGAACAGATTGCGAAACGGCTCCAGCCAGTGGCTGTTGGCGATCAGGCGGTCCCAGTAGTAATGACCGACCTCGTGGCGGAAGTGCCCGAGCAGCGTGCGGTAAGGTTCGTGCATCTGCACCCGGATTTTTTCCCGATGGGCGTCGTCGGCTTCCTTGATGTCCAGGGTGATCAGGCCGTTGGCGTGCCCGGTGGTGGGCGCCTGCCCTTCGAGATCGACGCCGATGAAGTCGAATGCCAGGCCGGTGTCTTCGTCGACTGTCTTGGGAATCACTTGCAACCCCAGGCTGACCAGTTGCGCCACCAGACGGCGCTTGGCCGTCTCGACCTTGCGCCAGCGTTCGTGATTCTCGGTGATGGTCAGGTCCGGAATGGTGTGGTTAAGGCTGCAGGCCATGCACAGGGCGTTGTGGTCATCGGCCGGCAGCAGCCAGTTGCAGGCGGCTGGGGAGTCGAGGTTGGCGCAACGGCGCAGCAGCCCTGCCTCGGGCTCGGCGTCGAGCAGCCAGGTGTCGGGCTGCGGGCCGGGTTGCAGGGAGGACAGGCGGCTTTTTTCCGGCTGATAGCCCAGCATTGCCGAGCAGGCCAGGCACTGGCTGTTACTGAAGAACAGCGACTGCCCGCAGCGGCACTGCCAGACCTTGCTGTTGCGGGACGTCTCGCTGATAAAAGGCGCGGCGATGCGGGAACTGAGCTGTTCGAAGAAGCGGTACATGGCGATCTCTCCCTGGGGCTGGCCAAGACTAGATCATTGGGGCCGGGATATCGTTCCCGGAGTTTGCTGGGTGGATCAAAAGATCGTCCGATCGCGGCCCGAGCCTTCCGGCAGCTCCAACGGGGGTGGTGTGAGTGCCCTGTAGGAGCTGCCGCAGGCTCGGGCCGCGATCGGACGATCTGTTGATCCTGTTTGTCAGATCGGGACGCCGTGGTCTTTCAGGAACCCGACAAACGCCTCTTCGTCCAGCACCTTGAGCCCCAGCTCGTTGGCCTTGGCCAGTTTCGAACCCGCACCCGGCCCTGCCACCACGCAATGGGTCTTGGCCGATACCGAGCCTGCGACCTTGGCGCCCAGGCTTTCCAGCTTGTCCTTGGCCACGTCGCGGCTCATCAGTTCCAGCGAACCGGTCAGGACCCAGGTTTGCCCGGCCAGCGGCAAGCCTTCGACGACTTTTTTCTCGCTCAGCCAGTGCATGCCGAACTCGTTCAACTGCGCCTCGGCCTTCAACGCGCGCTGGCGATTGTCTTCAATGGCGAAAAACTCCCGCACCGCGTTCGCCTGCTTTTCCGGCAAGGCCTGGCGCATGTCCAGCCAGTCGGCATTCATCACCGCTTCCAGCGAGCCGAACTTGTCGGCCAGCTTCTGTGCGCCGCCCGGGCCCACCGAGGGGATGTGCAGCTTGTCGAGGAACCCGCCCAGGGTGGTGCTGGCGGAGAATTCGGCGCCCAGTTCGCCCTGGTCCTGAATCTCCAGGCCGTGCTTGAGCAATTCGGCGATGACCTGGCGGTTGTGCGCGTCCTCGAAGAAGCTGTGGATCTCGTGTGCCACTTCCAGGCCGACGTCCGGCAGGTACGTGAGCACTTGTGGCAAGGCTTGCTGCACGCGCTCCAGGGAACCCAGGGAGCGCGCCAGGACCTTGGCCGTCTCTTCGCCGACATCGGGAATCCCGAGGGCGTAGATGAAACGCGCCAGGCTCGGTTTCTTGCTGTCTTCGATGGCGCTGAGGAGTTTTTTGCTCGACAGCTCGGCAAAGCCTTCGAGGTCGACGATGTCCTCGAACTTGAGGGCATACAGATCTGCCGGCGAGCTCACCAGCCCTTCGTCGACCAACTGTTCGACGCTCTTGTCGCCCAGGCCTTCGATGTCCATGGCACGGCGCGAGACGAAGTGGATGATCGCCTGCTTGAGCTGTGCGCCACAGGCCAGGCGACCGACGCAGCGATACACCGCGCCCTCACTGACCGTCTCGCGGCCCTTGCTGCGCTTGACCAGCTGGGTGCGCTCGACGTGCGAGCCACACACCGGGCATTGCTCGGGAATCTGCACCGCCCGGGCGTTTTCGGGGCGGCGCTCGGTGACGACTTGCACCACCTGCGGGATCACGTCGCCCGCGCGGCGGATAATCACGGTATCGCCGATCATCAGCCCCAGTCGCGCGACTTCGTCCATGTTGTGCAAGGTCGCATTGGCCACGGTCACACCCGCGACCTTGACCGGCTTCAAGCGCGCTACCGGGGTGACCGCGCCGGTGCGTCCGACCTGGAACTCGACGTCGAGCAGTTCGGTGAGCTCTTCCATCGCCGGGAATTTGTGCGCGATGGCCCAGCGCGGCTCGCGCGCACGGAAGCCCAGCTCGCGCTGGGAGGCGATGCTGTTGACCTTGAACACCACGCCGTCGATTTCGTAAGCCAGGCTGTTGCGACGTTCGCCGATGTCGCGGTAGTAATCCAGGCATTCGTCGATACCGTGGGCCAGCTTCAGCTCGCGGCTGATTGGCATGCCCCACTGTTGCAACTGCTTGAGGTTGCCGATGTGGGTGTCGGCGATGTCGGCCGAGACCTGGCCGATGCCATAACAGCAGAATTCCAGAGGACGGTTGGCGGTGATCTTCGAATCCAGCTGGCGCAAGCTGCCAGCGGCGGCATTGCGCGGGTTGGCGAAGGTCTTGCCGCCGACTTCCAGCTGAGTGGCGTTGAGCCGCTCGAAGCCGGCTTTGGACATGAACACTTCGCCACGGACTTCCAGGGTCGCCGGCCAGCCGCTGCCTTGCAGCTTGAGCGGGATGTTGCGCACGGTGCGCACGTTGACGCTGATGTCTTCACCGGTCGTACCGTCGCCACGCGTCGCGCCGCGCACCAGTACGCCATCCTGATACAACAGGCTGACCGCCAGACCATCGAGCTTGGGCTCACAGCTGTATTCAACCGCCGCACCGCCGCCCAGCAGGTCACCGACCGGCAGATCCAGACCTTCGGTGACCCGACGATCAAACTCACGCATGTCGGTTTCTTCAAAGGCGTTACCGAGGCTGAGCATCGGCACTTCATGACGCACCTGGGTGAACGCCGACAATGCCGCGCTGCCAACGCGCTGGGTGGGCGAGTCGCTGGTGACCAGTTCCGGATGCGCGGCTTCAAGGGCCTTGAGCTCGTGGAACAGGCGATCGTACTCCGCGTCCGGAATGCTCGGCTCATCCATCACGTGATAGCGATAGTTGTGCTGATCGAGCTCGGTGCGCAGCTCTAGAATGCGGGTTTTGGCGGCGGTCATGGGTGTTCTCTCATAAAGCAAAAGAGCAGCCTAGGCTGCTCAATCTTATCTGGATCAAGAGATCGCAGCCTCGTTTTACTCGACAGCTCCTACAGAAAATAACGCGGTCCCTGTAGGAGCTGTCGAGTAAAACGAGGCTGCGATCTTTTTGCCTCTATCGTTTCTGAGTCAGCGCACGACGTTCAAATTCCACGATGCGCTGACGGTAATGCTCGATCGTCTGGGCGGTCAGCACGCTGCGCTGGTCGTCTTTCAATTCGCCGTTCAATTCCTGGGACAGCTTGCGCGCCGCCGCCACCATCACTTCGAAGGCCTGCTTCGGATGACGCGGGCCTGGCAGGCCGAGGAAGAAGCTCACCGCCGGCGTGCTGAAGTGGTCGATATCGTCCAGGTCAAACACCCCCGGCTTCACGGCGTTGGCCATGGAGAACAGCACTTCACCGTTGCCAGCCATGCTTTCGTGGCGGTGGAAGATGTCCATTTCGCCGAAGCGCAGGCCGCTTTCCAGAATGTTCTGCAGCAGCGCCGGGCCTTTGAAGCCGGCCGCGTCACGGCAGATCACGCTGATTACCAGCACTTCCTCGGCTTGCGGCTGATCCCGCTCGCTGCTGGCGTGCGCCGGCTTGGTGTCGTCCGGGAAATCGTCGTCACGGCTGCTGAAGCTCGGACCGCCGTCCAGGTCGAGGTTGAGGTTCAGGTCGCCCTGGGACGGCTCGCCGTGGCCACGCTTGCCACGCTTGGCACCCGATTCACGGGCGTCACGGGCCGGCATGCTCACCGACGGCAGATCATGCTCGTCCAGCTGCGGTTCCTTATGGGTGTCCAGGACGCGGGGCGGGCCCAACAGCTCGGCGCTGGTGTCCTCGTCCGGCAGATTGGATAAATTTCGGTCAAGACGGAATTTCAGTTTTCCCTTGCCGCCGCGCATACGGCGCCAGCCATCAAAAAGAATACCGGCAATGACAATGATGCCGATGACGATCAGCCACTCGCGCAGACCGATTTCCATGTAATCCCGTGCCTCTATAAAAAATGCTGAAAAATAAGGGGTTTACAACTCGCAAACCGCTTTAAAACGTGGCGCCAACTCTATGTTCTGACAGGCGTTTTGCCCACGTATACGAAAAATTGATATTAAACTAGCACGACCAAAGGCAACTTTACACCGTCTGTCTTCCCGCCCAGTGCGAATATGTCAAATTAGCTGTACGACAACGCCCTCAAACACGTCATTCGCACCTATAGTCCCTTCCTGCAAATGCGCCTCAGGCATCCACCATCGCCATCGCTTCCTCGACATCCACTGCTACCAGCCTGGAGCAGCCCGGCTCGTGCATCGTCACCCCCATCAGTTGATCGGCCATTTCCATGGCGATCTTGTTGTGGGTGATGTAGATGAATTGCACCGTCTGCGACATTTCCTTGACCAGTCGGGCGTAGCGTCCAACGTTAGCGTCATCCAGTGGAGCGTCAACCTCATCGAGCATGCAGAACGGCGCCGGATTCAACTTGAAGATCGCAAAAACCAGGGCCAGTGCAGTCAGGGCTTTTTCACCGCCGGAGAGCAAATGGATGGTGCTGTTCTTCTTTCCGGGCGGCTGCGCCATGATCGTCACCCCTGTATCGAGTAGATCTTCGCCCGTCAGTTCCAAATAGGCGCGCCCTCCACCGAAAACTTTTGGGAAAAGTGCCTGTAATCCGCCATTGATCTGATCAAAGGTATCTTTGAAGCGGTTACGGGTTTCCTTGTCGATCTTGCGAATGACGTTTTCGAGGGTGTCCAGCGCTTCCACCAGATCGTCGTTCTGCGCATCCAGATAACGTTTGCGCTCGGACTGTTGCGTGTACTCGTCGATGGCTGCGAGGTTGATCGCGCCCAGGCGTTGAATGCGCGCGGCAATGCGCTCGAGTTCTTCCTCGGCGTCCTTCTCGCTGGCCTCGGCCGTGAGGGTGGCGAGCACGCCGTGCAGGTCGTAGCCATCCTCCAGCAGTTGGTCCTGCAAGGAGGTGCGGCGCACGGTCAGGGCCTGCCATTCCATGCGCTGGGTTTCCAGCTGGCTGCGAATCAGCTGCGACTGCTGCTCGGCCTGGCTGCGGCGTTTTTCCGCGTCGCGCAATTCGCGGTCGGCATCTTCCAGGGCGATCTGCGCGGTCTTGAGTTCTTCGTCGACGGTCATGCGCTTGTCGAGCAGTTCTTCGAGCTTTAGGCGCAGCTCTTCCAGCGGTGCCTCGCCCTCCTCCAGATTGAGGCTCAGTTGCTCGCGCTTTTCGGTCAGGCGCTCGGACTGCATCTCCAGGCGCTCCAGGGCCTGGCGCGTGGAATCGTGTTGCGCCTTGAGCGAACCGAGGCGCACGGCCAGCTGGTGCGCGTGATCCTTGTGCTGGCGGGCTTCCTGGCGCACTCGATCGAGGCGCTCGCGCAGGCTGTCCCGTTGCGCCAGCAGCAACTCGCGCTGCTCGGTATCGAGCGCCATGCTGTCGAGGGCTTCCTGCAACTGCAGGCGCGCCTCGCCGATGTTTTCGTGTTCCAGGGCGCGCTGTTCGGCAAGCTCGGTGAGTTCTTCGTCGAGCCGGGTGCGACGCAATGACAGCTGCTCGGCCTTGGCTTTGCCGGCGGACAACTGGGCTTTTAATTCGCCTTGCTGGCGCGCTTCGTCCTGCAACAGGCGACGCAAATGTTCGCGGCCGTTCTCCTGCTGCCGCTGTTGCGCCCGCAGATTCTGCAGCTGGGTTTCCAGGGTCTCGACGGTGGCTTCGCGCTCTTCACGCTCAAGGCCAAGGTTCTGGATTTCCTGGCCCCGCGCCAGCACACCGCTCTCGGCTTCGCTGGCCCGGCGCACCCGCAGGAAATGCCGGCCGACCCAGTAACCGTCGCGACTGATCAGGCTTTCGCCGGCGCTCAACTGGCCGCGCAGCGCCAGGGCCTGTTCGAGGCTGTCGACCGGCTTGACCTGCCCCAGCCAGGGCGCCAGGTCTATTTGCGCCTCGACCTTGTCCAGCAGGCTGCCGGGCACGCGCAGGCCATCGCTGGCCGGGCTCAGCAGGCGCAGGTCGCCCTGGGCGAAACCGGCCAGGTCGTAGTCGCTGAAATCATCCACCAGCACGGCTTGCAGGTCGGCACCCAGTACGGTCTCTACCGCCAGCTCCCAGCCTGCTTCAACTTTGAGGCCTTCGGCCAGGCGCGGGCGGTCGGCCAGATGCTGTTCACGCAACCATTCGGCGGTGCCGGTACCCGGATCGAGCGCGGCCTGCTGCAGGGCTTCCAGGGACGCCAGCCGACCGTTGAGCCGCTGCAGATCACCCTGGGCCTGCTGCTGCGCCGACAGCGCCTGCTGCAGCTCCTGGCGCAACTGCTCCAGGCGTTCGACCTGGGCTTCTTCGCTGGCCTGCAAGTCTTCCAGGGTCGCCTCGCTGGCCGCCAGCTGTTCGCTGAGCTCCATGATCGCGGCGTCTTCCGGGTCGGCTGAAAGCAACGCGCGCTCTTCACCCAGGCGCTTCTGCCGGTCGGCCAGGCGCTCCATGCTGGTTTCCAGCTGCTGGATGCGCGACTGCTGCACTTCGGCCTGGCGCCGCGGCTCGGCAGCGGTCAGGTTGAACGTGTCCCACTGCTCCTGCCAGCCATGCATGGTGGTTTCGGATTCTTCCAGGGCTGCGGCGGCCTCTTCGGCGGCCGCGCTGGTGACCTCCTGTTCCGGGGTAAGCATGTCCAGCTCTTCGCCGAGGGTCAGCAGCAGCGTGCGGTCGTGCCCCAGGTGCGATTCGGTTTCCAGGCGCGCGCGCTCGGCTTCTTTGAGATCGTCCTGCAACTGGCGCAGTCGCTGCTGGCCGTGCTGGATGCTCTGCTCGACCCGGGCGATGTCGCCGCCGACGGAATAGAAGCGTCCCTGCACCAGGTTGAAGCGTTCGGACAGGTCGTGGTGCCCGTCACGCAAGCGCTCGATGCTCGCATCGGCATTGCGCTGCTCGGCGACCAGCGCCTCGAAGGTGATTTCCTGGGTGCCGATAATGGCTTCGCGCTGCCCCACCTGGTCATTCAACGCCTGCCAGCGCAGGGCCGACAATTGCGCCTTGAGCTGACGCTCCTCGCCCTTGAGTTCCTGGTACTTCTTGGCCGACTCGGCCTGGCGGTGCAGGCGCTCGAGTTGACGGGTGAGCTCTTCGCGCAGGTCGGTCAGGCGCTCGAGGTTTTCGTGGGTGCGACGGATGCGGTTTTCGGTCTCGCGCCGGCGCTCCTTGTACTTGGAGATGCCCGCGGCTTCTTCAATAAAGTTGCGCAGGTCCTCGGGTTTGGACTCGATCAGCTTGGAGATCATCCCCTGCTCGATGATCGAGTAGCTGCGCGGCCCCAGGCCGGTACCGAGGAAGATGTCGGTGATGTCGCGACGCCGGCACTTGGTGCCGTTGAGGTAGTAGGTGGTCTGGCTGTCGCGGGTGACTTTGCGCCGGATGGATATTTCCGCATAGGCGGCGTACTCGCCCAGCAAGGTGCCGTCGGAGTTGTCGAACACCAGTTCGATGCTGGCCTGGCTGACCGGTTTGCGGCTGGTGGAGCCGTTGAAGATGACGTCGGTCATCGACTCGCCGCGCAAATTCTTGGCCGAGCTCTCGCCCATCACCCAGCGTACGGCGTCGATGATGTTCGACTTGCCACAACCGTTGGGCCCGACCACGGCCGCCATGTTGCTCGGGAAGTTGACGGTGGTCGGGTCGACGAAGGATTTGAACCCCGCCAGCTTGATGCACTTGAGCCGCACGCTTAAGCGTCCGTCAGGGCGGAAACCACCAGATCGCTGCTGCGCTGGGCGTAGGCCGTCAGCACCGTGCGGATCAGCGGGAAGTCCCGGGCCAATACAGCAGCGAGCAGGCGTTCGAACAGTTCCAGGAACTCGCTCATCGACGCTTTGCGTTGGTCCAGGGCAAGGAAATAGGCGCGGCTCATGGCCGGCTGCAGGTTCTCGACGGTTTCCTGCAGATACGGGTTGTTGGCGAAGGGATACGCCGCGCGCATGACGTTAAAACTGTCATCGACGAAGGTGCGGATGTCCTGGCGCTCGTAGCTGTCGGCCAGGCGCTGCTGGATCTGCACGAACGGCGCCATGTCCGCCTGGACCTGCCAGCCGGTTGCCACGGCATTGCCGAGCAGGATGTACAGCTCGCACATCAGCGTGCACAGGCTCTGCACCTTGTGCGCGGTCAATTCGGTGACGTGCGCGCCCCGCCGCGGCAGGATCGCGATCAGGTGGCGGCGCTCGAGGATCAGCAGCGCCTCGCGGACCGAGCCGCGACTGACATTGAGGGCCAGCGTGACCTTCTGTTCCTGGATCCGCTCCCCGGGCTTCATTTCACCGCGAATGATGCGTTCGGCGAGGTGGTGAGCAATTTGCTCGGCGAGGCTGTCCGGCGCCTTGAACGTCATGATTGTCCTTCAAACTCTTTCGATCTGCACAGGCGGCGCAGTGTAGCGCACATGAGGGGTCATGGCGGAGTGCCCACCCGGCGGTTTTTGGCACGATTCACGCAGGATTGTTAAAAAAGAACCAAACAAAAATCCCGAAACAAACCAGGCGCCCCGCAAGGGTCAATACTGATGGAACGCGCTGTTGATCGCCAAATTGCTATTTCCTGACCTTTAAGTCAGAAAATCATTGACCGAAAAGTCAGACCTGATAAATTCGGTGCAAAGCGGTTAACAACAATAATGAGTCTGCGAGGCCTTCCGTGATCCAGTTTTTACTAAACCAGGAACTCCGTAGTGAGCACGCCCTGGACCCGAACCTGACCGTGCTCAATTATCTGCGCGACCATGTGGGCAAACCCGGCACCAAAGAAGGCTGCGCCAGCGGTGACTGCGGCGCCTGCACGGTGGTGGTCGGCGAACTGCAGACGGACGACGCTGGCCGCGAGCACATTCGTTACCGCAGCCTCAACTCGTGCCTGACGTTCGTCTCGTCCCTGCACGGCAAACAACTGATCAGCGTCGAAGACCTCAAGCACCAGGGCGAGCTGCACAGCGTGCAGAAGGCCATGGTCGAATGCCATGGTTCGCAGTGCGGCTTCTGTACCCCGGGCTTCGTGATGTCGTTGTTCGCCCTGCAGAAGAACAGCGATCAACCCGACTCGCACAAGGCCCACGAAGCGCTGGCCGGCAACCTCTGCCGCTGCACCGGCTATCGGCCGATCCTGGAGGCCGCCGAGCAGTCCTGCTGCGGCAAGCCTGCGGACCAGTTCGATGCCCGCGAAGCCGAGACCATTACCCGCCTGAAAGCCATCGCGCCGACCGATATCGGCGAACTCAACAGCGGTGACAAACGCTGCCTGGTGCCGCTGACCGTGGCCGACCTGGCCGACCTCTATGATGCTTATCCACAGGCCCGGCTGCTGGCTGGCGGCACTGACCTGGCGCTGGAAGTCACACAATTCCACCGCACCCTGCCGGTGATGATCTACGTCGGCAACGTCGCGGAGATGAAGCGCATCGAGCGCTTCGACGATCGCCTGGAAATCGGCGCCGCCACCGCCCTGTCGGACTGCTACGAAGCCTTGAAGGCCGAGTACCCGGACTTCGGTGAATTGCTGCAGCGCTTCGCTTCATTGCAGATCCGCAACCAGGGCACCCTGGGCGGCAACATTGGTAATGCTTCGCCAATTGGCGACTCGCCGCCGCTGCTGATCGCACTGGGCGCGCAGATCGTCCTGTGCAAGGGCGAAATCCGTCGCACCCTGGCCCTGGAAGATTATTTCATCGACTACCGCGTGACTGCGCGACAGGAAAGCGAGTTCATCGAGAAGATCATCATCCCGCGCGCCAGCGCTGAACAACTGTTCCGCGCCTACAAGGTTTCCAAGCGCCTGGACGATGATATTTCCGCCGTCTGCGCCGCGTTCAACCTGCGCATTGAAAACGGTGTGATCGCCGATGCCCGCGTGGCATTCGGTGGCATGGCGGCGATTCCGAAACGGGCCAGTCACTGCGAAACCGTGTTGCTCGGCGCGCCGTTCAACCACGCCACGGTGGAACGCGCCTGCGCGGCCCTGGCACAGGATTTCACCCCGCTCTCGGACTTCCGCGCCAGCAAGGAATACCGCCTGCTCAGCGCGCAAAACCTGCTGCGCAAATACTTTATCGAACTGCAAACACCGCACATCGAGACTCGGGTGACCGCTTATGTCTAATCATCACGCTGTAGAGAAGACCCAAGCCGAACTGGCTGAACTGTTCGCCAAGGACCTGACCACCGGCGTCGGCCGCAGCGTCAAGCACGACAGCGCCGCCAAGCATGTGTCCGGTGAAGCGCAGTACATCGACGACCGCCTGGAGTTTCCCAACCAGCTGCACCTCTACGCGCGGCTGTCGGACCGTGCCCACGCGAAAATCATCAGCATTGATACCCGCCCCTGCTATGCCTTCGAAGGCGTGCGCATCGCCATCACCCACGAAGACGTGCCGGGTCTCAAAGACATCGGCCCGTTGATGCCGGGCGATCCCTTGCTGGCCATCGATGACGTGCAGTTCGTCGGCCAGCCGGTGCTGGCCGTGGCGGCGAAGGACCTGGAAACCGCGCGCAAAGCTGCGATGGCGGCGATCATCGAATACGAAGACCTCGAGCCGGTGCTGGACGTGGTCGAGGCCCTGCGCAAGCGCCACTTTGTACTCGACAGTCACACCCATCAGCGCGGCGATTCCACCACTGCGCTAGCGACCGCCGAACATCGCATCCAGGGCACGCTGCACATCGGCGGCCAGGAGCACTTTTACCTCGAAACCCAGATCTCCTCGGTGATGCCGACCGAAGACGGCGGGATGATCGTCTACTGCTCGACCCAGAACCCCACCGAAGTGCAAAAACTGGTGGCTGAGGTGCTGGACGTGTCGATGAACAAGATCGTGGTCGACATGCGCCGGATGGGCGGCGGCTTTGGTGGCAAAGAAACCCAGGCGGCGAGCCCTGCGTGCCTGTGCGCGGTGGTAGCCCACCTGACCGGCCAGCCGACCAAAATGCGTCTGCCGCGGGTCGAAGACATGCTGATGACCGGCAAGCGTCACCCGTTTTATGTCGAATACGACGTGGGCTTCGACAGCACCGGGCGCCTGCATGGCATCGCCCTGGAACTGGCCGGCAACTGCGGCTGCTCGCCGGACCTTTCGGCCTCGATTGTCGATCGGGCGATGTTCCATGCCGACAACTCGTATTACCTGGGCGATGCGACCATCAACGGTCATCGCTGCAAGACCAACACCGCCTCCAACACCGCTTACCGTGGTTTCGGCGGCCCGCAAGGGATGGTCGCGATCGAAGAAGTCATGGACGCCATTGCCCGGCACCTGGGCCTCGACCCGCTGGCGGTGCGCAAGGCCAACTACTACGGCAAGACCGAGCGTAACGTCACTCACTACTACCAGACCGTCGAGCACAACATGCTCGAGGAAATGACCGCCGAACTGGAAGAAAGCAGCCAGTACGCCGAACGCCGGGAAGCGATCCGGCGCTACAACGCCAACAGCCCGATCCTGAAAAAAGGCCTGGCGCTGACCCCGGTGAAATTCGGTATTTCCTTCACCGCCAGCTTCCTCAACCAGGCCGGCGCGCTGATCCACATCTACACCGATGGCAGCATCCACCTCAACCATGGCGGCACTGAAATGGGCCAGGGTTTGAACACCAAGGTGGCTCAGGTGGTGGCCGAAGTGTTCCAGGTGGAAATGGACCGGGTGCAGATCACCGCGACCAACACCGACAAGGTGCCGAACACCTCGCCGACCGCCGCTTCCAGTGGTGCCGACCTGAACGGCAAGGCCGCGCAGAACGCTGCCGAGACCATCAAGAAACGCCTGGTGGAATTCGCCGCGCGCCAGTACAAGGTCAGCGAAGAGGACGTGGAATTCCACAACGGCCACGTGCGGGTACGCGACCATATCCTGACGTTCGAAGCCTTGATCCAGCAGGCGTATTTCGCCCAGGTATCGCTGTCGAGCACCGGGTTCTACAAGACCCCGAAAATCTTCTACGACCGCAGTCAGGCCCGGGGTCGGCCGTTCTACTACTTTGCCTTCGGCGCTGCCTGCTGCGAAGTGATCATCGACACCCTGACCGGTGAGTACAAGATGCTGCGCACCGACATCCTCCACGACGTCGGCGCCTCGCTGAACCCGGCCATCGACATCGGCCAGGTCGAGGGTGGGTTCATCCAGGGCATGGGCTGGCTGACCATGGAAGAACTGGTGTGGAACAACAAGGGCAAGCTGATGACCAACGGCCCGGCCAGCTACAAGATCCCGGCGGTGGCGGACATGCCCCTGGACCTGCGGGTCAAGCTGGTGGAAAACCGCAAGAATCCGGAGGACACGGTGTTCCATTCCAAGGCCGTCGGTGAGCCGCCGTTCATGCTCGGCATCGCGGCCTGGTGTGCGATCAAGGATGCGGTGGCGAGCCTGGGCGATTACAGGCATCAACCGAAAATCGACGCACCGGCGACCCCGGAGCGAGTGTTGTGGGGCTGTGAGCAGATGCGGCAGTTGAAGGCGGCGAAAGCGGTTGAAGCAGAGGCCGAGCTGGCTTCGCTTTAAACCGCGGCGCGGCTAATCGCCAGCAGGCTGGCTCCCACAGGATTCTGTACTGAATCCAGATTTTGTGAACAACAGAAAAACCTGTGGGAGCTAGCTTGCTAGCGATGACGGTCGAACAGACACCAAAGAGTTTGAGGTGAAACATGTACAACTGGATCGACGCCCTCGCCGACCTGCAACACCAGGGTGAGCCCTGTGTGCTGGTCACCATCATCGAAGAACTCGGCTCGACTCCGCGTAACGCAGGCTCGAAAATGGTCATCAGCGCCAACCAGTCCTTCGACACCATCGGTGGCGGGCACCTGGAATACAAGGCCATGCAGATCGCCCGGGAGATGCTCGCCAGCGGCCGACAGGACACCCATCTGGAGCGTTTCAGCCTGGGCGCCAGCCTGGGCCAGTGCTGCGGCGGCGTGACGGTGTTGCTGTTCGAGCCGATGGGCCAGGTGCAGGCCCAGATCGCCGTGTTCGGTGCCGGCCACGTCGGCCGCGCGCTGGTGCCACTGCTTGCCAGCCTGCCCTGCCGGGTGCGCTGGATCGACTCGCGGGAATCGGAATTCCCCGAGCAGATCCCCCACGGCGTGCGCAAGATCGTCAGCGAAGAGCCTGTGGATGAAATCGATAACCTGCCCGCTGGCAGTTACTGCATCGTCATGACCCACAACCACCAGCTCGACCTTGAACTCACCGCCGCCTTGCTCAAGCGCAACGATTTCACCTACTTCGGCCTGATCGGTTCGAAGACCAAACGGGTGAAATTCGAACACCGCCTGCGCGACCGCGGCTTCGACAGCGCCGTGCTGCAACGCATGCGCTGCCCGATGGGCATTGGCGAAGTCAAAGGCAAACTGCCTGTGGAAATTGCCATCTCCATCGCCGGCGAAATCATCGCCACGTACAACGCCAGTTTCGGCCAGCAGACTGCCAGCGCCGGATCATCGATTGCCAAACTGCTGCCCGCTTCACGTCGCAGCCAAGCCTCCAGTTGAGAAATACACATGCCTTTGACTCGCAAAGCCTACCGCGCCGCCATTTTGCACAGCATCGCCGACCCCGCCGAAGTTGGCATCGAAGCTTCCTATGAGTATTTCGAAGACGGCCTGCTGGTGGTGGACAACGGCCAGATCAGCGCCCTTGGCCACGCCAGCGACCTGCTGCCGACCCTGCCGGCGGACATCGAGATCAACCATTATCAGGACGCCCTGATCACCCCAGGTTTCATCGACACCCACATCCACTTCCCGCAAACCGGCATGGTCGGTGCCTACGGCGAGCAGTTGCTGGACTGGCTCAACACCTACACCTTCCCCTGCGAAAGCCAGTTCGCCGACAAGGCCCACGCCGACGAAGTCGCGGACATTTTCATCAAGGAACTGCTGCGCAACGGCACCACCACCGCCCTGGTATTTGGCAGCGTGCATCCGCAGTCGGTGAACTCGTTCTTCGAAGCCGCCGAGCAGCTGGACCTGCGCATGATCGCCGGCAAAGTGATGATGGACCGCAATGCCCCGGACTACCTGACCGACACCGCCGAATCCAGCTACGTGGAAAGCAAGGCGCTGATCGAGCGCTGGCACGGCAAGGGCCGCCTGCACTACGCGGTGACGCCACGCTTTGCACCGACCAGCACCCCGGAGCAACTGACCCTCGCCGGCCAGTTGCTCGGCGAATACCCTGACCTGTACATGCAGACCCACATCAGCGAAAACCTCAAGGAAGTCGAGTGGGTCAATGAGCTGTTCCCGGAGCGCAAGGGCTACCTCGACGTCTACGACCATTACCAACTGCTGGGCGAGCGTTCGGTGTTCGCTCATGGCGTGCACCTGTGCGACGACGAGTGCGCGCGGCTGGCTGAGACCGGCTCGGCCATCGCCTTCTGCCCGACGTCGAACTTCTTCCTCGGCAGCGGCCTGTTCAATCTGCCGATGGCTGAAAAACACAAGTTGAACGTGGGCCTGGGCACGGACGTTGGCGGCGGCACCAGCTTCTCGCTGTTGCAGACGCTGAATGAGGCTTACAAGGTGATGCAGCTGCAAGGCGCGCGGCTGAGCCCGTTCAAGTCGCTGTACCTGGCCACCCTGGGCGGCGCTCGTGCGCTGCGCCTGGAAGACAAGATCGGCACGCTCAAGCCCGGCACCGACGCCGATTTCCTGGTGCTGGATTACAACGCCACACCGCTGCTGAGCTACCGCTTGAAACAGGCCAACAACATAGCCGAGACGTTGTTTGTGCTGATGACCCTGGGGGATGACCGCACGGTGCTGCAGACTTATGCGGCGGGGACCCAGGTGCATCAGCGGTAGAAAATTGCATGCATAAAAAATCCCCCGGCGCTTTTCAGCCCGGGGGATTTTTATTGCCTGTCCTGCCGCTATCGCCAGCAGGCTGGCTCCCACAGGTATTTGTGGGGTTCACAGGATTTGTATGCGACCTCAAACCCTGTGAGAGCCTGGCTCCCACAGGTATTTGTGGGTTCACAAGATTTGCGTGCGACCTCAAACCCTGGGGGAGCCAGCCTGCTGGCGATAGGCGCACCACGAAACATCAGATTTTCGCCGCAGGCCGCCCCGGCTTCTTGGTCTGCAACAAATGCGAGAACACCGCATGCAGATCATCCGACGCACTTTCCTCGTCGAGATTGAGCTTGCTGTCAATGTGATCCATGTGATGCATCATCAAATCCACTGCCAGCTCGCCATTGCGCGCCTCGATGGCGTCGATCAGCTGGGTGTGTTCGTCATACGAACAGTGGGAGCGATTGCCGCTTTCGTACTGGGCAATGATCAGCGAGGTCTGCGACACCAGGCTGCGCTGGAAGCTGATCAGCGGGGCATTCTTAGCCGCTTCGGCCAGCTTCAGGTGGAACTCGCCTGACAAACGAATACCGGCACCGCGATCACCTCGGGAAAAACTGTCACGCTCGTCGTTGACCATCTGGCGCAACTCGGCGATTTGCTCGGCCGTGGCGTGTTGTACCGCCAGCTCGGTGATAGCGCGCTCGACCAGACGCCGCGCCAGGAACACCTGGCGAGCTTCCTCGACGCTTGGGCTGGCGACCACGGCACCGCGGTTCGGGCGCAGCAGCACCACGCCTTCATGGGCCAGGCGCGACAGCGCGCGACGGATGATGGTACGACTGACCCCGAAAATTTCCCCCAGCGCTTCTTCGCTCAACTTGGTGCCGGGCGCCAGGCGCTGCTCGAGGATGGCCTCGAAGATATGCGCGTAGACAATATCGTCCTGGGTTCCGCTGCGGCCGGCTTTGCCTGCTCGCGGTTGTTTCTTGAGGGGCTGCAACTGTTCGTTCATGGGCACTCGAGTCGGGAGAACTGCGGCGAATAGACCGTGACTGTAATACGGCACAGTGGGTCGCTGGCAAGTATCGCGTAAAAAACACCGCGATTGTACACAATGGATGGTGGCAACACGACTGTATGGCTGTTTGTTGGCGCCGCTGTATTGCAACGATCGGTTACTTTTGAGTTTAGGCTTGATCGCAGAATCCGCAGCCGGAATGCGATCCCCGTAGGAGCGGTCGCTGGGCTTTGGATAATTTCGTAGGCAATAAGGAACACCCCGTCATGAACGACGCCACGCACACGCAGCTCCGCCCACTGGCCGATACCTCGCCATCGGCCATCGTCGCCGGCTTTATCGCCATGATGACCGGCTACACCAGCTCCCTGGTGCTGATGTTCCAGGCCGGCCAGGCTGCGGGTCTTAGCAGCGGGCAGATTTCGTCGTGGATCTGGGCGATCTCGATCGGCATGGCGGTGTGCTCCATCGGCTTGTCCTTGCGCTATCGCACGCCGATCACCATCGCCTGGTCGACCCCCGGCGCGGCCTTGCTGATCACCAGCCTGGGCGGCGTCAGCTACGGCGAAGCCATTGGCGCCTACATCACCTGCGCGTTGCTGGTGACGATCTGCGGCCTGACCGGCAGCTTCGAACGCCTGGTGAAAAAGATCCCGGCCTCCCTCGCCGCCGCACTGCTGGCGGGCATTCTGTTCAAGATCGGCAGCGAGATCTTCGTCGCCGCGCAGCATCGCACCGCGCTGGTGCT
This sequence comes from Pseudomonas sp. Y24-6, assembly GCF_020295325.1. Taxonomy (NCBI): domain Bacteria; kingdom Pseudomonadati; phylum Pseudomonadota; class Gammaproteobacteria; order Pseudomonadales; family Pseudomonadaceae; genus Pseudomonas; species Pseudomonas sp. Y24-6. The sequence goes on along the minus strand of NZ_JACBXG010000003.1, from coordinate 461,950 downwards.
GGGCATGTTCTTCACTTACCTGGTGATCAAGCGCCTGTCACCGCGCTACGCGGTATTGGCCGCGCTGTTGATCGGCACCGCACTCTCGGGATTCATGGGGCTGCTGGATTTCAGCGCCTTTCACCTGGAAATTGCCACGCCGGTCTGGACCACCCCGCACTTTTCCCTGGCCGCCACCATCAGCATCGGCATCCCGCTGTTCGTGGTGGCGATGACCTCGCAAAACATGCCAGGTATCGCCGTGCTGCGCGCCGACGGCTACAACGTGCCGGCTTCGCCGCTGATCACCACCACGGGCATCGCCTCGTTGCTGCTGGCGCCCTTCGGCTCCCACGGCATCAACCTGGCGGCCATCAGCGCAGCCATCTGCACCGGGCCTCATGCCCATGAAGATCGCAACAAGCGTTACACGGCGGCGGTGTGGTGCGGGATTTTCTACGGCATTGCCGGGGTATTCGGCGCGACGCTGGCGGCACTGTTTGCAGCATTGCCCAAGGAGCTGGTGCTGTCGATTGCGGCGCTGGCGTTGTTCGGGTCGATCATCAATGGCTTGAGCATTGCCATGACCGAGGTCAAGGAGCGCGAAGCGGCGCTGATCACCTTCATGGTCACGGCGTCGGGGCTGACACTGTTTTCCATAGGCTCGGCGTTTTGGGGGATTGTGGCGGGGGTGTTGACGCTGGTGATCTTGAATTGGCGTAAAGCCTGAAATGCTAAAAGATCGCATAAAAAAACGGCGACCCTTGGGTCGCCGTTTTTCATGACATCAAGCTACCGGATTGATCGGCTTTTCCGGGTACCAGACGTCGATCAGCGGGCTGACAGTCGCTTCGGTCAGTTCGCTGCGGCCCTTGAGCCAGGCTTCAACGGCTGCACGTTGCTCTTCGGACACCGAGCCACGTTTCTGCAGGCATACCAGACCGAAGTCGTCGCCGCCAACATAGCCCAGGCCGTTGGCTTCCATGGCTTCTTTCAGGAACGCGTCGAGGAAAGCATCAATGGCTTCATCAGCCAAATCTTCTTTGAAATCCAGGTTCAGCTCGAAACCCAGCTCTTGAAATTCATCGACGCACAATTTTTTGCGCAGACGCTGGGAACGGTTAGTCGCCATTGGAACAATCCTCATAAGTAATAACGGGCGGCACTTTAGCAGTTTAAGCCGCCAATTGCCCGTCTCTATGGGAAGCGCGGCCTACCGCTGGTAAAAAAATAGCGGATTAGGTGCCCCGCTCACGGCACATGCGGATAAACCTTGGGGCATAATGCCGACACTTTCATGACCACTGAGGGAATTTATCTTCATGCCCTCGTTTTTTTCCCCCTCGACCGCAGGGTTCTATTTCACATGATCAAATCTTTGCGTCCATTGTTGCTGGCCGGCTTGCTTCTTCCATTGGCCTTTCCCGTCAACGCAGCCCCCATCAACACTGCCCTGACCCCCAACGTCGAAAAAGCCCTCAAGGCCAGCAAGCTGCAGGACAACGCCCTGTCCCTGGTGCTGATCCCGCTCAATGGCCCGGGCACGCCGACCATCTTCAACGCCGACGTCTCGGTCAACCCGGCCTCGACCATGAAACTGGTCACCACCTACGCAGCCCTGGAAATGCTCGGCCCGAATCACCAGTGGAAAACCGAGTTCTACACCGATGGCACCCTGAGCGGCGGCATCCTCAACGGCAACCTCTACCTCAAGGGTGGCGGCGACCCGAAGCTGAACATGGAAAAACTCTGGCTGCTGATGCGTGACCTGCGCGCCAATGGCGTGACCCAGATCACCGGCGACCTGGTGCTGGACCGCAACTTCTTCACCCAGCCGCAGCTGCCCGAGTTCAACGACGACGGCAATGACAACAACAAGCCGTTCCTGGTCAAACCGGATTCGCTGCTGGTCAACCTCAAGGCGCTGCGCTTTGTCGCGCGTAACGACAATGGCCGGGTGCTGGTGTCGGTCGAGCCGCCCATTGCGTCGATTCGCATCGAAAACCAGGTCAAGGCCATCAATTCCAAACAATGCACCGGTGGCGTACGTTACAACCCGGTGACCCAGCCCGATGGCAGCGTGACCGTGACGGTTGGCGGCCAGCTGGGTGAAGGCTGCAGCTCGCAGACCTACCTGTCGCTGCTTGACCACGCGACCTACACCGCAGGCGCCGTGCGGGCGATCTGGAAGGAACTGGGCGGCAGCATCCAGGGCAAGGACGTGTTGGCTGCGACGCCAAGCGGCGCCAAGTTGCTGGCCCGGGCCTACTCGCCGGACCTGGCGGAAATCATCCGCGACATCAACAAGTACAGTAACAACACCATGGCCCAGCAGCTGTTCCTGAGCCTCGGTCAACGTTATCGCACCGACGCCGACGGCGATGACGCCAAGGCGGCCCAGCGCGTGGTGCGTCAATGGCTAGCGAAAAAAGGCATTACCGCGCCGCACCTGGTCATGGAGAACGGCTCCGGCCTGTCTCGCGCCGAGCGCGTGAGTGCCCGTGAAATGGCCGCGATGCTGCAGGCCGCATGGCGCAGCCCGTATGCCGCCGAGTTCATCAGTTCGATGCCGATTGCCGGTACCGATGGCACCATGCGCAAACGCCTGAAGACCACGGCGATGCGCGGCGAAGCCCACGTCAAGACCGGCACCCTGAACACCGTGCGAGCGATTTCCGGCTTCAGCCGCGACGTCAACGGCAATACCTGGGCGGTGGTGGCGATCCTCAACGATAAAGCGCCGTTTGGTGCGTCGTCGGTACTGGACCAGGTGCTGCTGGACCTGTATCGCCAGCCGAAACTGCCTCAGACTGCTTCGGTTTTGTAATCGATCAAGATCAAGATCAAGATCAAGATCAAGAGATCGCAGCCTCGTTTCACTCGGCAGCTCCTACAGGGTTATTTGCATAGCAACCTGTAGGAGCTGTGTAGGAGCTGTGTAGGAGCTGTCGAGTGCAACGAGGCTGCGATCTTTTCAAACCACCCTAACTCATCTCCGCCTCAACCCGATCCCGCCCCCCCTGCTTCGCCGCATACACGCCCGAATCCGCCCGCAATAACAGCGCATCCGCGCCCTCACCGGCTCGCCAGCTGGCAATTCCGAAGCTTGCGGTCACTGTGCCTACGCCATCGATCGGCGACATGCGCAGCGCCTCCCACAGTTGCAGCGCCAGCACGTGTGCGTGCTCGCCGCTGATGTCCGGGCACAGCACCATGAACTCTTCGCCACCAAGACGACAGAACACATCAGTGCGCCGCAGCCGATCGCCGATGCGCTCGCACACCGCCTGCAGCACCCGGTCGCCCACCGCGTGACCATGCTGGTCATTGATGCGCTTGAAATGGTCGATATCGAGCATGATGACCGACAATTCACCGCCACCGCGCTCGACCCGGGCCATTTCCGTGGTCAGGCGTTCCTGGAAGTAGCGGCGGTTGTGGATCCCGGTCAGCGAGTCCGTCACCGACAGCGCCCGCAACTCCTCTTCCACGCGCTTGAGGTCGGAAATGTCGGAGATGTAGCCGTGCCACAGTACCCCGCCACCCGGCAGTTCCTCGGGGGTGGCCTCGCCACGCACCCAGCGCAACCCGCGGATGGGCAGCTGCACGCGATATTCCTCGCGCCACGGGCTGAGGGTGTCCGCTGACGCCCGGATCGAGGCGCGCACCCGGGTGGTGTCCTGTGGATGAATGCGCGTGAAGATCGCCTCGGCGTTGAGCAACAGCACGTCGGGCTCGAGTTCGTAGATCTCGCGGATCCCGTCGCTGGCGTAGATCACGCTGAAACGCCCGTCGAACTCCATCTTGAATTGATAAATGCCGCCCGGCACATGGGCGCTGAGTTTCTTCAGCAACAGATCCCGTGCCGCCAGGGCCTCGTGGACCCGCTTGCGCTCGGTGATATCGATGCAGATCGCCAGGTGCCCAACCCAAAGCCCCTGCTCGTCGAGCACTGGCGTGGCCAGCATGTTCACTGCCAGGTGACTGCCGTCGCTGCGCACCAGGGTCCATTCCCGCGCTTCGTGGCCGCCCTCCTCGCCGCCCTCGACCAGCATCGCCTGGCAGGTTGGAATCGGCTTGCCATAGCGCGCACTGAGTTCCGCCGAGCGAGCCTGGAGCTCCCGGGGCAGGTGCAGGTTCTCCAGGGTCATGCAGCCCACCACCTCGGCGTTGGTGTAGCCGAGCATGTGCTCGGCGCCCGCATTAAAAGTGGTGATGACACCGCGCAGGTCCGTGGCAATGATCGCCACCTGCGTCGCGGCGTCCAGCACGCCGCGCAACTGGCCATGGGTGCCGCGCAATTCCTGCTCGCGGGCGCGCAGCTCCTGGGTCCGCTGCTCGACCATTTTCAGCGCCCGTTGCCGCTGGCTCACCAGCACGTACAGCAAGGCGCTGAGCAGCAGGCTGAGCATGCCGCCGAGTGCTGCCAGGCTGCTGAGGGAGGAATGGTTGGCCTGGGTGAACGCGACGCTGGGGCGCATCTCGACCTGATACTCGTGGTCAGCCAGGCGAATCAGTTGGGTCGAGGACAGCTCGCTTTCGGCGGGAGTGTTGCTCGATTCGTAGAGCACTTCATGCTGGTCAGCGGTGGACAGGTCCAGGATGCGTACCGAGAGAAAATCGTGGGTCTCCTCGGGTAATCCATCCGCTAGCAGCTGGCGCATGCTGATCACGGCCATGACGTAGCCGTCGGGCACTGCCCCCGGTTGTGGCTGGCGGCTGACGGGGGCCACCAGCAGGATTCCGCGGGCATAGGTGGGCTCGATGCCCACCAGGTAAAGGGGTTGCGACACCGCCAGGCCGCCGAGGGCATCAGCCCGCTCCAGCGTCGCCCGGCGCTGAGGCTGGGCGAGCAAGTCAAAGCCCAGCGGCGTGGGGAGACGACTCTGGCTCTGAGTGTACAGCACCGGGGCGTACTCGTCGCGTTCAGGGGCAATCTGCAGATTGCCTGCGGCATCCATGTCGCGCACGCTGAATTCGCTCAAGCCCTGCTGATGCGCGGTTTGCTCAAGCGCCGCCCGTTCAGACCGGGATATGCGTGGGGCCCAGGAGTAAGCCTGGGTGCGATGCAAAAGTGGTTTGGCATACCCGTCGAATTCCTCGCGGGACACCGAACCGGAATTGGTAAAGAACCGGCGCAGCCCGTCGAGGCGCTGCTCCTGGTCTTCGAAACGTTCTTCAATACGGCTGTAGCGTTCACTGGCCAGCAGCTGGAAACGTTGCCGTAATTGATGGTGGAACAGGTTTTGTGTCGACCAGGCGAGCAAGCCGGTAAAAATCCCGCCCACGAGCAATACCAGCAGCGCGACCAGCCAGGCCGAAACGTGTTCACTGATAAACCCCAGGATCTTTGGGCGCATGACGTGCAGCGACATATAGGCAGACTCAAAACGCCAAGTGCCGGGAAAACCCACTGGCCCTGGGTTGAGTTATAGCTATTAGCCACTAATTTGACCAGCACTGTAGAAGAGACTGTGTAGCCCGCCGTCTGTAGGAGCAGAGCTTGCTCCCACAGGACATCCCTGGACATCCCAAGACATGCGGGACACCCTGGAATATTCGAAGACACCCAGGGCCGTCCGGGGGATGTTGGACGCTTAACGCGCCATGATTTTCCAGGCGCGGTGGATCTTGCCGTTACGGGCGAAGTCCGGGTCGATGGTCTTGGCGGTGATCTCCTCGACTGCGTAGCGCTCGCTCAGGTTGGGCTCGAGCTCGAACTTGCGGAAGTTGTTGGAGAAGTACAGCACACCACCCGGTGCCAGGCGCGCCATGGCCAGGTCGATCAATTGCACCTGGTCACGTTGCACGTCGAAGATCCCTTCCATGCGCTTGGAGTTGGAGAACGTCGGCGGGTCGATGAAGATCAGGTCGTACTCGTCACGGCAGGCGTCCAGCCAGACCATCACATCGCCCTGCTCCAGGCGGTTCTTGTCGGAGAAGCCGTTCAGCGACAGGTTGCGCCGCGCCCAGTCCAGGTAGGTTTTCGACAGGTCGACGCTGGTGGTGCTGCGTGCGCCACCCTTGGCTGCGTGCACACTGGCCGTCGCGGTGTAGCAGTACAGGTTGAGGAAGCGCTTGCCTGCCGCCTCCTGCTGAATGCGCATACGCATCGGCCGGTGGTCGAGGAACAGACCGGTGTCCAGGTAATCGGTGAGGTTCACCAGCAGCTTGACGCCGCCTTCGTTGACCTCGACGAACTTGCCCTGCGCGGCCTGGCGCTCGTATTGCTTGGTGCCGCTCTGGCGCTCGCGACGCTTGACCACGACGCGGCTCTTGTCGACGTTCAACGCCTGGGGTATCGCCGCCAGGGCATCGAACATGCGCGCCGAGGCTTTTTCCGGGTCAATGGATTTTGGCGCGGCGTATTCCTGGACGTGGACCCAATCCTGATACAGGTCGATGGCCATGGAATATTCCGGCATGTCGGCATCGTAGACGCGGTAGCAGTCGATGCCTTCACGCTTGACCCACTTGCTCAGGGCCTTGAGGTTTTTCTGCAGGCGGTTGGCGAACATCTGCCCGCCCTCGCTCAAGCGCGGCTGCTCGATCACCACCGGCGCCGGTTTGATCGGGTTGCCGTTCTTGTTGTACTTCTCGTACTTGCCTGGCGCGACGTCGTTGCCTTCGACCTGGACTTCAGCCTGCTCGCGCTCGACCTGGCGTTGTTCCGGGGTGCGACGCTCGCCAGTCACGAACTGGTCCGGGGTGACCTTGATCAGCAGCAGCTTGCACGGCAAGGCGCCGTTCCAGAACGAATACTGCTTGTGGCTGCGGATACCCATGCGCTTGCCCAGGTCCGGCGCGCCGGTGAACACCGCCGCTTCCCAGTTCAGGCAGGCCTGACGCAGGCGCTCGCCAAGGTTCTGGTAGAGATAGAGCAGGCTCGCCTCATCGCCCAGACGTTCGCCGTACGGCGGGTTGCAGATGACCAGGCCTTTCTGGTTCTGGTCCGGACGCGGTTCAAAGGTGCCGACTTCGCCCTGGTAGATCTTGATCCACTCGCTCAGGCCAGCCCGTTCAACGTTATTGCGACCAGGCTGAATCAGGCGCGGGTCCGCTTCGTAACCGCGAATCCACAGCGGCGGCTTGGCCAGGCCGGCGGCGCAACGCTCGGTGGCTTCTTCGTGAAGTTTTTTCCACAGCGCCGGAACGTGGCCGAGCCAGGCGGTGAAGCCCCACTGCTCGCGACGCAGGTTGGGGGCCATGTCGGCGGCGATCATCGCCGCTTCGACCAGGAAGGTGCCCACGCCACACATCGGGTCAGCCAGGGCGCCGCCGTCGGCAGCAATACGTGGCCAGCCGGAACGGATCAGGATCGCCGCCGCGAGGTTTTCCTTCAGCGGTGCCGCACCCTGCTGCAGGCGGTAACCGCGCTGGTGCAGGCTGTGGCCGGACAGGTCGAGCGACAGAATCGCTTCGCCGCGGTCCAGGCGCAGGTGAATGCGCAGGTCGGGGTTGAGTTTATCAATCGACGGACGGTCGCCTTGGGGGGTGCGCAACTTGTCGACGATGGCGTCCTTGACCTTCAACGCGCCGAAATGGGTGTTATCGATGCCCGAGCCATGGCCACTGAACTCGACGGCCAGGGTGCCGTCGCTGAGCATGTGGTCCTGCCATTCGATGTCGAGCACACCGTGGTAGAGATCTTCGGCGTCCTTCATCGGGAAACGCTTGAGCACCAGCAGCACCCGGTTCGCGAGGCGCGACCACAGGCACAGGCGGTAGGCGGTTTCCATGGTTGCCATGCCGCGCACGGCAGAGGTGTGCTCACGCGCTTCCTCAAGGCCAAGCCCGACGGCTTCCTCGATGAGCAGGCCTTCAAGGCCTTTTGGGCAAGTGAGGAAGAGTTCGAAACGATCGGACATGGGGATTCCAGAACCTTTAGCTGAGTGAACGGGCAACGCATTGCCGGTCCGGTTTTCAATCAGGCGCTTTTCAAAAAGAACGCCCGCGTGGCACGAAGGTGTGCCGCCCCATCCCTGCTGCTCGGTGTAAAGGAGCTTAGATGCAAAGACAGGTAAAAAAGTTGGTGCAACAAAATGTCATAACTCGACCCTTCGTCGAATAATGCGCTCGCTCAACGCGAGGCATTCTCAGCAAGGGATTAACGTCATCATCCTGCGGGGTGCCGATCATACCGGGGTTTGATCAACAAACGCTGGCAAATATCATGTTACTTATGGCCATACCACCTTAATGGTTACGTCCTTATGACAAAACGATCATTCCCTCGATGTGACGCATTGGTTAGAACTCAACACAGGTTGACGCCGCAACGACGTCAACAACTTGGCTCGCGACGCCGGCAGCGAGCCGCCAACGGCAGGTTATTTCTGCCAGACCTCAATTGAGGTCAACGCGATAAATACAGTCAACAAGTGAGGGCAACACCCTATGAGAAGACTTAAGCGTGATCCGTTGGAAAGAGCATTTTTGCGCGGATATCAATATGGCGTTGGTGGCAAATCCCGTGAGCTTTGCCCATTTACTCTACCGTCGGTACGTCAAGCCTGGATTAACGGCTGGCGAGAAGGACGCGGCGACAACTGGGACGGTATGACCGGCACTGCGGGAATCCACAGACTCAACGAACTTCACGCCGTCGGCTAATTTTACAGGGCCTAACACTCCGACACGACAATCTGAACACTGCATCAATTAACCACGCACGCCCCATCCGGGCGGCGGGCTTCGGCCCAGGGGCTCCTTCGAGGAGCCCTTTTTTATGGCTGCTTTCCCGCCAAAGCGCAGCCCGCATTGGCTGGAATCACCGGGCCATGGGGGTTATCTCAGGGCGGCGATGGCGTCCACGCACTCGCGAATCAACGCCGGGCCCTTGTAGATGAAACCGGAGTAGATCTGCACCAGGCTCGCCCCTGCAGTAATTTTCTCGGCGGCGTGCTTGCCTTCGGTGATCCCGCCCGCGGCGATGATCGGCAGACGCCCTGCCAGTTCAGCTGCCAGCACCTTGACCGTATGGGTGCTCTTCTCCCGCACCGGGGCACCCGACAAGCCGCCTGCCTCGTCCCCATGCTCCATGCCTTCGACGCCAACGCGACTCAGGGTGGTGTTGGTGGCGATGACGGCGTCCATGCCGGTTTCAACCAGGGCCTGGGCGACCTGGGCGGTTTCTTCGTCGGTCATGTCCGGGGCAATCTTGATCGCCAGCGGCACATGTCTGCCGTGACGCAAGGCCAGTTCCGCACGGCGGGTGGCCAGGTCGGCGAGCAATTGCTTGAGCGAATCACCAAATTGCAGGCTGCGCAGCCCTGGCGTGTTCGGCGAACTGACGTTAACCGTGACATAGCTGGCGTGGGCATACACCTTGTCCAGGCAGATCAGGTAATCGTCCACGGCGCGCTCGACGGGCGTATCGAAGTTCTTGCCGATATTGATGCCCAGCACGCCCTTGTACTTCGCCGCAGCCACCCGGGCCAGCAGGTGATCGACGCCAAGGTTGTTGAAGCCCATGCGATTGATGATGGCCTCGGCTTCCGGCAGACGGAAAATCCGTGGTTTCGGATTGCCCGGTTGCGGCCGCGGAGTCACGGTGCCGATTTCGACGAAACCGAAACCCAGCTGGGCAAAACCGTCGATGGCCGCGCCATTCTTGTCCAGGCCCGCTGCCAGGCCTACGGGATTGGGAAAATCCAGGCCCATGACGGTCACCGGCTTTTTCGCCGGCGCCTTGCACAACATGCCGTTGAGCCCCAGGCGTCCGCCCGCGCCGATCAGGTCCAGGGACAGATCGTGGGAGGTTTCCGGGGAAAGTTTGAACAACAGCTGACGGGCCAGGGTGTACATGGGCGGCTTTGACTCTGGGCGGCGAAAAGTGGCGCCGATTATAGCCGGGGTGGAGGCTGGCGTGCGAGAGACCGGTTAAATCGAGTTCGACAGCTCGGTTCGCATAGCAGGCCCGACCACGGCGCAGTCGAATCGATACCCCTGGCCATAAACGGTGGTGATGAAGTCCCGGTCCTCCTTCAACAGCTTGCGCAACACGTAGATGCAGCGGGTCAAGGACTCCTCGGCTGCATCGGTCCCGGGCCAGACCGCGCCCAGCAGTTGATCCTTGCTGACCACCAAACCGGCCGAACCGAGCAACAAGCGAAGCACGCATAATTCTTTTGGCGGAACGTGTATGACCCTGCCCGCGTGCAGCAGGGTGCCGTCACTCTGCAGCCGCCACCGGTCAAACATGAATGACTCGGACGGGTAATGATCAATGGCGCTGTTCATGTTCGCAACTCCCTATGCCTGTGCGCTGCCCGGCTCAACGATGAATGGCGCGACAATAGAGAGTCGGGCAGGCGCCTTCCATAGGACTCCAGGCTTACCAACCTGGGGAAATGTCGATCCAGCTTGTAGGATTTTTAACCACCGATACCCCTCACGGTCGAAGGGTGGATTGGATGATCGCGGGAGGATGGATGAGGTGGCGGCTTGAATCCTGATGAAAAGCTGATGGCCGCTGGCATATGCCTTGCAGCCCAACTCACATCAGTGCTCGGACCACCGTCGGACATGAGCGCAAGGACAATGGCGTCGCCACCCGGCTCTGCTCGCGCATGGACCGGTGGCGACGTCTTTTTTTTAAGGTGCACAGTCGATGAACGAACCCTCCGCCGGCCCGTTGGCCTGGGTCAATGGCAGCGATGCCCCGGAAAAAACCGAAATCAATCTCGGCTTCATGGCCCTGAGCGACTGCGCCTCCGTGGTCGTCGCCGCCACCCAGGGCTTTGCCCAGCCTTACGGCCTGACCCTGAACCTCAAGCGCCAGTCGTCCTGGGCCAGCCTGCGGGACAAACTGGTCAGCGGTGAACTGGATGCCGCCCACAGCCTGTATGGCCTGGTGTATGCGGTGCACCTTGGCATAGGCGGCGTCGCCGCCACCGACATGGCGGTGCTGATGGGCCTGAACCAGAATGGCCAGAGCATCAACCTCTCCCCGGGTTTGCAGGCACTTGGCGTGACCAGTCCTGAGGCACTGGATCGCCACGTGCACCAAAGTCGTCCACGGCTGACGTTTGCCCAGACATTCCCCACCGGCACCCACGCCATGTGGTTGTACTACTGGCTGGCGAGCCAGGGTATCCATCCGCTGCAGGATGTCGACAGCGTGGTGGTGCCGCCGCCGCAGATGGTCGCGCACCTGCAGGCGGGGCGCATCGACGGTTTCTGCGTGGGCGAGCCGTGGTCCGCCAGTGCAGTGAAACAGAATCTCGGCTTCACCCTGGCGACCACCCAGGCAATCTGGCCCGATCACCCGGAAAAAGTCCTGGGCTGCACCCGCGCCTTCGTCGAGCAGTACCCCAATACCGCCCGCGCTCTGGTCATGGCGATTCTCGAGGCCAGTCGTTTTATTGAAGCCAGTAGCGAGAACCGTCGCAGCACCGCCCAGCTGCTCAGTGCTGCGCAATACCTGGATGCGCCGCTCGATTGCATCGAACCGCGGCTGCTGGGCGACTACGCCGACGGGCTGGGCAATCGCTGGCAAGACCCGCATGCCCTGCGCTTCCACGGGGATGGCGAGGTCAATTTGCCTTATCTGTCCGATGGCCTGTGGTTCATGACCCAATTTCGTCGCTGGGGGTTGCTGCGCGACGATCCGGATTATCTGGCGGTCGCCCGACAGGTTCAGCAACTGGACCTGTACCGCGAAGCCGCCAGCGCCGTGGGAGTTGCCAGCCAGCCCGCAGACATGCGCCGCAGCCAGTTGATCGACGGCAAGGTCTGGGACGGCTCGGACCCGGCCGCGTATGCACGCAGTTTCAAGCTGCATGCCCTGCACGACGCCTCTGCCCTACTCGCCAGCCGCTGACAGGAGACTGCGAACATGTTGCGTATCCTGCTGATCAACGACACGGCGAAGAAAGTCGGACGCCTCAAGGCCGCCTTGACCGAAGCCGGCTTCGAGGTAATCGACGAGTCCGGCCTGACCATCGACTTGCCCGCACGCGTCGAAACGGTGCGCCCGGACGTGATCCTGATCGATACCGAGTCACCCAGCCGCGATGTCATGGAGCAAGTGGTGCTGGTGAGCCGTGATCAGCCCAGGCCGATCGTGATGTTCACCGACGAGCATGACCCGGTCGTGATGCGCCAGGCGATCAAGTCCGGGGTCAGTGCCTACATTGTCGAAGGCATTCACGCACAGCGCCTGCAGCCGATTCTCGACGTGGCCATGGCGCGTTTCGAGAGCGACCAGGCCCTGCGCGCTCAATTGCATGCCCGCGACCAGCAACTGGCGGAACGCAAGCGCATCGAGCTGGCCAAGGGGTTGTTGATGAAGATGAAAGACTGCAACGAGGAAGAGGCTTACACCCTGATGCGCCGCCAGGCGATGAGCCGGCAGCAGAAGCTGATTCAGGTGGCGGAGCAGATTATTGCGATGAGTGAGTTGTTGGGCTGAGGTGTTGTGCTGGCCCCGCGGACGCCATCGCGGGCAAGCCCGGCTCCCACAGAGATGTCTGCCGTACACAAATGCTGCGTCCACCACCAACACCCTGTGGGAGCGGGCTTGCCCGCGATGGGAGCACCTCGGTTTCAGTGGTTGGCACAAATCTGGCAACGTAATCACCACAGGTAACCAACGGCGGTTGCCCCACCTACGACAAAGACGTCGCTCACCCCATTTGCCCTGGCAAATCCGGTAGCGGCGTTTTTTCGTTTTGGCCCCATGGCACGGGGTCGGTGGTGCGGCCGTCAAGGCGCCCCATCTGCTAGCTCACGGTTCCCACTCGAGACTCTTCACAGCTGAGGTGCGCGATGAATTCAAGCTTCTGGAAATCCGGTCATACCCCGACTCTGTTCGCGGCGTTCCTCTATTTCGACCTGAGCTTCATGGTCTGGTACCTGCTCGGCCCACTGGCCGTACAAATAGCCACGGACCTGCAGCTGACCACCCAGCAGCGCGGCCTGGTGGTTGCCACGCCGATTCTGGCCGGGGCAATACTGCGCTTCATCATGGGCATGCTGGCCGATCGCCTATCGCCGAAAACCGCCGGGATCATTGGCCAGGTGATTGTCATCTGTGCCTTGTTCGTGGCCTGGAAGCACGGCATCCACAGCTACGAACAAGCATTGCTGCTGGGGCTGTTCCTCGGCATGGCCGGCGCGTCGTTCGCCGTGGCCCTGCCGCTGGCATCGCAGTGGTATCCGCCGCAACATCAAGGCAAGGCAATGGGCATTGCGGGGGCAGGTAATTCCGGCACGGTGCTGGCCGCATTGATCGCCCCGGTCCTGGCGGCGGCGTTCGGCTGGAGCAACGTATTCGGCTTCGCCCTGATCCCGTTGATCCTGACGCTCATTGTCTTCACCTGGTTGGCCAAAAACGCCCCGGAGCGGCCAAAAGCCAAATCGGTCACCGACTACTTCAAGGCCCTGGGCGATCGCGACAGCTGGTGGTTCATGTTCTTCTACAGCGTAACGTTTGGCGGCTTCATCGGCCTGGCGAGCGCCCTGCCCGGCTACTTCAACGACCAATACGGACTGAGCCCGGTCACCGCCGGTTACTACACCGCCGCCTGCGTGTTTGGCGGCAGCCTGATGCGGCCTTTGGGTGGTGCGCTGGCCGACCGTTTCGGCGGGATTCGCACGCTGCTGGGGATGTATACCGTGGCAGCCGTGTGTATCGCAGCAGTCGGTTTCAACCTGCCAAGTTCCTACGCTGCCCTGGCGCTTTTCGTGTGCACCATGCTCGGTTTGGGGGCAGGTAATGGCGCGGTGTTCCAACTGGTCCCACAGCGTTTTCGCCGGGAGATCGGCGTGATGACCGGGTTGATCGGCATGGCGGGCGGCATTGGCGGCTTTGCCCTGGCAGCCGGCATGGGCGCCATCAAGCAAAGCACCGGCAGCTACCAGCTGGCGTTGTGGTTGTTCGCCAGCCTGGGCGTGCTCGCCTGGTTCGGCCTGCATGGCGTGAAACGTCGCTGGAGAACCACCTGGGGCTCTGCTGCCGTCACCGCTGCACGGGTCTGAACCGGCAATGAGCCTGCAGCTGAGTTTCGCTGAAGCCAGCGCCATCGGCCCGCGCGAGGAAAACCAGGACGCCCTGCGCCTGGTCACGCCCGCTCCGGCACTGGCCGCGAGCAAAGGCTATCTGTTCGCGATTGCCGATGGCGTCAGTCAATGCGCCGACGGCGGGCTCGCAGCCCGCTCGACCTTGCAGGCGCTGGCGCAGGATTACTACGCGACGCCGGAAACCTGGGCGGTCGCCCAGGCCCTCGATCGCCTGCTGCTGGCGCAGAACCGCTGGCTGCAGGCCAATGGCGGCGGGCAGCCGCTGCTGACCACTGTCAGCGCCCTGGTCGTGCGCGGCCGGCGCTTCACCCTGGCGCACGTCGGTGATTGCCGGGTGTATCGCTGGCATTGCGGCCACTTGCAGCGCATCAGCGAGGACCACGTCTGGGATCAGCCCGGCATGCAGCACGTGCTCAAGCGTGCGATGGGCCTGGATCAACATCTGGTGCTGGACTTCCTCGATGGCGAGTTACGCCTGGACGAGAGCTTTGTGCTGCTCAGCGACGGCGTCTGGGCGGTATTGGGCGATACGGCGATCGCGGCAATCCTGCGCGATCAACCGGATCTGCACAGTGCCGCGCAAACCCTGGTCAGTGCCGCGCACCTGGCGGGCAGCCAGGACAATGCCAGCGCACTACTGGTGCGGGTGGATGCCCTGGGAGAATCGAGCATCGGCGATGCCCTGGTGCATTTGCAGCAATGGCCGCTGCCGCCAGCGCTTAAGCCGGGGCAGATGTTCGAGGGCTGGCAAGTCGACACGATACTAGGACAAAGCCAGCAGTCGCTGCTGTACCGGGTGCATGACGGGCAGCAGCAACCCTGGTTGCTGAAAACCCTGCCCGCGCGCCTGCACGACGATCACCAGGCCGGGCAGGCATTGCTGGCAGAGGAATGGTTTCTCAAGCGCGTTGCCGGACGGCATTTTCCTGAAGTCCATCCCGCCAGTCAGCGTCAACATTTGTACTACGTGATGCGTGAATATTCCGGTTCGACCCTGGCGGCACTCTATGCCGACGTCGGACCGCTGCCGCTGGCTCAATGGCTGGACCTGGCCGAACGCCTGTTGCGCGCAGTCGGCATGCTGCATCGCCGGCAGATTCTGCATCGCGACATCAAGCCGGAGAACCTGCTGCTGGGGGACGACGGCGAGTTGCGCCTGCTGGATTTTGGCCTGGTCTATTGCCCGGGCCTGTCCGAAGACCAGCCGTGCGCCCTGCCCGGCACCCCGAGCTACATCGCGCCGGAAGCTTTTGGCGGCGCGGCACCCACCCCGCAACAGGACCTTTACGCGGTCGGCGTGACCCTGTACTTCCTGTTGACCGGGCACTACCCCCACGGCGAAATCGAAGCATTCCAGCGCCCGCGCTTTGCTGTGCCGGTGAGTGCCAGTCGCTACCGCCCGGACCTGCCGGAGTGGATCGCGCAGAGCCTGGAGCGGGCCGTTGCGGCTGATCCGGCGAATCGATTTGAAACGGCGGAAGAATGGTTGCTGCTCCTGGAACAGGGCGAGCGAAACAGCTTGAGCGTGCGACCGCGACCCTTGCTGGAGCGCGAACCGCTGAAGGTGTGGCGGACCATGGCGTTGGTGTCGCTGGTGGTGAATATGGTGCTGCTGGTTTTGGTTTTTCGTGGTTAGTACCGGGGAGCGTCCATCGCGAGCAGGCTCGCTCCCACAGGGGATCTTCACTGGCCCATGAGGAACAGGCTCCAACAGAGGGCGTCACGCTTCGATTCAGTGCAGGAACGGCACTGCCAGCCTTCAAATACCACCTGAGAGACATCAATTGTGCCGCCTTCCAGACTTGGCACAACCACTGCATTAACTCTCCCAACAGACATAAAGCTCACCCTCAACGAAGAGGGCTGCGCTTCCCGATAGAACGGGACAAGGACAAAGGCGTCCCCGCCAGGCAACTGACGGGACGCCTTTTTTTGTTTGCGCGAAATGTTCAAGTACGACCTGAGACGCCCAGATGCGGCGGGTCCCAGCTCCCGGAGAACCTGATGAACAAACTAAAACTGGTGATGATCGGCAACGGCATGGCCGGGGTTCGCACCCTGGAGGAATTGCTCAAGCTGAGCAACGACCTGTACGACATCACCGTCTTCGGCGCCGAACCCCATACCAACTACAACCGCATCCTGCTGTCGCCGGTACTGGCGGGCGAGCAGACGTTCGAAGAGATCGTGCTCAACGACCTGGACTGGTACCTCGACAACAACATCAAGCTGCTGCTTAACCGCAAAGTGGTGCAGATCGACCGGATCAGGCGCCGGGTGATCGCCGATGACGGCACCGAAGCCGAGTACGACCGCCTGCTGATTGCCACCGGCTCGACGCCGTTCATCCTGCCGATTCCGGGCAACACGCTGCAGGGCGTGATCGGCTACCGCGACATCGCCGACACCCAGGCGATGATCAACACCGCCAGGACCCACACCCATGCCGTGATCATCGGCGGCGGCCTGCTCGGCCTTGAAGCGGCCAACGGCCTGATGCTGCGCGGCATGCACGTCACCGTGGTGCACATAGGCGAATGGCTGCTGGATCGACAGCTGGACAAGACCAGCGGCCAGCTGCTGCAGACCGCCCTGGAAGGTCGCGGCCTGCACTTTCGCCTGCGCGAACAGACCCACTCGCTACACGATGCCGGCAATGGCCGGGTCGGCTCGGTGCAATTCAACAATGGCGACGTGATCCCCGCCGACCTGGTGGTGATGGCCGCCGGTATTCGGCCCCGCACCGAACTGGCGGAGAAATCCGGCCTTCCCTGCAGTCGCGGGATCCTGGTCAACGACACGCTGCAAACCTACGACCCGCGCATCTACGCGATTGGCGAATGTGCCAGCCACCGCGGCATCGCCTACGGCCTGGTCGCGCCCCTGTTCGAACAGGCCAAGGTCTGCGCCAACCACCTGGCCCAGCTGGGTTTCGCCACCTACAAGGGTTCGGTGACCTCGACCAAACTGAAGGTCACCGGCATCGACCTGTTCTCCGCTGGCGACTTCATGGGCGGTGAAGGTACCGAGACCATCACCCTGTCGGACCCGATTAGCGGGATCTACAAAAAACTGGTGATCAAGGACGACATCCTAGTCGGCGCCTGCCTGTACGGCGATACCGCAGACGGCGGCTGGTATGTCCGCCAGATCCGGGAGAACCACGACATTGAGCCAATCCGTGACCACCTGATGTTCGGCGACGCCTGCTTGCCGGCCCAGCGGGAAGCAAGCTGATGGACCGGCAGATCACCGCTTCAACCTGCTGTTACTGCGGGGTCGGCTGCGGCGTGCTGATCGAACATGACGGCGAGCGCATTCTCGGCGTCAGCGGCGATCCGGCCCACCCCGCCAACTTCGGCAAGTTGTGCAGCAAGGGCTCGACCCTGCACCTGACGGGCGACCTTGCGGCACGGGCGCTCTATCCGGAACTGCGCCTGGGCAAAACCCTGGCCCGCGGCCGTACGGACTGGGACACCGCCCTGGATCACGCCGCCAGCGTATTCGCCCGCACCATCGCCGAACACGGCTCGGACAGTGTGGCGTTCTATATCTCCGGCCAATTGCTGACCGAGGATTACTACAGTTTCAACAAACTGGCGCGGGCGCTGGTGGGCACCAACAACATCGACAGCAACTCACGCCTGTGCATGTCTTCGGCGGTGGTCGGCTACAAGCGCAGCCTCGGCGCGGACTCCCCGCCGTGCAGCTACGAAGACCTGGAGTCGAGCGATTGCGTGATGATCGTCGGCAGCAACATGGCCTACGCCCACCCGGTACTTTTCCGGCGGCTGGAAGAGGCCAGATCCCGCCGACCGCAGATGAAAGTCATCGTTATCGACCCGCGCCGCACCGACACCTGTGACCTCGCCGACCTGCACCTGGCGATAGTGCCGGGCACCGATGTCGCCCTGTTCCACGGAATCCTGCACCTGTTGCTGTTGGCGGACCAGGTTGATCATGGCTTTATCGACGCGCATACCCAGGGGCTGCCAGCGCTGAAAAGCCTGGTGCGCAACTACAGCCCGCAGAGGGTCTCGCAACTGTGCGGGATCAGTGTCGAACAGCTGCAGCAGTGCGCGAAGTGGATAGGCACTTCGCCGACTTTCCTGTCGTTGTGGTGCATGGGGCTCAACCAGTCCACGGCGGGCAGCGCCAAGAACAGCGCGCTGATCAATCTGCACCTGGCCACCGGGCAAATTGGCCGCCCAGGCGCAGGACCTTTCTCGCTGACCGGTCAGCCCAATGCCATGGGCGGCCGCGAAACCGGCAGCCTGTCGAACCTGCTGCCGGGCCATCGCGATGCCGCCAATGCCGATCATCGTGAGGAAGTGGCGGCCTACTGGGGTGTTGAGCAGCTGCCGCACACCACCGGATTGAGCGCCATCGAGTTGTTCGAACAGGTGCGCAGCGGCCGTATCAAGGCCTTGTGGATCGCCTGCACCAACCCGGCGCAATCGATGCCTGACCAGAACGCCGTGCGCGAGGCCCTGCAGGCATGCCCGTTCGTGGTGTTGCAGGAAGCCTTTCGCACCACTGAAACCGCAGCCTTTGCCGACCTGCTGCTACCCGCCGCGAGCTGGGGTGAAAAAGAGGGCACTGTGACCAACTCCGAGCGGCGCATTTCCCACGTGCGCCAGGCTGTCATCGCCCCTGGCGAGGCACGGCCGGACTGGGCCATCACGGTGGATTTCGCACAGCGCCTGGAAAAACATCTGCGTCCAGAGCACGCCAGCCTGTTTGCCCTCGACACGCCGGCGCAGATCTTTGATGAGTACAAGGAGCTGACCCGAGGCCGCGACCTGGACCTTTCCGGGCTCAGCCATGCCTTGATCGACCGGATCGGCCCGCAACAATGGCCCTTCCCGCCCGGCGCCAGCCAAGGTACCCCGCGCCTGTACGGTGACGGAGTATTCCCCACCGCCAACGGCCGCGCGCACTTCATTGCCGACCCCTATCGAGCGGCCAGGGAACAACGGGATGCGCGGTTTCCCCTGACCCTGATCACCGGGCGCCTGCGCGATCAATGGCACGGCATGAGCCGCACCGGCACCGCTGCGCAGCTGTTCGGTCACGTCAGTGAAGCGGTGTTGAGCCTGCACCCGGATGAGCTACGCCGCCATCGCTTGCAGTCCGGCGACCTGGTCAGCCTGCAAAGTCGCCGTGGCGCGGTAGTGCTGCCGGTGACCCGTGACGAAAACGTCCGGCCAGGCCAGGCGTTTTTGCCCATGCACTGGGGCGACCGGTTTCTCAAAGGCGGGGTCAATACGCTGACCCAACCGGCCTTTGACCCCCTGTCGAAGCAGCCCGAACTCAAGCACAGCGGCGTGCGACTGGAGCCGATAAACCTGCCGTGGCGGCTGTTTGCCCTGATCGAAGGCAACGTTCAACAGCAACTGGAGCGCCTGCGCCCCCTCTGTGAGGAATTTTCCTACGCCAGCCTGAGCCTCACTGGCCGTGAGCGCCCGGCGCTGCTTATACGCGCTGCCAGCGCCTCGGCGCCCGACGCCCAGTTATTGCGCGACATCGACCAGTGCCTGGGCGTGGATGAAGGGCCGGTACTGGCCTACGAGGACGTGCGCCGCTCGATCGGCAAACGCGTACGCATCGAACACGGCAGGATCACCGCCATCCGCCTGGCCGGGGAAACCCTGGCCCAGCACTGGCTGCACAACCTGTGGCTCGAAGGGCGCGCCGATGAACCACTGCGGCGCTGGATGCTCGCCCCCTTGAGTGCACCACCCGGCAACGGCGCCGCCATTGGCACTGGCAAAAAAACCCTGTGCAACTGCCGCAATGTCAGCCACAACGCGGTTTGCGCGGGAATCAGTCGAGGCCTGGACTTGCTGGGTCTTAAACAGGAATTGGGTTGCGGCACGCAGTGCGGTTCGTGCGTCCCGGAAATCAAGCGAATGCTGGCCGCCACGGCTCAGCCAGTCGCCATTATTTGATGAGGAAAATACGATGAGCGCAAAAGTCTGGCTGGTGGGTGCAGGTCCTGGTGACCCGGAATTGTTGACCCTCAAAGCAGTGCGCGCCATGGGCGAAGCGGATGTGGTGCTGATCGACGACCTGGTCAATGACGCCGTGCTGGAACATTGCCCCCATGCGCGAATCATCGCCGTGGGCAAGCGCGGCGGCTGTCGCTCCACGCCACAGGCGTTCATCCATCGCCTGATGCTGCGGTATGCGCGCCAAGGCAAATGTGTGGTGCGGCTCAAGGGCGGCGACCCGTGCATTTTCGGCCGCGGCGGTGAGGAAGCGCAGTGGCTGCGCGAGCGTGGGGTGGAGGTCGAACTGGTAAACGGCATCACGGCCGGACTGGCTGGGGCAACGCAGTGCGATATTCCCCTGACCCTGCGCGGGGTTGCGCGCGGAGTAACGCTGGTGACGGCGCATACCCAGGATGGCAGCAGCCTGAATTGGCAGGCGCTGGCACAGGGGGGCACCACCCTGGTGGTGTACATGGGCGTGGCGAAGCTGAGTGAGATCCGTGAGCAACTGCTTGCCGGGGGCATGGCCCTGGATACGCCGGTGGCCATGATCGAAAACGCCTCCCTGGCGCATCAGCGCGAATGCCGCAGCGACCTGAACGACATGGAACAGGATGCGAGTGCGTTTGAATTGAAAAGCCCGGCGATTCTGGTGATTGGGGCTGTGGCCAAAGATCAAAAGATCGCAGCCTGCGGCAGCTCCTACAAGCCCCAGCGTACATCCATGTAAACGCCGCGGCGCCCACAATGCCCCTGTGGTAACCCGATCCTGCAGAAGCTGCCGAAGGTTCGGGCCGCGGGCGGACGATCCCGTAGGAGCTGCCGAGGGTTCGGGCCGCGGGCGGACGATCTTTTAGGGCCACCGCAAAATCCGGATAAAACCCAAATCGCAGGCAAAGAAAAGCCCGGCCTAAGCCGGGCTTTCCTCAGAGCTGCGAGCTAATTACTTAGCTTGAGCTTCAACCTGCGCTTCTACGCGACGGTTTACAGCGCGGCCAGCTTCAGTAGCGTTGTCAGCAACTGGGCGGGATTCGCCGTAGCCAACGGACTGAACGCGGGACGATTCAACACCGTACTGGTTGGTCAGAACTTGCTTAACGGCGTTTGCACGACGCTCAGACAGCTTCTGGTTGTAAGCGTCAGGACCGACGGAGTCAGTGTGACCTTCAACAGTGGTGCTGGTCGATGGGTACTGCTTCATGAAGTCAGCCAGGTTCTTGATGTCGCCGTAGCTGTTGGTTTTAACAACAGATTTGTCGAAATCGAACTTAACGTCCAGCTCTACACGAACAACTTCAGCAACTGCTGGGCAGCCGTCAGCGTCAACAGTTACGTTGGCTGGGGTGTCCGGGCACTTGTCAACGTTGTCGCAAACGCCGTCGTTGTCGCTGTCGGAGCAGACTTCAGCTGGTGCTGGAACTGGAGCAGCAGCAGGCTTGGAGCCGCCACCGAAGTTCACACCGATACCGACGCTAGGAGCCCACTCGGTGTCGCCCTGGTCGATGTTGTATTGAGCTTCAACGCCAGCACGGGCGTAGAAGTTCTCGGTGAAGTACAGCTTGGCACCGCCGCCAACGTTGGCGAAGGTGGAACGGTTACGACCGTTCGAGCCGTTCTGATCGATGCTCTGATCGGAGAAACCGGCCGAAACGTATGGACGAACCATGTCGCCTGGGTTGTTGAAGTGGTACAGAGCGTCCAGAGCGGTGTTAGCGCCCTTGATGTTCTGGCCGCTGTCGGAACGGACATTGTGCACTTCGTCGTAGGCCAGACGCAGTTCAACGTCGTCAGTCAGGAAGTAACCTACGGAACCGCCGAACAGGTTGCCGTCATTCTTGAAGTTACGAGCGCTGTCGAATTGTTCTTTCTTAGCGAAGCCTTCGATTTCAACTGCGCCTTGGCCTTGTGCCAGAGCGCCGAACGAAGTGGCAGCAATAAGAGAACCAATGGCCAAGCCCAAGGTGTTTTTCAGTTTCATCCGTTAAATCCCCATCTGGTGATTGTGAAGCAGTCCCGCAAACCGGGGGACAACTCGGCGGCAAGTCTATCAGAACTTGCCTACACGTAAGAGATATTTGCGTCGAACTAAGTTTCAGCTACGCCTGCAAATTTCTCACGCAATTTATATAGAGCACGTTTGTAACGCATTTTTGTTGCACTCAAACCCATGTGCATGATGTCTGCGATCTCCTGAAATTCCAGCTCTGCGACAAATCGTAGCACCAGAATTTCGCGGTCAATCGGGTTCACATACACCAGCCAGCGATCAAGTCCACCCTTTTCCTCGGCTTTGGGCATCTTTTCTTCAGATGCTTCCTCGAGGGGGTCCAGACTCAAAGCGTCCATCAAGCGACGCTTACGCCGTTCCTTGCGATACTGCGTGATGCATTCGTTGTACGTGATGCTGTAGAGCCAGGTTTTGAACTTCGATTTCCCCTCGAAGTTCTTCAGGCCATACAACACCTTCAGCATCACTTCCTGACAGACATCGTCCGCGTCGCGATCGTTCCCAAGATATCGTGCACAGACGTTAAATAATGTTCTCTGGTAACGCCGCATCAGTTCTTCATAGGCGCGCGTTACGTGAAACAGCTCGGTGTGCGAGCGCGCGACCAACTCCTCATCAGAGAGCTCGCGGGGGTCGTAGCGCGTGGAGAGCGATTGAGCTTTATTCAAAACAAGTCGGGCCGACAGTCAGGTCAATGTCCGCCGCAGCCCTTTCCAGGGCCATTTGCGGCGGCATACATTAGCAGGGTTTGCCGGGTTAGCGGCTACTCACATGCTGCTCCAGGAGGATCCGATTGGAGAGTGAGACTAGCTCACCCTCGTCGGTCAGCAATGTGGTTTTAACCGTGCCGATCTCTTCGATCTGGCCTTCGACCTCGCCAACACGCACTTGTTGCCCAACCTGATACAACTCACGCACATAGATTCCCGCAAGAATCTGACCGGCAATTTCCCGGCTTCCCAATCCCATGGCCAGCGCTACGGCCAGACCAACGGTAATCAAAACGATGACGATCACATGGTTGAGCAGGTCAGTCTTGACCTCCAACTGGCTGATCGCGACCGAAATACTGATGATGATTACCAGGCCCTGGGCAATTCGCCCCAGGCCCGACGCGTAATCCAGCCCCACACCTTCTGCGGCTCCGCGCACCAGCCCATTGGCCAGTTGCGCCAGGAGCACACCCACCAGCAACACCAGCGCGGCGCCGAAAACCTTCGGCAAATACAGCGCGAGCATGTCTAGCGTAGCTGAGACTCGCTCAAGTCCAAGAGATTCCGCAGCTGACACCAAAAAAATCAGCAGGACGAACCAATATACGATTTTACCGATCAATGTCGAGATGGGCACCTGCAGCCCGGCGCGGGACAACAGCTTGGTCAAACCGGTGCCGCCCATCAGGCGATCAAGGCCCAGCTTGGCCAGCAGTTTGGACAGCAACGTATCGAGCAGCTTGGCCACCACGAAACCCAGGAGCAGCACCACCAGTGCGCCAAAGAGGTTCGGGATGAAGTTTGCAACCTTGGTCCATAACGCAGTCATTGCAGTGACGAGGCTCTGAGTCCAGAGATCAAGTTCCATATTCAATCAGCCTTATCAGCAGTGCGAACAGTAGGTTTACGGTGACGGGAAACCGGCGAGACATGGGCCGATCCGTTATTCAGGGCGATCATCAGCGCGGGCAACCAGCGGCCCAGCAGACTGAACAGATCACCGGCGCCGACCTGGCGGTTGGCGGTTTTCAATACACGTCCAAGGCACGCATCGTCGTCCCGGGTGGACGGTGATGCCTTGAGCATGTCGCGCAAAGACTGTTCAAACGGATCGTGCATACGCACCTCTCGTGATGTCTGTGAAAGACGCGATCAAATTTGCCCGGGTCACATGACGCATCGTCAGACCCAACGCAAACGACGGAATAACCACCACTGCCCGAGCGCCACCGAGACCATCATCAGGCAGGCCACCAGGAAGCCATAGGGGCTGTCGGACAACGGAATCCCGCCGACATTTATACCCAGTAGACCGGCCAGGAAACTCATCGGCAAAAAGATCCCGGTGATGATGCCAAAACGGTACATCGTGCGGTTCATGCGCACGCTCAAACGCCGATCTTCGGCCTCGAGGACCAACCCCACCCGCTCCCGGGTCAATTCCAGCTCTTCGAGATAACGCGTCAGGCTGTTGTTCAATTCGTTCCAGTAATCGGCATCGTCATCGACGAACCAGGGCAATTTTATCCGCGTCAGCTGGCCGAAAATATCGCGCTGCGGAGCGAGGAATCTCTTCAGCGCAGCCGCCCTGCGACGGATCTGCAAAATGGCTCCATGCTCGGGCGTATACCGTTCGTCGGCATCCAGTTTTTCTTCTTCCTCATCGACCACTTCCGAGAGGCAACTGACCAGATCCTGCACCTTGTGGGTGAGCAGCTGGGCCATATAAAGGATGAGTTCGGAGGCGGTTTTCGGGCCTTTGCCTTCTTCGAGCTGCGCCAGCAATTCATCGGTGGCCCGCAACGGGCGCAGGCGCAGGGAAATGACCCGCTGCGCCGAACCGAAGATGCGCACGGAGACCATATCTTCCGGTTCCGCCCCGGGATTGAGGTTGATGCCGCGCAGGAACAGTAAAAATTCGGAGTCCGGCAGCGGCAACAGGCGCGGCCGGGTGTTCTCCTCAAGCAGCAGGTCGCAGCTGAACTCGGTCAGGCCGCTGTATTTGCGCAGCCAGGTCTGGGTCTGCGGATGACTGCGGTCCCAGTGCAGCCACAGGCTTTCGTGGGCCTGCAACTGCAAGTCATCGAGCTCAGTCCGGGCTATCGAACGCGCACCGCCTTTACCATCCAGCACCAGGGCATGCACCAGCCCCCACTGCGCGTTGTCTTCCTCGAACATCCTCACCCCTAAGTTGGTCGCGCGTGCTTACTCGGGCATCTGCAGCGGGCTGGGCGAGATGATCACGCCGTTGTTGTCCGCATAGATGTATTCGCCCGGGCGAAAGGTCACGCCGGCAAACGTCACCGGGATGTTGATTTCGCCGACTCCACGCCGATCGGACTTGCGTGGGTGGCTGGCGAGGGCCTGAACGCCGAGGTCGGTCTGCGCAATGATATCCACGTCGCGGATGCAGCCGTAGATCACCAGGCCTTCCCAGCCGTTTTTCGCGGCCTTCTCGGCCAGCATGTCACCCAGCAGTGCGTGACGCAGGGAACCGCCGCCGTCAACGACCATCACTTTGCCATGCCCCTCGAGCTCGACCTGCTCCTTGACCCGCGAGTTGTCCTCGAAGCACTTGACGGTCACGATTTCGCCGCCGAAGGAATCACGGCCACCGAAGTTGCTGAACATCGGTTCCAGCACCTGGACCAGCTCCGGATAGGCGTCGCACAGGTCAGGGGTGATGTAATGGTTCATCGAGAAACTCCTGTAGAGAGGAAGACAATCGAGATGTCGCAAAGTGACCGGAAAAGCATGATGCGTCATATCTTAGCCGCAACCCGGTGCGAGCGAAATGCCCTTGATAGAGCATTGCGCTCAGACTGCCGCGGCTAAATCCGCCTGGCCAGGCAACAGCGCCGTGCGCTGGTCGACCAGCCAGCGCGCAACCAGCGGCCACACTTCGGCCTGGGCGGCTTTGCTGACGAGCATCTCGACGTGACCAAAATTATCGGCAAAGCCCTGGTCGCGACCCAGATTGACGAATTGCTTGTGCTCGGAACCGATCTGCTCGAACAGCTTGCGACAGGCCCAGGTCGGGTCCTGATGATCGCCCGCAGCACTGACGGCCAGCACCGGCAGTTGCACGTCCGCCAACCCGGCCCACCAATCCTTGTCCGCATCGCCAAAACGCCCGAACAGGCCGTACCAGCGCATGCTTTCCAGGGCCAGGCCGATCGGCTCGTCCTCCGGACCGCGCTTGAGCCTTGAACCGGAGAGCTGGGCAAAGCGCTTGAGGATGAAGCGACCGCCCCACTCCACTGGCGGGATCTTCAGCGGCCAATAGGTGCGGCTGACCTGTGTGCCGAAGAAGGCGGCAGACGCCACCACCGACTCGTCGATGTACTGGCCGCCCAGCGCCGCCGCCAGGGTAATGCCCCCCAGCGAATGTCCAACCCAGTGCGCAGCCTGGCCACTTTGCTCGTGCACGAAGGCGCCGATGGCCGGCAGGTCGTAGCGCGCGTAGTCGGAGACGCGGTTCTGCCGGTAACCCTGGTTGCGCTGCGACAGGCCGTGGCCGCGCATTTCCGGGATCCAGACATCAAAACCGAGACGGGTCAGATAAGCACCCAGCCCCAGGCCCTTCGGGGAAAACCAGAATCGACGGTTGGAGAAGCTGCCATGCAGCAGAATCACCGGCACACCGCGCCGGGACGGCTCGTCGGCCATGCCCAGGCGCGTCACGGCCAGTTCGACGGTGCCGTCCGGGCTGTTGGCGGGTTTCAAACGGTAGACGTCTTCGCTCAGATCACCGCGGCGTTCGGCGCTGATCAGGGCGACAGGAAATAGTTGGCTGCTGCTTTGCATAATGCTCTTGCACAAAAAAGGGCGGCTTCCAGAGGAGCCCGCCCTACTTGAATCTCTAAAACGGCCGTTCCCCCCTGTAGGCGCGAGCTTGCTCGCGAAGAACCTCAGGACGCCGCGTTTATTCAGGATAAACGCATTATCGTTGACGTCCATCGCGAGCAAGCTCGCTCCTACAGGGGAGCGGCCCGCTCACACAATCAAACGGCTGCTTGACCTTCCGCCAGGAAGAACCAGGTTTCCAGTACGGAGTCCGGGTTCAGCGAAACGCTTTCGATGCCCTGCTCCATCAGCCACTTGGCCAGGTCCGGGTGGTCCGAAGGGCCCTGACCGCAAATGCCGATGTACTTGCCAGCCTTGTTGCACGCGGCAATGGCGTTGGCCAGCAGCTTCTTGACGGCCGGATTACGTTCGTCGAACAGGTGCGCGATGATCCCGGAGTCACGGTCCAGGCCCAGGGTCAGCTGGGTCAGGTCGTTGGAGCCGATGGAGAAGCCGTCGAAGAATTCGAGGAATTCTTCAGCGAGGATCGCGTTGGATGGCAGTTCGCACATCATGATGATGCGCAGACCGTTCTCGCCGCGGGCCAGGCCATTCTCGGCCAGCAGATCAATCACCTGGCTCGCTTCGCCCAGGGTACGGACGAATGGCACCATGATTTCGACGTTGGTCAGGCCCATCTCGTTGCGCACACGCTTGAGGGCGCGGCACTCGAGCTCGAAGCAGTCGCGGAACGCCTCGCTGATGTAACGCGAGGCGCCACGGAAGCCCAGCATCGGGTTTTCTTCTTCCGGCTCGTAGAGCTTGCCGCCGATCAGGTTGGCGTATTCGTTGGACTTGAAGTCCGACAGGCGCACGATGACCTTTTTCGGGGTGAACGCGGCGGCCAGGGTGCTGATGCCTTCAACCAGCTTGTCGACGTAAAAATCGACCGGGTCGTTGTAACCGGCGATGCGCTTGTCGACGCTGTCCTTGATGTCCTGCGGCAGGCCGTCGTAGTTCAACAGGGCCTTGGGGTGCACGCCGATCATGCGGTTGATGATGAATTCCAGACGGGCCAGGCCCACACCGGCGTTCGGCAGTTGCGCGAAGTCGAATGCACGGTCCGGGTTGCCGACGTTCATCATGATCTTGAACGGCAGGTCGGGCATGGCATCAACGGAGTTTTTCTTGATGTCGAAGCCCAGTTCGCCTTCGAAGATGTAGCCGGTGTCGCCTTCGGCGCAGGAAACGGTCACGCCCTGGCCGTCTTTCAACAGCTGGGTGGCGTTGCCGCAACCGACTACAGCCGGGATCCCCAGTTCGCGAGCGATGATTGCCGCGTGGCAGGTACGACCGCCACGGTTGGTGACGATGGCGCTGGCGCGCTTCATGACCGGTTCCCAGTCCGGGTCGGTCATGTCGGACACCAGTACGTCGCCTGGCTGGACCTTGTCCATCTCGGACACGTCCTTGATGATGCGCACCTTGCCCGCGCCGATGCGCTGGCCGATGGCACGACCTTCAACCAGCACGGTGCCGGTTTCTTTCAACAGGTAACGTTCCATGACGTTGGCCTGGGTGCGGCTCTTCACGGTTTCCGGACGGGCCTGTACGATGTAGAGCTTGCCGTCGTCACCGTCCTTGGCCCACTCGATGTCCATCGGGCACTGGTAGTGCTTCTCGATGATCATCGCCTGCTTGGCCAGCTCGCTGACTTCGGCGTCGCTCAGGCAGAAACGTGCGCGATCAGCCTTGTCGACGTCGATGGTTTTCACCGACTTGCCGGCCGTGGCGACTTCGCCGTAGATCATCTTGATGGCCTTGCTGCCCAGGTTGCGGCGCAGGATGGCCGGACGACCCGCCTCCAGCGTGCCTTTGTGGACATAAAACTCATCCGGGTTCACCGCGCCTTGTACGACGGTTTCACCCAGGCCGTAGGCGCCGGTGATGAACACCACGTCACGGAAGCCCGATTCGGTATCGAGGGTGAACATCACGCCGGCGGTGCCGGTTTCGGAGCGGACCATGCGCTGCACGCCAGCCGACAGGGCCACCAGCTTGTGGTCGAAGCCCTGGTGGACGCGGTAGGAGATCGCACGGTCGTTGAACAGCGAAGCGAACACCTCTTTGGCGGCGCGAATGACGTTTTCGACACCACGGATGTTCAGGAAGGTTTCCTGCTGACCGGCGAAGGACGCATCCGGCAGGTCTTCGGCAGTCGCGGAAGAGCGCACGGCAACGGCCATGTCAGGGTTGCCGGCCGACAGCGTGGCGAACGCGGTGCGGATCTCGGCGTTGAGCTTCTCGGGGAACTCGGCTTCCATGATCCATTGACGGATCTGGGCGCCGGTCTTGGCGAGGGCGTTGACATCGTCGACGTCGAGGGCGTCGAGGGCGGCGTGGATCTGGTCGTTCAGGCCGCTGAGTTCGAGAAAATCACGATAAGCCTGAGCTGTCGTGGCGAAGCCACCGGGCACCGATACACCGGCACCTGCAAGGTTGCTGATCATCTCGCCCAGGGATGCGTTCTTGCCCCCCACATGCTCAACATCGTGTTTGCCGAGCTTATCGAGGGAAACTACGTACTCTACCAAGGTGATCTCTCCACTAACTGTGTTGGAAAAGCTCAGAAGCCGGCTGCCCTGAGGGGCGTTTTCCGGCTGTATGGCCTGGACCTGGAAAATAAGTGAGAATGCGGGCCATTGGCGGCCGACAAATCGCGCCTATCATATCCAAGAATGATCATTAGCTTAAGGCCCAAGGTGCAAATGAAACGATCTGCTTTCTTTATTTCCGACGGCACCGGCATCACAGCCGAAACCCTGGGCCAAAGCCTTCTGGCGCAGTTCGAAAACATAACCTTCAGCAAATTCACGCGACCGTACATCGACAACGTGGATAAAGCGCGGGCCATGGTACAACAAATCAACAAAGCCGCCGAAACCGACGGCTTCCGGCCGATCATCTTCGACACCATCGTCAATCAGGACATTCGTGAGATCCTCGCCACTTCCAATGGTTTCATGATCGACATTTTCTCGACCTTCCTGGCGCCCCTGGAACAGGAACTGACCGAGCATTCGTCCTACACCGTCGGCAAATCCCATTCGATCGGCACCAGCTCCAATTACATGGAGCGCATCGAGGCGGTGAACTTCGCCCTGGACAACGACGACGGCGCCCGCACGCACTACTACGACAAGGCCGACCTGATCCTGGTGGGCGTATCGCGCTGCGGCAAGACGCCGACCTGCCTGTACATGGCCATGCAATTCGGCATCCGCGCGGCCAACTACCCGCTCACCGAAGACGACATGGAGCGCCTGCAACTGCCCAACGCCCTGCGCGCCCACCAGCACAAGCTGTTCGGCCTGACCATCGACCCGGACCGTCTGACGGCCATC
Organism: Pseudomonas sp. Y24-6; assembly: GCF_020295325.1. Lineage (NCBI taxonomy): Bacteria > Pseudomonadati > Pseudomonadota > Gammaproteobacteria > Pseudomonadales > Pseudomonadaceae > Pseudomonas > Pseudomonas sp. Y24-6. The sequence continues at coordinate 432,042 of NZ_JACBXG010000003.1, read as the reverse complement.
CGCAACGAGCGCAAGCCCAACAGCCGCTATTCGAGTTACGCCCAGTGCGAATTCGAAGTGCGCGAGGTGGAGAACCTGTTTCGCCGCGAGAACATTCCCAACATCAACTCCACGCATTTTTCCGTCGAAGAGATTTCGGCGAAGATCCTGGTGGAGAAAGGCGTCGAGCGGCGGTTCAAATAGTTTTTCGATGCCTGTTCCGGCCTCATCGCGGGCAAGCCCGCTCCCACAGGTTTTGCTGGTGTATGCTGATTTTGCATTCACAAAAGAACCCTGTGGGAGCGGGCTTGCCCGCGATTGAACGATGACGCGGTTTAGCTAAATCACAAATAAATCCACAAACCGATTCACCGGTGTCGCCTCCAGCCGAGCCTGATCCTTGCACAGCTCGAAGATCTCAGCGCTACGCTGGCGGGTGAATCGAGTCAGCAGGTTCGTCCTGAACTTGTCCTCCAGCAATGGAATGCCTTCGGCACGACGCCTGCGATGGCCGATCGGGTATTCCACCGCCACGTTCTCGGTACTGGTCCCGTCCTTGAAAAACACCTGCACCGCATTGGCGATCGAGCGCTTGTCGGCTTCCAGGTATTCACGGGTGTAAACCGGGCTTTCGACGATGACCATTTTCTCGCGCAGCACATCGATGATCGGGTGCGCTGCGTGGAAGGCATCCTCGTATTGCTCGGCCACCAGGTTGCCGAACGCCAGTGGCACGGCCGTCATGTACTGGATGCAATGATCGCGATCCGCCGCGTTGGCCAGCGGGCCGACCTTGGAAATGATGCGGATCGCCGACTCGTGGGTGGTGATGACGATCCGGTCGATTTCATGCAGGCGGTTGCGCACCTGTGGGTGCAGGGTCACTGCCGCTTCACAGGCAGTTTGTGCGTGGAACTCGGCGGGAAAGCTGATCTTGAACAGCACGTTTTCCATCACGTAGGAGCCGTATGCGCGGGAGAAACTGAACGTGCGCTTGTCTTGCGGCTTGAGTGCCAGATCGTTGTTGGTGTGGCTGAACAACACGTCGTAGAACCCCCACTGCCGGGCCGTCAGCACCCCGGGAATGCCCATTTCCCCGCGCATCGCGATGTCCGCCAGGCGTACCCCGCGACTGGTGGCATCGCCTGCTGCCCAGGACTTTCGCGAGCCGGCATTCGGTGCATGCCGGTAGGTGCGCAGGGCCTGGCCGTCGGCAAAGGCATGGGACAAGGCTGACAGCAGTTGCTCGCGATTGGCGCCCATGAGTTTGGCGGTGACGGCGGTCGAGGCGACTTTGACCAGGAGGACGTGGTCCAGACCCACTCGGTTGAAGGAGTTCTCCAGGGCAATCACGCCCTGGATTTCGTGGGCCATGATCATGGCTTCAAGCACTGCGCGCAGGGTCAGCGGTGCTTCGCCGTTGGCCAGGCGTTTTTGCGACAGGTGGTCGGCTACCGCGAGAATACCGCCGAGGTTATCCGACGGGTGACCCCACTCCGCGGCGAGCCAGGTGTCGTTGTAATCGAGCCAGCGCACGATGCAGCCGATATCCCAGGCGGCCTTCACCGGGTCGAGGCGGTAGCTGGTGCCCGGCACCCGCGCGCCAAAAGGCACCACCGTGCCTTCGACGATCGGCCCCAGGTGTTTGGTGCATTCGGGGAAGCGCAGGGCCAGCAGGCCGCAGCCGAGGGTGTCGATCAGGCAGTTGCGGGCAGTGTCCAGGGCTTCGGCAGATTCAACCTTGAAGGTGAGGACGTAGTAGGCGATGTCCTGCAGGACGGAGTCGTAATCGGGGCGGTTGTTCTGGTCGACGTTGGTGCTCATGTTCGATTCACTCTTGAAGTGGTTCGTTGATGGGACCTCGGTTCAGGGCAATCAAATTTTATTATTGAAGTGCTTTCCCACTGTAGGAGCTGCCGAAAGCTCCTACAGGGGCTGCCGTGCCGGGTTAGAAGGAATCACCCGGCACGCGCACGAAGCCTTCCATCAGTACCCGCGCACTGCGGCTCATGATGGCTTTTTTCACGGTCCACTCGCCGTCAACCAGGCTCGCCTCGGCGCCTACGCGCAGGGTGCCGGATGGATGGCCGAAGCGCACCGCATTGCGTTCGGTGCCGCCGGCCGCGAGGTTGACCAACGTGCCGGAAATCGCTGCCGCCGTACCAATGGCCACGGCCGCCGTGCCCATCATCGCGTGGTGCAACTTGCCCATGGACAGCGCGCGCACCAGCAGGTCGACATCCTCCGTCTTGATCGCCTTGCCGCTGGACGCTACGTAGTCCGCAGGCGCAGCAACGAAGGCCACTTTCGGCGTGTGCTGACGCGTGGCCGCTTCGTCGAGGTTCTTGATCAGGCCCATGCGCAGGGCGCCGTAAGCGCGAATGGTCTCGAACATCGCCAGCGCTTTCGGGTCGCCGTTGATCGCACCCTGCAGTTCGGTGCCGGTGTAACCGATGTCTTGCGCGTTGACGAAGATGGTCGGGATACCGGCGTTGATCATGGTCGCCTTGAAGGTCCCCACGCCCGGCACTTCCAGGTCATCGACGAGGTTGCCGGTGGGGAACATCGAACCACCGCCCCCCTCTTCTTCCGCAGCCGGGTCGAGAAATTCGACCTGGACTTCGGCCGCGGGAAAGGTCACGCCATCGAGTTCAAAATCGCCGGTTTCCTGCACCTCGCCGTGGGTGATCGGCACGTGGGCGATGATGGTCTTGCCGATGTTGGCCTGCCACACGCGAACCACGGCCACGCCGTTGTGCGGGACACGGCTGGCGTCCACCAGGCCATTGCTGATGGCAAACGAACCGACCGCCGCCGACAGGTTGCCGCAGTTGCCGCTCCAGTCGACAAAAGGCTTGTCGATAGACACCTGGCCGAACAGGTAATCGACGTCGTGGTCGGCCTTGGTGCTTTTCGACAGGATTACGGTTTTACTGGTGCTGGAGGTGGCGCCGCCCATGCCGTCGATTTGCTTGTCGTAGGGGTCGGGGCTGCCGATCACCCGTAGCAGCAAGGCATCGCGCGCCGGGCCTGGAACCTGCGCCGCTTCGGGCAGGTCTTTGAGGCTGAAGAACACCCCCTTGCTGGTGCCGCCACGCATGTAGGTGGCGGGGATTTTGATCTGCGGTGCGAACTGGGTTGCGTGAGCCATGGTGCTCCTTAAAAGACGCGACGGAACCTGAAGTCCCGTCGCGGCATATCGAGTTGTTAAACGGCCACCGCCGACTCTTCGAGGAAGTCCTGGGCGAAACGTTGCAGCACGCCTCCAGCCTCGTAGATCGACACTTCTTCAGCGGTATCGAGGCGGCAGGTCACCGGCACATCGACGCGCTCGCCGTTCTTGCGATGGATCACCAGCGTCAATTCGGCACGCGGCGTACGCTCGCCAATCACGTCGTAGGTTTCGCTGCCGTCGATGGCGAGGGTGTGGCGGTCGGTGCCTGGCTTGAACTCCAGCGGCAACACGCCCATGCCCACCAGGTTGGTGCGGTGGATGCGTTCGAAACCTTCGGCGGCAATCGCTTCCACACCGGCCAGGCGCACGCCTTTCGCCGCCCAGTCCCGGGAAGAACCCTGGCCATAGTCGGCGCCGGCGATGATGATCAGCGGCTGCTTGCGTTCCATGTAGGTTTCGATCGCTTCCCACATGCGCATCACCTGCCCTTCCGGCTCGACGCGTGCCAGCGAACCTTGCTTGACCTTGCCGTTTTCCCGGACCATTTCGTTGAACAGTTTCGGGTTGGCAAAGGTCGCGCGTTGCGCGGTCAAGTGGTCGCCGCGATGAGTCGCGTAAGAGTTGAAGTCCTCTTCCGGCAGGCCCATTTTCGCCAGGTATTCACCGGCGGCGCTGTCGAGCATGATGGCGTTCGACGGCGACAGGTGATCGGTGGTGATGTTGTCCGGCAGCACTGCCAGCGGACGCATGCCCTTGAGCGGACGGGCACCGGCCAGCGCGCCTTCCCAGTAGGGCGGACGACGAATGTAGGTGCTCATCTCGCGCCAGTCGTACAGCGGCGTGACTTTCGGGCCGGTGTCTTCGTGGATGGCGAACATCGGGATGTAGACCTGGCGGAACTGCTCGGGTTTGACCGATGCCTTGACCACTGCGTCGATCTCTTCGTCGCTTGGCCAGATGTCCTTCAGGCGAATTTCCTTGCCGTCTGCGTCCAGGCCCAACACGTCTTTCTCGATGTCGAAACGGATGGTGCCGGCGATGGCGTAGGCGACCACCAGTGGCGGGGACGCGAGAAACGCATTCTTGGCGTACGGGTGAATACGCCCATCGAAGTTGCGGTTACCCGATAGTACGGCGGTGGCGTACAGGTCGCGGTCGATAATTTCCTGCTGGATCACCGGATCCAGTGCGCCTGACATGCCGTTGCAGGTGGTGCAGGCAAAGGCCACGACGCCGAAGCCCAGTTGCTCGAGTTCCTCGGTCAGGCCGGCTTCGTCGAGGTACAGCGCGACGGTTTTCGAGCCCGGCGCCAGGGAAGACTTGACCCATGGCTTGCGGGCCAACCCCAGCTTGTTGGCATTGCGCGCCAGCAGGCCGGCGGCGATCACGTTACGCGGGTTGCTGGTGTTGGTGCAGCTGGTGATGGCGGCGATGATCACGGCGCCGTCGGGCATCTGGCCTGGAACATCGTCCCACTGACCGGAGATGCCTTTGGCGGCCAGGTCCGACACCGCGACACGGGCGTGCGGGTTGCTCGGGCCGGCCATATTGCGCACCACCGAAGACAGGTTGAAGGTCAACCCACGTTCGTATTGCGCATGCTTCAAGCTGTCGGCCCACAGGCCGGTGATCCTGGCGTAGTTCTCCACCAGCTGCACCTGCTCGTCTTCACGGCCGGTGAGTTTGAGGTAGTCGATGGTTTGCTGGTCGATGTAGAACATCGCAGCCGTGGCGCCGTATTCCGGGGCCATGTTGGAAATAGTGGCGCGGTCGCCAAGGGTCAACCTGGACGCGCCTTCACCGAAGAATTCCAGCCATGCGCCGACGACTTTTTGCTGACGCAGGAACTCGGTCAGCGCCAGCACCATGTCGGTGGCGGTGATGCCCGGTTGCAGCTTGCCGGTCAGTTCAACGCCAACGCTTTCCGGCAGACGCATCCACGACGCACGACCGAGCATCACGCTTTCCGCTTCCAGGCCACCCACGCCAATGGCGATCACGCCCAGTGCATCGACATGCGGGGTGTGGCTGTCGGTGCCGACGCAGGTATCGGGGAACGCCACGCCGTCGCGCACCTGGATCACCGGAGACATTTTCTCCAGGTTGATCTGGTGCATGATGCCGTTGCCTGGCGGGATCACATCGACGTTTTTGAAGGCTTTTTTGGTCCAGTTGATGAAGTGGAAACGGTCTTCGTTGCGGCGGTCTTCGATGGCGCGGTTCTTCTCGAACGCTTCCGGATCAAACCCACCGCGCTCGACGGCCAGGGAGTGGTCGACGATCAGCTGAGTCGGCACTACCGGGTTGACTTGCGCCGGGTCGCCGCCTTGCAAAGCGATGGCGTCGCGCAGGCCGGCGAGGTCGACCAGCGCGGTCTGGCCGAGGATGTCGTGGCAGACCACACGCGCCGGGAACCACGGAAAATCGAGGTCGCGTTTGCGCTCGATGAATTGCTTGAGGGATTCGGTGAGCGTGGCCGGGTCGCAGCGACGCACCAGGTTTTCCGCAAGGACGCGGGAGGTGTATGGCAGGGTGTCGTAGGCACCCGGCTGGATGGCGTCGACAGCCGCGCGGACGTCGAAGTAATCCAGATGGCTGCCGGGCAGCGGTTTGCGAAATTCAGTGTTCATCGTCAGGACTCGGTCACGGTGTGTTCAGAAGGTGGAGCCTGGTACCGGGCTTGAATTCAACACCATCCACTGTGGGAGCGGGCTTGCCCGCGATTACGGTGGGTCAGGCGACATTTATGTCGAATGTGACTCCGTCATCGCGGGCAAGCCCGCTCCCACAGGGATTTGCGATATGTTCAAATCCCTGCGTCGGCGCTCCCACCATTCAGCGTTGTTCGATTGGCACGAACTTGCGCTGTTCGACGCCGGTGTACTCGGCGCTCGGGCGGATGATGCGGTTGTTGGCGCGTTGTTCGAAGACGTGCGCCGCCCAACCGGTCAGGCGCGAGCAGACGAAGATCGGGGTGAACAACTTGGTCGGGATGCCCATGAAGTGGTACGTCGACGCATGGTAGAAGTCGGCGTTGGGAAACAGTTTTTTCTGTTCCCACATGGTCTTGTCGATCGCCTCGGACACCGGGAACAACACAGTGTCACCGACTTCTTCGGCGAGCTTTTTCGACCAGCCCTTGATCACCTCGTTGCGCGGATCGTTGTCCTTATAGATCGCGTGGCCGAAGCCCATGATCTTGTCCTTGCGCTCGAGCATGCCGAGGGTGCCCTTGATCGCCTCTTCCGGGGAGGAGAAACGCTCGATCATTTCCATCGCCGCTTCGTTGGCGCCACCGTGCAATGGCCCACGCAGCGAGCCGATGGCCGCGGTGATGCACGAGTAGAGGTCGGACAGGGTCGAGGCACACACCCGTGCGGTGAAGGTCGAGGCGTTGAACTCATGTTCCGCGTAGAGGATCAGCGAAACGTTCATCACCTTGACGTGCAGCTCGCTCGGTTTCTTGCTGTGCAGCAGGTGCAGGAAGTGACCACCGATGGAGGGTTCGTCGCTCACGCAGTTGATGCGCTTGCCCTCGTGGCTGTAGCGGTACCAGTAGCACATGATCGCCGGGAAAGCGGCCAACAGGCGATCGGTCTTGTCATGCTGCTCGGAGAAGTCTTTCTCCGGTTCCAGGTTGCCCAGGAACGAACAGCCGGTGCGCATCACGTCCATCGGATGGGCGTCGGCGGGAATGCGTTCCAGGACTTCCTTGAGCGCTTGCGGCAGGTCGCGCAGCTTGCCGAGTTTGTCCTGGTAAGCGGCGAGTTGTGCCTGGGTCGGCAGCTCGCCGTACAGCAGCAGGTACGCCACTTCTTCAAATTGTGCGTCTGCCGCCAGTTCGCGAACGTCGTAGCCGCGATAGGTCAGGCCTGCGCCCGACTGGCCCACGGTGGACAGTGCGGTTTGCCCGGCAACCTGACCACGGAGCCCGGCGCCACTGAGTACTTTTGCTTCGGCCATTGCTGTCTCCAATATTCTTGAATTTGTCTGGGAAACTTGTAGGAGCGAGCTTGCTCGCGAAAAACGTTTCATCGCCGCGGGGCATCAGGTTTCCCGCGTTAACGTTGGCGACCCTCGCGAGCAAGCTCGCTCCTACAGGGGCATTGCTTTATTTCTTGGCGGCAAACAACGCATCAAGCTTCTGCTCGAACGTGTGGTAATCGATGCGATCGTAAAGCTCCATGCGAGTCTGCATGGTGTCGATGACATTCTGCTGAGTGCCGTCGCGACGGATTGCGGTGTAGACGTTTTCCGCCGCCTTGTTCATGGCCCGGAAGGCTGACAGCGGGTACAGCACCAGGGACACGTCGGCTGCTGCCAACTGCTCGGTGGTGTACAGCGGGGTCGCGCCGAATTCGGTGATGTTGGCCAGGATCGGCGCTTTCACGCGGTTGGCGAACAGCTTGTACATATCCAGCTCGGTGATGGCTTCCGGGAAAATCATGTCGGCGCCGGCCTCGATGCACGCCGCGGCGCGATCCAGGGCAGATTCGAGGCCTTCCACTGCCAGGGCGTCGGTGCGGGCCATGATCACGAAACTGTCATCGGTACGCGCATCGACGGCCGCCTTGATGCGGTCGACCATTTCCTGCAGCGACACGATCTCTTTATTAGGGCGGTGACCGCAGCGCTTGGCGCCGACCTGGTCTTCGATATGAATCGCCGCCGCGCCAAACTTGATCATCGACTTGACGGTACGCGCGACGTTGAACGCCGAGGAACCGAACCCGGTATCCACGTCCACCAGCAGCGGCAGGTCGCAGACATCGGTAATGCGCCGTACGTCGGTCAGCACGTCATCCAGGCCGGTGATACCCAGGTCCGGCACACCGAGGGAGCCAGCCGCGACCCCGCCACCCGACAGGTAGATGGCCTTGAAACCGGCGCGCTTGGCCAGCAACGCATGGTTGGCGTTGATCGCGCCAACGACTTGCAACGGATGCTCGCTGGCGACCGCATCGCGGAAACGCTGGCCTGGAGTGCTCTTGTTGGAACTCATGACTCACCTCGTTCAGTGGCTGTCTGGTTAGCGCCGTCCTGGTAGTGACGGGCGATATTGCGTTTGGAGGCGCCGATATGGCGGCGCATCAACAACTCGGCCAGTTCACCGTCACGGTCGGCGATGGCATCGAGAATTCGGTGGTGTTCGGCGAACGCCTGGTGCGGGCGGTTGGGCGTGGTGGAAAACTTCATGCGGTACATGCGCACCAGTTGGTACAACTCGCCGCAGAGCATCTGGGTCAGGGTGCGGTTGCCGCTGCCCTGGATGATCCGGTAATGGAAATCGAAGTCGCCTTCCTGCTGGTAATAACCGATGCCGGCCTGGAACGCCTCATCGCGCTCATGGGTTTCGAGCACCCGGCGCAGTTCGTCGATTTCTTCCAGGGTCATGCGCTCGGCCGCCAGGCGGCAGGCCATGCCCTCGAGGGACTCGCGAATTTCGTAGAGTTCCAGCAGTTCGGCGTGGTTGAGCGATACCACACGCGCCCCGACATGCGGTACGCGCACCAACAGGCGCTGGCCTTCCAGGCGATGGATGGCCTCGCGCAGCGGCCCGCGGCTGATGCCATAGGTGCGCGCCAGCTCCGGTTCGGAGATCTTGCTGCCCGGAGCGATCTCGCCCTTGACGATGGCCGCCTGGATGCGCCGGAAGACGTTCTCGGACAACGTCTCCGAATCGTCCTGGGCAATGACCGGGGGATCGAGTTGATCCAGCATATTGTCGACACCTTGAAAGCTGATACCGGGAAAACTAGCGAAAACGGTACGTACAGTCAAAGGAAATATGGATATTGTCGACAATCGTCTAATAAGCCTATGAAACCTACCGGCGCGGCATTAGAGGGTATAGCCCCCTGCCAGCGGTGGCGCCATAAAACCACCGTGCTAGAATGCCACCCGCATTTGTTTGTGACATCTGCACCGCCTGTCATCACATGATGGCTGGCATACGAGGGAGCTTGCGCAGCGATGCCAGGGCCTTGAATCAATACACGGACCGCTGCGCCCCAGGATTTATGACACTCAAGCCCTTTTTCACCTTCCTCTATCTCCTTTGCCTGCCCGGCGTCGCCGCGGCGGGGGAAAAGACCGTTTACGGCCTCAACGAATATGCGTCCCTCAATGGCATCGACCTTGAAGTCGCGGCCAAACTCGACACGGGCGCGAAAACCGCCTCGCTGAGTGCCCGGGATATCAAGCGCTTCAAGCGCAATGGCGAATCCTGGGTGCGCTTCTACCTGGCCATCGACACCGCGCACTCGCACCCGATCGAGCGACCGCTGGCCCGCGTCAGCAAGATCAAGCGACGCGCCGGGGACTACGATCCCGATGAGGGCAAGAAGTACACCGCTCGTCCGGTGATCGAGCTGGATATCTGCATGGGTTCGGCTTTACGCAGCATCGAAGTGAACCTAACCGACCGCAGCGCTTTCCAATTCCCGCTCCTGATCGGCTCCGAAGCACTCAAACGCTTCGACGCGCTGGTCGATCCAAGTCTTAAATACGCTGCTGGCAAACCCGCCTGCGCCACCGACGCACATACCGCAGAGTAATTCCAATGCGCGCTCTTACACTCCATCTGAGAATCCTGATCGCCATCCTGGTGGTGCTGGGCATTTCAGTGACGGCCTATCAGATTTTCGTGCTCGGCATTCCAGTGACCGAAGACGCTACCGACGACTTGTGGAACATCGACGCCAAGGTCGAGTTCGTCGCCAGTGCCAAGGATCCGGTCAAGATCCAGATGTTCGTGCCGCCGTTGAGCCGCGACTATGTCAGCCTCAACGAAAGCTTCATTTCCAATAACTATGGCGTGGCGGTCAACCGTGTCGACGGCAACCGCAAGGTCACCTGGTCTGCGCGACGGGCCAAGGGTAACCAGACGCTGTACTACCGCCTGGTGCTGACCAAGCGCTACACCGGCGAGAAGGCCAAGATCAAGGGCCCCACCTTCCGCGACAGCATCGTGGTCGAAGGTCCGGAGAAAATCGCCGCCGAAGCCCTGCTCGCGCCCATCCGCCAGCATTCGGCCGACGTCGAGACCTTTATTGGCGAGGCCATCAAGCGGGTCAACAACCTCAACGACGACAACGTGAAGCTGCTGCTGGGCGGTGATCCGTCCACCGTGCACAAGGCGCGGATCGTCGAGCTGCTGCTGTCGATCGCCCACGTGCCGATCGAGAAAGTCCACACCATCCGCCTGGTGGCCGATCAGCCGCAAGTGCCCGAACTGTGGCTGCGCAGCTTCAACGGCACCGACTGGCTGTACTTCAACCCGGAAACCGGCGAGCAGGGCCTGCCGACCGACCGCCTGCTGTGGTGGACCGGCGATGAAAACCTGATCACTGTCGATGGTGGCAAGAAAGCCAATGTGACCTTCAGCCTGAACAACAGCGAAATGAACGCCATTCGCCTGGCCAAGCTGACGGATGAAAACACCGACGCCAACTTCCTCGAATATTCGCTGTATGGCCTGCCCCTGCAGACCCAGCAGACCTTCATGATCATGGTGATGATCCCGATCGGCGTGCTGGTGATCCTGATCCTGCGCAACCTGATCGGCCTCCAGACCCTCGGGACCTTTACCCCGGTACTGATCGCCCTGGCCTTCCGGGAAACCCAGCTGGGCTTCGGCATCGTGCTGTTCACCATCATCACCGCGCTTGGGCTGTCACTGCGCTCCTACCTTGAACACCTGAAGCTGCAGATGTTGCCGAGGCTGTCGGTGGTACTGACGTTCGTGGTGGTGCTGATTGCCGCGATCAGCCTGTTCAGCCACAAGCTCGGCCTGGAACGCGGGCTGTCGGTGGCGCTGTTCCCGATGGTGATTCTGACCATGACCATCGAACGCCTGTCGATCACCTGGGAAGAACGCGGCGGTGGCCATGCCATGAAAGTGGCGGTCGGCACCCTGTTCGCCGCCTCCCTGGCGCACCTGATCATGAGCGTGCCGGAACTGGTGTACTTCGTGTTCACGTTCCCGGCGATCCTGCTGATCCTGGTGGGCTTCATGCTGGCCATGGGTCGCTATCGCGGCTACCGCCTGACCGAACTGGTGCGTTTCAAGGCGTTCCTGAAGAAGGCTGACGCCTGATGTTCGGTTTCTGGAAGACCTGGAAGGCCCTGGAAGCCCGGGGCATCATGGGCATCAATCGGCGCAACGCGGACTATGTGCTCAAGTACAACAAGCGCAGCCTGTACCCGATCGTCGATGACAAGATCATCACCAAGGAGCGCGCGATCGCTGCCGGCATCCATGTGCCGGAACTGTATGGGGTGATCTCCACCGAGAAGGAAATCGACAAGCTCGACGAGATCATCGGCGGGCGCACCGATTTCGTGGTCAAGCCGGCCCAGGGCGCTGGCGGTGACGGCATCATCGTGATCGCTGACCGCTTCGAGGGGCGCTATCGCACGGTGTCCGGGAAGATCATCAGCCATGAGGAGATCGAGCACCATATCTCCAGCATCCTCACGGGCCTGTATTCCCTCGGCGGTCACCGCGACCGCGCCCTGATCGAATACCGAGTGATCCCGGACCAGATCTTCAAGAGCATCAGCTATGAGGGCGTGCCGGACATCCGCATCATCGTGCTGATGGGCTACCCGGTCATGGCCATGCTGCGCCTGCCCACTCGCCAGTCCGGCGGCAAGGCCAACCTGCACCAGGGCGCCATCGGCGTAGGTGTCGACCTTGCCACCGGCCTGACGCTGCGCGGCACCTGGCTGAACAACATCATCACCAAGCACCCCGACACCACCAACGCTGTCGATGGCGTACAGCTGCCCTACTGGGACGGATTCATGAAGCTTGCCGCCGGTTGCTATGAGCTGTGCGGGCTGGGCTACATTGGCGTGGACATGGTGCTCGACCAGGAAAAAGGCCCGTTGATTCTCGAGCTCAATGCCCGGCCCGGCCTGAACATCCAGATTGCCAACGATTGCGGGCTGACACTGCGCACCCATGCCGTCGAGGCGCGACTGGAAGATTTGAAGGCCCGCGGTGTGACCGAGACGGTTGAGGAACGCGTGGCGTTCGTGCAGGAAATGTTCGGGCATATTCCACCGGTTGAAGGCTGACCGTCCATGCTGACCTGCTCGGTACACCCGCTGCCCTATCGCGCCAATCCTGCCGACTATTTCGCGATCATTCGCCATGCCCCGGGCGCCGTGCTGCTCGACAGCGGCCGTCCGACCGCCGACCGAGGTCGCCATGACCTGCTCAGCGCCTGGCCGCTGGAGCAACTGGCGGTGCTGCCTGACGAAAGTGGCAGCGATTTCCTGCAACGCCTGCGGGACAACCTGACGCGCCTGGGTGAAGCCTCGCTACCGCTCGACCTGCCTTTCGCCGGCGGGCTGATCGGCTACCTGAGCTATGACTTCGGCCGCCACCTTGAGCACCTGCCGAGCGTGGCCAGGGACGATCTGCACCTGCCGGACGCTCGCTTCGGGCTGTATGCCTGGGCCCTGATCAGCGACCACCAACTGGCCACCAGCCAACTGGTATTTCACCCGACGCTGGCCGATAGCGAACGCCAGCGCCTGATCGAACTGTTCAGTGGAACGACCAGCGATGAAATCGAGCCGTTCCGGCTGACTGCGCCGATGAGCCCCGACCTGAGCGCCGACGAGTATCGCCAGGCGCTGGAGCGTATCCAGCAGTACATCCAGGCCGGCGATTGCTACCAGGTCAACTTCGCCCAGCGTTTCCGCGCCGAGTGCCAGGGCGATCCCTGGGCGGCCTATTGCGCCCTGCGAGCGGCCTGCCCGACGCCTTTTTCCGGTTTCCAGAGCCTGCCTGATGGCGGTGCGGTGCTGAGCCTTTCACCCGAGCGTTTCGTCAAAGTCAGCCATGGCCTGGTCGAAACCCGCCCGATCAAAGGCACGCGGCCCCGTGGCCAGACCGCAGCCGAAGACGCAGCCAACGCCGCTGAACTGCTGGCCAGCCCCAAGGATCGCGCCGAGAACCTGATGATCGTCGACCTGCTGCGCAACGACCTCGGCCGCACCTGCCGCATCGGTTCGGTGCGTGTGCCGGAGCTGTTCAGCCTGGAAAGCTACCCCAACGTGCACCATCTGGTGAGCAGCGTCACCGGTGAACTGGCCGCCGACCGCGACGCCCTGGACCTGATTGCCGGCAGCTTCCCCGGAGGCTCGATTACCGGCGCACCGAAAATCCGCGCGATGCAGATCATTGACGAACTGGAACCGACGCGACGGGGCCTGTATTGCGGCTCGCTGGTGTATCTGGACGTGCGCGGCGAGATGGACAGCTCCATCGCCATTCGCAGTTTGCTGGTCAAGGACGGGCAGGTGTGTTGCTGGGGCGGCGGCGGGATCGTCGCGGACTCGCAGTGGCAGGCCGAGTATGCGGAGTCGATCACCAAGGTGAAGGTGCTGCTCGATACCCTGCAGAACCTCTAGAAGCATCGCGGGCAAGCCCGCTCCCACAGGTTTCAGGTCGAACCACAATTAAGTGTCCGGCACAAAAACTGTGGGAGCGGGCTTGCCCGCGATGGCGCTCGAACTGGCGACTACAGACTCAGGGCCCGGTTCGAGGCCTTGATGAATTCCTGCTTCAGCTCCTCAAAGGTATGCACCGCCGGGAATTGCGGGAACTCGCGGATTACATTGTCCGGCGCATGGAACAGGATTCCCGCATCCGCTTCGCCCAGCATCGTCGTGTCATTGTACGAATCCCCTGCTGCGATCACGCGATAATAGAGACTCTTGAAGGCCAGGACCGACTGGCGCTTGGGGTCTCTCTGACGCAACTGATAGTTCGTCACTCGACCGGCGTCATCGGTAATCAGCCGATGGCACAGCAGCGTCGGAAAACCCAGCTGGCGCATTAAAGGCTGGGAGAATTCGTAGAACGTATCCGACAGGATCACCACCTGGAAGCGTTCACGCAGCCAATTGACGAACTCCACCGCACCGTCCAGTGGCTTCAACGTGGCGATCACTTCCTGGATATCAGACAGCTTCAGGCCGTGCTCGTCGAGAATCCGCAGGCGCTGTTTCATCAGCACGTCGTAGTCGGGAATGTCCCGAGTGGTGGCCTTGAGGGATTCGATCCCGGTTTTTTTGGCGAAGGCGATCCAGATTTCCGGAACCAGTACCCCTTCAAGATCCAGGCATGCAATTTCCACAAGACACTCCCATTTGTAGTGATTATTGAGTCGAGCGAGCAAAAAGACTGCCGAACTCTAACCACTCGCACTGGCCTGCGCAACGCAGAGGACGCGCCAGCGCTTGTCGGATTTTGTTACCATCAGCCCCATATAGAGCGCCCAGCGCCACCGACCTGTAGGAAGCCGCCCTGATGAGCCCATCGTTCGATGTCGTGGAACTCGCCACGACCTATGCCAATAAATCTGCCCAGGACATTCTCAAACTCGCGTTTGCCGAGTTCGGCGATGACCTGTGGATATCCTTCAGCGGCGCCGAAGACGTGGTGCTCGTGGACATGGCCTGGAAGCTGAACAAGAACGTCAAGGTGTTCAGCCTCGACACCGGCCGCCTGCATCCAGAGACCTACCGCTTCATCGATCAGGTGCGCGAGCACTACAAGATCGAGATCGAGCTCGTGTCGCCGGACTACACGAAACTTGAACCTTTCGTGAAGGCAAAAGGCCTGTTCAGTTTCTATAAGGACGGTCATGGCGAATGCTGTGGCATCCGCAAGATCGAACCGCTGCGGCGCAAACTGTCGGACGTGCGCGCATGGGCGACCGGCCAGCGGCGCGACCAGAGCCCGGGCACGCGCAGTGCGGTGGCGGTGATGGAAATCGACACCGCGTTTTCCACCCCGGAACGGACCCTGTACAAGTTCAACCCGCTGGCGCAGATGACCAGCGAAGAGATCTGGGGCTACATCCGCATGCTCGAACTGCCGTACAACAGCCTGCACGAGCGCGGCTTCATCAGCATCGGCTGCGAACCCTGCACCCGCCCGGTGCTGCCGAACCAGCATGAACGCGAAGGTCGCTGGTGGTGGGAAGAGGCGACGCAGAAAGAGTGCGGGTTGCATGCGGGCAACATCATCGGCAAGTCCAAGGCATAACTGTCGCTTCACTGTAGAAGCGAGCTCGCGCCGGGGGGCCACTCGAAGATGGCCGTGAACACCCTGTAGGAGCGAGCTTGCTCGCGATGGTCTTAAACGATATCGCGGGAAGCCAGACACCCCACGGCGCCTTCAGGTTTATCGCGAGCAAGCTCGCTCCTACAGGGAGGGAGCGGAGTTGCGAGAATGTGTACACACGAATGTCACCATCGGTGTCATTTGTGTGTGCACTTTTCGTTTCAGCGCCCCAAAAAGTTACATTTGCCCGCCCTCACCCCCTCCGCCGACCCTGTACTGACGCCCCCTCCGTAAAAATAAATAGCTGATCAAACAGTCAGTTTATTTAGCTTATTAATCAATTAGTTAGCGAAATTTGATAACGAAAGGAAATTAACAGCCACTTTCATAGATCGTTCTCTGGCACAGATCTCGCTTGAGTGCATACATGTTTTGTATACAACACAATCCAAAACATACACACACTTTAGATCCGCAAGCCTGAAGCGCCCTATCCCGTACAGGCTGCAGATGCCCCGAAACCAATGATGTTTGCCGTTCGCGACGAAGATTTGTCGAGCCCTTGCTCAAGCACAGTCATCGCAACGCCAAGCTTCAGGAGCCTGCCGGAATGCGTACTAGCCTCTCCAATAACAATATCGCGCTGGATCTACACCTCCCTCCTTCACCCTTTGATCAACCTTGCGACGGCCCCGTCGTTCTCAGCCCGCGCCTGCACAACAAGGACCTGGCACCGACCAAGGCCGAGGGGCGGCGCTGGGGCCGCTACAGTATTTTCGCCCTATGGACCAACGATGTGCACAACATCGCCAACTACTCCTTCGCCATCGGCCTGTATGCGCTGGGGCTCGGGGGTTGGCAGATTCTGCTGTCCCTGGGGATCGGCGCAGCTCTCGTCTACTTCTTCATGAACCTGTCCGGCTACATGGGCCAGAAAACCGGCGTGCCGTTTCCGGTGATCAGCCGGATCAGTTTCGGCATCCATGGCGCGCAGATTCCTGCATTGATCCGCGCCGTTATCGCCATCGCCTGGTTTGGTATCCAGACGTACCTGGCCTCGGTGGTGTTCCGGGTGCTGCTGACGGCAGTGCACCCCGGTTTCGCCGACTACGACCACAACTCGATCCTTGGCCTGTCGAGCCTGGGCTGGGTGTGTTTCGTGGCGATCTGGCTGGTGCAACTGGCCATCCTGGCCTACGGCATGGAGATGGTGCGACGTTATGAAGCGTTTGCCGGCCCGGTGATCCTGCTGACCGTCGCCGCCCTCGCCGGGTGGATGTACACCCAGGCCGATGCGACCATCGCCTGGTCGATCCGCGAACCGCTGAGCGGCGGCGAGATGTGGCGCAACATCTTTGCCGGCGGCGCCTTGTGGCTGGCCATCTACGGCACGCTGATCCTCAATTTCTGCGATTTTGCCCGCTCCTCGCCCTGCCGCAAGACCATCAAGGTCGGCAATTTCTGGGGGCTGCCGGTAAACATCCTGGTGTTTGCGGCCATCACCGTGCTGTTGTGCGGCGCGCAATTCCAAATTAACGGCCGAATCATCGAAAGCCCGACCGAGATCATTGCCTCGATCCCCAACACCTTCTTCCTGGTGCTGGGCTGCCTGGCCTTCCTGATCGTCACGGTGGCCGTGAACATCATGGCCAACTTCGTCGCACCGGCTTTCGTGCTGAGTAACCTGGCACCAAAATACCTGACCTTCCGCCGCGCCGGCCTGATCAGCGCCACCCTTGCGGTGCTGATCCTGCCGTGGAACCTCTACAACAGCCCGCTGGTGATCGTGTACTTCCTGTCCGGCCTGGGCGCCCTGCTGGGGCCGCTGTACGGGGTGATCATGGTCGATTACTGGCTGGTGCGAAAAGGCCAGGTCAACGTGCCTCAGCTGTACAGCGAAGACCCCGACGGCGCCTACTACTACAGCCGCGGCGTCAACCTGCGCGCGGTGGCAGCGTTCATTCCTGCAGCGCTGATCGCCATCGTCCTGGCACTGGTGCCGGGCTTTCACAGCGTGTCCCCGTTTTCCTGGCTGATCGGAGACGGGATTGCCGGGATGCTCTACCTGATCATCGCCCGGCGCGAGCCTCATTACGCTGACGTCAGCGGTGAATCCATCGCGGTCGACAACGCCGGTCACTAACCCTTGGCGGCCCGGCGACGTCGGGCCGCAGAACCACCCGCTATAAGGACTTCCCATGCGAATTCTCGTGGTCAACGTCAACACCACCGAGTCCATCACCCAGGCAATCGCCCGTTCGGCCCAGGCAGTGGCTGCCCCGGGCACGGAAATCATTGGCCTGACGCCGTATTTCGGCGCCGACTCAGTGGAGGGCAATTTCGAAAGTTACCTGGCGGCGATTGCCGTGATGGACCGGGTGATGTCTTACGACCAGCCTTTCGACGCGGTGATCCAGGCCGGTTACGGCGAGCACGGCCGCGAAGGCCTGCAGGAACTGCTGGACGTGCCGGTGGTGGACATCACCGATGCGGCCGCCAGTACCGCGATGTTTCTCGGCCATGCCTACTCGGTGGTCACGACCCTGGATCGCACCGTGCCCCTGATCGAGGACCGGTTAAAACTCTCCGGACTGTGGGACCGCTGCGCCTCCGTGCGGGCCAGTGGCCTGGCGGTGCTGGAGCTGGAATCGGATCCGCAGCGTGCGCTGGAAGCCATTGTCCGCCAGGCGGAATTGGCGGTGCTCGAAGACAAGGCCGAGGTGATTTGCCTGGGTTGCGGCGGGATGGCCGGCCTGGACGAGCAGATCCGCCAGCGCACCGGCGTGCCGGTCGTGGATGGCGTGACAGCGGCGGTTACCATTGCCGAATCACTGGTGCGACTGGGCTTGTCGACGTCCAAGGTGCGCACCTATGCGACGCCGCGGCCGAAGAAGATCATTGGTTGGCCGGTGCGGTTTGGTCGGTAGACCGAAGCGCCCCAATCGCGGGCAAGCCCGCTCCCACAGGTACCCCATATAACTGAAGACCACATCGAACCTGGGGGGCCACAGGTGCTACCTGTAATTGGAGACAACATCGAACCTGTGGGAGCAGCCTTGCTCCCACAGGCAGTACACATATTTGGAAGCTGACATCGAACCTGTGGGAGCGGGCTTGCCCGCGATGGCAGCACCTCGGTGGCAAGCCTTGCTCAGATAGCACTGAATCTCTGCCCCAAGCCCTGCTGCGCGAACTGCTCAATCACAAAATCCACAAATGCCCGGGTCTTGCCCGGCAGCAACTTGTGTTCGGCGTAGTAGATGGAAATGTTGCCATCGTCGACGCACCAGTCCGGCAACACCCGCTGCAAGGTCCCCGCCTCCAGATACCCCAACGCAAAGGGCATGCTGACCAAGGCCACGCCCAAGCCTTGAGCCGCCGTGGCACAGGCCGCTTCGGAATCGCTCATGGTCATCCGCGCCTTGAGCACCAGGGGGCTGTGTTGCCGGGTGCGACTGGTCAACTGCCAAGAGCGCACGCGCCCGGTTTGCGGCGAACGAATCAGGATACCGTCGTGATGCCCGAGATCTTCAGGCTCCAGGATCGGCGCCCGGCTCGCCAGATAGTCCGCAGAAGCCACCAGCACCCGATGCGCCGGCGTCAGCTTGCGAGCGACCACGCCCTGGGGCAGGTCAAACCCGCCGCCAATCGCCGCGTCAAACCCTTGGGCGATCAGATCGACCTGGCGGTTATCGAAATGCCAGTCAGGGTTGATCGCCGGGAACCGCCGCAAAAACTCGCCTAGCAGGGGCACTACGTACAACCGACCGAACATCGTGCCCATGCTGACCTTCAACGTCCCCGCCGGCAGCCCCTGCGCGCTGGCCAGGTTGGCCACGGCGTTCTGGATGGTGTTCAGGCTGGCGCTGACCTCGCCAAGAAACAGTTGGCCGGCTTCGGTCAACCTCAAGCTGCGCGTACTGCGCTGGAACAAGCGCACGCCCAGGCGCGCCTCCAGCTTGGCGACGCTCTTGCCCACCGCCGCCGGCGTAAGGCTCAGGCGCCGCGCGGCTTCGGCGAAGCTGCCGACTTCGGCACTGCGTACAAAGCATTCGATACTGCTGAAGGTTTCCATGCGGGGCTGACTATCGATTCATGCTGCGTTCGTAGGCCGCCAGAACGGTGCGCTCCGATTGCACCAGATAGGCTTCGAGCATCCGGGTCGCCTCCTCCGGTCGCCCCTCTTCTATGCAACGCAAGACTGAAATGTTCATGTCGACGTAAGGCATGTGCAGGAATTCGGCGTCATCCAGCAGGCCGAACGCCAAGCGCAACTCGGCCGATATCTGCCCATAGAACACCACCAATCGCGGGCTGTCGGCGAGCTCGACGATAGCCTTGTGGAACATCATGTTAGCGGTGCCGACTGCTTTCCAATCCTTGGCTTCGCGCGCTTGCATGCCCGCCTCCACCGCCTGACGCATATGCAATGCCCCCGGGTGCAGCGGGTACCCCTGGGCAATGGCCTTGCATTCGATAAAGCGGCGTACACGAAAGCGGCGTACACGATAGATGTCAATGATCGACGCCATATCAGGCACCGCCACAGTGACCCCGCGATTAGGCTCATGCTTGAGCAAACCCTCACGGGTCAGGACCCTGAATGCCTCTCTGAGCGTGTTGCGGGAAATTTGCAGACTATCGGCCAGCGCCGCTTCGGACAGCCGTTGGCCCGGTACCAATTCGCCTTCGACCAGCATCCTGCGGACCTCCTGGGTAATGGACTCACCCAGCGAGCGCGGAAGGGAATGTGCAACGTCGTTCATGTGCGGTCCAGAGTCAGGGAAAGTCATTTTGATGTTCTATCAGAGCTCAGCGCATAGCAAGAACCGAGGGTGCCGAGTGCATCAATAAGTAACACGCAGGAGTGATATGGTTACAAACTGGTGCGCATTGTGGAACTACCATGAATGGATTGTTCAACAATCAAATAGCCATGCATCAACACTTTCAGCCATATGATTGAAACCTGGCACGCTCGTTGCTCAATCAAACCATCCCCTACCGAAGGAATGATGCCGTGACAGAGACAGCCGTGACACCGTCCGCCGGGACACAGACCGCTCAGGATTTTGCCAAGGCGCGACGGTCCTCCCTGGTCGCCGCCATTTTCATGATGGCGACTTCTGCCATCGGTCCTGGATTCATTACCCAGACCGCCACCTTCACGGCCAAGATGGGTGCGGCATTTGCGTTCGGTATCCTGGCGTCGATTCTTATCGACTTCGTGGTGCAACTGAACGTCTGGCGCATCGTCACCCTGACCCGAATGCGCGCCGCAGACGTGGCCAACAAAGCGATTCCAGGCAGTGGTTACCTGCTGGCGGTGCTGGTGATCTTCGGCGGCCTGGTGTTCAACGTCGGCAACATCGCCGGTGCCGGGCTGGGCCTGAACGCGCTGATGGGGCTTGATGCAAAATGGGGCGGCAGCCTGAGCGCCCTGCTGGCCATCGGCATCTTCCTCTCCCACCGCGCCGGATTGGCCGTCGACCGGCTGATCGTGGTGCTGGGCCTGGTGATGATTGGCCTGACGCTGTTCGTGGCCTTCGCCTCCAATCCGCCACTGGGTGAGGCGCTCTACCAGACCGTACTTCCGGACCAGATCAACTTCGCCACCATTACCACCATTGTCGGCGGCACGGTCGGCGGTTACATCACCTATGCCGGGGCTCACAAACTGCTGGACCGCGGTACTACCGGAGTCGAAAACCTCCAGGCAGTCACCAAGGCAGCCCTGAGCGGCATCCTGGTCACCGGCCTGATGCGCTACGTCCTGTTTCTCGCCATCCTTGGCGTGGTGGCCAGTGGCGTCGTTATCGACACCTCGGGTCAGGGCGCCAATCCGGCCGCGCAAGCCTTCCAGGCAGCGGCTGGGCAAATCGGCCTGCGCGTTTTCGGCCTCATCCTCTGGGCCGCCAGTATCACCAGTGTGATCGGCGCGGCTTATACGTCCATTTCCTTCATCACCGTGTTCATGCCGAGCATCACCGAGAAGGGACGCAACCGCGCCACGATGGTGTTCATCGCCCTGTCGCTGCTGATCTTTGTCCTGATGGGTACGGCTCCGGCGGCATTGTTGCTCTTCGCTGGCGGCTTTAATGGCCTGATACTGCCCATCGGCCTGAGCATCTTCATCTACGTGGGCTGGCGCCGGTCCGACCTCATGGACGGTTATCATTACCCTCGCTGGCTGTTGCTGCTAGGCGCCCTGACCTGCCTGCTGACCTGGTACATGGCGATCAAATCCGTCGGGCCGATTTTCGCCTTCCTCAACATTGCCTGAGCCCGATGACGAACAAGGAGTCAAGTTAATGCCAACGATAGACATCAACAGCGACCTGGGCGAAAGCTTCGGCGCCTGGCGCATGGGCGACGATGCCGCGATGCTCGACGTCGTGACCAGCGCCAATGTCGCCTGCGGTTTTCACGCCGGCGACCCGGCCGGCATCCTGCAGACGCTGAAAGCTGCGGTGGCAAAAAACGTCACCATTGGTGCCCATGTCGCTTATCCGGACAAAGTCGGCTTTGGCCGCCGCAACATGGACCTGTCCAGCGATGAACTGACGGCTGATGTGATCTACCAGATCGGCGCGCTGCAGGGTCTGGCCAAGGCCGCTGGCAGCAGCGTGCGCTATGTGAAGCCCCACGGCGCCCTGTACAACACCATTGCTCACGATCGTCGTCAGGCGTTGGCCGTGATCGAAGCCATCCGCGCGATCGACTCCAGCCTGGTATTGGTTGCATTGGCAGGCTCGAGCCTGATTGAACTGGCCCGTAACGAGGGCTTGCAGTGTATCGCCGAAGCCTTCGCTGACCGTGCCTATACCCCACAAGGCACCCTCGTCTCTCGCCGCGAACCCGGCGCCGTGCTGCACGATCCCAAGCTCGTCGCCCAACGCATGCTGCACCTCGTTGAGCACGGCACCCTGGAAGCGATCGATGGCAGCCTGGTCAGCATCCAGGCCGACTCGATCTGCGTCCACGGCGATAGCCCGGCAGCGGTGGACATGGCCCGTGAACTGCGTCGCGTGCTGGAACAGGCCAACATGTCCCTGCAACCGTTTGCCGGAGGTCGTCCATGAACGCCCT
Organism: Pseudomonas sp. Y24-6; assembly: GCF_020295325.1. NCBI lineage: Bacteria > Pseudomonadati > Pseudomonadota > Gammaproteobacteria > Pseudomonadales > Pseudomonadaceae > Pseudomonas > Pseudomonas sp. Y24-6. The sequence continues at coordinate 409,711 of NZ_JACBXG010000003.1, read as the reverse complement.
GGAACGCGCTCGCCAGGCGGCCATCGCCGCTGGCCGTGAAGCTCGCTCGGCCTACCGCGGCGGCCTGGTCACCCCCACCGCCGGCATCGCACCGGGCATGACTCAGGCGAACCTGATTGCCTTGCCCCGCGACTGGGCCTACGACTTCCTGCTGTATGCCCAACGCAACCCCAAGGCTTGTCCGGTGCTTGACGTCACTGACGCTGCAAGCCCCCACACCCGGCTGGCGGCAGGGGCTGACCTGCGCACCGACCTGCCCCTGTACCGCATCTGGCGTGACGGCAAGCTGGTGGAGGAAGTCAGCGACGCCACCCAGGCCTGGGCCGAACACGACGACATGGTGGCCTTCCTGATCGGTTGCAGCTTTACCTTTGAAACAGCCCTGCAAGAGGCAGGCATTGAAGTGCGGCATATCGCCGATGGCTGCAACGTGCCGATGTACCTGACCAACCGTGCCTGCCGCCCGGCCGGGCGCCTGCAGGGTGAGATGGTGGTGTCGATGCGACCGATCCCCGCTGATCGCGTGGCCGAGGCCTGCGGTATCTCCGGGCGCTACCCCTCGGTGCATGGGGCCCCGGTCCACGTCGGCGAGCCTGGCTTGCTGGGGATCCAGGACCTGGCCCGGCCCGATTTCGGTGACGCCGTGCGCATCGAGCCGGGCGAGGTCCCGGTGTTCTGGGCTTGCGGGGTAACGCCTCAAGCCGCGGTCATGGCCTCGGGCGTACCCTTCGCAATCACCCATTCGCCCGGCCATATGTTCATCACCGACGTGCCCGACAGCACGTACCACGTCTAGGAGTCTGCTGTGCGTTTCTTACCGGTAAACCTGGACGCCCTGCTCGTCGAATTGAACGACCTGGATGAGACCCTGGCATTGTTCGACGCCCTGACGGCGGAGCCTATTGCGGGCGTGGAAGAAATCATTCCTGCCGCACGAACCTTGCTGATCCAGTTCCGCCCCAGCGCCATTGCGCGGCAGGCGCTGGTCAATCGTATCGCCGGCCAGGACCTGAGCCAGCGCCGCGCGATCGAGCATCGCCGGGTGGAAATTCCCGTTCATTACAACGGTGAAGACCTGGACGAAGTCGCAACGCTGCTGGGGATCAGCCGCGCCGAGGTGGTTCAACGCCACACCGCCCATGACTACAGCGTGGCCTTTTGCGGCTTTGCTCCGGGCTTCGCCTACCTGACCGGCGGTGCGGGTTTCCAGGTGCCTCGCCGACAAACGCCGCGTACCCGCATACCCGCAGGTGCGGTTGCCCTGGCGGGGGAATTCAGCGGTGTTTACCCGCAGGCCAGCCCTGGTGGGTGGCAGATCATCGGCGTCACGCCGCTGCAGATGTGGGACCTGAACCGTGCTGAATCGGCCCTGCTTCGCCCCGGCTACAAAGTGCGGTTCACCGATGCCGGCCCGCTTCCGGCAGGCGGCCTGCCCGCCCCCACTGCGCAGGCAAGCGCCGCCGCCCCCAGCGGTGCCTACCTGCAAATCATTACGCCCGGCTTGCACTGCGTCCTCCAGGACATGGGCCGACCCGGCCAGACCGGCCAAGGCGTATCCCGCTCCGGCGCACTGGACCTCGGCGCGCTGCGCGCAGCCAACCGCGCGGTCGGCAACCCTTCGGACATGGCCTGCGTGGAAGCAGTGCTCGGCGGCCTGAGCTTCATCTGTCATGGCCATGCGGTGATCGCAATCACCGGCGCGCAAACCCCGGTCATCATCACCAACGCCAGTGGGCTTCAATGGTCTGCCGACAACTACCAGCCCATCGAACTGGAGCCCGGGGACAAAGTCAGCCTGGGTTCACCTTCGGCAGGGTTGCGCAGTTACCTGGCGATTCGCGGCGGCTTTGAGGCCACTGCGGTGCTCGGCAGCCTGTCCACCGACACGCTCGCCCAGGTCGGCCCCCCTGCTCTCGCGGCCGGGGACCGACTGGGCTTTAACGCGCTGACGACAGGCACCAGCGTTTCGTTGAACGAATCTCCCGCCTTTGACCTGCCCACCGCGGCCACCATCGTGACCCTCGACGTGGTCATGGGGCCGCGCACTGACTGGTTTACCGAAGACGCCATCCAGCGTCTGGGCAGCCAGCTGTGGCGCGTCACCTCACAGTCCAACCGGGTCGGTATTCGCCTGGCGGGTGAAACGCCGCTGGAACGCAGCAACCATCAGGAGTTGCCCAGCGAAGGCACTTCCGTAGGCGCCATCCAGGTTCCGGCCAGCGGCCAACCGGTGCTGTTTCTCGCCGATCACCCGTTGACCGGTGGTTACCCGGTGATCGGCGCAGTCGCCAGCTACCACCTGGACCTGGCGGGCCAGATCCCGGTCAATGCGCAAATACGCTTCAACCCTCTGGGTGGCTTCAAAGAGATGCAACCCGATACGCAAGCCTCTTCATCAACTGCCGATGTGAACAAACTCCCATGAAGAAATTACTGATTGCCAACCGTGGTGAAATTGCTGTCCGCATCGCCCGCGCCTGCAGTGACTACGGCGTGCAGTCTGTGGCGGTGTATGCCGATGCGGACATCGACGCCCTGCACGTGCGTCAAGCCAACGAAGCCTACTCACTCAATGGCCAGCGCCCGGCCGAGACCTACCTGGATATCGGCAAACTGATCGCCATCGCCCAACGCAGCGGCGCCGATGCCGTGCACCCCGGCTATGGTTTCCTGTCTGAGAGGGCCGACTTCGCCCGGGCCGTGATCGAGGCCGGGCTGATCTGGGTCGGTCCCAACCCGGAGACCATCGACGTGCTCGGCGACAAGGTCGAGGCACGAAAAATTGCCCACCTGGTCGGTGCCCCCCTGGTGGCCGGTACGCCTGGCCCGGTCGAAAGCGCCGCCGAAGTACTGGCCTTTGCCGAGCAGCACGGCCTGCCAATTGCCATCAAGGCAGCCTTTGGCGGCGGCGGACGCGGCATGAAAGTCGCCTGGCGCATGGATGAGGTGGCTGAATTGTTCGCCTCAGCCGTGCGCGAAGCAGAAGCGGCCTTTGGTCGTGGCGAATGCTACGTCGAGCAGTTCCTCGACCGGCCCCGGCACATCGAAGCGCAGATCCTCGCCGACAAACACGGCAAGGTCGTGGTCGTCGGCACGCGTGACTGCTCCTTGCAGCGGCGCAATCAGAAGCTGGTGGAGGAAGCGCCTGCGCCTTTTATCAGCGACCAACAGCGCCAGCGTATTCATCAGTCTGCCCAGGATATCTGCGCCAAGGCGGGCTACGTCGGTGCCGGTACGGTGGAGTTCCTGCTCAGCCAGGATGGCACTCTGTCGTTCCTTGAGGTCAATACCCGCTTGCAGGTCGAGCACCCGGTGACTGAAGAGACCACCGGGGTTGACCTGGTGATCGAGCAATTGCGGATCGCCGATGGTTTGCCGTTGTCCTTCAACGAGACGCCGACCCCGCGTGGCCACAGCTTCGAGTTTCGCATCAACGCGGAAGACCCGGGCAAAGGCTTCCTGCCCACCCCCGGTCAGATCACCGATTTCCTGCCACCATCTGGCCCGGGCGTGCGCCTGGACAGCGGCGTTATAAGCGGCTCGCGAGTGCCCAGCACCTTCGATTCGATGATGGCCAAATTGATCGTCACCGGCGCCACCCGCGAACAGGCTATCGTCCGCGCCCGGCGCGCACTGGCTGAGTTCAACATCGAGGGCATCGCCTCGGTGCTGCCGTTCCACCGGGCCGTCATGGATCATGATGACTTCACCGGTGCCGATAAATTCGCCGTACACACGCGCTGGATCGAGACCGATTTCGCCGAGCAGATCACGCTCGCCCCACGTGCTGCTGTATCGGCCGACCCGGAAATACTGCGTACGTTTGTCGAGATCGACGGCAAACGACACGAACTGGGCCTTCCAGCTGCGCTGCTGCGCGGCGTCAGCCTGAATGCAGCGGGTACCACCAGCGAAAGCGCGGCCCCCGAGGTCATTGACCCGCAGGCGGTACTGACGCCCGTGGCGGGTAATCTGCATACCTGGGTGGTCGAAGACGGCGAGCCGGTAAGTGCCGGGCAGGTCATTGCCGTTGTAGAAGCCATGAAGATGGAAACTTCGGTCCTTGCACCTTGTGAAGGCCAGGTGCAGATCGCCAAACAGGCAGGTGACTATTTTGAAGCCGGCTCGGTGATTGGCCGCATCAAGATCCTGGCTTGATTTAAAGCTTTTCCTTTTACAGGTAGTCGCGCAACGGGTTAACCACCCGCTTGCCGCGTGCTGCCCGCAGAAAAGTTCAGCTGTAACTTTTCATGAAAAAAACAATAAAACCTGACCATTAAAAGCTGCCGTTTATCTGGAGCATCAAGAGCATGTCAATCAACAAGGCTTTTGCCATTGCGGGTACCTGCGCGCTGGTTTTACCAGTGACCGCCTCGGCCGACTTTATTGCCGACAGCAAAGCGAGTGTGGAACTGCGCAACTTCTACTTCAGTCGTGACTTTCGTAACGGCCCGCCCACGGCAGAGCGTGACGCTGCGGCGGAGTGGGCGCAGGGCGCGATGCTGCGCATTGAGTCGGGTTATACCGCAGGCACTATCGGCGTTGGCCTCGACGCCATCGGCATGCTCGGCATCAAGCTCGACGGCGGCGATGGGTCCGGTGGCACCGGCCTGTTGCCTGCTGACCTCAGCTCGAAGAACGGCCGCGGCTCGCAAAGCGAGTACTCCAAGCTGGGCCTGACGGCCAAGGCGAAGGTCTCTGCAACGGAACTCAAAGTCGGCTCCCTGGCTTTCCGTACGCCAGTCGTGTCGAGTAATGACACGCGCTTGTTGCCTTCGACCTTCGAAGGAGCGCTGCTGACTTCAAAAGATATCGACCAATTGGCCCTGCAAGGCGGCAAATTGCAGCAAATCAAGTTTAACAGTTCTTCAAACTACCAGGACTTCACGGGTAACCGCATCGGCGGCGTCAGTGATGATTTCCGATTTGCCGGCGGCACCTACAGTTTTAATAAAGCCCTGAGTACAAGCCTGTTCTACGGCAACCTGGAAAATATCTATCGACAGTACTTTGGCGGGGTCATCTATGAAATTCCTCTCGCCGCGCAACAGTCCCTCAAGTTCGACCTGCGCTATTCGAAAAGTACCGACGACGGTAATTTCCGCCCACTCGACAACCGCGCATCGAACGGGCAAGTGGCCTATACCCTGGGCTCCAGTGTATTGACCGGCGCCTATCAGCGAATGAGCGGTGACGACCCGTTCCCGTACATCGCCAATAGCGACCCCTACCTGGTCAACTTTGTGCAGATCAACGACTTTGCCAACACCGATGAGCACTCATGGCAGGTGCGCTATGACTACAACTTCGCCGCACTGGGCATTCCCGGCCTCACCTTCATGACCCGTTACGTCAATGGCGACAATGTGCAGGTAGCGGGCAGTCACTCGGGGAAAGAGTGGGAGCGCAACACCGATATCGGCTACGTGGTGCAAAGCGGTTCGCTGAAGAATCTTGGGGTCAAGGTTCGAAATGCGACGGTCCGCTCGAACTTCAGCAATGACCTGGATGAGACACGGCTGATCCTGAGTTATACGTTGGCATTGTGGTAAAGGCGGATCGCTTGGACGAGGTTTGAGCAGAGCCTTTGTTCGGCCCTGGGAAGCCCTCGGCATTCGATACTGCTGATGGTTTCCACAGGAGCCATTGTAAACTTATGGTTTACACAGACTATCGTGATTACCGTCTACCCGGCAGGTAATCCCGAACCGATACTAGGCTCCATCAACCGGGACATCTCGCCCCGGCGACTTTGGAGATAGACATGACTACTCAGAACCTCAGCGGCAAAGTGGCTTTGATCCAAGGCGGATCCCGCGGTATTGGCGCAGCCATCGTCAAACGCCTGGCCGCTGAAGGCGCAGCCGTTGCCTTCACTTACGTAAGCTCCACGGCAAAAGCCGAAGAATTGCAGAACAGCATCACCGCCAATGGCGGCAAGGCCCTGGCCATCAAGGCCGACAGCGCCGATGCCGAGGCCATCCGTCACGCGGTCACGGCCACCGTCGAAGCCTTTGGCGCGCTGGATATCCTGGTCAACAACGCAGGTGTGCTGGCGGTTGCGCCATTGGAAGATTTCAAGCTCGAAGACTTCGACCAGACCCTGGCCATCAACGTACGCAGTGTATTCATTGCTACCCAGGCCGCTGCCAGGCATATGACCGAAGGCGGTCGCATCATCAATATTGGCAGCACCAATGCCGATCGCATGCCCTTCGCCGGTGGCGGTCCGTACGCCATGAGCAAGTCGGCGCTGGTCGGCCTGACCAAAGGCCTGGCACGCGACCTCGGCCCGCGCGGGATCACCATCAACAACGTGCAACCCGGCCCGGTCGACACCGACATGAACCCTGCACAGGGTGACTTTGCCGACAGCCTGATCCCGTTGATGGCAGTAGGTCGTTATGGTCATGCCGATGAAATCGCCAGCTTCGTGGCGTACCTGGTGGGCCCTGAAGCGGGCTACATCACGGGTGCCAGCTTGACCATCGACGGCGGCTTTGGCGCCTGATGGCAACACCTGCGTGAAAAAGCCGGCCACCTGATCAGGTGGCCGGCTTTTTCATGCCTGCTGATTTACGCCCATTCCAACGCCGGCAAGCCGCAGTCAGCGGGCTTGAACGCCTTCAGCGTGCGCAGGATGCCATCGGCATGTGCGTACTTTTCATCGGCCATGGCCGCATCCGGGATGGCAATGGCGGTCATGCCCGCCGCCTTCGCTGCTGTGACGCCGAAGGGCGAATCCTCGAACACCAGGCAGTCGGCCGGATCGACACCCAAACGCCGCGCGGCGGTCAGAAAGATGTCCGGTGCCGGCTTGGCCGCGCCCACTTCCGGATCATCAGCCGTGACGATGAAATCGAATAAATCGAACCACTCCCGGTGCAGCGTGGTTTTCTGGCCGAAGGACTGACGTGAAGAACTGGTGCCCACCGCGATGGGGATATTGTTCGCCTTCAAGTGCCGCACCAGTTCCTGGGCGCCGGGCATTGCCAGCGCGTGTGGAAAACGCTCACGCATCAGCGGTTCGCGAATCACCAGGAATTCTTCTGCGGAGATCGGCAGGTCCAGGGCCTCGACCACGTAGCGCGCCAGATCATTTGCGCCGCGCCCGATGATGTTCTGTTTGATGCTCCAGTCGAAAACCCGGCCATAGCGCTGGGCGATCATCGACGTGACCTCGGTGTAGATGCCCTCGGTGTCCAGCAACAAGCCGTCCATATCGAAAATCACAGCCTTGATCGGGCCGAATTCGTTCAGCGGTGCATTCATCGCGTCTGATCCGTTTTCAACAACAAGAGGACCCGCACGTTAGCACCGATTCTGCGACGGATTAAAGGGTTCAGCAGGATATCGACTTGAGGAAAGGGTAAAGGCGTCCGACATCCACGACGACGTCAGCTCGGTTCATCGGATGCATCATTACCGGCAATGTCCTGATCATCGGGAACGGCCTCTACATCCCCACGCTTCACATCATCCCTGGGCAACTGCTCCACGGCCGTGTCTTCGTCAGGCGGCCGTTGATCGCGACTCAGGGAGTCCGTGGGGGATGGCAGGGGATACTCAGGCGTTTCATCCGGGTCGAATGCTTTGGGAACAGATTTCATGGGTCACCTCTCGACGGGCCTGCAATGGCAGGCCCTGACAGTTCGACGACCTCGGCGGCACGGCCGTTCTATGAGAGAGACAGTCGGTCGACAGCTTATTGCTCGTCTTCGTCCAGCTCTTCGTCTTCGTAGTCGACATCGCCAGCGTCATCGGAGTCATTGAGCGGCACTGTTGCATCGTCCATTACCGACCCTGGATCTTCATTTCCCGGATCGTTGATAAACGGCAGTCCACTCGGACCTTTTTCTTCCTTGCCCTCTGTTTCAGGCGTCATGGGGCATACCTCGCAGGGTGCAGGGATGGATCAACGATGCTTATTCTTATACTTGTTTTTATTCTTGTGCTTGTGATTGCCCTTGGAATGCGAACCACCGTCATCGGTACCCAGGTTGTTGCCGACAGCGCCACCGGCTGCACCACCGAGGCCTGCGCCAATGGTCGAACCGGTCGAACCGCCCAGGCTGTTGCCAATCACCGAACCACCCGCAGAACCCAAACCACCCCCCACCGCAGCGGCCGTGCGGCTGCCCTTGGGCGCCCCTACCGCACTCCCCGCGGCCCCACCGACGCCTGCGCCGATGGCCGCGCCAGTGCTGCCGCCCATTTGCTGACCCACGACATTCCCGAGTGCCCCACCGAGGCCACCGCCGACTGCTGCGGTGCCGTCGCCAGCGGCCACGGCGCCGTGGCTGACCATCAGTCCCAATACCAATGCAGACAACGTCAAGCCTTGACGACGACAGTCGCCTGGTTTGCTTTCGGATTTAGATGTCATGGTGCACCTCGCATGCGTTGGGGATGTAATGGCTTTGAGCCTCTGCAGGGGGAAACGTTCATAAACGCAAAAGCCCGGCAATTAGCCGGGCTTTGCTTTTGGATCAACAGGATCAGTGACGCTTGTGACCCTTGCCGAGGTTGCTGCCGACGCCACCGCCCAATGCACCGCCCAGGCCTGCGCCGATGGTGGAACTGGTCTTGCCGCCCAGGCTGTTACCAATTACCGAGCCACCTGCAGCGCCAACACCACCGCCGATCGCAGCCTTGGTGCGGCTGCCTTTACGTGCCGCAACAGCGCTGCCGGCTGCGCCCGCGACGCCTGCGCCGACTGCTGCGCCCGTGCTGCCACCCATGCTTTGGCCAACCACGTTACCCAAGGCGCCGCCCAGGCCGCCGCCGATCGCGGCCGTGCCATCGCCAGCGGCCATCGCGCCTTGTGCAACGAAAAGTCCCAGAACCAGAGCAGGCAGTGTTAAACGCATGACAAAAACCTCAAAAAATAGGGAGAAACCGAAACCCGGGCATTGAATGCCCAAGCGGAGGAAACGTCCACACAAATCCTCCGTTGCTGGAAACAGCGACGGTTGGACAGCGATATGGGAAAAGGTTTTATGACAGGCAAAAAAAAGCCCGCTGGGGAAACGGGCCAGGACTTGCTTTCTAACGGATGAGCTGAGACTACGCAAACCCTTGTGAAAAAGTTGTGAAAGAATTTGAGATCAACACGCCTGGTTAAACTTTTTTCGGCGCCCATAAAAAACCCCGCTGTTCAGCGGGGTTGTCAGATGGCTGCTTACTTTCTGGAAGCGGCCGCAACCCTGGGCAGGAACTTCGCCTTGGGGCCTTGGCTCACCATCGATTTGATCTTGCCAACCTGGTGCTTGTCCTCCCCAAAGCTGGCCACGTATTCGGTCTGGCCACACTGGACGCAATTGTTGATCGGAAACTCGGACCCGTCGTCTTCGATATACGGTTCAGTCATCACTTCGCCCCTTCAAAAGCGGGATCGACACCGGCAAGCCCTATTTGCCCGAACCATATCGATCACCAAGGGTTTTGAGACTAGTCGGTCACGACTGGACTTGTCATTCAGATCACAGCGCGCCCGACGAATGGACTCTGGTTCTAGCGGGACAGATGCCGAGCCAGCGCCTCGAAGGCCGGCAGCGTCACCGGATCATTGGCGGCATTGGCTGCGACCGGGTGCGATGCATACCGCACGATCACCAGCTCGGCTTTGGGATCGACATAAATCCGCTGGCCATACACCCCGCGCGCCATGAACGCCCCGCCCTCCTTGTCCGTCACCCACCACATCGAGCGATAGCTCCAGCCCTTGAGCAAGTCATAACCGGCCTTGGCAAACGCCTGTTTATCGCCACCGCGACGGATGTCGTCGATCACCGCCTTGGGCACAATCTGCTGGCCATTAAAGCGGCCTTCATTACGTAACATTTCACCGAAGCGTGCCAGATCACGCAGCCCGGTATTCAGCCCACCACCGGCAAACGGCGTGCCGATGGAATCAACGGTAAAATACCCATCCTGCTCCGCTCCCAGGCGGCTCCAGATACGCTCCGACAGCAACTGCGCCACGTTACGACCGGTCGCACGCGCGATAATCCAACCCAGGACATCGGTGTTCACCGTCTTGTAGGCAAACGCGGCACCGTGCTCACCCTGGGGCTGCACTGTCTGCAGATACTCGAAGTAACTGCGCGGCCCGGTATAGTCCTTGGCGAAAGGCAACGGACTCCCCGCCCGGCCATGGGCCCAGACATCAGCCTTCGGGTCCGCGTAGTCTTCGCTGAATTTGAGGCCGGTCGTCATATCCAGGACTTGGCGCACCGTTGCATTGCCGAACGCCGACTCCGCCAGTTCAGGCACGTAGTCGACCACTCGCTTGTTATCGTCAATCTGCCCTTCAGCCACCAACGTGGCACCGAGTGTGCCCACCACCGACTTGGTCACTGACATCGCCGCGTGCTGACCTTGCGGGCTCAGTACCCCGAAATAACGCTCATAGACCAGCTTGCCGCGGTGCAGCACCACAATCCCGTCGGTATAAGTAGCCGCCAGCGACTGCTCCCAGGTCATCGACTGCTGCGCACCCAGCGGGGTAAAACTCAGTGCATCGATGTCCCGGCGCAAGGCTGACTCCAGCGCAACAGGCGCACCCAGCCCACGGGACACGTTGACGGTGGGCATCAGCTGCCGGAAGTTGGAAACGCTCCAGCGCATCGCCGGAAACTGGAAATAACTGCCATCGGCAAACCGCACGGTGCGCTCTGGGGGCGGCGGCGAGCCGACCATCCAGCCAAGTTTGGCGGGGTCGCTGGCTGCAGCGTCCGGGAAGGTTGCTGGCGTTACCGCGAACGCCAGGGATGGCAGGATCGACATCAGCAGCGCGGCGGCCGACTTGGCGATTTTCGGGTAGGTGGTGTCAGGCAGTGACATGAGGATCGATTCCATTCGAGAGGTGAGTGGCCAGGGCTGGATGTTAACAGCACACTTCACGAATTGAGATCCCGGAACTTCCCTTGAAGCACTCAAGCTCCCAGCCAAGCACTTTTTTTCAGACGCCAGAAACCACAAACCCCCGACTTTCTCTACGAAAATCAGGGGTTTGTGTTTACTTAATGTGGCGGTGAAGGAGAGATTCGAATTTAACAGCCTTTTCGACCAGAAACCCCGGTAAAACGGGGCTTTCGGCGTGCATAGTAGTACAAACAAGTAGTACAATCCGCTGAACCACTCCCCTTCCCCGGTGCCCAGATGCCAGACAACTTGATCCAGAAAGCAGGCGAATCTACATGGTACGTCAAGCTGGCTGTTCCGGCTGATGTACAGCATGTACTCGGGACCAAGGTGTTTATCCGCTCGCTAAAGACAGGGCTACGTAAAGAAGCAATGGACGCTCGCCTCCCCTACTTAACGGAATGGAAGGGTCGAATTGCAACGGCACGAGCCGCCAAAGCAGCAGCAAGGGAGCAATGGCGCCAGGAACTCGCGGACAAGAGTTCGGCATTAGACGCAGTAGTCGACTCACGCCTGCTCCAATCCATCAAGAACCCACCGAAAGGAATTGGCGGTACTGAATCCGAGATCATGGCACGGATCGAGAAACTGGACCGCGATAGGGCTGAGTTTCTACAGTGGATTCAGGGGTTTGAAGAGCGAGGTGCGAAAGGCTTGACGGGCGAAGTCATCAACTTGTTCGAGAGTCCTGCCACGTCCATGGTGGATGCAGTACAACGCATCGCCGATATTACTCGCAATGTAACCGTGCAAATGACCCAGCACCGTTACGGTCTCAGTTCTTCTGAAATCGCTGAAGCCACCGCCATCACTAGCGAACCTGCTAGCTACAAGCCAACGTCACCAATTACTAAAGCCCGCCTAAAGAACTATCGAGAATTCAGGGAGGGTCGCGGTGGAGCGCCAAAGCACGTCGATCAGCAAGTGGGCAAAATGGAGCGGCTGTCAGACTTCCTCAAGAATGAGGGGCTGCCGATCAACTTCGACACGGTAGATCAATGGCTGAAATCGCTTGATCGCGCACCTGCCACGTTAGGCCAGTACCTCATGGCTGGTACTGCGTTCTGGAAGTGGGCGATGAAATACGACGCGGGTTGGCGTGAAGAATATAAAGACAAGGTGAACCCGTTCACAGGCCACGAACTGCCACAGGGTGGGGGCTCCGAGACAGCAGGCCAAGACAGGGAAATCTACAAGCGAGCAGACGCTCTTAAGCTTCATCAGGCCGCACTGGACAACAACGATAAACCGCTTGCAGACCTCATCTCACTCGGCTGGTACACCGGAGCCAGGATCGAAGAGCTATGCCGCCTCACCAAAGACAGCGTAATTACTGTCGATGGCATTCGGTGCTTTGACTTCCCTCGTAGCAAAAGCAAGGCGAGCAAGCGTGTAGTGCCGATTCATCCGGGCTTGTTGCTGACCATTGACCGACTGCGTGAAGACAGCACCGACACTTTCCTCATTCCCACTAGTTCACATGACCACTACGGCAAACGCTCGCACGCAATATCCAAGGCATTTGGCAGATTGCGTACAGCAGCAGGCTTCAGCAAGCTCCACGTCTTCCACAGTTTCCGTCACACCGTAGTCACGGAGTTGATCAGGGCAGACGTACCAGACCACTTGGCAAAAGAACTGGTCGGGCATGACACGGACTCAGTGACGCACACTGTGTACTCGAAAGGTGCAAGCGCCCATCAGAAGCTGGCGGCCATTTCCAAACTCCCTACCCTAGCCACCAAGTAAGGAGGGCCATTCATTGCAGACAAATCAAACACCGTCGCCCCAGCCATATACTGTGCCTACATACAGCAAAGTGGTGCGTGCGTGATGGAAGATGATTTGGTCGATGATTCCGGGTTTGAGCGTATGCCGCCGCACTTGAAGATGCTGAAGCATCAATGCACCCTGCTACGAGCCCAATTGAAACGACTCGTAAAAGGCTTAACGAACGCCCACCAGAACATCGCGAATACATCGTCATGCACCGCAATAGCTCAGCAACACTCGCGTCGTCACCTCGCCCCCTTAGCAACCATGACCGGCAGTGATCGACCAAGACAGGTCGTTAGAAGAGGCGAATATATTATTGTCGTCGTCTAACGAACTCTCACAGGTATGAACCAGAAAAGAATTTCAATAATCATGATCAAAAATGTTTAATAGATCATCCAATGCCTTGTCTACGCCTAGAGCAACTCGACGAGCGTTAGCATAGAGGCTTTCCATTATTCTATATGCGCCGTCCAACTCTTCCCTTACCTGAACATCCGAAACGCTTTCAATTACTAACCCTTCATTGTTTATAATGGTAAGCCAGTAATCCACACCCATATCCGCTTCGGTTTGTGACAACCTGATAGAGTAGTTAGTGAATGATGCTTGAAACACCTCTTCACGCTCCGTCACCTCCCAGTCGATTTTTCCAGCATTAGTTTGCCTGACAACACCTTGAATTAAGCGGACAATTTTAGACTCGCTCATTTAAACACCCCTCCCGATCTCATTCTTAATTCGCACTAACAGGGTTTGAATTAAATCATAATGCTTGGACACCTGGCCGTTCAGTTTCGCGTGCTCAATAGGCTTGGCACTACGGATAGATGCCTCTATGAGCCTTTCCACAGAGGAAAACTTAGCTATCGCACTTTGCATCACCACCTGATCTTCCGCAGTAAGCAAAGAGTTCGAAGTCCTAATTGAAACTAAGAATTTTTTCAAGCTGGCATACCTATCCGGCAAGAAATTTAAGTTATCAGAGCGGTGCATTCTTTTGATTTCCTCCATGATAGCAAGCGCTGTTGCGAAATCTGCTACCGTTTCGCTCCTGCGTATATCCTCCCTCATGCTCACGACCGCTGCGGTTGCTTGTTCGGAGGCGGCCTTAGAATTAAGAACAGTCCTAATTGTAAAATAAAAGCCAATTAAAGATATGAGAAGCCCAATCAAGCCAGCATAATCACCAACGCGATATTGCTCTAATATCTTATTAAACTCCATTAGCACACCGCATCCCTCTTCACTATGTTGGCGCCGGGAAACTCAGCCATTAGGTGCCCGTACAACATGATGGCACCCTAATCGATGTCTGCCTAGATCAAACCGGTCGAAATGCAGTTTCGCAGCACCCAACCTTTCAATTTTTCACTCACCGCTTGTGAAATTCGCCCGTAAACCTACGGACAGAATATTGGAAGATACCTAGCGAACGGTGGAAACTCAGCTCAGTGTGGGTCGAGGTTAAGAGCCATTCCCGTGCCAACTCACTACCGGCAATTATGATTCGGAAATATTGTGGGCAGACAAAAGCCCCGCACTTGGCGGGGCTGTTAGCCCTCTACATGAGGTTACATTGTTGTATCCAGAGCGGCCTTCACCCGCTGAACCGTAGTCGTGCTGCACTTCAACAGGTCGGCTACTCCGCGAATGCTTTTGCCGTCTTTCAGTAACACCGTGATTCGGTCGCGAAGGTCGAAATCCATCAGGCGACCCTTATACGCTCCATCAACCTTGCCCTTAGCAATCCCTTCTGCCTGACGACGGCGGCGGTCTTCGTAGTCCTTGCGTGCAACCACCGCTAGCATGTCGAGCAACATTCCATTGACGGCGGCAATCATTCCTTTCGTAAAGTCGTCCATCCCTTGAGTGGGCTTCAAGGCAGCGTGACTAGTAGACAAGTCGAGTGAAACCACCGTTACCCGCTTGGCCGCTATGCGGGCTTTCAACAGGTCCCAGTCCGGCTGGGTGAGTCGGGACAGGCGGTCAACGCCTTCGATCAGCAGTACGTCGCCTTCATGACTGTCATCCAGTAAGCGGAACAACTCAGGCCGTTCCAGCTTCGTGCCTGACTCGTTCTCTATGTAGAAGGCTGCGATCTTATGGCCGTTGTCAGCAGCGAACGCCACCAGGGCCTCTTTGGCACGGGATGCGTTCTGCTCAGAAGTTGAGGCCCTTAGATAAGCACGGATGAACATGGCGAAACCTGCTGTGTGTTATTTAGGGTGTGTCACACAGTACCGTGACACATAGGGTGTGTCAACATGCTTTTCAAGCATAGTTAGAGAGGTGTTTTGGCTACTTTTCGCACAGGTCTACTGTAGTGCCTGATGCATACCCGAAGTGACACACGACCCAGCCCTGTAAAGTTGGGGGTGCTGGAGACGGCGATGGCGACTGCTGGGATCAGCAAGGGGAAGAGAACTAGTCTCGGTGACGGGCCAAGCCGGGTCCGCCCATCACGGGATACGACTTGTAAGGTTTCGCGAGCCGCAGTCAGTAGCTTCAGCTAAACAGCTGCTCTGAGTTCTTCACTCTACACTCAGCTTCAGCTTCCGCTCGGGTGGCGAACACCAGAGGCAGCCGACACTTTGCCTTGTTGTCGTAAATGTTAAATCCATTAGACCCCATAGTGGAGTAGAAGCGTGCACCCTCACGTACAGATCCCGTCTCAACGGGGATACCGGGGACGATAACGAATCTCGATAACATATGCCCACCCATGTCGTGCTTGGCTCAAGCAATAAGTTATAGCAGCAAAGGGCTACTACACCACTCGCCCGCATTTGCAATCGACCGGTGGTTGGTGGGCCAATTCCGCTGAGACCGATGAATTGTTGCACGAAAAGCGAAGCTGGCTTAGCACCTGTAGCGGTATCGCCACGCAAACAGGGGAGTTGACGTGCTACATAACCACTGCCCCGTGTAGCCGACGCCTGTAGGGGAATAGATAACTTTATAGTTTCGATTAGTTAACCGAGGGCTGCCGCCTTACATGAGTTATACGCTCGAAATTCATCCATGGTGAGTTCCGGTAGGCTATATCTTCGCTGGAAGAAATTATGGAAATCCAGATCCCGGTCTTCTGGGGTGATCTTGTACTTTACCCGCATTGCATCAAGGTCAAGTTCGGCGGGCCAGTACTTCAATCTCTGCTGCTCGAACCACCGATGCACAAAGCCATTGGTGCCAGACATATCAATAGACCCCAATGAGCACTTAATTAGCCCTTGAGCCACGAGGGATTTGAGGGTCCGGGTCAGGTTAGCTAGGTCGAAGTCGCCGTAGCCCAGGTGGTGCGTCAGTATTTCCTGGACCCTCATGGCGTGATGTGGCGGGTAAAGATTATCGCTGGGATCAATGAAGGCGAGTGCTTCAAGCACCTGCCGTTTATTCTTGGTCATTCTCATTAGTTGGTTAAATCCTTATTGACAAGTAGCGTAAGCCAACCTCAGCTTTACGCAGTCAGAGACATCGGTTCTGCCACTACTGGTGGGAACTCCAGATATGCTGGGTAGCCTTCAAATGGAATGCCGTACTGCGTGAAGCGAAGTTGATTGCGGTGATGCTGGCGGGCCCGCTCTACTGCTGCTTCCAGCCCCCAGAGCACGCGTTCCTGGGCAGCGATAACCTGTCCTTCAGTGCATATGCCGGCGTCAACAAAAGCTTGCCACGTACCCTCCATAGAGGCGTACAAGGTGTCGATGTAGTCCAGCCAGTTCGACCCACAGGCTTTCCAGCTCGATTCATCGGGGGCTCGCACCACTGGCGCCAGACTTTGAGCAACCAGCCGCTTAGCTAGCCTGTTCTGGATATATTCCTGGTCAATCTCCAGACCTTGGAGTGCGCTCTGGGCCGTAGGGATGATGCCCGGCTTCAGCTCCTTACCCTTGGCGTCGTAAACACCATTGAGCAGTGACTCCAGATCCTCGGCCAGCAAACTAGCTGGAGTTCTCCAAGGGCGCTCATGATACAAGTGCTGTAGCGGCGCCCATGTAGCGTTCGGTAAGTCGAGGAAGCGATTACGCGCCTTACCCTGTGCGTCCTTGATCTGGGCGAGATAACTGCCAAGCACCCGCACCAGCGATAACATGAACCGACAGTTGTCCTTATGCTGCCCATCTGGCAGTACGTCAGAGAATCGCAACAGTTCGTCATGAAGTACGCCCAACTGGGAATCTGTTGGGCAGTTACCGATGATAAAAGCCTTGATGCTCACCCTTCCGTTCTGGGTTGCGTCCATGGCCTGCAACACTTCCAGTTTTAATGTCTCAAGCTCTGCTAGGGTGTAGCGGCGGTCCAGAGATTCGTACAGGTCATCGCCTTGGTGCTTGAAGACGGTCCTGGCTAGCCGTAGGCGGGCTGTACGCTGGGGCATGTTGGCCAGTTCATCTAGAAAGGTGTCCAGTTCGGGGCCGAGGTAGGCGGCGATCTTCTCCAGCACCTGGTCCCGTGTCATATCGTCCGTGATGCTCCACTTTCGCTTGCGAGCGGATGCAGGGATCGAGGCACCAGCCCACGAGTTTACGAGCTTGTTGCCCTGCTGCTGGTTCAGTTCTGCGATGCCGGTGAACAGGTTCAGCGAAGTAGTCAGGCCAGTGGAACCATCACGCCCCTTCAGCGGTTGCACGTGACAGAGTTGGAACATGTCTTTGCCGTGGCCTGCCTCGACCCAACCGTGCCGCTTTTTACGGTAGTTATGTTGGTCATGGAGTTGGTGAAGGCCAGCAGCATCGATTCCGTGGTAGGTCTGTACTGTTCCCGCCCGCTTGGCCTGCTCGATGAACCAGTAGCCGAAGGCGCTTTCTAGAAGTCGTTCTTTGCGGCGCTTTATCTTCTTCTCTTTAGCGGTGGCCTGGGGTGCCACTGCCGCCCGCTGGCGCTTCTTCTTGCACGAAGCCTTGCAGGTGGAGCGACCACCTGGCCTACGCTGGAAAAGTTTCCCGCAACTGGTACAGGGGAACTCAGGTAGGTTGCTTGTCTTTTCGGCTGTTGCCATCGGTGTCCACGCTTGCTGGGATCAAGTTGCTTAGGCTGGCCTCTGTGATAAGGACGTTCAGGCCGTGTGTTGGGTTGGTAATGCCACGCGAACCCATGAAGGCAAGCAGGCGTGCTGTAGCGGTATCGTTGAGGGAAATCCTCATGATCGATGCTCCATAAAGTTGAGTTTTTGTGAAAATTAGAAATAGCGAACCCCGCGTGGCACAAGGGCTGTAGGCTGAAACGGGGACAAATACGTACCTACCTCGACCCCATCCGTTTGCCTTTCGCAAGACAGCAGGAAACCGGCGAAGCCAGCGGGCATATCGGCGTGGATATTAGAGGGCAGTAAGGGTCTAGTGTGGCGGTTCGTCAGGCCACGGACGTGGACTGAGGGGAGGCATATGCTACGACAGTTCCTATCCACGTCAAGGGGTAGGAATCAATACAGGCTGGCAACGCCTACTACCGCTGTCGGCGGCGTTGCTTCAGGTGTGTCCGCCTTCTGGGCCTTAGCTTTTACTGGTTTAGCGTATGCGCGTAGCAGATCAGCTAGTGCAAACTCTTCTTCTTTCGCCTGATGCTCTGCTGCTGCTTTCGCCGCTGCTGTTGCTTGCTCACGGGCTCGACGCTCAATCAGATGCTGCATCAGCCGTTGTGATTCTGCGACATTGCGAGCATACCGACTTGCTGCATATTCAACGTGAGCTATCTTTGCAAGTTCAATCAAGTCGGAATCAACAATGGTAGAAGGCTTCTTCAGTTGCGCCTTAAGATAGAGAGGGCCACTAAATGAAGTTGCAACGGTGTACCCCTGGGCAAACCAGATCGCCAATTCGTTAAGGGCCTCAGTTAACGGCTTCTCGCTGACCCACGCCACGTTGACGCCCAACTCTGGGTAAGCGGGTGACATGCAATGACGGAAGTACGCAACTTCTTTTTGCTTGATAAGCTCCTGAAGTTCTTCATCAGAGTGTTTGAAGACTTCGGCAACTGTTTTCCCATATTCGTGTGTCATGCTCTTTTTTCCTTGAGGCTCTTAGATTTACTACGTGTTTTAAGCTGGCTAATAAGGCTCTGGCGGGCCTTGTCGTCGTCAGGGGATTGGTTGGTATTACTTGCGTGGCTAGCGTCTGTAATGCGCTTCTGGCGAGCTTCTAGAAGGGATTTCAGCTCTGCGACAGTAAGGCCCCGCTCCGCAGCTGCGTTAGTCATGAACGAGTACAATTCAGCTCGGGCCTTAGTAGTTGCTACCATAGCCTTGGCAAGTTCCACCTGAGCTGCAACATGAGCTTGCTTGGCGTTGGCGACCTTCTGCTGTCCTGCTCGATAAACCTTTAAGTCATCAAGTGTTGCGATAGTCCCAGAGGGGAATACGTCCTCAAGACGATTAATGAAGTCGACTTCAGCTTGGGTAACAGGTACATAGGCATATCGGCCCGATTCGAATACGCGATCTGTCAGGCCCATAATCCCGGCGTGGACTTTATCTACTTCAATGTAAAGCTGTTGTGTCATGTTGCAGCTTCTTGTTGGTCGGGTTGTGTTTCTTGTGCTTGAAACTCTAGTTTCATTTCTGCTTGGGTTTGTTTCTGTGTTTCGCGCCAATTACGGGTCTGGCAGGCACCGGAACACCAGCGACCACGGTGAGAGCGAGAGTGATACATTGTTCCACAGTGATCGCAAGACCTCTGCTTTAATGGGTAACGCTTAGTTTTCATAAAACTTATCTCGGAGTGTATAGTTTCTTTTCATGGGCCGAAGTATCCCCGCACCCTATATAAAGAGTCCTGGGAGCTGGCTATTTGATTGTTGGCAATGCGTAGTGCGAGTGAGAGCCCCTGCAATTCAGGAGCTTAGACTTCCGCCAATGGCGGAGGTTGAACTATTGACCGTCTTCTGTTGCATCCTGACGGTCGAGGACTGGCATTAACGACAACAGGGATATGCCTAGCCCTACAGCCACAATGACAACAACCCTTAAGGAATATGTCGATCTTCTGCACTTGGATCGACGAACAAGTGTTAAGCAACATAGTTCGGAAAATTATCAAACTTAGCTATGTCGTCGAGCAGGCGGGGGAACTTAGGATTAGTTTGCAGAGAGTTCTGCATCAGTAAGTCTAATTATACACACTTATTCCATCTTGTCAAGATAAGAATCACACTCTCGCACAGATTGCAATACTTATTTTCAATCTATTGACGGGCGGAAGACGCCCTTAGATATGGGGCCATATTGTTGGGGCGTGACGCAGCGTGCAATCTGGTGAGGTATGGTGCTGCTGGGCTGGCAGATTTAGCGTAGCGACGTGCCTGAGCATGCTCGACGGAGGGATACTGCTAAAGGCCGGGGGCTGGAGGTGCGTGCCGAACGAGGGAGAGGTTCGCGAGTAGTACAAATGAGTAGTACAATCGGAAATTAAAAAGCCCCGCAAACCATTGATTTGCGGGGCTTTTCAGAATGTGGCGGTGAAGGAGAGATTCGAACTCTCGATACAATTTCTTGTATACACACTTTCCAGGCGTGCTCCTTAAGCCACTCGGACACTTCACCGTATCTCTTCAAACATGTTCTGTCTGTCGAGGCGCGCTAATGTAGTCGAAAGCTTTTCCGATGGCAAATATTTTTTTCAGAATTTTCATGCGGTTAGCGATTTAGTTGTTCGGGCTACCCGCTGGCCATGGCAAACCTGCCAATCTCCGGCTTGGCCGCCCCTTCTATATAGAGGCGAAGGCACAGCGGCGGTGGCTGGCCACGCGCTGAGCGGCGACGCGGGGTGACCGGCGAGTCAGTCACGGCGCTTTACCTGGCCTACGGTGGTGGGTAACGTCTGCCTCATCTTTCATACAAGGAATAGCGTCATGAGTGAGTTGATCTCCTACCACCTCGAAGACGGTATCGCGACACTGACCTTGAGCAACGGCAAGGTCAATGCGATCTCGCCGGACGTCATTGCCGCGTTCAACGCTGCGCTGGATCAGGCGGTGACTGATCGCGCGGTGGTGATCATCACCGGCACGCCCGGGATTTTGTCGGGGGGTTATGACCTGAAGGTCATGACGTCCGGTCCCAAGGAAGCCGTAGCCCTGGTCACGGCTGGCTCGACGCTGGCTCGTCGTCTGCTGGCGCACCCGTTCCCGGTGATCGTCGCATGCCCCGGACATGCGGTGGCCAAGGGCGCGTTCCTGCTGTTGTCGGTGGACTACCGCATTGGTGTCGAGGGGGCTTTCAGCATCGGCCTTAACGAAGTGCAGATCGGCATGACCATGCACCACGCCGGCATCGAGCTGGCGCGCGATCGCCTGCGCAAGTCAGCGTTCCACCGCTCCGTGATCAATGGCGAGATGTTTAATCCGCAGAGCGCCGTCGATGCAGGCTTCCTTGACGTCGTGGTGTCTGCCGATGAACTGCAAGGGGCTGCGCGGGCTGCTGCCCGGCAGTTGAAGAAGATCAATATGACCGCGCACAAGAACACCAAGCTGAAGGTGCGCAAGGCGCTGCTGGAGACGCTGGACAACGCCATCGTCCTGGATCAGCAACATATGGGCTAAGCCCGGACTTGCGCCCCTGAAAAACCCGCCCGGCCATGCGGCCCATTGCAGGAGCGAGCTTGCTCGCGAAAAACGTCAACGATCACGCGTGAAGCCTGGGAAAACGCGGTGTCCACGAGTTCTTCGCGACCAAGCTCGCTCCTACAAAGCTTTGCGACCCTCGTGTCGGGCTTTGTTTACCCATCGGTTAAAATCCTACGACAGCTCTAGGACGCGTCTGACACACAATTCGGAAACATGTGCTTAAACATCGCCTATCTCCGAACTCTATAGCGACAATTGCCGAAAACAGTGCACATCCGTACACTGCGCCACCTTTTGTCCCGGTGGGGCCTCTAAATGCTGTTCGCGTTTCGTATGTTATTGATGGGCCTGCACTTTATTCTCGCCGGTGTGCTGGGCGTGATTCTCGGCCTGTGCCGACCTTTCAACCCGGACAACAGTCGCCTGTGCGCGCGCCTCTACGCCTGGCCTGCAATGTGTATCCTGCGCCTGCGGGTAAAAGCCGACGTTGGCCCGTTGATGGACAAGCCTGCGAGCTGCGTGATCATCGCCAACCATCAGTCCAACTATGATCTTTTCGTGTTCGGCAACGTCGTTCCGTACCGCACCGTGTGCATCGGCAAGAAGAGCCTGAAGTGGGTACCGCTGTTCGGGCAGTTGTTCTGGTTGGCCGGTAACGTGCTGATCGACCGGGGCAATGCGCAGAAGGCGCGCAAGTCGATGTTGACGACGACTCATACGCTGCAGAATGAAAACACTTCGATCTGGGTGTTTCCGGAAGGCACGCGTAACCTGGGTGAAGATTTGTTGCCTTTCAAGAAAGGCGCGTTCCAGATGGCGATCGCTGCCGGGGTGCCGATTGTGCCGGTGTGCGTCAGCACTTATGTGAAGCACATGCGCCTGAATCGCTGGGACAGCGGGAAGATTCTGATCCGCTCATTGCCGGCAATTCCTACGGCCGGGTTGAGCCTGGATGATATGCCGGCATTGATCGAGCAATGTCGCGAGCAGATGCGTGAGTGCATTGCGTCGATGGATCGGCAGATTCTGGCGGGCTAGTCGATCGTGGCCATGGAGGGCCGAGAGTACACGCGACAGGGTAAGAAGATCACAGCCTCGTTTCACTCGACAGCGCCTACGGGCTAAGCTGGACACTGCCTGCTAATCAGAAGTGAACCAACACCATGGGTAGAGTTGTTGCGGCTGCGGTTTACAGCGCCGGGAAAAAAGTGACCAACATCACCCTCGACGAGGGCGCTGCCTGGGCTGCCAAGCCCGACCACTTCGTCTGGATCGGGCTGGAAGAGCCCGATGCCCAGGAACTGGCCAATCTGCAACGCCAGTTCAACCTGCACGAACTGGCTATTGAAGACGCCCTGGAAAAACACAGCCGGCCCAAGCTCGAGACCTTCGGCGACGCGCTGTTTATCGTCACCTATTCGCCCATCCGCGATGAACAGGGAAAACTCGAGTTCATCGAAACCCACATCTTCGCCGGCAACGGCTACATCATCACTGCGCGAAATGGACATTCGGCGTCCTACGCCTACGTCCGACAACGTTGTGAGGCACGTCCGCTGCTGCTGGAGCACGGGGAAGATTTTGTCCTTTATGCCCTCCTCGACTTCGTGATCGAAAACTACCAGCCGGTGGGCGAGGCGATCCATGCCGAGATCGATGCGCTGGAACGCAATGTGTTGTGCAGCGCGCTGAATGAACGCGATATCCAGAAGCTCCACGGCCTGCGTCGCGATGTCGTGCGCCTGCGGCGTTATGCAGCGCCCATGGTGGAGATTGGCGAGGAGCTGCAGAGGCTCAGTTTTCCTTTCATCGACAAAAACATGCGGCCGTACTTTCGCGACGTGCAGATCCACGTCACCCGGCAGATGGAAGACCTCACGACCCTGGCCGACATTGCCAGCCAGACGATCGAGGTCGGGGTGTTGCTGGAGGCGTCACGCCAGAGCGTGGTGCAGCGCAAGTTTGCCGCATGGGCGGCAATTCTGGCGTTCCCGACGGCGGTGGCCGGGATCTACGGGATGAACTTCCAGAACATGCCGGAGCTGACCTGGCACTACGGGTATTTCGCGGTGCTGGGGTTTATTGCGGTGGGCTGCGTGAGTTTGTGGGCAAGTTTCAAGAGATCGGGGTGGTTGTAGGAGCAAGGCGAGTGCTGCGCACTCGATCGCGGGCAAGCCTTGCTCCCGCAGGTTTCGGCTAGACCGCTTTGAGCTCTGGCTTGTGCGCCACGAACCGCATCATCCACTCGGCCACGGTAGCGCCGTGGTGCTGCTGGTCGAGGCTGGCCACGCCCTTCTGGTAAATCTGTTCGCCCAGGGCCTGCTGACGGATGTCAAGCAGGGCTCGCGAGTAGTCGTGGATGAACTCTGGATGCCCCTGGAAGCACAGCACCTGATCGTTGATGTGGTACGCGGCAAACGGGCAGAAATCGCTGGAGGCGATGACTGTGGCGTTTTCCGGTAGCGCGGTGACCTGGTCCTGGTGGCTGATCAGCAAGGTCAGCTCTTCCACGACCGGGCTCATCCACGGCGCCTTGGCCGCCAGCTTGTAGTTGTGGGTGCCGACACCCCATCCTTGAGTGGCGCGCTCGCTCTTGCCGCCCAGCAACAGCGCCAGCAACTGATGACCGAAACACACGCCGAGCAACTTGTCGCCGCGCTCGTAGCGCTTGAGCAGATAAGCCCGGAGGGTTTCTATCCACGGGTCGGTGCCAAAGGAATCGGCCTTGCTACCGGTGACCAGATAAGCATCGAACACCTGCTCATCGTCGGGATACTCGCCCTGCATCACGTTGTACACCGTGAACTCGGCGGCAATTGGCTGCTGCGTGAACAGACGCTGGAACATCTGCCCGTAACCCTGATATTGATCGACCAGTTCCGGACGCAGGATGTCGGTTTCCAGAATGCAGATGCGTAACGACATAAAAAATACCTGACACGTGATGGGAATAATGCACACCCAGAGCCTGCCTCGAAACACCGTGACAAGGCAAGCCCCACAGCATCATCGGTCCCCTAAAACGTCTCCCCCCGGGCCGCTTTTTCCAGCAGCAGTGCCGGCGGCGTGAATCGCTCGCCATATTGCTCGGCCAGGTACTGCGCGCGAGCGACGAAGTCTTGCACGCCGTACTGGTTGATGAACTGCAACGCTCCGCCGGTCCAGGCCGCAAACCCGATGCCGAAAATCGAGCCGATGTTGGCATCCGCCGTCGAAGTCAGCACGCCCTCCTCCAGGCACCGCACGGTTTCGATGGCCTGCACGAACAGCAGGCGGTCGCGCACGTCCTTGGGCGAGATCTGCCCGTCGGCCGTTTCGAAGCGGGTTTTCAGTTCCGGCCACAGGTACTTCTGGCCACCACTTGGGTATTGATAAAACCCGCCGCCTGCGGCCTTGCCAGGACGCTTGTACTCGTTGAGCAACAGATCGATCACCGCAAAGGCTGGATGCTCGATCAGCGGTTTGCCCTCCGCCTGCAGGTCCTTGGCGGTTTGCTGGCGGATGTGGCTCATGAGGCTCAGGGAAACCTCATCGGAAATCGCCAGCGGTCCAATCGGCATGCCCGCCTTGCGCGCCTCGGTTTCGATCATCGCCGCGCTCACCCCTTCGCCGAGCATGGCGATGCCTTCGTTAGTGAAAGTGCCAAACACCCGCGAGGTGAAGAAACCACGGCTGTCGTTGACGACGATCGGGGTTTTCTTGATTTGCAGGACGAAATCAAAACCCCGGGCCAGGGTTTCATCGCTGGTGCGCGTGCCCCTGATGATCTCCACCAGGGGCATTTTTTCCACCGGGCTGAAAAAATGCAGGCCGATGAACCGGGTCTGGTCGGGCACGGCGGTCGCGAGGCCACTGATCGGCAAGGTGGACGTGTTGGAGGCGATCACCGCCTGGGCACCGACGACTTTCTGCGCGGCCGAGGACACTTTGGCTTTGAGCTCCCGATCCTCGTACACCGCTTCGATGATCAGGTCGCAGCCGGCGAGGTCAGCATCATTTTCGCTCGGTTGAATCCGCGCCAGAATCGCTTCGCGCTGCTCGGATGACAGCTGCCCGCGAGCGACTTGTTTATCCAGCAGTGTCGCCGAGTGGGCCTTGCCCTTCTCTGCTGCGGCCAGGTTGATGTCCTTGAGCACCACCTCGATACCCGCCGAGGCGCTGACGAAGGCAATGCCCGCGCCCATCATCCCGGCACCCAGCACGCCGACCTTGTGCGTGGTGAACGGGGCATGCCCCTGGGGCCTGGAGCCCCCGGCGTTGATTTCATTGAGCTGAAACCAGAAGGTGCCGATCAAGTTTTTCGACACCTGGCCGGTGGTCAACTCGGTAAAATAACGGGTCTCGATCAGGTGCGCGGTGTCGAAATCAACCTGGGCCCCTTCCACCGCCGCGCAGAGGATTTTTTCCGGTGCGGGCATGCAGCCCTGGGTTTTGCTGCGCAGGATCGATGGCGCGATCGCCAGCATCTGCGCGACTTTGGGGTGCGATGGCGTGCCGCCGGGTATCTGGTAGCCCTTCACATCCCATGGCTGCACCGCGGCCGGATTGGCCAGGATCCAGGCCCGGGCCTTGCCCAGCAACTCTTGCGGATCCTGCGCCAGCTCGTCGATCAAACCGGCCTGCAAGGCCTGTTGAGGCCGCACCTTCTTGCCCTCCAGCAGATACGGCAAGGCTTTCTCGATCCCGAGCAGGCGCACCATGCGCACGACCCCGCCGCCGCCCGGCAGCAGGCCCAGGGTGACCTCCGGCAGGCCAAGCTGCACCGAGGAATGATCCAGCGCTACGCGGTGATGGCACGCCAGGCAGATTTCCCAGCCGCCGCCGAGCGCTGCGCCATTGATCGCGGCGACTACGGGCTTGCCGAGCGTTTCCAGGGCGCGCAGCTGGGCCTTGAGGGTCAATACCATGTCGTAGAAGGCCTTGGCCTCGGGCTTGCCGACCTTGATCAGTTCATTGAGATCGCCGCCGGCAAAGAAAGTCTTTTTCGCCGAGGTGATGATCACGCCGGCAATCGACGCTTTCTCTTCGACCAGGCGCTGCACGCAGTCCGCCATGGCGTCGCGGTACACAGCATTCATGGTGTTGGCGCTCTGGCCCGGCATATCAATGGTCAGGACGACGATCTGGTCCTGGCCCTTTTCGTAACGGATGGCTTCGGTCATGACAATGTTCCTTGAAGTCGGGGCTCAGAGGCGTTCGATGATCGTGGCGATGCCCATGCCGCCGCCGACACACAGCGTCGCGAGGCCGTAGCGCAACTGGCGGGCTTCCAGTTCGTCGAGCAAGGTGCCAAGGATTGCGCAGCCGGTGGCGCCCAATGGGTGCCCCATGGCGATGGAGCCGCCGTTGACGTTGACCTTGTCCGGGTCGATGGCCATGTCTTTGATGAATTTCAGCACCACCGAGGCGAAGGCCTCGTTGACCTCGAACAGATCGATATCCTCGACCCGTAAACCGGCCTTCGCCAGGGCCTTGCGCGTGGCCGGGGCGGGCCCCGTGAGCATGATGGTCGGGTCAGTGCTGGTCACCGCCGCGGCAACGATCCGCGCCCGAGGTTGCAAGCCCAGCGCCCGGCCCTTGGCCTCTGAGCCAATCAGCATCAGCGCTGCACCATCGACGATGCCGGAGCTGTTGCCGGGGGTGTGGACGTGGTTGATGCGCTCCACATGGCTGTAGACCCGCAGCGCAGTGGCGTCGAAGCCCAACTGGCCGATCATTTCGAAGCTCGGCTTGAGCTTGCCCAACCCTTCGAGAGTCGTGTCGGCGCGAATGAATTCATCATGATCGAGCAGGACGATGCCGTTCTGATCCTGCACCGGCACCAGGGATTTGCTGAACGAGCCATCGCCCCGAGCCCGCGCGGCCTTTTGCTGGGAGTGCAGCGCGTAGGCGTCGACCTGTTCACGGCTGAAGCCTTCCAGTGTGGCAATCAGATCGGCGCCCACGCCTTGCGGGGTAAAATGGGTATGCAGGTTGGTTTGCGGGTCCAGGGCCCACGCCCCGCCGTCGCTGCCCATGGGCACCCGGGACATGGATTCGACGCCGCCGACCACCACCAGGTCTTCAAAACCGGAACGCACTTTCATCGCCCCGAGATTCACCGCCTCGAGCCCCGAGGCGCAAAACCGGTTGATCTGCACACCCGCCACGCTGATATCCCAGTCCGCCACCAGCGCCGCCGTCTTGGCGATGTCGCAGCCTTGATCACCGATGGGCGTCACGCACCCCAGCACCACGTCGTCGACCTGGCTGGTGTCCAGGGACATGCGCCGCTGCAGCGCGGTCATCAGGCCAGCAACCAGGTTAATCGGTTTGACGCTGTGCAAGGAGCCATCGGCCTTGCCTTTGCCCCGGGGCGTGCGTAACGCGTCGAAAATCAAAGCTTGGGTCATGACGTCCTCACCTGTTGTAGTTGAAGATCAAAAGATCGCAGCCTTCGGCAGCTCCTACAGGGACAACGCGATTAATGTAGGAGCTGCCGAAGGCTGCGATCTTTTGATCTTCAGGAAGCCTTAACCTGATGCCTCAGCCCACCACATTCAATGACCACAACGCTCAGCACCATTGACGCACACGCTCAGACGAACGGTAGCGTGCTACGGGATTAACCGTTTCAGGTCGGCGAGAGGTCTAGCAAAAGGGCGGCAAAGGAGCTGGCAATAGGCCTCATGCTATTTTAATAGCTAATTGAGAGCCATTCATACGAAATGGATCTAAGCCACGAGTGACGCGGGCCCTAAGGTAATCATGTACGAAGTTGTCGTCGGGTTTTGCCGAGGCGCTCGTCGGACAGGATGTGCAACGCGCTGCCGTCATGGAGATATGCAGGCAGGCATCAGGAAATAACAATAAAGGCGGTCAAGCCATGTTCAAACAATCGAAAGTACGTCAAGCCGGGCTCATTCTTTTCGCCACCACGCTGTTGTTGATTTTGCCGAACCTGACCAAGGTCATCGGCTGATTTAAGCGCCTTTTGTTATCGCCGCCGTAGAAATGTGACTGCCCGCTACCCGGGCCAGCGTGGGTGTGCCAACCTTTACGGCACTCTCCACGACATGGACGGCGATCATTTGAAAACGCTCATTCTGCTCGGGGCCTTTCTACTAAGCACGCCCCTTTCTGCCGCACAGCTGGATCTGCAGCTGGGCGAGAATTCGCGCACCTGGCAAACCGCCGAGCTGCTCAAGCATCCGCAGGTGCAGACCATCACCATCAGCAACGATGTGTCTTACAAGCGCGAGATGACCTACCGTGCCGTGCCCATCGCTGCGTTGCTGACCGGGATCAAGCCAGAAGACCATCTGCAGGCAGTGGCGCTGGACGGATTTGCCGCAGAGCTCTCAGCCGCGCCCCTGCTCAATGCCCAGGGCGCCAGAGCCTGGCTGGCGATCGAGGATCCGGCCCGGCCATGGCCCGCCCTGTCTGCGGGCAAGCACAGCGCGGGGCCGTTTTATCTGGTCTGGACCGATCCCCAGGCAGGCAACATCAGCCCGGAGCAATGGCCATTCGAAGTCGCGAGCATTCGGCAACTGGCGCCGGTGGCCCAGCGCTTCCCTGTCCTGCTGCCGGACCCGGCGTTGAAGGCCGACGATCCGGTGAACCTGGGATTTGCGCTGTTCCAGAAGAATTGCCTGGCGTGCCATCGGTTGAACGGCGCAGGGGATGCGCAGTTCGGACCGGATCTAAACATTCCGTTTAATCCCACCGAATACTTCGGCGCTGATTTCCTCAAGCGCTACATTCGGGATCCGCAGAGCCTGCGGCAGTGGCCGCAGGCGAAGATGCCCGGGTTCAGTGCGCAGGTGCTGCCGGATCAGGATCTGGAGAGGCTGGTGGGGTATTTGAAGCATATGGCTGGGCGCAAGGTTCAGCCCTAGTTTTGTAGTACCTGGGCTGAACTGATCGCGATGCGGTCTCCGGGTTACTGCTCCTGGACCGAAAAAACCGGCAATGGCGTCGGCGAGACGAACACCTTTGCGTGCATCTGTTCACAGCCGCCACCGCGGCGCATGCCGCGTACTGGGCAGGCGTCCAGGTAGTCCAGGCCCACGGCCAATTTCAGGTGGCGTTCGGGCCGGGCCAGTTCGTTGGTTACGTCAAAGCTGTACCAGGCGTCATCCAGCCAGGCTTCGGCCCAGGCGTGGCTGGCCAGATGCTCGCTGTTCTCGCTGTACAAATAACCCGATACGTAACGCGCCGGAATCCCCAGGCTGCGGGCGCAGGCCAGGAAGGCGTGGGTGTGGTCCTGGCAAACCCCGGAGCGCCCGGCGAAGGACTGGGCCGCGCTGGTGTCGACCTCGGTCGAGCCCGGGGTGTAGGTCATGTGCGAATTCAGGCCGTGCATCAGGTCGATCAGCGCCGTGCGATCGCGGCGCTTCTTGCATTGCTTCTCCGCGAACGCGCGCAAGGCTTCATCCGGTTCGGTCAGGCGGGTGAACCGCAGGAACGGCAGCGCCGACTGGCTTTCATGCTCGGCTTCGCGCAGCTCGTCGATGTCGACCTGGCCACGGGCGCCGATGATGATGGCCTCGTGCGGTTCGTCCATGGTCAGCACATGCAGGATATTGCCAAACGGGTCAAGCTGCGCGCGCACCGGGCGCGGCAGGTCGAGCTGCCAGCTGAGCACATGCTGGCGCTCGCTGTCGTGGGGTGTCAGTCGCAGGTACTGGATGCTGGCCCGCACCTGATCTTCGTAGTGATAGGTGGTCTCGTGGCTAATGGAAAGTCTCATGCAGCCTCCAGGTAGGAACTGTGAATGGCGTTGCCCAGCTGGCGCACCAGCGGGATGAACTCGGTCAGCCAGGCGTGCAGGCCCTCGTCGAGAATTTCGTTGATGCCGGTGTAGCGCAGGCGCGCGTCCATTTCTGCGGCCAGGCGTTGGGCCGGTCGGCCGTTGGCGCCTGGAAGCTGGGCGAGAATCTGGTCGATTTCTTCGGTACAGGCGCGCAGTGAGCGCGGTACGTCGGCACGCAGCAGCAGCAATTCGGCAACATGGCGGGCGCCGGGCGCGTCGCGGTAAATCTCGGTGTAGGCCTCGAATGAAGACAGCGCGCGCAACAGCGCACTCCACTGGTAATAGGCATGTGCGGTGCCGTCGCTGACCGCTTCCGCCTGGTCACCGGCCATTTCGTAGCGCGCATCGAGCAGGCGCAGGGTGTTGTCGGCGCGCTCGATGAAAGTGCCCAGGCGAATGAAACGAAACGCATCGTTGCGCATGATGGTGCCGTAGGACGCGCCGCGAAACAGGTGGGAACGTTCCTTGATCCATTCGCAGAAGCGGCTCATGCCATAGCGGCTCAAGCCCTGGTCGGCGATACCGCGGATTTCCAGCCAGGTGGCATTGATGTTTTCCCACATGTCGGCGGTAATCCGCCCACGCACGGCATGGGCACTGGCTCGTGCAGAACCGAGACAACTGTAGATACTGGCCGGATTGGCCGCATCCAGGGCGAAGAAGTGCAGCAGTCGCTCGGCGTGCAGTTCGCCGTGGCGCTCAAGATAATCCTCCAGGGTGCCGGTGATCAGCAGCGGCATGGCCAGTTCGTGCAAGCCGTCGCCGCGGCCATCCTGTGGCATCAGCGACAGCGAATAACTGATGTCGAGCATCCGTGCGAGGTTTTCCGCCCGCTCCAGGTAACGCGACATCCAATACAGATCCGAGGCAGTTCTACTTAACATGGCAAGCTTCCTTCAATCCTCGACTACCCAGGTGTCCTTGGTTCCACCGCCCTGGGAGGAATTCACCACCAGGGAGCCTTCGCGCAGCGCAACACGGGTCAGGCCACCGGGCACCACCCGGGTTTCACGGCCGGACAATACAAACGGACGCAGGTCGATATGCCGTGGCGCAATGCCGTTTTCGACGAAGGTCGGACAGGTCGACAGCGACAGGGTCGGCTGCGCGATATAGGCATGCGGCTTGGCCTTGATGCGCGCGCGGAATAACTCGATTTCCGCCGCCGTCGCGGCCGGCCCGACCAGCATTCCGTAGCCCCCCGAACCCTGGGTTTCCTTGACCACCAAGTCTGGAAGATTGGCCAGCACGTGGGAAAGTTCAGAAGGATTACGACACTGGAAGGTCGGAACGTTCTTCAGGATCGGTTCTTCATCCAGGTAAAAGCGGATCATGTCGGTGACAAACGGATACACCGATTTGTCATCCGCCACCCCGGTGCCGATGGCATTCGCCAGTACCACGTTGCCCGAACGGTAGGACGACAGCAGCCCTGGCACGCCGAGCATGGAGTCTGGATTGAACGCCAGCGGATCGAGGAATGCGTCGTCGAGTCGGCGATAGATCACATCGACCGCCTTCGGCCCGTCAGTCGTGCGCATGAAGACCTTGTCGTCACGCACGAACAGGTCCGCGCCCTCGACCAGTTCGACGCCCATCTCCCGCGCCAGGAACGCATGTTCAAAGAACGCGCTGTTGAAGCGGCCCGGGGTCAGCACCACCACGCTGGGGTTGTCGATGGGACTGGAGCTTTTCAGGGTATCGAGCAACAGGTTCGGGTAGTGGTCGATGGGAGCGATGCGCTGGGCCGAAAACAATTCGGGGAATAGGCGCATCATCATCTTGCGGTCTTCGAGCATGTAGCTGACGCCGCTGGGCGTACGCAGGTTGTCTTCGAGCACGTAGTAGGTGCCGTCACCGTCGCGCACCAGATCGACACCGGAGATGTGTGAGTAGATATCCCGGTGCAGGTCGAGCCCTTGCATCGCCAACTGGTACTGCTCGTTAGCCAGCACCTGCTCCGCCGGAATGATCCCGGCCTTGATGATGCGCTGCTCGTGGTAGAGGTCGGCGAGGAACATGTTCAACGCCTTGACCCGCTGGATACAACCGCGTTCGACTACCCGCCACTCGCTCGCGGGAATGCTCCGCGGGATGGTGTCGAACGGAATCAGGCGCTCTGTGCCCTGCTCGTCGCCGTAAAGCGTGAACGTAATACCGGCTCGATGAAACAGCAGATCGGCCTCGCGGCGCCGTTGGGCCAGCAACTCGTCAGGCGTTTCGGCCAGCCAACGGGCAAATTCCCGGTAATGCGGGCGGACCTGGCCGCCGGCATCGTACATCTCATCAAAATAGGTGCGGATCATGCCGTACTCCTTGTCACCCGGACATCTAGGCATCGCAAGGCCCGTGCCATCGGCATAAACGCTTTTATATCAATCAGTTGGATAAAAGCTGTGAAAACACCGCACCAATTGCGTGCGGCAAATGCCCCAACCTGATCGCCCCCGCTCCATTGCGAAGCAATGCTGTCGCTATCACCAGCATAGTCAGAGTTGATTTCACTGCCCGCCTGACGATGGGGATAATTGGCTTATTCGCTGAAAAGCTCATCGAACTTCCCTTTTGGCCGCCTGTTTTGGGCGGTTTTTTTTTGCCTTTTTGAATCAAAAGCAGGATCAAAAGATCGCAGCCTTCGGCGGCTCCCGCGGAGGGCGCATTCCAATATAGGAGGTGCCGAAGTTCGGGCCGCGATTGGACGATCTTTTGATCATGCTTTTGAACGAAAAACGGCCAACCCGAAGGTCAGCCGTTGCTGGGTGTTGTTGCTGTTCATAATGTTATGCGAGTCGCCCTCGTACCTCCTGCTTCACGCCCCATCCTTCGATGATGCCGCCCAGAGGCTCTACCACTGCCTCGAATCCCTGTTCGAAATCGCCGATGTCATCGTAGGTGGCGTACATGACCTTGCTCAGTTCCAGCGCCCATGCGCCGTCGTCGCGCACACTGATCTGCGCGTTCAAGGACTCACCACGGTAATGACCTGCTGCCCTGCGGGCCCGCTCCTCGTCGGGGAAAATCGCGTAGAACTCGATGGGATGAAATTTTGAAAAATCGAAACCGCCTTCTTTCATGCGGCGCAACACGCTGCTGCTGATGTCTTCTTGATAGGCTGTGCTCATGAAACGTCCTCCTCAATCCGATGGATAGACTTTCCGTGCTCCCCGACGCCCCCAGCCGAATAGTGAGGACGAGCCGGTAACCAGGTCACCGATGGGAATCAAGCATGTAGCTGACAAGACCAGACCTTAGCGATCCAATCGCTGATCTCTTCTGCAGAGTAGCCCTTTGACCGAGCAGCTGCCAAGGCCTGGTTTAAATGTGACAGGAGTTGTATCAGACGGGAGTGATGCCGAGGATTTGTATGCTGTTCTGGGATTTAAGACTTTTGACGCTCGCGTCGGCGGTACGCCCTTCCAGATCATTCAGATCCAGTTCCGCCGCGACAGGAAGCAGACGAGCCTTGATGAGCTTGGCGGCGTGCTCGTTGTCCGGGCACTCCTCGCACTCGAAGATTTCGTCGACTGTTTCACCGTGATCATCCACGAAAGTGATTTTCCACTTTTGCATCAGTGCCTCCTCGATAAAACCCGCAAGTGGGCTTACATCTATCTGGACTTTTGCACGGGGTGATCGTTCCCCCGGATTATTCACCGGTTGACACAAAAAACTGTAGGAGCGAGCTTGCTTGCGATGGCTTTGAAGGCGCCACGTTTAATCTGGCAACCCGCGTCATCGTTGACGTCCATCGCGAGCGAGCTCGCTCCTACAGTCAATGCGTGTGCCTTCAGTCGTTGCTTGGCTTGTTGATGGCCTGCAGTACGTACTGCGGCAATGCGAATGCGCCGATGTGGATTTCCGGGTTGTAGTAGCGGGTGATTATTCCGCTGCCGGCAAAGCGCTGCTGCAGGGTTTCACGGGACAGTTTGCGATAGCGGGTGTCGGTCGCGCCCCAGGCAAAGGTCATCGAGCCGCCGATGTAGGTCGGTACGGCTGCCTGGTAGAAATGCCAGTCCGGGAACAGGCTGCGCAGGCGTCCGGCAGTGGTTTTGACTTCTTCGATCTGCATGAACGGTGTGCCGTTCTGCGTCACCAGGATGCCGCCTTCGTTCAGGCAGCGACGGCAAGCCTGGTAGAAGTTTTCCGAGAACAGCACTTCGCCCGGGCCGATCGGGTCGGTGGAGTCGGAGATGATCACGTCGAACTTTTCGGTGGTGGTCGCGACGAAACGCATACCGTCATCGATCACCAGGTTCAGGCGTGGATCGTCGAACGCGCCTTTGGAGTGGTTCGGCAGGAATTCCTTGCACATATCCACCACCGTACCGTCGATCTCGACCATGGTGATGTGCTCGACGCCACGGTGCTTGGCCACTTCACGCAGCATGCCGCCGTCACCGCCGCCGATGATCAGCACGCGCTTGGCGGTCCCGTGCGCCAGGATCGGCACGTGGGCGAGCATTTCGTGGTAGATGAATTCGTCGGCTTCGGTGGTCTGGATCACGCCGTCCAGCGCCATGACCCGGCCCATGCGCGGGTTTTCGAAAATCACCAGGTGCTGGTGTTCGGTGCGCACTTCGTGCAGCAGTTTTTCCATGCGAAAACGCTGGCCATAGCCTTCGTAGAGGGTTTCCAGGTATTCGCTGGTTGGGGTGGTGCTCATGGGAAGTGCTCCGATGAATGCGGTGGCAACGGACGGTTACCCGCCCATGATGGCCAATCGATTTGCTCGATTGCCCGGGAAAGGCGCGCATTCTACGACGCGGAAGATGACAGGTCGAACCTCAGTTGCAGGGCAAGTTTGATTCCATGTGGGAGCTGGCTTGCCTGCGATACAGACGGTGCGGTCTGTCAAACACACCGCGTTGATCCAATCGCCGGCAAGCCAGCTCCCACAGGATGGGTGCTTTGCTGAAAAATGCGTCAGATCCGCACATTGCCCCGCGGACCGGCGATGGCCCAGATGATCAGGCCCAGGACCGGCAACAGCAGGATCAGCAGCACCCAGACGATCTTCATGCCGGTGGATGCGCCACTTTTCAGCACGTTGATGATGGCCCAGATGTCCAGGGCAAGAATAATCAGGCCAATCAGGCCGTTGAACGTGGAACCCATGGTGACGCTCCCTAAGAGTGGTTTGCCCTCTTAGGATAGCCGGCCAATGCCAGGGTTCCGTTTTATTGTATTAAACGTGGATGGCGACTTTCAGGGCTTCCAGGGATGGAGCGGCGGCGATGCCGACCTCGGCGCACAATTCCAGTACCCGCGGCACGTCGTCGCCGTACACCAGCACCACTTGCAATTCATCATCGAGCAACTGGCTGAAGTTCATCAGCGTGTAGCCGCCGTTTTCCTTGTTCATGCTGCCCATCTGCACCTGGATGCGATTGAGCGCCGTCAGGGCTTCGGTCTTGGCCAGTTGTTTGGGCTTGATGTTGAAGTCCACGCCCGGCCCGAACGAGGCGACGATCAGGGCGAACAGGTCCATGTAGGTATCGGCCTGGAACAGCACGGTTTCCGGCAGGCTGCCGACCACCACCCATTCCCCCAGCGGGATCGGGAAAGTGTCGTCGTAGTTGATGTCCGGATTCGCCGTCAGGAACGCCTGCGGGTCGGCGTAGGCCTGGGCCGCTTCGTCCGCCACCTTGAGGATTTCGTCAGCGCTCATGCACCCGGAGCTGATTTTGCTGATGAGTTCGACGAGTGCAGCTTTCATGGGACGCGATCCTGTAGCGAGGGAAATTTTAAGGCGCGCAGGATAGCGCATTACGCAGGCAATGGCTGTGTCCAGCCTGACCGGGAACCTTGATCCACATCAAGACCCTTCCGCCCGATCCCGGCACAATAATGGCACCTTGCCATAATTGTTTCCGCTATCAGAGAAGACCTCCATGGGTGCCTGGCTTAGCAACATCTCGTTGAAATACAAATTCTGGGCGGTCAACGCCGTCGCCTTCGTCACGACCTTGTTGCTGGTGCTGTACGCCGTGCAACTCGAACAGCAGGCACGCGGTCACGCTGCCCAGGCGTCGGCGCAGGCCCAGGCGCGCCTCCTGAAAGCCTGGCCGGACGGGCAACCGCTGCCCCAGGCCGACAACGTGCTGGCCTTCTCCAACGGGCCAGCGCCGATCATTGACGGACAACCGGTGCCGGCGCTGACCGGCGCCCGTGGCTGGGTCGAGGTCAATTCCCTGCCGCTGTTCGGCGATAATCCGTTGATGGGCGCTGAAGTCTTCAGTCGCCAGGATGGCCAGAACGTCGCGATCATCGCCCATGGCCCGAGCCTGACCCAGGTGTTCGGCGAGCGCTTCGCCCACTACGCGGTGGCGGTGTTTATCCTGATGCTGGCCATGCTCGGCGCATCGCAATTGTTGATCCGCTTCCTGCTCAGCCAGCTCAACACGTTGAAAGACGTGATGCTGCACGTGGAAAAAACCGGCGACCTGTCGGCCCGCGTGCCCCTGGCCTGCACCGACGAGGTCGGGCAAATGGCCAATGCGTTTAACGCGATGCAGGCCGGTTATCAACGCGTGGTGAATACCGTGGCCAGCACCGCGCGGCAGCTGGATGACGGTGCGGCGCGGCTGGCTTCGAGCATGGACGAAGTGCGCCACGGCATGCTTGGCCAGCAAAGCGAAACCGACCAGGCCGCCACGGCGATCAACCAGATGACCGCGACGGTTTATCACATCGCCCAGCACGCCGGCGCCACCCGCGACCTGTCGCAAACCGCCGACACCCTGGCGGGCAGCGGTCAGGCCGTGGTCAGCCGCGTGCAGTTGTCGATTGCCGGGCTATCGTCCGGTGTGCAGCAAACGGCCCAGATGATCCAGCGCCTGGCCGAAGACAGCCAGAAAATC
This sequence comes from Pseudomonas sp. Y24-6, assembly GCF_020295325.1. Classification (NCBI taxonomy): domain Bacteria; kingdom Pseudomonadati; phylum Pseudomonadota; class Gammaproteobacteria; order Pseudomonadales; family Pseudomonadaceae; genus Pseudomonas; species Pseudomonas sp. Y24-6. The sequence goes on along the minus strand of NZ_JACBXG010000003.1, from coordinate 372,793 downwards.
AACAGCGTGGTCGGGGTGATTCACAGCATCGCCGAGCAGACTAACCTGCTGGCGCTGAACGCGGCCATCGAAGCGGCCCGGGCCGGAGAGATGGGCCGGGGTTTCGCAGTCGTCGCCGATGAGGTGCGCAACCTGGCCAAGCGCGTCCAGGCCTCCACCGACGAGATCACCCGTATGGTTTCGGCCCTGCAGGCGGGCACCCGCGATGCGGTGGATTTCATGCAGGAAAGTTCGTTCAAGGCCGACGACTGCGTACAGCAGGCGCAGGAAGCGGGCGCGGCGCTGGCGCAGATCACCAGTGCGGTGGCACAGATGCGCGAAAGCAACACGCAGATTGCCGTGGCCGCCGAGCAGCAGAGCCAGGTAGCCGAAGAGATGAACCGGGCGGTGGTGAGCATTCGCGATGTGACCGAGAACACGGTGCAGCAAACGGTGAGTTCGGCGCTGACCAGTAATGAACTGGCGGCGTTGGCGGGGGAATTGAGCAAGGCGATTGGGCAGTTGAAACTCTGAGTCCCCAACGTCCTGATCAATACACATCTTGAACCTTGCGCTATCACCCCGATAGCCAACCTCCATTCGCCGCTGCGCTGTCCCAGGCCTATTCTTCAATCATGTGTTCAACACGGATCGAGGATCAGCATCATGGGCAAGCGTCATCCCAACCTTCCCGCCTGGCAATGGCGGGAGTACCCCAACAATCATCAGCACCCGACCAATCTGGTGTTGCACTTGCTTGCGGTACCGCTGTTTATCCTGGCGTTCCTGCTGATCGTGACGGGTGTGTTCGGCTTGAGCTTCGTCAACTTTGCCATCGGCATCGTCGGGCTGCTCGCCGCCCTGGGCTTGCAGCGCCATGGGCATACCCTGGAAAAACAGGCATCCGAACCCTTCAGCGGTCGCAAGGACGCCGTGTCGCGCCTGCTGGTCGAGCAGTTCGTGACCTTTCCGCGGTTCCTTCTCAGCGGCGGTTGGTGGCGCGCCTGGCGTGAGCGCCACCGCCGGCATTGATCAGGCGAAAATGGCCACGGTCTGGCGGCTCATGGCGATCAATTGACCGTCGTGGCTCCACAGCTTGGCAGCCGCATGCCCGTAGCCATCCGCCGCGTATTCGATTTCAACCAGGTATTTGCACCAGTCCAGCGTGCTCACCTCCAGCAGCGGCTGAACAAATTCGATGGTCCAGGTCAGCGTGCTGCCCATGGCCGGTTTCTTCAGATGCGGCAACAAGGCAGGAGGCCAGGCATCGACCAGCGCCAGGATGTGCGACTCGGTGACCGGCTCTTCCTTGACGTCCCCGCGCAAGCGCACCCATCCCCCCATTTGACGCGAAGTATTGCCGGTGAACGGCAGCCCGCCGACGCTCCAGCGCATGGCCAGGTGGCGCATGAATTCCGGCGTGATGCCCTTGATATAGGGCAATTCCTGGCATTCTTCCCAATGTTTCATTTCCGGCGCCGGTTGTGCGCTCACCGCCACCTCCGACGGACGCGATCCGCCGAAGCTGCCTTGCACCAGGGTCACCACCTGGCCTTTTTGCATCGCCCGGCCCAACACCTGGCTGACGGCTTTACCTTCACGCAGCACATCCACTTCGAAACTGACCGGTACATCCGGCTCGACCGGCCCGACAAAGGTGATCGCCAGCGAGCGTACGGGACGATCTGCCGGCACCTGGGCACGCATCGCTTCGTACTGCAAAGCGGCCACCAGACCACCAAAACTGGCCCGGCCCTGGGCCCATTCGGCTGGAATACTCAGTTCCAGCGGTTGGCTGCGAACAGCGTCAAGCAGATCGGAGAAGCGCATGAAAACCTCGGAGCAGATGGGGATGCAGGGATGTTAACCAGACGCGGGAGGCGATACAGGGCTTATTCCGGACAAATCCACCGACAGATAGGCCGAGACGCACGCATATCCCGCAGGAGCTGCCGCCGGCAGGCTGCGATCATCTGATCTTGGGCGACAGCGATGACGCCAAGGATCAACGTCAAAAGATCGCAGCCTGCGGCAGCTCCTACGGGGGTGGTGGGATGCCGAGTCAGGAGGTCGCAGCTTGCGGTAGCGATGCCGGTTGTCAGGACTTGAAGCAGTCCGCACTGAGCTTGTCCAGCACCCGGTCGGCGCGGCTTTCGGCCTTGGCCATGGTGGTTTGCCAGGTGCTGATGCAGGGTTGCAGATCGGCCTCGTGCTCGGCGCGCGCCAGCCACTGCCAGCAATCGTGCCAGTCACCCAGGGCCGCTTGCGCAGCTTTCAGGCGCGGCAGTGCGGCCTTGGGCAAGCGGTCCAGTTCGGGGTAGGCCTCGATCCCATAGCGCACGCGCTTGATCAGCAGTCGCAGGCGATGGCGGTCGTGGGCGGGATCGTGCAGGGCGGTGTCGAGTTTTTTCCACTGTTTCGCCAGGCGCTTTTCGATGTTTGGGCGCAGGCCCTTAAGCAGTCCCTGGCGCTGGGACGCCCGCAGGAATCGCGGAAACGCGTCGAGGATCTGCAGCAGTTGCGCCAGCTCGGTGCTGGCGGCGACTGCAGGATACGCCTCGGCCATTTGCGCCATGCGCCGTTGCGCCGCTTGCGGTTGATCGTGCGAGAGCAGGTACGCCGCCAACACCTCGCGGTCGCGCAGCGGCGTGGTCAGGTCGCCGACCCGCGACGCCGCCGCTTCCAGCTGAGCGACGCCGGGCAAGCCGCGCAAGGGCCGCAGCAGGCTGCGCAGACGGCGCACCGTAGTGCGCAGATCGTGCAGGGCCTCAGGGTCGGTGCGTGCCTCCAGGCGCGCCTGACTCGCCATCACACCGACTTCAAGGCCCGTCACATGAGCCACTAACCGATCAACCAACCCGGACATCGCTTGCTCCTTTTTCCCAATGGCGCCTCAGCCTTGCATCATGCCTCAACGACCCGCGCGTGACTCACGAATGTAGAAGCGCGCTTTTTCGGCTTTCTTGGTGCAGCCTTCGAATGCCTCGAATTGCTGCTGGGTCTTCGCACCGGTCAGCAACGACAGCGCCTTGGAGTAGCTGACGGTACCGGCAAACCCCTCCGCCTTGGCCAGGTCCAGCTCATGCCACGCCGCATCGATGCCACTGCCGCAGCTGTCGCGGTAGGCGGTCTTGCCGGCACAGCCGGCCAGTGCCAGGGCAATCAAGGGTACACAGATCCAGGCTTTCATCACTTACACCTCAAAAAATAGGAAAACAGTCGTGCAGGTAAGACGGTCTGGCGCTTGAAAAGTGCCTTGAGCGCCTTGCTGAAACTGTCGCGCTGAGCAAGATACCCTTGCGCCGCCACGGAGTGTCGAAAAAACGACGTCTTCGCCTGCCTGAACGACCTTGGCGATTGAAGCGCCCCCCTCGTTGGGTGCATTGTTGAACCTTGTCAGACGAGGGCGATTCATGAAAAAGCGTGTCGCACTGGTACTGGGATCAGGTGGCGCCCGGGGTTATGCCCATATCGGCGTCATCGAGGAGATCGAACGGCGAGGCTACGACATCGCGTGCATCGCCGGTTGCTCCATGGGCGCGGTGGTCGGCGGGATCTACGCCGCCGGCAAACTCGAGGATTACCGCAACTGGATCGAGAGCCTGGACTACCTCGACGTGTTGCGTCTGGTAGACGTGAGTTTCCGCCTGGGGGCGATTCGCGGCGAAAAAGTGTTCGGGCAGATTCGCAAGATCGTCGGCGAGATCAACATCGAGGAACTGCGGATTCCCTACACGGCGGTGGCCACCGACCTGACCAACCAGCAGGAAATCTGGTTCCAGGAAGGCTGCCTGCACCAGGCCATGCGCGCCTCGGCGGCCATCCCCAGCCTGTTCACCCCGGTGATGCAAGGCAATCGCATGCTGGTCGACGGCGGGATACTCAACCCCCTGCCGATCGTGCCGGTGGTCTCGAGCCATTGCGACCTGATCATCGCGGTCAATCTCAACTCCACCAACCAGCGGCATTATCAATTGCCGGTGATCCCGCGCCCGCCTGCGTTCAAAAGTCGCTTCGACAGCCTGATCAATTCGCTGGGGTCGAAGTTGCCGTTCCGACGCAAGCAGGCCGAGCAATTGCTGGCGCTGGAGAAAGAAGCACTGAAGGCGCAAGGGGCGGATATCAATCCGTGGATCGAATCGGCCGAGCCTGAAGCCCAGCAACCGGCCGCCGCTCCGGAGGCCGGGGGTGCGCCGAAGTCCGCCACCGGGTCGTTCATTATCGATAACGTCGGGCCGGCGTCGCTGCTGGATTTGATCAACCAGAGTTTCGAGGTGATGCAGACTTCGTTGGCGCAGTACAAGATTGCCGGGTATCCGCCGGATATCCTGATCAACGTGCCGAAGCGGGTGTGCCGGTTTTTCGAGTTCTACAAGGCGCCGGAATTGATCGCGCTGGGCCGGGAAATTGCGCGCGATACGCTGGATCGGTATGAGGAAGAGCAGGGTCGCAGTCCCTAGAATTGTGCAGGATTCAAGGGCCTCATCGCGGGTAAGCCCGGCTCCCACAGGTTATGAGTTGATTCACAATATTTTTGAACAACCTCGAACCTGTGGGAGCCGGGCTTGCCCGCGATGACGCCAGGACATTCAATACGAATGTTAAAGGCTGTCCCCACCCAGCAACCGATACCCCACCCCCGCCTCAGTCACAATAAAGCGCGGCTGTGTGGGGTCATCGGCCAGTTTCTGGCGCAGATGCCCCACCACAATCCGTAAATAGTGACTGTCCTCGGTGTGCGTCGGCCCCCAGATATCCTTGAGTAATTGCTGCTGGGTAATCACCCGCCCCGGATGCCGGGCCAGTTGCGCCAGCACTGCGTACTCCTTGCGGGTCAATGCGACTTCGGCGCCGTCGAGCAGCACCCGGCGGTAGGCCAGGTCTACGGTCAGCGGTCCAAAGCTCAATGCCGCCTGCTGCGATTCCCCGGCTGGAGCCTGGCGCAACAGCGCGCGGACCCTGGCCAGGAATTCCTGGATGCCGAACGGCTTGGTCACGTAATCATTCGCACCGCCGTCCAGCGCCTCGACTTTCTGCCCCTCGCCGGCACGCACCGACAGCACCAGCACCGGCACCGTCGACCACTCGCGAAACTCGCGCAGCACCTGCTGGCCGTCCATGTCCGGCAGGCCGAGGTCGAGCACCAGCAAGTCAGGTTTACTCAACGCGGCCTGCGCCAGCCCCTCGGTACCGGTTCCGGCTTCCAGTACTTTATAACCTTGGGAAACCAGGCTGATGCGCAGGAATTTGCGGATCTGTGGTTCGTCGTCGATGACCAGGATGGTCGCGGTCTGGCTCATGAATTCTGATCGCGGCATAGAGAGATCCAAAGGGTATCAGGCTTCACTTTCAACGTCCGGCTGTTCTTGCAGTGGCAGATGCAGGGTGATGCAGGTGCCCCGGCCCTCGATCCCGTCCGCGACACTGATCCGCCCGCCATGAGCGCCCACCATCCCCTGGCAAATCGCCAGGCCAAGCCCGGTGCCCTGCCCGCCCCGATCACCCCGTGCGGCGGTGTAGAACATGTCGAAAATCTTTGCCCGCTCGTCCTCCGGAATTCCTGGCCCTTCGTCGCTGACCGAGAAAAACAACTCGCTGTCATTGGCACCAGCGCTCAACTGCAGGCGGCCCTGAGGCGGGGAAAACCGCGCGGCGTTTTCCAGTACGTTTACCAGCGCCTGTTCGATCAGCGCCGCGTGCACGTAGAGCAGCGGCAACTCCGGGGGCACTTCGGTGCTGACCTGCAGCGGCGCGAGCACCGCACGCAGGCGATTGAGCGAACTGCCGACGATGTCTGCCGGCGACACCCAGTCCCGCGCCAGCTTCAACGCACCGTGGCCCAGGCGGGTCATGTCCAGCAGGTTCTGGATGTAACGATCGAGGCGTTCGGCTTCGTCGCGAGTGCCTTCGAGCAGTTCGCGGCGGTCTTCCAGCGGAATCGCTTCGCCGAGCGCCAGTAGGCTGTCGATGCTGCCGCGCATCGAGGTCAGCGGCGTGCGCAGGTCGTGGGACACCGAGGCCAGCAAGGCACTGCGCAGTTGCTCGGTTTCACCGTGCAGACGCGCCGCCTCGAGGTCCTGGGCCAGTTGCGCACGGGCCAGTGCCTGGGCGAGTGGCTGGCTCAAGGCGGTCAGCAGGCGGCGGCGCTGGCCGCTCAAGGTATGGCCTTCCCTGGCGCAGACGCCGAGCAGCGCCAGCGGTCCGTCCTCTACCGACAACGGCCACCACCACCAGCGTCCCATCGGCAAAGTCCCGGTTCCCGCACCCGCCGGTTGATCGTGTTGCCAGGCCCAGTCGGCCGCTGCGCGTTCGGCTTCGGTGAAGGTCAACGGGCCACCGGTTTCAACTTTCCAGCCCGCCTGCCCGTCGCGATTGAGCAGGCACAGTTGTACGTCGCTCCAGCCATTGAGGTGCTGCGCCGCCGCGCTGACTACCGCCTGGCGATCAGTGGCAGCGGTGAGTTTGCGCGACAGGTCGAGCAGTTCGCTGGTCTCTTCCTGGGTATCGCGCAGCGCCTGCAATTGTCGACGCTGACGCGCCGCGAGGTTGCCGGTGAGTGCGGCCATCAACAGGAAAAACAACAAGGTCAGCACGTCTTCTTCGCGCTGGATGCTGAAGGAAAAATTCGGTGGAATAAACAGGAAGTCATAGGTCAGGAATGACAGCGCCGCGCAGGCTAGCGCCGGGCCAAGACTGCTGCGCACGGCCACCAGCAGCACGGCCGCGAGGAACACCAGGGAGATGTTGGGCAGCGGCAACACACTGGCTACGGCCCAGGCCAAGGCAGTGGCGAGCACGGTCGCGACCAGCGCCAGCGCATAGTCGAACCACACCAGTGGCTGGGTCGAACGCGGGCGTGGCGAATGTTGCGCGTGATCGCTGTCGAGCACGTTGATTTCCAGCCCGCGCGCGTTGCGCAACAGCCGCGACGCCAGGCCACCCCCGAACAGGCGCCGGCGCCAACGCTGCCGGGATTGCCCCACCAGGATCAGGCTGGCGCGACGTTCGCCGGCATGCTGGATCAGGGTCTTCGCGACCTCGCCAGCTCGCAGCAACACCACCTCGCCCCCCAGGCGTTCGGCCAGTTGCTGGGCACTTTGCAGGCGCAGGCGTGCCTGTTCGTCGCCCGCGCTGCCGTTGTCCACATGCACCAGGCTCCACGGCAGGTGGCGACGCTGGGCGACCCGGCTGGCATGCCGCACCAGGCGCTCGGCCTGCTCATCGCCATCGACCCCCACCAGCAACCGACCGCGCACAGCCGGCGCATCCTGGCCGAGTTGGCGATAGCCCTGGGCCAGGTCATTGTCGACTTGCGCGGCGGCAGTCTGCATGGCCAGTTCACGCAGGGCGGTGAGGTTGGTCTGGGTGAAAAACGCATCGATGGCCGCCCGTGCCTGCTCCGGCACATAGACTTTGCCGTCGCGCAGACGCTCGAGCAATTCCCGCGGCGGCAAGTCGATCAGCAGCAGTTCATAGGCTTCCTGCAGCACCCAGTCCGGCAACGTCTCGCGGACCTGCACGCCGGTGATGCCGCGCACCTGGTCATTGAGGCTTTCCAGGTGCTGGACGTTGACGGTCGTGAACACGTCGATACCGGCAGAGAGCAGTTCCTGGATGTCCTGCCAGCGCTTGGCGTGACGGCTGCCGGGGGCGTTGCTGTGGGCCAGTTCGTCCACCAGCACCAGCTTGGGTTTGGCCGCGAGCAGGCCGTCGAGGTCCATTTCCTCGAGCATCACGCCACGGTATTCCGAGCGCACCAACGGTTGCTGCGGCAAGCCGCCGAGCAGCGCTTCGGTTTCGGCGCGGCCGTGGGTTTCGACCACCCCGGCGATGACTTTCACGCCCTGGCGCAGCTGGGTATGGGCCGCTTGCAGCATGGCGTAGGTCTTGCCGACACCCGGGGCGGCGCCAAGGAAAACCTTGAGCCGGCCACGCCCGTCACGGGGCAGGTCTGCTAGCAGTGCGTCGGCGCGGCCGGAGTTGCTCATCTGTTATTGCCTTGTTCGACTTGGAATGGGGGTTACCGCGAAAGATCGCAGGCTGCGCCAGCTCCTACAGGGACCGTGACGATTCGTGTAGGAGCTGGCGCAGCCTGCGATCTTTTGATCTACAGCTTTTCCAGCGCAATATTCAACGCCAACACATTCACCACCGGCGGGCCCACCAGCGGTTGCTCGATATGCGCATTCATCAATTGCTCAACCGTCGACACCGGCAACTGACGCGCCGCCGCAACACGCGCCAGTTGATAGGCAATCGCCGCAGGAGGCAAGTGCGGATCGAGGCCGCTGCCGGAAGTGGTCAGTTGCGCCAAGGGCACCGGTCCCTGGCCGGGCACCAGCAGTTTGTTGGCCTCGTCGACCACCCGGGTGGCGAGCGCCGGGTTGCTTGGCGCGAAGTTGCTGGCACCACTGGCAACCGTGGCAAAGGCACCGGCTGAAGGTCGTGGATGGAACCAGGCGTCACCGGTGAAATCCTGGGCGATCAGTGCAGAGCCTCGCACCTTGCCACTGGCGTCCTGCACCAGGCTGCCGTTGGCCTGGCTGGGGAATGCGACCTGGGCCACACCGGTGACAACCAGGGGATAGGCAACGCCGGTGATCAGGGTCATGAGAACGAGCAGGCTCAAGGCCGGGCGGATCATTGTGGACATTTCAGATTCCTCGAATTCCGGTAACAAATTCTGTGGTTCGTGAGCAAGCTGCCCCTGTAGGGGCGAGCTTGCTCGCGAAAAACTTGAGCTCAACGCGCTCATCCAGACAGAACGCGTCATCGTTAACTTCCATCGCCAGCAGGCTGGCTCCCACACAAGCGGTCAAACCAGATGCAACGCCGTCAACAGCATGTCGATCGCCTTGATTCCCACAAACGGCACCACAATCCCGCCCAGCCCGTAAATCAACAGGTTGCGCCGCAATAACGCCGCCGCACTGGCTGCCTGCACCCGCACACCGCGCAACGCCAGCGGGATCAGCACCACGATGATCAAGGCGTTGAACACAATCGCCGAGAGAATCGCGCTCTGCGGGCTGCTCAGGTGCATGATGTTGAGCACGCCCAGTTGCGGATAGATCGTGGCGAACAGCGCCGGCAGGATCGCGAAGTATTTGGCCACGTCGTTGGCGATGGAAAAGGTCGTCAGCGCACCACGGGTCACCAGCAATTCCTTGCCGATTTGCACCACGTCCAGCAGCTTGGTCGGGTCGCTGTCGAGGTCGACCATGTTCGCCGCCTCGCGTGCCGCCTGGGTCCCGTCGTTCATTGCCATACCGACATCAGCCTGGGCCAGGGCCGGGGCATCGTTGGCACCGTCACCGCACATCGCCACCAGCCGACCGTCGTTCTGCTCATGCCGAATGCGCGCCAGTTTTTTCTCTGGCGTGGCTTCGGCCAGCACGTCGTCGACGCCTGCTTCAGCTGCAATCGCCGCGGCCGTCAGCGGGTTGTCGCCGGTCACCATCACCGTACGAATGCCCAGCTTGCGCAGTTCGGCAAAACGCTCGCGGATGCCGGGCTTGACCACGTCCTTGAGGTGGATCGCGCCGAGCAGTTTGCCGTCGGCACACACCAGCAGCGGCGTGCCACCGCTTTGGGCGATCTTGTCGATTTCCCGGGACAGCGCCGGTGCCAGGTCGGCGCGTTTCAGGTCAACAAACGCCAGCACCGAATCCACCGCACCCTTGCGATAAACGCGGCCCTGATAGTCAACGCCGGAGAGCCGGGTTTCGGCACTGAACGGCACGCTCGTCAGGGTCTCAGGCGACGGCTCTGGCTGTGGATGCAAGCCACGCAGGTATTCGACGATGGACTTGCCTTCCGCCGTGTCATCGGCCAGGGAGGCGAACAGTGCACCTTCGGCCAATTCCCTGCCGCTCACTCCCGGCGCCGCATACACCGCGGTGCAGCGACGGTTGCCGAACGTGATGGTGCCGGTCTTGTCCAGCAACAGCACGTGTACATCCCCCGCCGCTTCCACGGCGCGACCGGACTTGGCGATCACATTCAAGCGCACCAGGCGGTCCATCCCGGCAATACCGATGGCGGACAACAAACCGCCAATGGTGGTCGGAATCAGCGTGACCAATAACGCCACGAGGAACACCAGCGGCAGGCTGCCATTGGCGAAATGCGCGAAGGGTTGCAGGGTCACGACCACCAGCAGGAAGATCAGCGTCAGGCCGATCAGCAGGATGTCGAGAGCGACTTCATTCGGGGTTTTCTGGCGTTTGGCACCTTCGACCAGGGCAATCATGCGATCGAGCGTCGACTCACCGGGGTTGGCCGTGATCCGCACCAGCAACCAGTCCGACACCAGCCGGGTGTTGCCGGTCACCGCCGAACGATCCCCACCCGACTCGCGAATGACCGGCGCCGACTCACCGGTGATCGCCGCCTCGTTGACCGCCGCGATGCCTTCGATCACCTCGCCGTCACCGGGGATCATCTCCCCGGCTTCGACGCGCACTACGTCATCTTTGCGCAGGCTGGTGGCCGGCACGATTTGAAAGCTGCCATCGGCGGTTTTGCGCCGGGCACTCAGGCCCTCGCTGCCTGCCTTCAAGCTGTCGGCGCGAGCCTTGCCACGACCTTCGGCCAAGGCTTCGGCGAAGTTGGCAAACAGCACGGTGAACCACAGCCACAGGGCAATTTGCGCGGCGACAAACGTCGGCACTGCCGGATCCGGAATGAAGCACAGCACGGTGGTCAGAATGGCGGTCAGTTCCACCACCAGCATCACCGGCGCACGCTGCAACTGGCGCGGGTCAAGCTTGACGAAAGCTTGCACCAGCGCCGGGCGCCACAGGGCCGAGATCGCGGTTTTCGGTTGTTCCGGCGCCTTGACGGCAGCCGGTTTGGTTGCGGGCATATTCATCATCAGCTCCTTAGAAACCCAGGCTCAAGTGTTCGGCGATAGGCCCCAGTGCCAAGGTCGGCAGGAAGGTCAAGCCACCCACCAGCAAAATGGTCACCGTCAACAAGGTCACGAACAGCGGGCCGTGGGTGGGGAAGCTGTTCGGGCTGACCGGCGCGGCTTTCTTCAGCGCCAGGCTGCCAGCCAGCGCCAGCACGGGCAGGATGTAGCCGAAGCGACCGATCAACATGCCAAGACCGAGCATCAGGTTGTGAAACGGCGTGTTGGCGCCGAAGCCGGCGAAGGCTGAGCCGTTGTTGGCGCTGGCCGAGGTGTAGGCGTAGAGCAACTGGCTGAAACCATGCGCCCCAGGGTTGCTCACCGCAGCGACCGGCCCTGGCAGGCTGGCGGCAATCGCGCCCAGCACCAGCACGCCGACCGGCATCACCAGCAGGGTCACCACCAGCAACTGCACTTCCCTGGCCTGGAGTTTCTTGCCGAGGTATTCCGGCGTGCGGCCGATCATCAGCCCCGCCAGGAACACGGCGATCAGCACGTTCAGCAGCATGCCGTAGAGCCCGGCCCCTACACCGCCGAAGATCACCTCGCCGACCATCATATTGACCAGCGCGACCATGCCGCTGAGAGGGTTGAGGCTGTCGTGCATCGCGTTGACCGAACCGTTGGACGCCGACGTCGTCGTCACCGACCACAGCACCGAACCGGTGGTACCAAAGCGCGCTTCCTTGCCTTCCAGCGGCGCGGTCTGTTCCACCGCCGCGTTGTTGAGGCTCGGGTTCGGCTGGTACTCAGCCCACAACGAGGTGGCGCCACCAATGAGGAACAGCGCCAGCATGCAGGCAATGATCGCGCGGCTCTGACGCAGGTCCTTCACGTAGTGGCCGAAAGTAAAGACCAGGGCCACCGGAATCAAAATGATCGACGCCAATTCGAACAGATTGCTCCACGCCGTCGGGTTCTCGAACGGATGCGCCGAGTTAACGCCAAAGAAGCCGCCGCCGTTGGTGCCCAACTGCTTGATCGCAATCTGGCTGGCGGCCGGGCCCAGCGGAATCACCTGATCGACACCCTGCATCGTCACGGCATTCACGTAGTGAGCGAAGGTCTGCGGCACGCCCTGCCACACCAGGAACAGCGCCAGCAGCAGGCACAGCGGCAGCAAGCCGTAAAGGGTGGCACGGGTCATGTCGACCCAGAAATTACCCAGGGTCTTGGTGGACTTGCGCCCAATACCACGACACAAGGCCACCAGCACAGCCAGGCCGGTGGCGGCGCTGACGAAGTTCTGCACGGTGAGGCCGACCATCTGGCTCAGGTAACTGAGCGTCGCTTCGCCGCTGTAGGACTGCCAGTTGGTGTTGGTCATGAAGCTGACGGCGGTGTTGAACGCCTGAGTCCACTCCTGGCCCGGCAACTGCTGCGGGTTGAGCGGCAGATAGTCCTGGAACAGCAGAATCGCAAACAACAGCACAAAGCCGGCCAGGTTGAACGCCAGCAGCGCCAACGCATACTTCTGCCAACTCTGTTCGGCCTGCGGATCAACCCCCGCCACCCGATAACAACCGCGCTCGACCGGCCCAAGCACCGGCGTCAGCCAGGTGCGCTGCCCTTCCATCACCTTGTAGTAGAACCGACCCAGAAACGGCGCAGGCACAAGCACCAACGCGAAGAATGCGAGGATCAGCCAATAGTCATAACTGTGCATACCCGCTCCTAGTTCCGGTCCGCGCGCAACAGCGCAACCAACAGATAAATGAACAGCCCCACTGCCAGCAGCAGTGACACTCCGTCCAGAACGCTCATGGAAGTTCTCCGTGTTACGGCGTATTGCCGCGTGTGGAGGTATTGTCGGGAGAGAGGCTGTAAAGGAACGAGATCGAGGGGTGTGGCGGAGGATAAAGAAAGCGTAAAGAGTGGGTTTATGCGGGCGTTACAGCGCTGCGAGTACTGGCCCCTTCGCCGGCAAGCCCGCTCCCACAGGAGCGCGCGGTGTCAAGACTGACGCAGCGCGAACTGTAGGAGCGGGCTTGCCCGCGAAGGCGGCATAACTGCCAGCATCGCCCCTCACTGGCGCACAACCAGTACACATTCAGCAACAAACATCCTTGGTGCGACGTTTTTTCGCCCTTTACGACGGCAATTACCACACTGGCACGCCCACTGCACACGCCCTCCCCCGAGCTTTCCAAACCGTTCAGGGAGCAAACGCATGAACACACAACTTAAACCCACGCTGGGTACTCTGCACCTGTGGGGCATTGCGGTCGGGCTGGTGATTTCCGGAGAATATTTCGGCTGGAGCTACGGCTGGGGCGTCGCCGGGACGCTGGGGTTTCTGGTGACTTCCTTCATGGTCGCCACCATGTACACCTGCTTCATCTTCAGCTTCACCGAGCTGACCACCGCCATTCCCCACGCCGGCGGGCCTTTTGCCTACAGCCGTCGGGCCTTCGGCGAAAAAGGCGGATTGATCGCCGGGCTGGCGACGTTGATCGAATTCGTCTTCGCCCCACCTGCCATTGCCCTGGCGATTGGCGCTTACCTTAACGTGCAATTCCCGGCGCTCGATCCCAAGCATGCGGCGGTGGGTGCCTACATCGTGTTCATGGGGCTGAACATCCTCGGGGTGAAACTGGCCGCGACTTTTGAGCTGGTCGTCTGCGTGCTGGCCGTTGCCGAGCTGCTGGTGTTCATGGGGGTGGTCGCACCGGCGTTCAGTTTCAGCAACTTCGCACTCAATGGCTGGGCCGGTTCGGACGTATTCGGCGCCCCGGCCATCGCCGGCATGTTTGCCGCCATCCCGTTCGCCATCTGGTTCTTCCTCGCCATCGAGGGCGCAGCCATGGCAGCCGAAGAAGCCAAGGACCCCAAGCGCACGATTCCCAAGGCCTACATCAGCGGCATCCTGACCCTGGTGTTGCTGGCAATGGGCGTAATGTTCTTTGCCGGTGGCGTTGGCGACTGGCGCACCTTGTCCAACATCAACGATCCGCTGCCCCAAGCCATGAAAACCGTCGTCGGCGAAAACTCCGGCTGGCTGCACATGCTGGTGTGGATTGGCCTGTTCGGCCTGGTGGCGAGTTTTCACGGCATCATCCTTGGGTATTCGCGCCAGTTCTTTGCCTTGGCGCGCGCCGGATACCTGCCAAAGTCCCTGGCCAAACTGTCACGCTTCCAGACTCCACACCGCGCGATTCTTGCAGGTGGTGTGATCGGTATCGCGGCGATCTACAGCGATGGCCTGATAAACCTCGGCGGGATGACCCTCACCGCTGCGATGATCACCATGGCGGTATTCGGGGCAATCGTCATGTACATCATGAGCATGCTCAGCCTGTTCAAGCTGCGTAAAACCGAGCCGAACCTGGAGCGCACATTCCGCGCGCCGTGCTACCCGCTGGTACCGATGATTGCGCTGCTGCTGGCGCTGGTATGCCTGGTGGCGATGGCCTGGTTCAACACCTTGATCGGGCTGATCTTCCTCGGCTTCATGGCGGTGGGGTTCGTGTACTTCATGCTGACGGCACAACTGCGCGCCGATGCACCGGCCGATGCGATGCTAACCGGGTTGTAACACAAACCCCGTAGGAGCTGCCGCAGGCTGCGATCTTTTGATCTTTGTATTCTTGATGACGCCAAGATCAAAAGATCGCAGCCTGCGGCAGCTCCTACCGGGATATGCGTAATGCATAACAGGCCTACAATGGAACCACTGCGAAGAACAATCGCTCAAAGTGGTATGCACGATCGGCCGGCGAAATCCGCCTGCCGGCCTGCCCCTCAAGGAGAGCCCTATGCCCTGGTATGCCTGGTTGATTCTGGTTGTTGCAATCGGCTCGATCGTCGGTGGTCTGATGATGCTGCGTGACACTGCCCACAAGGTCGAACTCACCGACGAGCAACGTAAACGCGTCGCCGAACGCAATGCGGACATGGACGCCAAGGAAGCGAAAGATCGCTAAACCTTAAGATCAAAAGATCGCAGCCTTCGGCAGCTCCTACCGGGGCTGTGATCTTTTTTATTTTTCCCAGTCTGCCTTGGCGATGTGCAGGCCGTGCATCCCGTTGTATGCAGCACGCTCGGGCTGGCTCCAACCTTCCAGCAACTCATCTTCCAACCGATAAATCTCCACTCCAAGCGGACGACATACGCTCAACGGATCCTGCGCGTCCGGCCCCCACATCGGCAAAGACAAATCCCCTCCCGGGCAGGTCGACAGCGCACACAGCAGATCAATCTCGGCAAAGAATTCCAGGTAGTCGCCCTTCTGCGCCGGACAGGCTTTCATGAAGTACATGTCGTCATGATTGAGGCCCGTGCATTGGAAAATGTTCAATACGTCGTGCACGTCAAACTCGGTCAGACCATGGGGTAACACGGCACGGGTCAAGTTCGAATGGCAATGATGGTGAAAGTCCTCGCCCGTGAGCATTTTGTTCACATAGGGATCGCAACGCGTGCCCAGCAGGTCGTGCAAGCGGCCACCGTGTTCGTCGACGCCGTAAGCGGCCAGGCTGTCATCGGTGATGGTCACCAATGGCCGCAAAAAGGGCAGGTTCGACCACAGCCGGTCATGGGTACTGACATGCGCGCCTTGCAGTTGCCGGGTGCGGGCCGCCCACAGGCGTTCGCGGGGATCGTTGGCATTCCAGACGTTAAAATCACCCACTTGTGGCCCGACCGGTGTGGTAACTCGAAACACATGCCCAGCCGGGACATGCCATGCGCGCCCGGTGCGAATCGGCACCTCAAATTGCTCGATCAGCGTGCGAGCGTCCTGCGCCTCACGAATTCGGTTGTAAAACGCAGTGTCCACCTGCAAAGCCGCGCCTTTGCTGACCTGATAGGCCGCCGGGTAATCTTTGAACATGATCGTCTCCTCGCTCAGGCAGACCGCCAAGGCTCAGCGGTCCCGGATTAATAAAAGTCTGCAGGCGAGCAAACACTATTCATGCCAGGTTGCGCTTTGAAGCTTCCGGGTGCTTTTTTAGGAATAGAAGACAGTCACCATCTAAGCTTCCTTGGTTAAGATGAAGTATTGCCGTGGAGATTTCAGATGCGTTATTCGCAGGATCACAAAGCCCAAACCCATCAACGCATCATCAAGGAAGCTGCCGCACGCTTCCGACGTGACGGTATTGGCGCGACCGGCCTGCAACCCCTGATGAAATCATTGGGCCTGACCCACGGCGGCTTCTATTCCCACTTTTCGTCCAAGGACGAACTGGTGGAGAAGGCCCTGCAGGCGGCCGGCGAAGAACTCGACGCGCAGTGCGCCATGTTGTTCGCCGAAGATCGTCCCTTGGACGCCTTCATCGACAGTTACCTGTCCGAGTGGCATCAAACCTCGCCCCAACAGGGCTGCCCGTTGCCGACCATGTCATCCGAACTGGGTTTGCGCGGGCAGCCGAGCCCGACCACCGATGCCGTTCTCAACGCAAGGCTTGAACAAGTGCAAGGCACGCTGGAGGGCGAACATGCCGACGACCGCAGCATTGTCATCATGTCGACCCTGGTAGGAGCACTGCTGTTATCACGCAGCGTCGAGAACCCCGGGCTAGCCCAGCGGATCCTCGACGTCACACGCCAACACTTGAAGCAGTCCCGGGACTAGCCCTGCCAGCGCTTGAACAGCACGCTGGCATTGACCCCGCCGAAGCCGAAGCCGTTGGACAGCGCGTACTCGATCGCCATCGGCCGCGCCTGGCCATGGACAATGTCCACGCCTTCGGTGGCCGGGTCCGGGTTGTCGAAGTTGAGCGTGGCCGGCGCCACCTGATCACGAATCGCCAACAAGGTGAAAATCGCCTCGATCCCGCCCGCTGCACCCAGTAGATGCCCGGTAGCCGACTTGGTCGCTGTGACCGCGATCTTGTTCTCGGTGCCGAACAACGATTTGATCGCCGCCAGCTCCCCGAGATCGCCGACCGGCGTTGAAGTCGCATGGGCATTCAGGTGTTGCACCTGATCCGGAGTGATACCCGCCTGCGCCAATGCCAAGGCCATTGCCCGGCGCGCACCGCTGCCATCTTCAGGGCCGGCGGTCAGGTGATAAGCATCCGCGCTGGTACCGTAACCCACCAGTTCCGCCAAGGGCTTGGCACCACGGGCCAGGGCATGTTCCAGGGATTCGATCACCAGAAGGCCGGCGCCCTCGCCCATGACAAATCCGTCACGGCCACTGTCGAACGGTCGCGAAGCGCGCTCGGGCGTATCGTTATAGCCGCTGGACAAGGCCCGCGCCGCCGCAAAACCGGCAAGACTGACGCGATCGATCGAGGCTTCCGCTCCACCACACACCGCAATATCCGCCTCACCACAGCGGATCAGCCGCGCTGCATCACCAATCGCCTGCACCCCGGCCGCACACGCCGTCACCGGAGCACCCAACGGGCCTTTGAAGCCGTGCCGAATCGACACATGGCCGGCCGCAAGGTTGACCAGGAACGACGGAATGGTGAAAGGCGACAAACGCCGCGGCCCACGACTGTCCGTGGTACGCACCGCATCGGCAATCGCCCCGAAACCACCCACGCCCGAGCCGATGATCGTGGCCGTGCGCTCCTGGGCAGTGGCATCCAGCGCCTGCCAACCGGCCTGTTCCAGCGCCTGACGCGCCGCTTCCATCGCAAACACGATAAAGCGGTCCATCTTCTTCTGTTCCTTGGGCGGCGTCGCCCGATCCGGATCAAACCCCGCCTCGGCATCATCAGCCAGCAACGGCACCACGCCTCCGACCGAAGTCGGCAAATCGGCAACCACAGCGTCCGGCAACGTGCGCAACCCGGACTGCCCCTCCAGCAGCCGTGCCCATACCGCTTCAACACCCGTGCCCAAAGGCGACACCAGGCCCATACCTGTCACAACGACTCGACGATCACTCATACCGCAACACCTCAAGCCGCCTCACTTGTAACGCGTGGCAGCTTTACTCTTGGACAAATTCGGCGCCATCACATGACGCGCCGCTACAAAGGCATCCCAATCGGCCGCGTCGGGCAACGAAGGAATGGTGACAAGCTCACCCTGGTCCAAACCCGACAGAGCAGCATCAACCATCTCCCCCGCCTCCATCACCATGTCGGCCGGGATCTGCGATGCATCAATGCCGGAGCGCTCCCAGATCTCAGTGCGGGTTACACCCGGCAAAACGGCCTGGACTTTGACGCCTGTACCATCCAGTTCCGCATTCAAGGACTGGGTCAGACTTAACACATATGCCTTGCTGGCGCTGTAAGTCGCGTTGAAGCGCTCAGGAAACAGCGCCACGACCGAGGCGATATTAATAATCGTGCCACGACCCGCCTTGGCGAAACCGGCTGCGGCTGCTGAAGCCAACCGGGTGACGGCGGTTATGTTGAGTTGAATCAGGCGCTCAAGTTGATCCAGGTCCGAATTGGCCAACAGCCCATCCGCCGCGACACCGGCATTGTTCAGCAGGAGGCTGATGCTGGAGTCACTGCGCAGGCGTTGTTCAAGCTTCAGCACATCGTCTTTTTGCGTCAGGTCTGCCTTCAGCACTTCAACCTGCACACCGTGGCTTGCGCGCAGTTTGGTCGCCGCGGCTTCCAGCCGTTCCTGGTCGCGAGCTACCAGCAGCAAGTCGAAGCCACGGGCGGCGAGGCGCTCGGCGTAGATGGCACCGATGCCGGAAGAGGCGCCGGTGATGAGGGCTGTTCCTTGAGATTGGGGGGAGGTCATCGGTGTACTCCTGTGGGGATTTCAGAGTGGTGGAAGGCCGAGAATGACGCTCGCTAACTGGCGACCATTTTATTATATGCATAATCTGAAGATAATATGATAGTCATAATCTTCAAGGGGTCGACGAAAGGCGAGCACAATCTCGATGGCCAGAATGCAAAAAGGCCGGTCAATGACCGGCCTTGCAAGCTCGCTGTTAAGCTTAGTTCAGCACCAGCCTTTCGCGGTTTTTATCCAGGATCGCCTTACCAATTCCTTTGACTTCGAGCAGTTCGTCCACCGTAGCGAATGGACCGTTCATATCACGATACGCAACAATCTCTTGGGCCTTGGCTTCGCCTATACCCACTAGGTCACGCTGCAGAGTGATTGCATCGGCGGTGTTGAGATCGACCTTGACGGCCTGTGGCTGAGGGGCGAGTTCCTGAGTTGCGGTGGTCGCGCCAGTCTCGGCTTTCGGCGCAGGGGCCGCATGGGTGGTGAGAGAGAGGCTGGTGAGGAGTGCAAAAACCAGGGAGGGGAAATAGCCAGTACGCATAATTGAAGCTCCATTTCATCGATTTGGGAAAGCAGCTTCTCCGAAGCTGCCTTCCAAATTTAGGCGATGTATGGAGCTTGTCAAAAGTGGGTCTGTTGCGGGATGTGAGATAATTGTTAACCCTTAATCACCCCACATTTAAAGCGCTTAGCTGATCCCGGATGCCGTGCTGCAAATTACCTCAGCAGCGAGCTCGCCATGATGCGTTCCGACGCATAAGTGGAAAAATATATCTCTCTAAACAACAATGAAATCTCCCCTCACCACCAAGACAGCGCGTTGATGACTCCAATAAGATACTGACGATCGATCAGCGACTTCAATCCGACCCGACAGACTGAGGAGCGCCATCATTGACATTCTTTTGACTTCCATGCGTATGCCGTTCCGTAGCCGGACGCTCCGCTTCTCAATGCATCCATAAGATGGCATCATTCGCGATGAATTAAGGTAGGAGGTTTTGACAACTCATTCTGAAAAAAATGGAAGGTATGTTAACTGATGAATGATACTGCCAAAAAGTCACGAATAACACCAATTGACGGGCTGCGTGGATTCGCAGTTTTAGTAGTATTTGTTTATCACACGCTTGGTATCCCTTTGAGTGGCGACATCGGCGTCGATATATTTTTCACAATGAGCGGTTTTTTAATCTCTTCCCAAATTTTTAATGAGATCAAAAGAACAAATACCATAAATATCGTCAAGTTCTATCTCAATCGCATCGTCCGATTGATCCCTGCATTTCTCGCCGTGTGCGTACTTTACTTGGCGATTTACTACTGCTTTGGAAAATACAGCTATCCAGCAAATGAAACAGCCGACATGACGAGCATGCTCAGCATGATTTTCATGGCGAATATTTACTTAGCACAAGATTTGCACCCTATCCCTTTCCTCCAGCATACGTGGACCTTGGCGGTAGAGTGGCAGTTCTATATCGCATGGCCAATTATTTTGCTAACGCTTGCGAAATGTGGAATTAAGACAAAATCGCTACTGGCAGTTTTAATCTGCGCGGCTATCATCACAATCTGGATTCTGCGGATGGCTGGCGACAGATTTTTGCAGTTCGATGGAATTCTTCTTGGGTCGCTAATTCCACTTATAAAAGATTACAAATTCATTGTTGGGCTTTTCAAGAACCGATTCTCCGGCCTCCTGATTTTTTGCCCGGCTATTCTTGTGATGGTGGCCTTCGTATTCCATTATGCCCAGCCATACACGACACTGCCACCAAAAACAGTAGTATCGGTCATGACGATGATTGCGATTTTGTATTTCACGATCAACTACGACTCAATCTATAACAATATTTTCGATAATAGCCCAATGCGGTACTTCGGAAAAATATCGTACGGACTTTATCTGTACCACTATCCTATTGCAGCTCTAATGTATTCGAACGGATTCGACTCCAAGCAATTGCTTGTGGTTGGCATCATCGTGGCCATACCTATCGCCGACGTTTCCTGGCGCTACCTGGAAGAGCCTCTGCTGAAAGCATGGGCACGTTCCAAATCGATTATGCGTGAACAGGTTATCGTGCCGTCTGACCAGACTACGGACGACCGACATTCTTCACATACGCCTGTAGCGCATTGAGGGATGCTTAGTCGGCGATAATCGCGGTGACAAATCGAACACAGAAAAATCCACAAGCTACTCAGAGTTTGACGGTTCCTGTCTCTACCACGCTGGCGGCGCCGGAATCACCCAACACGCCCGCACCACCGGCACCTCAACTAAACAATCGGGGTTCGAAGTGGCGTCACTGGTAGATCCAGCTGAAAATAGGCAATCGCGTATGTCGGTGAGTTCACATATACGATTACCTGGCGCAGGCTTTGCTCTAATATGTACATTTTGGTCAGTACGGACCGAAGTCTCTTACTTTTCACTAAATCTGGAGAAAACCAATGAATGTAGTCACCACTGACTTACCCGGTGTTCTGATTATCGAACCCAAGGTGTTTGGTGACGAGCGCGGCTTCTTTTATGAAAGCTTCAACGCCAAGGCTTTCGAAGAGGCGACTGGTCTAAACACTAAATTTGTTCAGGACAATCATTCCCGCTCGCAAAAAGGTGTGCTTCGCGGCTTGCACTATCAGCTTGAGAACACTCAGGGCAAGCTGGTGCGTGTGACAGTTGGAGAGGTTCTTGATGTGGCGGTGGATATTCGGCGTAGCTCACCGCATTTCGGAAAGTGGGTAGCCGTTCGACTATCGGCTGAAAATCACCGTCAGCTTTGGGTTCCGGAAGGCTTCGCACATGGCTTCATTGTCCTGAGCGACTTCGCCGAGTTTCTTTACAAAACTACTGATTATTACACCCCCTCCGCCGAGCGCTGCATTCGTTGGAATGATCCGACTCTGGCAATCGATTGGCAGCTCAATGAAACCCCACAACTGTCGGCTAAGGACCAAGCAGGTAAAACCCTGCAGGAAGCGGATCTTTTTCCCTAAGCAGTGCGGCCCTGACGTTGTGAGATAATAGTTCAAGTCTCAGAAAAAGCAGCTTCCAGGAAGCTGCTTGAAACATCGTACAGTGCCGCGCTTATTGCTAAACGACCTTGTTGCAACCTTTAACAGGTCACGGCTCGAGTCGGCGTTGCTGGTAGATCCAGTCCACAATTTCTCCATCAGGAGCGTATCCGCTGACGGTGTCGCGCAGCAACTGCCGGACTCGCGTGTAGTCGTCGTGCTCAACTGCCAAGAGCAATTCTGTCAACTTGGTTTTGAGCACTTCCCACGGTAGATGATCTTCATTGGCACTCATGATCATAGGGTGCTGAGTAGAAACAACGTTGTCACCAATCAATAACTCTTCATAGAGCTTCTCACCCGGGCGCAATCCAGTGAATTCGATGGAGATATCGCCATTAATGTTCTTCTCGGAACGGACACTCAAGCCAGATAGATGAATCATCTTTTCTGCCAGCTCTACAATTCTCACGGGTTCACCCATGTCGAGCACAAAAACGTCGCCACCCTGCCCCATTGACCCCGCCTGAATTACAAGCTGCGCCGCTTCGGGAATGGTCATGAAATAACGGGTGATTTTCGGGTGAGTAACAGTCAGTGGCCCGCCTGACTTGATCTGTTTGTGAAACAACGGAATCACTGAACCTGAAGATCCCAGAACATTACCAAAGCGGACCATGGTAAATCGGGTTTTATTGACCCGCGACACATTACCAGTATCACCAAAAAGTACTGGGGCCACCTCGCGACTGAGCGCTTGCAGCGTCAGTTCCGCGAGACGCTTGGTGCTACCCATCACATTGGTGGGCCGCACAGCTTTGTCCGTAGAGATCAAAACGAAGTTAGCAACCCCGGCCTGAAGAGCAGCCTGAGCGGTGTTGAGTGTACCGATCACATTATTAAGAACGCCTTCGGCGATGTTGTGCTCCACCATTGGCACATGTTTGTAGGCCGCGGCATGATAAACCGTATCAACGTGCCAGGTTTTCATTACGTCCAGTAATTTTTCTGGATTGCGTACGGAACCAAGGATTGGTAACAGTCGAACCGGTAGCGATTCCCGTGTAACGCGCTGCTCTAGCTCCGACAAAATGCTATAGAGATTAAACTCACTATGATCAAGAAGTAAAAGCGTTGTTGGCCTTAAAGCCAAAATCTGCCTGCAGAGTTCCGATCCAATTGAACCACCCGCTCCGGTAACCAGAACAGACTGACTTTTGATGCAATGCTCAAGCAACTCTCCCTGCGCGGGTACGGAGTCACGACCGAGCAAGTCAGCAATATCCACTTCCTGTATGTCATCGACCTTGACCCTGCCACTGGCCAGATCCATGAAGCCCGGTACACTTCGAACGTGCAGTGGAAAGCCTTCGAGGAAGGTCAGGATTTCACGACGACGGCCCCTGTTAGATGACGGGATCGCAAGAAGGACCTCCTGCGCACCTGTAACATCGATCATTCTCTGAATGTGCTTGGGCTTGTACACGTGCAGGCCCGAGATGATTCGATCGGCAATGCTGTTATCGTCATCAATGAATGCTACCGGACGCATCGCCCGGCCCATGCGTAGAGCCGCAACAAGCTGATTTCCTGCAGCGCCCGCCCCGTAAATTGCCACTCTTGGAAGACCGTCATCTCTGCTGGCAAAAGGCACGTGCTGCACTGCCGTAAACCAGTCTCCCAAGAAGTATTGGCGCATCGCAAGACGTAATCCGCCAATCATGATAAGACTCAACCACCAGTAGTTGAAGATGATTGAACGAGGCACGATATTCTGATGGTTGCTGTACCAGTAAACGATGACGCCTAGGATCAGCGACGACAGGCTTACAGCCTTGATGATAGCGATCAGTGCATCGTTGCCGAAATAGCGCATCACCGCCCGATACATCCCAAAGCGGATGAACAAGGGTATCGCCACCACCGGAGCGATGAGGAAGAGCCAGGTGTGCGCGAGAAACGGATTTACCATTTCATCGATACCAAGTCGGACCACAAACGCCAACCAGAGGGCAGCCCAAACCAGGACGACGTCGGCCGAAACCTGTATCAGTCGCTTTTGGCGGCGTGGCAGCCCCAGCAACAGAGCCCGTACCCTCTCCATAAACGCTTCAAACACCTTGTCCCGCTCCTAAACTGGATATGACGCAATCATTGTACCCATTCGGACAACTACAACACTCGTTAAATCAATTCGCATAGCTTAACTGGCAGAGGAAGAGACCGAGCTCTCAAGCGCCCCTGCATGGAATTTCACAGCGATAATGATCAATGGAATGTAGGCCATCACAAGGCCGCAGGCGCCGTCCAGCCCCCAGTAAGTCACGCATAAGGCAATAGGTAGTAACCAGAACAAATTTATTGCACCCACAGCGATAGTCACTGGCAAATGCCTGCCAAACCGCCGCGATGCAAACTGGTAAGCGTGACTGCGATGAGCTTCATAGACCTTGTCACCTCGTATCAAGCGGCGCAATAGCGTGAACGTAGCGTCGACTATGAATACGCCGAGAAGAATCAACCATGACCAAAACAAAGCGGACGACTCCCAGGCGGCCTGAATCGACAGCACTCCCAACGCAATGCCAAGGAACCCACTACCGGCATCCCCCATGAAAATGCGTGCGGGGGGAAAGTTCCAGTAGAGGAACCCCAAAACCGCCATGGCCAATACCAGCGGTGCCCATATCAGCGCCGGAGTACCGTTGAGCCAATACAGGAAACATGCGCCAAGGCAAACACACAAAGCTTCAATGCTGGCAATCCCATCAATTCCGTCCATGAAATTGTAAAGATTCAAAAGCCAGACCAGGTAGATGGCAGCCAGCACATACCCAAACCAACGAAGCTCCATGCTCATTCCGAAGATAACTATGGGAGGAAACCCTCCCATCCACAGCAGTGCCCATATCCCAGCGCCAAAATGGCCCAGTAACCGCCATCTGGCAGCTATGTGACCATGGTCATCCATAAATCCTATCACAGCGACCAAAATACCCGCGCCGCCTACAGCAATCAGCGGAGACCATTCAACCAGTCCCACATAACCAAGAACAGGCAGCGATATGAGGAAAGCGATGACGATCGCCACTCCCCCACCACGAGGCGTTGGGATTGAATGCGAACTCCGGGCATTAGGGATATCGATAATGCTGCGACTTAGCGCATAACGACGTAAGGCTGCAGTCAGCGACAAGGAAAGCAAGGCGATAGCAGGTACTAGCCACAAGTAAATCATTGTTGTTGATTGTCCCTAAAATTTAATGCGGTTGCCGCCAATGCTTCATCGACGCTCACTGGTGGGGTCCAGCCCAGAAGATTACGAGTCTTTGTAATATCTACCTGCAAAGATCCACAGAGACGCTGGGAAAGTGCTCTCTTGCCCAGCATCGCTGCGCCTCCTTCAAGCATCCAACTGGGAACTGGAATCAGTCGCGCTGGCTTGTTAAGTGCCTTGGCCATTCTGGTCAACAATTGGGTCGTAGATAAATCCTCTCCATCGCTGACAAGAAACGTCTGATTGGCGGCAGAAGGATGATCAATGCAGGTCACGACGAGATCGACCAGGTTATCCAGCGCGACGAGGCTACGGCTATTATGTATCGCGCCAAAAGGTAAGGGGATTCCCTTATCCAACCAGTGCATCATACTTAAAAAGTTCGCTTTGACGCCTGGTCCGTAGACGAGAACAGGGCGGACAATCACCACTTCTATTCCGGTTTCCGTCGACAGTTGGCGCAGGCCCTGCTCTGCCTCCATTTTTGAAATGCCATACGGATCGGCAGGAGCAGGAGCATCGTCGCCGGTGTAGAAACCACCTGGTTTCGTTCCTTCGCCATTGACCTTGATTGAACTGATAAAGATAAATCGTCGAACACCAGCGGCAGCCGCCTGACGAGCGAGATTCAACGTACCAGCGACATTCACTTTACGAAACGCAGCCAATGGATCCGATTCGACATCATTCATGACGTGAACTCGCGCCGCGGAGTGAATAATCACATCAAACTTTGTGAGATCTCCTGTCCACGCAGTGTCGCCATCAAACGAGCCAATTCGCAGTGTAGGTACGTCCTGTACGTTGAGCTGCGATTCTTTTCGGACAACGGCAGAAACACTATGCGTCTTTTCGTTGATTAAACGTTTAAGAATAGCACCGCCTACGAAACCAGACGCCCCGGTCAATAAGATTGAGTGTTGCATCATTGGCTGGCCTTTCTTAAAGTGGCAGTTCTAAAAAGATCTTCCAGTTGGGTTAAAAGTCGATTCTTTGAATAGTTATCCAAGTAATACTGACGCCCTGATTCACCCATTGCCCTTAATTGACTCGCGTCTGATTGGGCAAGAGCCAACGTTATTTCCGCCAGACCGTTCGAATCGCCGGAAGAGCATGTCAGACCGGCGCCCGACTCCCCAATCACTCGTGCCGCCTCACCATTGATCATGCCTAGCAACGGCCTGCCTGAGGCAAGATAAGCCTGCACCTTTCCGGGAATGGTCTTTTCGAATACGTCATTGGTTTTGAGTGAGACGAGCAAAGCATCCGCACACGCAAATAGAGCCGGCATTTCCTCGAGAGGATGTCGACCTAGCAGCAAAACGTTTCCAAGCCCTCTGGAATGGACCTGTTGACTTAGCCACTCACTCATACGCCCATCGCCGACAATTACCCAACGCACAGAAACCTTGTTAACTAAGGATTCGGCTGCGTCTAGCACAGCAGGAAGATCTTGCGCTTCACCCAGATTGCCCGCGAACACGACAGTGAATGCTGTTTCATCACGTGAAAGCAAGGAGGTAGTTCGATTGTCCACTGCGGAAAAATCGTCTTCGGCCCAACTCGGAAAATAGACTAGACGCTCGGAAGCAATATTTCTTGTACAGTATCTCTGTACATTTTCAAAAAACCCATGGGACTGCAGTAGCAAATAATCAGTACGGTTATAAATCCATGAAACCATTTTACCAACCATTGCCAGCAATGCAGGCTTTTTCAACACGCCGACAGCCCTGAGCGTCTCAGGCCAGAGGTCCAGGACCCAAACGAACACCGGAGCTTTCTTCAGTCGGCCAATTACTATCGCGGGTATGGCTGCCATGATCGGAGATACCGCATACACGAAAATTGCATCGAACTCTTTACCCCGCAATTTCCACGCCCCGACAACTGATGCGCTGGTGAAGAAACTGAGATAATTCAGTGCCAAACTGATACTGCGTTTACCCCGCGGCAACATTGGCACCCTGACAATTTCGGCACCATGGTAATCCCCGAAACGCTCAGGCGCCGCCTGAAACTCAGCAAATACGGTCCCTTCAGGATAATTAGGCAGCCCCGTGAGCACGGAGACCGAATGCCCTTTGTCGGTAAAATCGCGAACCAAGTCGTTTATACGCATATTTTCTGGCCAAAAATATTGCGTTACTACCAGGATTCTCAGTTTCTTCTCAGGCATGATCACAACTCGAATTAGTAACGTTTCCAGACGATGCGATTCACATAGTCAGTATAACTATGTACGATCCGGGCTACTTTTTCAGACACATTGGGCATGCTGTAGTCTTCAACCAAGCGCAACGTTCGCTCCACCCCAGAGGCTTGTGCATCCAATACCATCAACCCTTGCAACACCCGTTCAACTTCAAGCCCGACCATCATCACTGCAGCTTCCTCCATGCCTTCTGGACGCTCGTGGGCCTCACGGATATTCAATGCCGGGAAATTAAGTATCGAAGACTCTTCGCTGATTGTACCGCTATCAGAAAGTACCGCCTTGGATTCCAACTGCAGCTTGTTGTAATCTTTGAAGCCCAATGGCTTAAGCAATTTTACGTTGTCGTGGAACACGATACCCATCGCATCAACTCGCTTTTGAGTGCGCGGATGAGTCGAAACAATGACGGGATAACCAAATGTCACCGCCACGGTATTTAGAACATCGACGAGCTTCAGAAGATTTTTATCAGAATCGATATTTTCTTCACGGTGCGCGCTAACTACAAAAAACTTACCGCGTTCAAGGCCCAAACGTGCCAACACGTCAGAAGATTCTATGCCATCGCGATAATAATTCAGCACTTCAAACATTGGACTACCGGTCTTAATCACCATATCAGGAGACAGACCTTCTTTTAGCAAGTAATCGCGAGCGATAGTGCTATAAGTAAGATTAATGTCAGCCGTATGATCTACGATTCGCCGATTGATTTCTTCAGGCACCCGCATATCGAAACAACGATTGCCGGCTTCCATATGAAAAGTTGGAATTTTACGTCGCTTGGCAGGGATGACAGCCATGCAACTATTGGTATCACCTAACACCAACAACGCCTCTGGCTGAACAGCGGCAAGCACTCGATCCACAGCAATGATCACATTCCCGATGGTTTCAGCACCGCTGCTGCCTGCTGCGTTTAGGAAATGATCGGGTTTACGGATCCCAAGGTCTTGGAAAAAAATCTCATTCAATTCGTAATCGTAGTTCTGACCTGTGTGCACTAGAACGTGATCACAGTACTTATCCAGCGCTGAGATAACACGCGACAAGCGAATGATTTCTGGACGGGTGCCAACAACAGTAACAATCTTCAACTTTTTCATTGTGATAAATTCCTAATTCGATCAGGCTTCGGTGCCCACTGGCATTGTGTAGGTGTCCGGAAACTCACGATCAAAGATCTCGTTAGCCCACAGCATCACGATCATTTCGGTTTCGCCAACATTGGTAATGTCATGACTCCAGCCAGGTACGGTTTCTACAATTTCTGGTGTTTCGCCATCAGTGTACAATTCATAAAACTCAGCCGAAGCTATATGGCGAAATCGGAAGCAAGCCTTACCGGTGATAACAAGAAATTTTTCGGTTTTTGTGTGATGGTAATGGCCGCCGCGGGTTATACCCGGATGCGCAGTAAAGTATGAGAACTGACCAGAATCCTTGGTTTTGAGCATCTCCACGAATACTCCGCGAGCGTCTCCATGCTTAGGAACTTGGTAAGTAAAAGATTCGGGTGGCAGATAGCTGAGGTACGTCGAATATAGAGCGCGGACCAGACCAGTACCGACGCGCTCGGTTATCATCGACTCCCTGCTATTTTTGAAAGCGTGGATTTGTGATGAAAGATCGCCGACTGTGATACTGTAATTAGGCTCAACCTGCAAAAATGGAC
This sequence comes from Pseudomonas sp. Y24-6, assembly GCF_020295325.1. Taxonomy (NCBI): domain Bacteria; kingdom Pseudomonadati; phylum Pseudomonadota; class Gammaproteobacteria; order Pseudomonadales; family Pseudomonadaceae; genus Pseudomonas; species Pseudomonas sp. Y24-6. The sequence continues at coordinate 344,048 of NZ_JACBXG010000003.1, read as the reverse complement.
TAGCGGACTCCGCCCCATCCATCACGGAAATGAACTTTTTAATGACATCATCGATATAGACAAGGGAAATTGTCGCATCAGCATTGTTGATAACAACTGGCAAGTTATGCGCGACATTATGACAAAACGTTGCTACAGCAGAATTATAATTAGGCCGAGCCCATTTACCAAATACATTCGGCAACCTGAACAGATGCACGTGATTGCCAGAAGTGGCCGACAGATTGAGCAACGCTTCTTCAGCCTCACGCTTACTGTCACCGTACGGGTTGCCAAACTCAGCTTGGATTGATGAAGTATATAGAACAGAGACCTTACGACCACTGGACTTTAGTGCTGAGCATAGCGCCTGAGTCAGATCGGCGTTGCCGACCTTGAATTCTTCAACATGCTCGGGGCGATTGACACCGGCCAAATGGAAAATGAAATCCACTTCAGATACGAGCGAGTCCAGACTGGCTACATTGTCTTCTCGGCAAAATCGGAGCACCTCAACGTCTTTGCGCTCCTGTAAGTGAGCAATAAGGTTTTTGCCTACAAATCCATTCGCACCGGTAATCAAGACTCTCATTCTTTATTCCTCAGGCACTGCATGTTCGCCGCGCTGGATGGCACGCATGAAATCGAGTTTCAACAACAGTTTCTTCATACCTTCAACGTCCAAGCGCTCGGTGTTGTGCGAATTATAATCTTCCATCGTGGAAATTTTTTCTTCGCCTTGCTCTACGAATTTGCTGTAGTTCAAATCACGCAAATCAGGTGGCACTCTAAAATATTCACCCATGTCTTCCGCACAGGCCATTTCTTCGCGGCTTAATAGAGCTTCGTACAGCTTCTCACCATGCCTGGTACCTATTATCTGAATAGGATGCTCGGGCTGTCCTAACATTGAAGTCAACGCAAGCGCGAGAGTCTCTACTGTGGCAGCTGGCGCCTTCTGGACGAAGAGATCGCCATTATTACCATGTTCAAACGCATATAATACAAGATCTACCGCATCGGCCAACGTCATCATAAAGCGTGTCATATTTGGATCGGTAATGGACAACGCTTGGCTTGCTCTTATCTGGTCAATAAACAACGGAATAACCGAACCGCGCGAGGCCATTACATTTCCATAACGCGTGCCGCATATGACAGTCTTGGTTTCATCGACATTTCGAGATTTTGCGACCATGACTTTTTCCATCATCGCTTTCGAAATACCCATTGCGTTAATTGGATACACGGCCTTATCTGTGCTTAAGCACACTACACGCTTGACTTCGTTCTGAATCGAAGCTTCAAGCACATTATCAGTGCCGATCACGTTGGTTTTAACAGCTTCCATCGGGTGGAACTCGCAGGAAGGCACTTGCTTCAGTGCTGCGGCATGGAAAATATAGTCCACCCCGCGAGTAGCGTTTAAAACGCTTTGGTAATCACGAACATCGCCTATATAAAATTTCAGTTTCGGACTGGCATAGCGCTTGCGCATATCATCTTGCTTTTTCTCATCCCGACTAAAGATCCGAATTTCATTGATATCTGTAGAAAGAAATCTTTTCAGAACGGCATTCCCAAAGGAACCCGTACCTCCAGTGATAAGCAGCGTTTTATTTTCGAACATCACCAAGCCCTTATAAAGTCAATATTTGCCGGCATAATCATAGCCCATCAGAGGCAAGCGTTCCATTATCACTCTCACCAGGCAATGAATCCAGCGTGGTTACAGACGGCGCAAATGCAATGGCCGCAGTCGCGAAACCAATCAAAAGCATCCCATTTGAGGAAAATATGTATGGATTAATCGCTGATATCGCAGAATATAGAAATATCGAAGGGGCAATCCATGGATACCCAGACTTCGCTACCTTTCCGCTGAGCGACAGAAATGCAAGCAGGAAAACCAGCATCGCGGTCCCGAACAAACCAAATACTCGAAGGAGCTCTACGTACGTTAGCTCTGTCTTACTAGCCCCCTCTGGCAACATGTTCTGTAGAACCGGTGACCACACATGTGCGTTGAATCCCTGACCGAACAATACCACCTGAGGACTGGCGAAAATTTCGCCATAACTTCCCAGATATCCTATCTTCGTCGCATTACTCTGTTCCCCGGCTCCAAACATCTCATTTACGATAGGTACATCGATAAACACTAAAGCGATAAAAGCCAAGATGATCGATAACAATATCAACGCGATGGCACCTCGTCCAAACCGGTGCCACATCCATACAAAAACAGGAGCGCACAGAGATAAAATTATGCTCGCACGGGTACCTGACAGAAATAATGCAAATACAGGAAGCATTAGAAACACAGCAGCTTTGAGAGAAGGCCTGTCCAACATCTTCCATGTTTCATGACAAAGTAGAAAAATTAGCATTGGCGATGCTATAAAATATATATAGTAGAACGCTACACCTGCGTATTCTCTCTCACCAACGTAAGCCACACCATTAGCAACAAAAAAGTAGACGAAGTCAGTGAACGTACCTGTAGCAATAAATAGGAAGCTAACTAGAATTACAGCACATAAAAGCCGCAGCGATACCACGAGTGCGCGATAGGCCCACCATAGATAACCTGGCGCTAGATACAACAGTGAACAAACCATATAAACAGCAGCTGAGATGTAAGATGTATCTATGAATACGCCAGATACACCCCCTCGCAAGACTGCCATTAACAAGCCATAGGCGGGTAGATAAAGTACAAATAAAACAAATGCAAAAATATAAAATGCATCCAAGCGCATTCTCGCGCTTTCCAGGACAACTGTTAATCCAAGAACAACATAGACAAGAGCTATCGCCGCAAACTTGATGTGATAAATCTGGCCTATCGGATCAAACAGACAGGCAATCCACAGCAAATAAATTGATAAAATGCCCAGCTTCGGTGCCTTGGAAATTTCAGTTTGAATATTCAATGTCAGATCCGCGCGATTCAGATATAAAAAACTGTAGGACTGAGCTTAAAGAGGGGGCTTCCCCCCTCAGGCGCGTTCAGCCTTACTTAACAGTCTTAAAAGCCGGCGCTACTTAACCAACCCTCACTACTGAAAGCCACCTGCAGTTACAGTTTCCACATATCCCGATTCAGCCTGAAGCTCGAAAGATATACAAGCAGGCGGGAAAAATTCATGAATCGGTTTGGCCCTAAAGCGTAAAGCGCCATTTTCATTAGCTTGTTAACTATCAAAAACTTGCTTTTGTTACTTTCAATATCACCAAAACCAGTCGGTTGGTACCCCGACTTGTCGCTGATCAAATAGTTCTTCTTTGCAAATGCTGCTACAGGTCCATTCGAATCAAACGGATCATGACCACGAGGCAGATCATTCAAAACACTCGCATATGCACGTCGCAAAGTTGGCGATACATAATCGCCATTAGACATATAGTCAAAACCATATCTGGTTTTCGAAATCGGAATTTTCAAACGCTGCAATGACTTATTGTAGCGATGGGCCAGTTCAGAATAGTCAGTTCGCCCAGTCTCTCTGTCGGCAAATTCGCGCTTGCTCAATAAATCTGGATTTTTTTCGTCAAAGGAGCTGAAGTGGAAAAAAATCAGACGGTATTCGTTATTAATCAAATACCCGCCCTGCGGATTTACGGAAACTACGCGCTCATGCGCATTCCAGAAGGCCACATTAAAACCAAGATCAAAAGAGATATGCAGCTTCGGAAAAAAACACGGAGCAATACTCACCCACTTTTGATCAGTTGATAATCCAAATTGAGTTTCAAAATAACAAAGATCAAGACAGCGCTCGTTCCACCAATTCAGGAATCTGACACTCTCCGACGAACTATTAACTGCAAAAAACCCCAAGTTAAACGAGCCAAAACGCATCATACCCACATCACCTTCCGGATGAGGAGTTACATAATGCGGCGTAAGAATTATCTCTTCTTCATCAAGAAGATTCAGAATAGGATCAAGCGAGTTAAACAAGCACGTATCAGGATCCAAAAATATTACTTTCTGCGCTGACTCCAGCAGCCTTAGCGCTAACCAGGGTTTCAGGCTAGTACTAAATTCGGTAATATCATATTTAAATGCGTAATGACTGAAGTTTTCTAAACCAAGATCCTCAACCCATTCAAAATCTGCCAAATCATGCGGCAGATCGCCTTCAATTTTCTTATCAAATATAAAGATCTTCAGCTTCGGGTGATTGAAAGCCGCGAGCGACTCAGCCAACACCAAAGCTTTCGGCAAATAAGCCAAATTACAGACGGTGAAAACTTTGTAACCTGTATTTTCTACGCTGTCTGAATTAGACATTTTTATTACGCCTCCAGAAATTGGCAACCCGCACATAAACTTGAGTAACGAGGTAAATAGAAAACAACCGAACGAAAACCTTCAAAAATTTCCACTCACCATTCAGCAGCGAGTATGTAATCAACCTGACGCTGGAAACAGAAGTATCCACGATACGCTTGAACGAATATGGCCTGAACTGATATTCTTTTCCTAGGAATGAGTAAATACTGTCTTCTTGCTCCGTGACATGATCAAAACCTGGCGTGTATGAGCACTCCCCGATCTTCATGTTGTTCTTGGAGGAATCAAGGCAAAACTTATAATCAACACCATCAACAAAATAGCTATGGTCATGCCATCCCAATTTTTTAAGGTTCTTTAAAAAATAAAGGCTTCCGCTATTGATGGCCAAAAGAACATCTCTCAGTCCGTCATTCGTAGCGTCTTTGTCGACATTTTTGGCGTTGAATAAGAAGGCGCTGTATTCCGAAACAAGATGTTTTTTATCTGAATAAAATTGCTCTACGAAATCCAAAGTTTCTTTGCTGAATCCCGTATCCTGATCGAAAAACATCAATGCTTGGAAATTATCTGCCTCCGCCTGAGCACAAACTGTAGAAATGCCATACCCCAGACCGACATTATTGCCACATGTAAAATACTCGATACCTTCTTGATTCTTGGCTAGCTGCTTTACAGAATCATTAGAAGGTGAATTGTCGAATATATATACGCTGTGACCTGCCTCCACGGCCATCTTCAGCCGACCCAGCAGATTTTCACCAGCGTTGTATACAACTATCCCTATGGCTACTTCGCGGCGCATATGGCCCCCTTCTTGTTCCCTGAAAACACATTGCGCGCTAGCACAAACATTAAAGACATATCAATGAATGCCCTCATCACCCAGACCACAACCGCTCCAATCAGGCCGAAATTATGCACAAAGATAAATAGGCAGGGGAAATATATAAAAAATTCTGCCAAATGCACGAGTGCCGTGCCCTTCACATTTCCTGCCGCTTGCGCGGCGGCATGAGGAACTTGTGCGATGGAATTGAACAGAATCCCGACAGCCAATATTGATGCGAGACGCCAGGAGTGCTCGGCAAAATCCTGCCCCAGCCACAGCGTCATTCCCCACAGTGACCCTACGGATGCAACAGAACATATAACCAACATCACAACCGCGATGAGCAATGCAGATTTTTTGAAAAGCCTTTCCGCAGCCGCGATATCTACCGCAATCAGCGCCGACAACTTGGGAAACAGCGCAGCAGTTAACGCCGCTGGAAGTATTAAAAACCTGATCAAAACTTCAAATGGCACAGTGTAATAAGCCACCAAACTGGCGCCCACAACAGATGAAATAACAAATCTGTCCGCAGTTACCATTAAAGGGCTGATGAGATTCGACAAGGTCATCCAAGAACCGAACGTCAGCAACCCCCTCACCTCTTCAGGATGGGATTTCGGTTTGATCCAATAGAATTTTGTTTTCTGACGAACCAAGTAGGCGTGTGCCAAGAAAACGATAAATCTAGACAAGACCAGACTCGCTACCATCCATTCTAACATCGGCCCCCAAATCAGCACTGTGATAGCCGGCATGCCAAAATTTGCCAACCCAAGCAACACTCTCAAAAGATTGACGTTGCCAAACTCTTCATAGGCTTCCAGCACCCCCCTTAGACCGGACGTCAGTGTAGTCAAAGGTATGCCCACAGAGGCTATCAAGAGAGATATGACAACATCATGCTGTAACTCAGGGCTGACACTCAACCATCGCATCCCTAAGGGAAATGCTGTACACGCAAGCAGTACCCCGCCAAAAACTCCAGCCGCCAAAACCATGACAAGACCGAGATTTATAATTCTTGAAACTTCTTCGTTCGTCCCACCGGCGAGTTTTTTAGCAACGGTTTGAGTTAACGCACGACCGAGACCGAAATCAAACAAGCTAAAATAGCCTATCAAAACCCAGACAAGAGTTAAAATTCCGAATATCTCAACACCCGCGCTGTTCAGCAAGAAGGGTATCGTCACAGCCCCCAACAAAAATGGGGCTCCGCTGCCTATCAAGTTCCACAATGTATTCTTTCTAAGAGACATTCTAATAGCTCACGTAATGAAATCATGCGGCCTCCGAACGACTCCAGAGTCCCGGCGTGGATTGCATTCCTCCGGATCACCGCCGAGTCGGCGGTAAACCTTATTTTGTCAGATCCCTGCCAATCTAACAGGCCCGCCTCGCCGGCCAAACATTCTCACGCGATACCGGGACCTCTTCAGTATCTTCTCTAAGAGTTGGATAATTGCGTGAAGCTATGACAAAACTAGGCACCCTTTTTGGTCAGTACCAAATAACGAATCAATGCAACCATGACGCCTAGTACCGTGCCCAGCAGCAGTCCCAGAAGAATGATCAGGCCTTTCTTTGGCTTGATGGGGCGGTCTGGTTGTTCGATAGGACCATCTTGCCGGTAAACAGAAACGGTCTCTGGACTAACCTGCAGATCTTGATAAAAACTTTGCTTGATCTGCAACGCTCTCAGCTTTTCGATGAAGGGGTCATCAGACTTACGATTTTCCAGGTTTTCGATTTCAGCTTTGAGCGCTTTGCTACCACGCATGTAAGTCAACTGTCCATCCATTGCCGCAGACACCTCAGCAGACAGGTTGCTAGAGATAATGGGTGGGTTTTGCAGACCAATTGCCTCGGCAATCGTAAGCGCTTCTCGCAATCGCGTAATAGAGTCCTGGCGGATTCGGCTCTCGGTCTCCTGAATGGTGCTGATCTGCTGACCGAGGTTCCGGGCCCGGACCTCCGCTTCGCGCGTAGTGTTTCTTATCATTTCGTTCTCGGCAGCACTACCCGCCCTGGCTGCAAATGTTTTCACCCACTCAGTGACTTGGGCGGCGTCCTCACCCTCTGCGGCGATTGAATAGCGATCTGGCTGCTCCTTGGTAGGAAAACCGATAGTCAGCTCTCTCAAGAATTTGGAATACAGTACATCTTGCGAACCACCGCGCTCGGACTCTGAGAGTGAAGGCAGGTAAGTGTCCTTAAAAAAGGCGCGACGCAATGTTTCGCTCTGCAGGCAACGTGTGAACACGTCATAGACATCTTTGATCGTAAAAGGTGTCAGTTCTGAGTCTCTGGTCCGCCCGTAGTTAAAATCGGCAATTCCGTTCAAGGTAGGCGGCTGGAGATAAACGCGGGCCTCATAGACAGGCTTACTGACGAATGCATACGTTGCAGCTGCCAGTGTTACGATCAAGGCAACGCCCACGATCAAAAATTTTTGAGCCCACAACGCCACAACCAGTTCATACAGGTTGATCTCATTCATGCCCTGCGTGTTTGCCGGGTTGTTCGCCATATCAGGTTTAACCTTTTCAATATTTCGGTGGATTGGATGCAAATGTCATCCTCTTCAGCATCCATTTATCAGCTTCTGCCTCCCCCATCTGACGCACTGCCATCAGATTCCTTGCGGGCGAGAATCGAACAATGGAAGTCGCGCACTGGCATCCTCCAAAAATCGGTAAAACTTGATGATTTGAGATCAGTAGCAGGTTCTGTTGCTTCCCGCAGATCAGCATCGATACAGGCAATACATATCCTGAACTTTTCTTCTCCAAGACATCACCATCATCTACCGGTGCAGTAATCTATCCCAGGGAACCTTGTCACAGGGATGGATTACTGCATACGTAGGTGCTTAGCGACTTGGATAACCGCTCAGACATCAAGTCTCTCGATTCAATGGGAAGGATTATCCAGCAATTTCTGCAGATACTGACCATAGCCCGTTTTCTTCAATGCCGCTGCTTGAGCGGCCAACTGGTTGGCCGTGATCCAACCGCTGTTGTAAGCGATTTCTTCGAGGCAAGCGACTTTCAGGCCCTGCCGTTGCTCAATTGTATGCACGAAGTGGCTTGCCTCAAGCAGGGAGTCGTGTGTCCCTGTATCCAACCAAGCAAAGCCCCGGCCCAGCATTTCAACATTCAGGGCGTTTTTCGTAAGATAGGCACGATTTACATCGGTGATTTCCAGCTCACCACGCTCAGAAGGTTGAATGCTCTTTGCAATTTCCACGACTTCGTTATCGTAGAAGTACAAACCAGTGACTGCGTAGCTGGATTTTGGCTTAAGCGGCTTCTCTTCGATGCTTAAAGCGCGACCAGACTTATCAAACTCGACAACACCAAAGCGTTCCGGATCGGAAACATGGTAGCCGAACACCGTCGCGCCATGTTGCTGGGAGGCGGCTGAGCGCAAGTTGTCGGAAAAGTGCTGACCGTAGAAAATATTATCTCCCAGAATCAGGCAGCAAGGATCCTTACCAATGAACTCTTCACCGATGATGAAAGCTTGTGCCAGGCCATCAGGGCTAGGCTGCTCTGCATAGGTGAGTTTGATACCGTAAAGACTGCCGTCACCCAGAAGTTTTTTGAAACATGGAAGATCTTCAGGAGTCGAGATGATCAGAATTTCACGCATACCCGCGAGCATTAGTACCGACAAAGGATAGAAAATCATCGGCTTATCGTAAATCGGTAGCATTTGCTTCGAAACACCCAACGTAAGTGGGTGGAGCCGAGTGCCTGAGCCGCCTGCGAGAATGATTCCTTTACGATTTGTTGTAGTCATTTGTTCAAAACTTCCATAAGCATTCGGGATACGCCACTTTGCCAATCCGGCAAGTGCAAAGAAAAATTGTCACGCAGCTTCCGAGTATTCAGTCTCGAATTCAAAGGACGGCGTGCAGGCGTTGGGTACTCAGTAGTATTTATGGGATCTACAGCTTTGACAGCGAGCTGTTCGGCGTTGGCCTTGGCGAATTCGATCACGTAAGTTGCGTAGCCATGCCATGAAACCTCACCGCTTGCTGCCAAGTGGTATAGACCTGACAGTTCTGGGCGCAGCACAACTTGCTGGATCGCTAACGCCGTCACATCTGCAATCAGATCGGCGCCCGTGGGCGCCCCTATCTGGTCAGCGATGACATTTAATGTTTCGCGATCTTTAGCCAGTCGAAGCATGGTCTTGGCAAAGTTGCTTCCACGAGCACCGTATACCCAACTGGTGCGGAATATCAGATGCTTGCATCCGGATTCAATGACCGCTTGCTCTCCCGCCAACTTGCTGGAGCCGTAATGATTTACGGGGGCGACGGCATCAGTTTCCTGCCAAGGCGTAGAACCCTCCCCGTTGAAGACGTAATCGGTGGAGTAGTGAATCAGCCAGGCACTCATCGCTGCAGCTTCTTCTGCCATGACCTTAGTTGCCAGACCGTTAACCGTGTCTGCCAATTCCGTTTCCGACTCTGCCTTGTCCACGGCGGTGTACGCGGCGGCGTTGACGATGATGTCAGGCTTGACCTGACGAATCGTCGCGCGCAATGCGTCGAGATCAGAAAGGTCGCCCGACAAGCCATCATGTGTTTGACGATCCAGTGCGATCAGCTCACCCAGTGGAGCGAGGGAACGTTGGAGCTCCCATCCGACTTGACCGTTTTTGCCCAACAGGAGGATTTTCATGCTTTGCCCGAGCGATCCGAGTAGTTCTGGTCGATCCACTGCTGGTAGCTTCCGCTTTTAACGTGCTCTACCCACTCCGCATTACCCAGATACCATTCAACCGTCTTGCGAATGCCGGTTTCGAAGGTCTCTTCCGGCGTCCAGCCCAGCTCCCGCTGGATTTTGCTGGCATCGATAGCGTAGCGCTGGTCATGCCCAGGACGGTCCTGAACGTAGGTGATCAGGCTGGCATGCGGACGATGTGCGGAGTCTGGACGCAGTTCATCGAGCAATGCGCACAAAGTGTGCACCACTTCGATGTTTTGCTTTTCGTTATGTCCGCCGATGTTATACGTCTCGCCAATTACGCCTTCGGTGACGACTTTATAAAGTGCACGGGCATGATCCTCGACGTAAAGCCAGTCACGTACCTGATTGCCTTTACCGTAAACAGGGAGAGGCTTTCCTTCCAGCGCATTGAGGATGATCAGCGGGATCAATTTCTCGGGAAAGTGGCACGGGCCGTAGTTGTTCGAGCAATTGGTCACCAGTGTTGGCAGACCGTATGTGCGCGCCCAAGCACGGACCAGGTGATCGGAACTGGCCTTGCTGGCGGAGTACGGCGAGCTCGGCTGGTAGGGTGTCGTTTCGGTGAAAAGATCTTCGGGACCTTCCAGGTCTCCATATACTTCATCAGTTGAAATATGATGAAAACGGAAACTGGCTTTACGCGTATCTTCTAGCGCCAGCCAGTAATGCCGTGCGGCTTCCAGCAAGGTGTATGTGCCGATGATATTGGTCTGGATGAATTCAGACGGACCGGAGATGGAACGATCGACATGAGACTCTGCGGCCAGGTGCATGATCGCGTCCGGCTGGTGTTCGCGCAAAACCCTATCGACCTGGTCACGGTCACAAATATCAACGCGCTCGAATGCATACCGGGCGTCTTGGCTGACCCCTGCCAAAGACTCAAGGTTACCGGCATAAGTGAGCTTATCGACGTTCACGACAGAGTCGGAAGTCTTGGAGATGATATGACGGATCACCGCCGAACCAATGAATCCGGCGCCGCCGGTTACGAGAATTTTCACGCGAAAACATACCCTTGAGTTACTGACAGGGCCGCCAACCGAGCACTGTCTAATCCATTAATGCAAAAGCCGGCAATGAACCGAGGCTACTTGCAGAGTCAGTCTGCCCGACCTCGGAACCAGCCGCTTTCGGACAAGCGAAGCATTTTACAGCTTAATGACTTTTTTACTAATGGATGTAGACAAGCAGCGGCTAAAGGAAAACACATTTTTCGACACCGGCCATGCTCAACCGGGATATTTGGACCGTACGGATTTGCGCTTGATGAACCAACCCAGGAATGGCCCGATCAACATGCCCATCAGTAGGGCGCAAAGCATCGCCAGTGAAACAGGTAGCTGAGGTCCTGACCAACCAAGGAACAGCAAGGAAACCGATTGCTGGTTCTCGAGCACGAATGCGAGAGTCGCAAGAACCAGCAACAGGACAAATACTGCCAGCACCACGCGCTTCAAGTTACGCATCAGCAACTCCTTGAAAATCAAAGGCTGTCAAACCCCCTCCTCCTCATCTTCATTCACCCGATCCCGCAGCTCCTTCCCCGGCTTGAAATGCGGAACGAACTTGCCATCCAGGCTAACCGACTGCCCGGTCTTGGGATTGCGCCCTACCCGCGGTGCGCGGTAGTGCAATGAGAAGCTGCCAAAACCTCGGATCTCGATTCGATCCCCGGTGGCCAGGCATTGGGACATTTGTTCAAGCATGGTCTTGATGGCCAGCTCTACATCCTTGGATGAGAGCAGCCCTTGATGGGTGACAATTCGTTCGATCAACTCCGACTTCGTCATATTTTTCCCTTCTTTTTCAAGCAGCTAGATCAGCGCTTCAAAGGTTTTAGCACGCTCGGAGCCATTTGAACAGTCCAAGATTTGACATATCGTTACCGGCTTTGAGTCGCCCTATTTGCGGGCGTCTCAAGCTGGCGGGCCGCTTGTTCTGTCACCTGCAAATCACCAGCATGGTGCGTGTCAGGTAGCCTGCGGGATTAAAACCGAATGGGTATTCATCCTCGTCCTTGGCGTCATCCGACCTTGCAATAACCTTGTAGCCTGCCGCTTTGCATTCCTTGTCGGCGCGCTTGCGGCATTTCTCCCAACCCGAGCCCAGGCCGGAACAATCGATCTCTATCCCGCTGACACCACGCACCGCATGGGTCTTGGCGCTGGTGGTGCAGCCTGCCAGTGCCAGTACTGCTATGGCGACCATGAGCTTGTTCATGCACTTCCTTATTAGTCAGGCACCCTACCGGAGGGTGCTTGCGCCCTATGCTCTAGAGTAGCTGCAAATAAGCGATTGATCCTGTTAAAGAAAGGGACAGTTTGATGGGGGTGTTGGTTCAGCGGATGATGCGCGTGAGGCCGATAAAGATCAGAAGATCAGAAGATCAAAAGATCAAAAGATCGCAGCCTTCGGCAGCTCCTACGGGGGGATTGGGGATATTTCGGGATTGAGGGGGAATTGGGGAATGGGGGGGTTGCTGAATTGCGGGCACAAAAAAGGGCGACCGAAGTCGCCCTTTTTCTATGGTCTGACAGAACTTAGTTCTGTTTTTCCATTTGTGCACGCAACAGGTCGCCCAGAGTGGTAGGACCAGGAGCAGCGGTATCCGAAGCTGGCTTGTCGCGCAGGCTTTGGATTGCTTCTTTCTCTTCTTCAACGTCTTTCGACTTGATGGAGAGCTGGATTACACGGCTCTTGCGGTCAACGCTGATGATCTTGGCTTCTACTTCTTCGCCTTCTTTCAGAACGTTGCGCGCGTCTTCAACGCGGTCACGGCTGATTTCGGAGGCTTTCAGAGTCGCTTCGATATCGTCGGCCAGAGTGATGATGGCGCCTTTAGCGTCAACTTCTTTCACGATGCCTTTAACGATTGCGCCTTTGTCGTTCTCTTGAACGTACTCGGAGAACGGATCGCTTTCCAGTTGCTTGATGCCCAGGGAGATGCGCTCGCGCTCTGGGTCAACCGACAGGATAACGGTGTCCAGCTCGTCGCCCTTCTTGAAGCGGCGAACGGCTTCTTCGCCCACTTCGTTCCAGGAGATGTCGGACAGGTGAACCAGACCGTCGATGCCGCCGTCCAGACCAATGAAGATACCGAAATCGGTGATCGACTTGATGGTGCCGGAGATTTTATCGCCCTTGTTGAACTGGCCAGAGAAATCTTCCCATGGGTTAGATTTGCACTGCTTGATGCCGAGGGAGATACGACGACGCTCTTCGTCGATGTCCAGAACCATAACTTCCACTTCGTCGCCGACTTGTACGACTTTCGAAGGGTGGATGTTCTTGTTGGTCCAGTCCATTTCGGAAACGTGTACCAGGCCTTCAACGCCTTCTTCCAGCTCAGCGAAGCAGCCGTAGTCGGTCAGGTTGGTTACACGAGCGGTAACGCGAGTGCTTTCTGGGTAACGGGCTTTGATAGCAACCCATGGATCTTCGCCCAGCTGCTTCAGGCCCAGGGAAACACGATTGCGTTCGCGATCGTACTTCAGAACCTTGACATCGATCTCGTCGCCAACGTTGACGATTTCCGATGGATGCTTGATGCGTTTCCAAGCCATGTCGGTAATGTGCAGCAGGCCATCGACGCCACCCAGATCGACGAATGCGCCGTAATCGGTGAGGTTCTTGACGATACCTTTGACTTGTTGGCCTTCCTGCAGGGATTCCAGCAGAGCTTCACGCTCAGCGGAGTTCTCGGCTTCGAGGACGCTACGACGGGAAACGACAACGTTGTTGCGTTTCTGGTCAAGCTTGATGACCTTGAATTCCAGCTCTTTGCCTTCCAGGTGCGTGGTATCGCGCACAGGACGGACGTCAACCAGGGAACCTGGCAGGAACGCACGGATGCCGTTAACGTCGACAGTGAAGCCGCCTTTAACCTTACCGTTGATAACGCCCTTGACCACTTCCTCAGCTGCGAAGGCTGCTTCCAGAACGATCCAGCACTCGGCGCGCTTGGCTTTTTCACGGGACAGCTTGGTTTCACCGAAACCGTCTTCTACCGAGTCCAGAGCAACGTGAACTTCGTCACCGACATTGATAGTCAGATCGCCAGCGTCGTTGTAGAACTGCTCAAGCGGGATGAGTGCTTCAGACTTCAGGCCAGCGTGAACGGTTACCCAGCGAGCTTGGTAATCGATATCAACGATAACACCGGTGATGATGGAGCCTGCCTGAAGGTTCAGGGTTTTTAGGCTTTCTTCAAAGAGTTCCGCAAAGCTTTCGCTCATTTTAATTCCTGAGTATAAGGGCGAAGAATACGCCCATCTCCACATCCCAGACGACGTGGGTTACGTTCATTTAAAGAAGCACTGCAGGACTATGACTGGTCCCCTGTTGCGCTTCTTGGTCACCCGGCGATATCGCGAATGGCGATCTCGCTCATGATGCGTTGCAGCACCTGGTCGATGGATAATTCCGTGGAATCCAGCTGTATGGCGTCAGCCGCCGGCTTGAGCGGGGCTACCGCTCGCTGGGTGTCACGCTCGTCGCGGACACGTATCTCATCTAGCAGACTCGACAGACTAACACCATCGACTTTCCCCTTCAACTGCAAGTATCGACGGCGCGCACGCTCCTCGGCACTGGCGGTGAGGAAAATCTTCAATGGCGCGTCCGGAAAAACCACCGTACCCATGTCGCGGCCATCGGCTACTAGCCCCGGCGCTTCCTGAAAAGCCCGCTGGCGCTGCAGCAGAGCATCGCGCACGGCCGGCAAGGCGGCCACTTGGGAAGCCCAGGCGCCGACCTGTTCGTTGCGCAAGTCATCGGTCACATCGTCGCCTTCGAGGATGATGCGCTGTGGATGACCCTCGGTTGCGCCGACGAACTGCACGTCCAGATGAGCGGCCAGCAGCTTCAGCGACTCTTCATTGGTCAGGTCGACACCGTGATTGCGTGCGGCAAAAGCCAACAGGCGGTACAGCGCACCGGAATCCAGCAGGCACCAGCCCAGGCGCTTGGCCAGTATGCCGGCGATGGTGCCCTTGCCCGACCCGCTTGGGCCGTCGATGGTAATGACCGGTGGCTTGATGTTCACGACTGAGCCTCTTGAGCAACGCGGATGCCGACCTGCGCGCACAGCGCGAGGAAGTTGGGGAACGAGGTCGCGACGTTCGCGCAATCATGGATGCGAATCGGCGCGGTGGCGCGCAGCGACGCAACGCTGAAGGCCATGGCGATCCGGTGGTCGCCGTGACCGTGCACTTCGCCGCCGCCAATCAGGCCGCCGTCGATGATAATGCCGTCCGGGGTCGGTTCGCATTTCACGCCCAGCGCCAACAGGCCGTCGGCCATGACCTGGATGCGGTCCGACTCCTTGACCCGCAGTTCTTCGGCGCCACGCAGGATGGTCCGACCTTCGGCGCACGCAGCTGCGACGAACAATACCGGGAACTCGTCGATCGCCAGTGGAACCAGCGCTTCCGGAATCTCGATACCCTTGAGCTTAGCTGCACGAACGCGCAGGTCCGCCACCGGCTCGCCGCCCACTTCACGCTGGTTCTCCAGGGTGATGTCGGCGCCCATCAGGCGCAGGATGTCGATCACGCCGGTACGGGTCGGGTTGATGCCGACGTGCTCGAGCACCAGCTCAGACCCCTCAGCGATCGACGCTGCCACCAGGAAGAACGCCGAAGACGAGATATCGCCCGGCACTTCAATGTGGGTAGCGGTCAGTTTGTGCCCGGATTCGACCGACGCGGTAGCACCCTCGACGCTGACCGGGTAGCCGAAGCCACGCAGCATGCGCTCGGTATGGTCGCGAGTCGGTGCCGGCTCGGTGACGGTGGTCTTGCCTTCGGCGTACAGACCAGCGAGCAGCAGGCAGGATTTAACCTGGGCACTGGCCATTGGCATGGTGTAGGTCAGGCCTTTGAGCTTGTTGCCACCGCGAATGACCATCGGCGGACGACCTTCGGCAGCCGTCTCGATCACTGCGCCCATTTCGCGCAGCGGGTTGGCGACGCGGTTCATCGGGCGCTTGGACAGCGAGGCATCGCCGGTCAGGGTGCTGTCGAAGTCCTGCGCAGCCAGCAGGCCGGACAACAGGCGCATCGAAGTACCGGAGTTACCCAGGTAGATCGGGCCTGGTGCAGGCTTGAGGCCATGCAGGCCGACGCCATGGATGGTCACGCGCCCATGGTGCGGACCTTCAATCACGACGCCCATGTCACGGAAGGCTTGCAAGGTCGCCAGGGCATCTTCGCCCTCGAGAAAACCTTCCACTTCGGTGACGCCTTCGGCGAGGGAGCCGAGCATGATCGAGCGGTGGGAAATCGATTTGTCGCCTGGTACTCGAATCCGCCCAGTCAGGCGGCCACCAGGTTGTGCCAGGAAAATCAGGTCGTTGGAGTTCATAGCGTCCACATAAGCCCGGCGGGCCAGGATTTTACTGAAATGTTCGCGGGCAACCCGGGCGCGAGTGAATACGCCCAACAATTGGTGCCCATCCCCTGCATCGACCGCGTCGCGCAAGGCGTCGAGGTCGCTGCGAAATGTATCGAGTGTGCGCAGGACAGCTTCGCGGTTGGCGAGGAAGATGTCGTGCCACATGACCGGGTCGCTGCCCGCGATTCTCGTGAAATCGCGGAAACCGCCGGCAGCGTAACGGAAGATCTCAAGATTTTCATTGCGCTTGGCCAATGAATCGACCAAACCGAATGCGAGCAGGTGTGGCAAATGGCTGGTAGCCGCCAATACTTCATCGTGACGCTCGACCTGCATATGCTCGACATCGGCACCCAGTTCGCGCCACAGGCGATCGACCACCGCCAAAGCGGCCGGATCCGTTTGCGCAAGCGGCGTCAGGATGACTTTATGACGACGGAACAGCTCGGCATTGGAGGCTTCCACCCCGCTCTGCTCGGAACCGGCAATCGGATGCCCCGGCACGAAGTGCGACGGCATGCCGCCGAACGCCTCGGTGGCCGCACGCACCACGTTGCCCTTGGCGCTGCCGACATCGGTCAGGATCGCCTGGCCCAGGTCCATGCCGGCCAACCGGACGAGCATTTTCTCCATGGCCAGGATCGGCACGGCGAGCTGGATCACGTCGGCGCCCTGACAGGCCAGCGCCAGGTCTTCTTCGCAGCGATCCACCACACCCAGCTCAACCGCCAGTTTGCGCGACTGCGGATCAAGATCGACCCCCACCACTTCGCGGCACAGGCCACTTTCGCGCAGCCCCTTGGCAAAGGAACCACCGATCAAGCCCAGGCCGACCACCACCAGGCGCCCGATCATAGGCGCCGCAGGTTGCAGTGCAGTGACATCAACCACGGGCCAGAACCTTGGTCAGCGCCTCGAGGAAGCGGCTGTTTTCGGCAGGCAAGCCGATGGTGATGCGCAGGTGGTTCGGCATGCCGTAGTTGGCCACCGGCCGCACGATCACGCCTTCACGCAGCAACCCCTGGAAGACCGGCGCCGCGACGCGACCCAGGTCCACGCAGATGAAGTTGCCTTTGGACGGGATCCAGCTCAGTCCCAGCTCACGGAAACCCGCTTCCAGCTGCTGCACGCCGGCTTCGTTCAGGCGTCGGCTTTCAGCCAGGTAGTCGCTGTCCTGCAACGCCGCACAGGCCGCGGCGAGGGCGAGGCTGTTGACGTTGAATGGCTGGCGCACCCGATTGAGCACATCGGCCACTACGGCGGTAGACAACCCGTAACCAACGCGCAGCGCCGCCAGGCCATAGGCCTTGGAGAAGGTACGCGATACCAGCAGGTTCGGGTAAGCCGCCAGGTAGTCGAGGCCGTCCGGCAGGTCGCTGCCTTCGGCGTATTCGATGTAGGCCTCGTCCAGCACGACCAGCACATGCTCCGGAACGTCCTGGAGGAATTCATCCAGGGCTTCGGCGCCGAACCAGGTGCCGGTCGGGTTGTTCGGGTTGGCGATGAAAATCACGCGGGTATTGGCATCGATCGCCGCCAGCATGGCCGTCAGGTCGTGCCCCCAGTCTTTCGCCGGGATCACTCGCGCCTCGGCGCCAACGGCCTGGGTCACGATCGGATAAACGGCAAACGCGTGCTCGCTGAATATCGCGTTCAGGCCCGGCGCCAGGTAAGCCCGCGCAACCAGTTCGAGGATGTCGTTGGAACCGTTGCCCAGGGTCACCTGATCCAGTTCGACGCGGCACTGTTGGGCCAGCAGGGTCTTGAGGGCAAAACCGTTGCCGTCCGGATAGCGGGTCAGCTCGGCCAGCGCTTCGCGGATCGCGGCCAGGACCTTGGGACTGGCGCCCAGCGGGTTTTCGTTGCTCGCCAGTTTGACGATGCTGGCCGGATCGATGTCCAGCTCGCGTGCCAGTTCGTCCACGGGCTTGCCCGGAACGTAAGGCGAAAGTTGTTGCACGCCCGGCTGTGCCAGAGCGAGGAAGTTACCACTCATGTGCTATCGCCCTTAGAGAACTGCTTTGGGGTAGGAGCCCAGCACTTTAAGCGCCACAGCTTCCTGACTGATCTTTTCCAGTACACCCTTGATCAACGGATCACGGTGATGGCCGACGAAGTCGATAAAGAACACATAGGTCCATTTACCACTGCGCGAAGGACGCGTCTCGATTCGAGTCAGGTCGATGCCATTGTCGTGGAAAGGCACCAGCAGCTCGTGGAGCGCGCCCGGCTTGTTGCTCATGGAAACGATGATCGAGGTCTTGTCATCACCGGTCGGCGGCACTTCCTGGTTGCCGATCATCAGGAATCGCGTGGAGTTGTCCGGGCGATCCTCGATTTTCTCAGCCAGGCGCGTCAGCCCGTACAGGCCTGCGGCCATGTCACCGGCAATCGCCGCCGAGTTCCACTCGCCCTTGACCCGCTTGGCCGCTTCGGCGTTGCTGGAAACCGCCACGCGCTCAACGTTCGGGTAGTGCGCATCAAGCCACTTGCGGCACTGGGCCAGGGACTGGGCATGGGAATAGATGCGGCTGATACTGTCGGTCTTGGTGTTTTCACCGACCAGCAGGTGGTGGTGGATGCGCAGCTCGACTTCGCCACAGATCACCATGTCGTGTTCCAGGAAGCTGTCGAGGGTGTGGTTGACCGCGCCTTCGGTGGAGTTTTCCACCGGCACCACGCCAAAATTCACCGCCCCCGCCGCCACTTCCCGGAACACTTCATCGATCGCCGCCATCGGCTTGCTGATCACTGCATGGCCGAAGTGTTTCATGGCAGCTGCCTGGGTGAACGTACCCTCAGGGCCGAGGTAGGCCACTTTCAGCGGCTGCTCGAGGGCCAGGCACGAGGACATGATTTCGCGAAACAACCGCGCCATCTCTTCGTTGCCCAGCGGCCCCTGGTTACGCTCCATCACGCGCTTGAGCACCTGGGCTTCACGCTCAGGACGATAGAACACCGGCACTTCGCCTTCGGCCAGGGAGGCCATCTTTACTCGCGCAACTTCCTGGGCACACCGTGCACGCTCGCTGATCAGCTCCATGACCTTGGTGTCCAGGGCGTCAATGCGAACGCGCAGTGCCTTGAGTTCTTGCTCAGACATTAGCCGTGTTCCTTCTCGAACTCTGCCATGTACGAAATCAGTGCGTTGACCGCAACGATATCGACGGCGTTATAGATGGAGGCGCGCATGCCGCCCACGGAACGATGGCCCTTGAGGTTCAGCAGGCCACGTTCGTCGGCACCGGCCAGGAACGGCTTGTCGAGACGGTCGTCCGCCAGGCGGAACGGCACGTTCATCCACGAGCGGTCGGATTTGTTGATCGGGTTGCTGTACAGGCCGCTGGCATCGATGAAGTCATACAGCGTGCGCTGCTTCACTTCGTTGAGCTTGCCGATGGCCTCGACGCCGCCCTGCTCCTTGAGCCATTCGAACACCAGGCCGGACAGGTACCAGGCCAGAGTCGGCGGGGTGTTGTACATCGAGCCGTTGTCGGCAGCGACCTTGTAGTTGAGCATGGTCGGGCACAGGGAACGGGCGCGCCCGAGCAGGTCTTCGCGAACGATGTTGACCACGATACCGCTCGGCCCGATGTTCTTCTGGGCGCCGGCGTAGATCATGCCGAAGCGCGACACATCGATTGGACGCGAGAGGATGTCCGAGGACATGTCGGCAACCAGCGGGACGTCACCGGTTTCCGGGACCCACTGGAATTCCAGGCCGCCGATGGTTTCGTTCGGGGCGTAGTGAACGTAAGCGGCGTCTTTGGACAGCTGCCACTCGTTCTGGCCAGGAATGGCGAAGTAGTCGTAGGGCTTGGCAGTGCCGGCAACGTTGACGTGACCGTAGCGCGAAGCTTCTTCGATGGCTTTTTGCGACCAGATACCGGTGTCGATGTAGTCGGCAGAGCCGCTTTCCGGCAGCAGGTTCAGCGGAATCTGGGCGAATTGCTGGCTGGCGCCCCCCTGCAGGAACAGCACTTTGTAGTTGGAGGGGATATTGAGCAGATCACGCAGATCCTGCTCGGCCTTGGTGGCGATGGACACGAACTCATCGCTGCGATGGCTCATTTCCATGACCGACAGGCCCTTGCCATGCCAATCAAGGAGTTCACCCTGAGCGCGCTTCAGGACAGCTTCAGGAAGCGCCGCAGGACCGGCACAGAAGTTATAGGCTCTCTTGCTCACATCCAATCTCGCTCTGATTTGGTGGTAGTCACGCAATAGTACGGTGTGATCGTCCCGCCAATGGCTGGCGCGATCAACTGTAGGAGCGAGCTTGCTCGCGATGGATTCGAAGACGCCGCGTTTAATCAGAAAACCCGGGGCATCGTTGACGTCCATCGCGAGCAAGCTCGCTCCTACAGGCATCATTAATTCCAGAGAGACAAACAACAAGGGGGCGAATTTTCATCCGCCCCCCCTGTGTGTCCACTTACTCTTGTGGCTCTTCGTCAGCAGCGGCATCGAGTTGCTGGTCTTCACCAGCGTCGTCGATCACGACTTCACCGTCGAACACTGCACCTTCTTCACCTTCTTCCAGTTCTTCGCCCTCGACTTCCGACGGCTCCTGAACCCGCTCCAGGCCTACCAGCGTTTCGTCGCTGGCCAGCTTGATCAGGGTCACGCCCTGGGTGTTACGACCCAGGCTGGATACTTCGTCGACTCGGGTACGAACCAGGGTGCCCTGGTCGGAAATCAGCATGATCTCCTCGCCATCGAGTACCTGAACCGCGCCAACCAGGCGGCCGTTGCGATCGTTGCTGACCATGGCGATGACGCCCTGACCACCACGCTTGTACTCAGGGAACTCGGAGATCGCCGTGCGCTTGCCGTAACCACGCGCCGAAGCGGTGAGGATCTGGCTGCCTTCTTCAGGGATCAGCATCGAAATCAGCTTCTGCCCTTCTGGCAGGCGCATGCCGCGCACGCCGCGGGCCGTACGGCCCATGGCACGTACGTCGGATTCCTTGAAGCGAGTGACCTTGCCGCCGTCGGAGAACAGCATGACTTCACGCTCGCCGTCGGTGATCGCGGCGCTGATCAATACGTCGCCTTCATCCAGCTCCAGCGCGATCAGGCCAACGCTGCGTTGACGGCTGAAGGATTCCAGCGGGGTCTTCTTCACGGTGCCTTTGGCAGTCGCCATGAAGATGAAGTGACCTTCGGTGTATTCCTCGACCGGCAGCATGGTGGTGATGTATTCATCACTGTCCAGCGGCAGCAGGTTGACCAGCGGACGACCACGGGCAGCGCGGGACGCTTCCGGGATTTCGTAGGTTTTGAGCCAGTACACCTTGCCTTTGCTGGAGAACAGCAGCAGCGTGGTGTGGCTGTTGGCTACCAGCAGGTGAGCGATGTAGTCCTCATCCTTGACGCCGGTGGCCGACTTGCCTTTACCGCCACGACGCTGGGCCTGGTACGCAGCCAATGGCTGGGTCTTGGCATAGCCACCGTGGGAGATGGTCACGACGCGTTCTTCTTCCGGGATCATGTCACCCAGGGTCAGGTCGAGACGGGCATCGAGGATTTCGGTGCGACGCACGTCGCCGTATTCGGCGCGAATCACTTCCAGCTCTTCGCGGATCACTTCCATCAGGCGCGTGGCGCTGTTGAGGATGCGGATCAGCTCGCCGATCTGGTTGAGAATCTCCTGGTATTCGGCCAGCAGCTTCTCGTGCTCCAGACCGGTCAGGCGGTGCAGGCGCAGTTCCAGGATGGCTTGCGCCTGCTCTGGCGACAGGAAGTACTTGCCTTCGCGCAGGCCGTATTGCGGGTCCAGGGTCTCTGGACGGCAAGAGTCAGCACCGGCGCGTTCGACCATCGCAACCACGGCGGAAGATTCCCACGCAGTTTTGATCAGGGCTTCCTTGGCTTCCGATGGTGTCGGCGAAGCCTTGATCAGGGCGATGACCGGGTCGATGTTCGACAGGGCAACCGCTTGACCTTCCAGGATGTGACCACGTTCGCGGGCTTTACGCAGTTCGAACACGGTACGACGGGTAACGACTTCGCGACGGTGACGAACGAAGGCTTCCAGCAGGTCCTTGAGGTTCAGGATCCGCGGGCGGCCGTCGATCAGCGCGACGATGTTGATACCGAACACTGCTTGCAGCTGGGTCTGCGCGTAGAGGTTGTTGAGGATCACCTCAGGCACTTCGCCGCGACGCAGCTCGATCACGACGCGCATACCGTCCTTGTCGGACTCGTCGCGCAGTTCGGTGATGCCTTCGAGCTTCTTCTCTTTGACCAGCTCGGCGATCTTCTCGATCAGCCGGGCCTTGTTCAGCTGGTAGGGCAGTTCGGTGATGACGATCTGCTGGCGACCACCGACCTTGTCGATGTCTTCGATCGTGGAGCGGGCACGCATGTAGATGCGCCCGCGACCGGTACGGTAGGCTTCGATGATGCCGGCGCGACCGTTGATGATCGCGGCGGTCGGGAAGTCCGGACCCGGGATGTATTGCATCAGCTCATCGATGGTCAACTCAGGGTTGTCGATGAGGGCCAGGCAACCGTCGATGACTTCACCGAGGTTGTGTGGCGGGATGTTGGTCGCCATGCCCACGGCGATACCGCTGGAGCCGTTGACCAGCAGGTTGGGAATACGGGTTGGCATGACCGCCGGGATCATTTCGGTGCCGTCGTAGTTCGGCACCCAGTCCACGGTTTCTTTATGCAGGTCAGCCAGCAGCTCGTGCGCCAGCTTGGTCATGCGCACTTCGGTGTATCGCATGGCCGCGGCGTTGTCGCCGTCCACCGAACCGAAGTTGCCCTGGCCGTCTACCAGCAGGTAGCGCAGCGAGAATGGCTGCGCCATCCGAACGATGGTGTCGTACACCGCGGTATCACCGTGCGGGTGATACTTACCGATCACGTCACCGACAACACGGGCAGATTTCTTGTACGGCTTGTTGAAGTCGTTGCCCAGCTCGCTCATCGCGAACAGCACACGCCGGTGCACGGGCTTCAAGCCATCGCGCGCATCCGGCAGTGCCCGCCCGACAATTACGCTCATTGCGTAGTCGAGGTAGGACTGCTTCAGCTCGTCTTCGATATTGACCGGGAGGATTTCTTTGGCCAGTTCGCCCATGAGAAGCCTGATTCCTTTTTCTGGTGAAACCTCGTCACATCCATATGGGACGAACGAAGCTCGCCGCTGCAGGCTGAGTGCCATGCACCGACTTACGACAAATCACGAGTTATGACATGGATCTGCGCAGTAAAGGCAGCCGCATCGGGCTACCTTGGAAACCGCCGAATGTTATCACAAGAGCCGCCACGCACCTATCCCCCTGATGCGCATGGAGTGTAGTTAGTTGACTGGTGGCGGGCTTGAAGGAGACGAGAGAGGCTCAGAGCTGCTGAAAATGCAGAATCAGGCGCCGAATTACGAAGGTTTACTGACTTTCAGACCCTAATCGCCAGCAGGCTGGCTCCCACATTGATCTGAATCGGTCACAGACCCTATGAGAACCAGCCTTACTGACTTTCAAACCCTAGTCGCCAGCAGGCTGGCTCCCACATTGATCTGAATCGATTACAAACCCTGTGAGAACCAGCCTTACTGACTTTCAAACCCTAGTCGCCAGCAGGCTGGCCCCACACTGATCTGAATCGATTACAAACTCTGTGAGAACCAGCCTTACTGACTTTCAAACCCTAGTCGCCAGCAGGCTGGCCCCACACTGATCTGAATCGATCACAAACCCTGTGAGAACCAGCCTTACTGACTTTCAAACCCTAGTCGCCAGCAGGCTGGCCCCACACTGATCTGAATCGATTACAAACGCTGTGAGAACCAGCCTTACTGACTTTCAATCCCTAGTCGCCAGCAGGCTGGCCCCACACTGATCTGAATCGATCACAAACCCGGTGAGAACCAGCCTTACTGACTTTCAAACCCTAGTCGCCAGCAGGCTGACCCCGCACTGATCTGAATCGATCACAAACCCTGTGGGAGCCAGCCTGCTGGCGATGGCGTCCCGTGGAACGCCACTAATAATCAATGCAGACGCTTGCGGCACATCAACTGCGCCATCTTCGCGGTGTCCGGACGTTCGACGATGCCTTTTTCAGTCACGATCGCATCGATCAGGTCCGCAGGCGTCACGTCAAACACCGGGTTGAACGCATCGACATCGGCCCCGACCCGCTTGCCGCCGACTTCCAGCAACTCGCGCCCGTCACGCTCCTCGATCGGAATGTCGTCGCCGCTCGCCAGTTGCATGTCGATGGTCGAACTCGGCGCCACCACCATGAAGCGCACGCCGTGGTGCATGGCATTGACCGCCAGCTGATAGGTGCCGATCTTGTTCGCCACATCGCCATTGGCCGTGATCCGGTCAGCGCCGACGATGACCCAGGTAATGCCCTTGGTCTTCATGATATGCGCTGCCGCCGAGTCGGCATTGACCGTCACCGGGATGCCTTCATTGGCCAGCTCCCAGGCCGTCAGCCGGGAGCCCTGCAGCCATGGCCGGGTTTCGTCGGCATAGACGCGCTCGACCATGCCTTCGATGAACGCACCGCGGATCACCCCCAGCGCCGTGCCGAACCCGCCAGTGGCCAGCGCGCCGGTGTTGCAATGGGTGAGGATCGCCTGGGCGTTACCCTGGTGCTTGCGGATCAGGTCCACACCCAGTTGCGCCATGGTCAGGTTGGCTTCGCGATCACTTTCGTGAATGGCAATGGCTTCAGCTTCCAGTGCCGCCAGCGGGTCAGCCTGACTCTTCACGCGATCAAGCCGGTCATGCATGCGCCCCAGGGCCCAGAACAGGTTGACCGCAGTAGGTCGAGAGTCGGCCAGCAGGGCAAAATCCTCTTCCAGCGCCGCATACCAGTCGCCGCCTTGGGCAACCCGGGCGCGCGCCGCCAGCACGATGCCATAGGCCGCACTGATGCCAATCGCCGGGGCGCCACGCACCACCATCGAGCGAATGGCCTCGGCGACACCGGCGGCGTCGGTATAGGCGATCCAGGTTTCCTCGAACGGCAGAACACGCTGATCCAGCAGGTACAGGGCGCCATCGCGCCAATCGATGGCCTTCACTTTCTCCGCAGCCAACAGTCGATCGCGCATTATTCACCCCGCACTCAGAAACAAAGCCGCCGATTATAGCGATCCCCCCGCCAAGACGCTCGGGTATACTTCGCCATCCTTTACAAAAGCCCTGGAACCGATCCTCGATGCCGAACACTGCCGCTGCGCTCGACCTGTTATTGCTGCCGACCTGGCTGGTACCCGTCGAACCCGCTGGCGTAGTCCTCAAGGAGCACGCCATCGGCATCCGCGAAGGGCGCATCGTATTTATCGGCCCACGCAGCGCAGCATTGAAGCTTGAGGCCCGCGAAGTACGGGAATTGCCGGACATGCTGCTCAGCCCGGGCCTGATCAATGCCCACGGCCATGCGGCCATGACGCTGTTCCGTGGCCTGGCCGATGACCTGCCCCTGATGACGTGGCTTGAAAACCACATCTGGCCCGCCGAAGCCAAGTGGGTCGATGAAGACTTCGTGCGTGACGGCACCGACCTGGCAATCGCCGAACAGATCAAAGGCGGCATCACCTGCTTCTCTGACATGTACTTCTTCCCCAAGGTTGCCAGCGAGCGCGTGCACAACAGCGGTATTCGCGCGCAAATCGCCATTCCGATCCTCGACTTCCCCATTCCCGGCGCCAGCACGGCGGACGAAGCCATTCGTCAGGGCGTGGAGCTGTTTGGCGATCTCAAGCACCATGAGCGCATCAGGATCACCTTCGGCCCCCATGCACCCTACACGGTGGGCGACGAAAACCTGGAGAAAATCCGCGTGATCGCCGAAGAGCTCGATGCCTCCATTCACATGCACGTGCATGAGACAGCTTTTGAAGTGCAGCAGTCGGTAGAACAGCGCGGCGAACGCCCGCTGGCCCGGCTCGCTCGCCTGGGACTGCTGGGGCCGCGCTTCCAGGCGGTGCACATGACCCAGATCAGCGATGAAGACCTGCAACTGCTGGTAGAAAGCAATACCAACGTTATTCACTGCCCCGAGTCGAACCTCAAGCTGGCCAGCGGATTCTGCCCGATGGAGCGTTTATGGCAGGCCGGGGTCAATGTCGCCGTGGGTACCGATGGTGCCGCCAGCAACAATGACCTGGATCTGCTCGGCGAGACCCGCACCGCTGCGCTGCTGGCCAAGGCCGTCGCCGGCTCGGCCACCGCCCTGGATGCCCATCGTGCACTGCGCATGGCCACGCTCAACGGCGCCCGGGCGCTGGGGATTGATGCCGAAGTGGGTTCGCTGGAAGTCGGCAAGGCGGCGGACATCGTGGCGTTCGATCTGTCCGGGCTGGCGCAACAACCCGTGTATGACCCGGTTTCGCAGCTTATATATGCCACCGGTCGCGACTGCGTGAAACACCTGTGGGTCGCCGGCAAGCAATTGCTCGACGACCGTCGCCTGACCCGCCTTGACGAAGAGCACCTGTGTGCCACCGCCAAGGCCTGGGGCCAGCGCATCAGCGGCCGCACCGAATCGTAAGCCCCCCGGAACAGATTCCGGGGCAACAGGATTTTTCAAGTTTTAGAGGACTGAACCATGAGCAACGTCGACTACGCCGAAATCGCCAAATTCGAAGCCCTGGCCCATCGCTGGTGGGACCGCGAGAGCGAGTTCAAGCCGCTGCACGATATCAACCCGCTGCGGGTCAACTGGATTGACGAACGCGTCAACCTGGCCGGCAAGAAAGTCCTCGACGTCGGTTGCGGCGGCGGCATTCTCAGTGAGGCCATGGCCCAGCGCGGCGCGACGGTCATGGGCATCGACATGGGCGAAGCCCCGCTGGCAGTCGCTCAATTGCACCAGCTGGAATCGGGTGTCACCGTCGAATACCGGCAGATCACTGCCGAAGCCCTGGCCGAAGAAATGCCCGAGCAGTTCGACGTCGTTACCTGCCTGGAAATGCTCGAACACGTACCGGATCCGTCCTCAGTGATCCGCGCCTGCTACCGCATGGTCAAGCCCGGCGGCCAGGTGTTCTTCTCCACCATCAACCGCAATCCCAAGGCCTACCTGTTCGCCATCGTCGGCGCCGAATACATCATGAAGCTGCTGCCTCGCGGCACCCATGACTTCAAGAAATTCATTCGCCCCTCGGAACTGGGTGCCTGGAGCCGCATGGCCGGCCTGACGGTCAAGGACATCATCGGCCTGACCTACAACCCGCTGACCAAGCACTACAAACTGGCTTCCGACGTGGACGTCAACTACATGATCCAGACCCTGCGCGAGGAGTAAGCCGATGCGTATCAGAGCGGTCCTTTTCGACATGGATGGCACGCTGCTCGACACCGCGCCGGACTTCATTGCCATTTGCCAGGCCATGCTCGCCGAGCGCGGGCTGCCGGCCATCAATGACAAGTACATCCGCGACGAAATCTCCGGTGGCGCCAAGGCGATGGTCGCAGCGACCTTTGCCATGGACCCGGAGGCGCCCGGCTTCGAAGCGCTGCGCCTGGAATTCCTCGAGCGCTACCTCAAGGGATGTGCGGTGCACAGCAAGCTGTTCGACGGCATGGGCGAGCTGCTGGCCGACATCGAGAAAGCCAACCTGATCTGGGGCGTGGTCACCAACAAGCCGGTGCGCTTCGCCGAGCCGATCATGCAGCAGCTGGGCCTGGCCGAGCGTTCGGCACTGCTGATCTGCCCGGATCACGTGAAGAACAGCAAGCCGGACCCGGAGCCGTTGATCCTTGCGTGCAAGATGCTCGACCTGGACCCGGCCAGCGTGCTGTTCGTGGGCGATGACCTGCGCGATATCGAGTCCGGCCGTGATGCCGGGACCCGCACTGCGGCGGTCACCTATGGCTACATTCATCCGGACGATAACCCGCGGCACTGGGGTGCGGATGTGGTGGTGGATCATCCACTGGAGTTGCGCAAGGTGCTTGATAGCGCCCTCTGCAGCTGTTGAAAGCTGGCTCCAGACTCTGGGGATGTGGTGTGAATGCTGACGCCTTCGCGGGCAAGCCCGCTCCCACAGGTTTTTGTTGGTGGATACGAAATGTGTGGCCACCTTCAATCCTTGTGGGAGCGGGCTTGCCCGCGATGGCCGCGCCGCGATCTGTTTTTGTTTTAGTCGAGGTTTTTTATGTTTGATTATTCCGCCCGCCCTGAATTGCTCAAGGACCGGGTCATTCTGGTCACCGGTGCAGGGCGCGGCATTGGCGCTGCGGCTGCGAAAACCTACGCAGCCCATGGCGCAACCGTATTGCTGCTGGGCAAGACCGAAGCCAACCTGACCCAGGTCTACGACGAGATCGAAGCCGCTGGCCACCCGCAACCGGCCGTCATCCCGTTCAACCTCGAAACCGCCCTGCCCCATCAATACGATGAACTGGCGGCGATGATCGAAACCGAGTTCGGCCACCTCGACGGCCTGCTGCACAACGCCTCGATCATTGGCCCGCGTACGCCGATCGAACAGCTGTCGGGCGAAAACTTCATGCGCGTCATGCAAGTCAACGTCAATGCCATGTTCATGCTTACCAGCACCCTGCTGCCGCTGCTCAAGCTGTCCCAGGACGCCTCGGTGGTGTTCACCTCCAGCAGCGTCGGGCGCAAGGGCCGGGCGTACTGGGGCGCTTACGGTGTGTCCAAGTTCGCCACCGAAGGCCTGATGCAAACGCTGGCCGACGAGGTCGATACCGTTGCGCCGGTGCGCTCCAACAGCATCAACCCGGGCGCGACCCGCACCAGCATGCGCGCCCAGGCTTACCCTGGGGAAAACCCGCTGAACAACCCGACCCCCGAAGAGATCATGCCGGTCTATCTCTACCTGATGGGCCCGGACAGTTCGGGTATCAACGGGCAGGCCTTTAACGCCCAGTGATACCGCACGTCGCCTTGCGTGCCGCGCCGGCTTTTCGCCGCGGCACCTGTCGGGCCACGCAACTGAGCCTATTTTAAGTCAAACATCCGTCGCCGGTTCCTGACCAAACGCCTTAGCCAGCGGACAACCTGTTGATTTAAAGTAATTTTTATTCAAATGAACCGAATGGCATGAGTTTCGCTCTAATTTTGCTCAGACACGCGAGTGATAGCAGATAGGGGCAGGGCTCCAGTCGATAGGTTACTAATCGTCGGCAAAGCGGACTAGACTTGGCACAGATGTCCTACGGGACTGACGGATCAGTATGACGCGCAGCCCACAAGCCGCTCTCACCCAGCTTGTAAGACAGTCTTACTGCTCAGGGGCGCATGCAATATGAAATCACCTTCCCAGACCAACGCAATTGACTTCGACAGTGCCAAATTGCAACGCCTGGGCTTTGGTCAACAGCCACGGATTCTGGAAAGGCCCATCAGTCTTGCGCAAGTACGCCAGCAGCTGGTGTTGCAACTGCAAACCAGCCTGGAGCCACAGCGCATACTCGGGCTCTTCTTCCGGGAGATCCAGCGACTCGTACCGCTCGATGCCTTGAGCTACCAGCACAAGGCCAGCGACCTGCGCCTGGAATTCGGCCAGCGCGGCCATCACTCCATCAGCTACAGCCTGAGCCATGAGGGCGAACATCTGGGCGAGCTGACGTTCCGCCGCAATCAGCGCTTCACCGAACAGGAGCAGGGCAACCTCGAATCACTGTTGTCTGCACTGCTGTTTCCGATGCGCAACGCCCTGCTCTACCGCGTGGCCACGCAAAGCGCCTTGCGTGATCCGCTGACGGACACCGGCAACCGTGTCGCCATGGACCAGACGCTGCAGCGGGAAATCGACATGTCGCGCCGGCATTTGCAGCCACTGTCGCTATTGATGCTGGACATCGACCATTTCAAGCGCATCAACGACACTCACGGGCACAGTGCGGGTGATGAAGTGCTCAAGGCTGTTGCTGCCTCGATCAAGGGCCAGTTGCGCAATGTGGACATGGTGTTCCGCTACGGCGGCGAGGAGTTTCTGATTCTGCTGTCCAACACCGGCCGTGAAGCGGCGGCCATGGTCGGCGAGCGCCTGCGTTTTGCCACCCAGGCCAAGGAGTACCTGGCGGACGGTAAATCCATTGAATTGACGGTGAGCCTCGGCTGTTCGACCTTGCTGCCCGGCGAATCCGCCGAGAGCCTGTTGCGCCGGGCCGACAGCGCTCTGTACGTGGCCAAGCGCGAAGGCCGTAACCGGCTGGCCATGGCCGGCTGAGTTCGCCTGCGGGCACGCTGATCACGCGGCCCGCGGCGACTGATTCAGCGCACCGCACCCCGCAGCTCGCCCACCAGGTGTTGCAGCTTGGCCGGCTCGGCGCCCTCGACGGGCACTGCGGCCCCGGCCACCAGGGTCACCCTCGACCACAATCGACGAAATAATCCCTTGCCCGGATCGCGGCTGAAGAAACTCCCCCACAACCCCTGCAACGCCAGCGGAATCACCGGCACCGGCGTTTCTTCGAGTATGCGCGTCAAACCGCCCCTGAACTCGTTGATTTCGCCATCGACGGTCAGCTTGCCTTCCGGAAAGATGCACACCAGCTCGCCCTCCTTCAGGTATTGAGCAATGCGCGTGAAGGCCTTCTCGTAGATCTGGATATCTTCCTGGCGCCCGGCGATCGGGATCGTCCCGGCTGTGCGAAAGATGAAATTGAGCACCGGCAGGTTGTAGATCTTGTAGTACATCACAAAACGAATCGGCCGCCGTACCGCCCCGCCAATCAGCAAGGCGTCAACAAAGGATACGTGATTGCACACCAGCAGTGCCGCGCCTTCATCAGGAATCTGCTCCAGGTTGCGATGCTCGACGCGGTACATGGAATGGCTGAGCAGCCAGATCATGAAGCGCATGCTGAACTCGGGAACGATGCTGAAGATGTAGGCATTGACGCCGATGTTGAGCAGCGACACCACCAGGAACAGCTGCGGGATCGACAGCTCGACCATGCTCAGCAGAACGATCGAGACAATCGCCGAGACCACCATGAATAGCGCGTTGAGGATGTTGTTGGCAGCGATGACCCGCGCCCGCTCGTTCTCCGGCGTGCGCGACTGGATCAGCGCGTACAGCGGAACGATGTAAAAACCGCCAAATACGCCGAGTCCCAGGATGTCGATCAACACCAGCCAGGTATGGGCGAACCCCAACACTTCAAGCCAGCTGTGGCCCGTGACGCTGTCCGCAATCCCGCCGGAATGCCACCACAGCAACAGCCCGAACACCGTCAGGCCAAACGAGCCGAACGGCACCAGGCCGATCTCGACTTTGCGCCCCGAGAGCTTCTCGCACAGCATCGAGCCCAGCGCGATGCCCACCGAAAACACCGTCAGGATCAGCGTCACTACGGTCTCGTCGCCGTGCATCCATTCCTTGGCGTAAGCCGGGATCTGCGTCAGGTAGATCGCGCCGACAAACCAGAACCAGGAGTTGCCAACGATCGATCGCGACACCGCCGGAGTTTGCCCCAGGCCCAATTTCAAAGTCGCCCAGGACTGGCTGAAGATGTTCCAGTTCAGGCGCATCTGCGGGGATGACGCGGCAGCACGCGGAATGCTGCGACTGGCGAGGTAGCCGAGCACGGCCACGCCGATGATCGCGGTGGAAACAATCGGTGCGTAATGACTGGACGACATCATGATGCCGGCGCCGATGGTGCCCGCGAGAATCGCCAGGAAGGTGCCCATCTCCACTAGCCCGTTGCCGCCCACCAGCTCCTCATCGCGCAAGGCCTGGGGCAGGATCGAGTATTTCACCGGACCAAACAGCGCGGAGTGAGTGCCCATGGCAAACAGCGCCAGCAGCATCAACCACAGGTGGTCGAACATGAACCCCACAGCGCCGACCGCCATGATGGCGATTTCCCCGAGCTTGATCAGGCGGATCAGCGCGTCCTTGGCAAACTTCTCGCCGAACTGGCCGGCCAGCGCCGAGAACAGGAAAAACGGCAGGATAAACAGCAACGCACACAGATTGACCCAGATCGA
Source organism: Pseudomonas sp. Y24-6 (assembly GCF_020295325.1). Lineage (NCBI taxonomy): Bacteria > Pseudomonadati > Pseudomonadota > Gammaproteobacteria > Pseudomonadales > Pseudomonadaceae > Pseudomonas > Pseudomonas sp. Y24-6. The sequence continues at coordinate 311,830 of NZ_JACBXG010000003.1, read as the reverse complement.
GCGATCGCCATCAATGGTCAACTTGTACAGGATGGCGAGGATCAGCGACTGTTTGAATATGTTGTCGTTGAATGCCCCAAGAGACTGTGTCACGAAAAACGGCAGGAAACGCCGGGTGCGCAGCAAGGTGAACTGTGAGGGATGACTCATCTTCCGTGTGTCCCCGTTATGATTTTGGGTAATGAGTGGCGTGCAAACCAGTGCATACAGTACTTGGAGTGACAAATCCTGATTCAGGCCACAAATTACCTGTGTTCGCCGTTTATTTCCTTAAAACTGCAATGCAAGGTGAGACAAACAGCTCGCCGCGCCACGCGCCTTGCACCGTGCGTTTACCGACGATCAGCCACATCACCGCGAGCATGGCCACCAGCAGGCAGCCGAACAGGCTGAAGAACATCAAGTTCAGGACGCTGGCCAGTTTCAAGGTGGCCAGGGCATACACGCCGAGGGGAAAGGTGAAGCCCCACCAGCCCAGGTTGAACGGAATGCCCGCACGCAGGTAGCGCACAGTGATCAGCAGCGCAATCAGCATCCACCACAGGCCGAACCCCCACAGCGTGATCCCGGCGATCAGGCCCAGGCCGGCAGCTATTTCCCCGATGCCGCCCATTGCATTGGCCGCGAAGATCGCCGGTGCATCGCCGCCCAGCAGCAACATGCCGAGCGCACCGGTACCAATGGGGCCCAGCGCCAGCCAGCTCGAAGCGGCCATGTTTTCGTGAGGCAGTTTGTGCAGGGCCATGCGCAGCATCAGGATGGTCAGGATGCTGAAGGCCACTGGCAGGGAGAAGGCCCAGAGTACGTAGCTGGTCACCAGCACCACCAGCTGCGAATGTGCGGCGGCCAGGTGCGGCGCGAGCAAGCCACCACTGGCCGCGGCCACCTCCGCCGCGACCACCGGCAACAGCCAGACGGCGGTCATCTGGTCGATGCTGTGCTCTTGCCGGGTGAACATCATGTAGGGAATCAACACCCCGCACGCCAGCGCCATCGCCACGTCCAGCCACCACAGCACCTCGGCCAGTTGAATCACCCCCTCACCCCAGCGCGGCAGGCCAAACACCAGGAAGCCGTTGATGATGGTCGCCAGGCCCATGGGGATGGTGCCGAAGAACATCGATACCGTGGAATGCCCGAAGATGCGCCGCGCCTCGTGAAAAAACCACGTCCAACGCGCCGCATACAGCACGGTGAACAACGCGAACAAACCGATGTTGAACAGCCACAGCGCTTCGGCTGCAGCGCGCAGGCCCGGCAGGTTAAATGGCAGCTGAGCAAGCGCCAGGGCCAATACGCCGGTGCCCATGGTGGCGGCGAACCAGTTCGGCGTGAACTGGCGAACGACTTCGCGGGGGTGCTGCAACTGAGTGAAGGGCTTGAGGGTGGTGCATGTCATGGCGAACTCCTGTCCTCTGGTGAGGTGGAATTCATGGTAGATCCGAATCGAATATCTATATAACGGGTAATATCTCTAACTGTTATCTGTTTTACAGATATAGGCCATACCGGTTACCGGACCTCGCTACACACTTTCACTGGCGGCTGGCGCACCAGCGCAAACAACGCCCCCAGCGCCAGTATTATCAATACCGCGCCATAGGCGTCGGTCGAGGCCACCAAGCCGAAGGTGCGAGTCAGGCTGCCGGCCAGCAACGCCGGCAGGCAGAACGCCAGATAGCTGAGCACGTAGAACGCCGACATCAACCCGGCCCGCTCGTGGGGCAAGGCCAGCGGTACGAGGCTGCGCACCGCGCCAAGAAAACCCGCGCCGAAACCGCACCCTGCCACCAGGGTGCCGACAAAGAACAGCGCCAGGCTGGCAGTGTGCACGGCGATCAGGATCAACGCGACGCCCGCTGGCAGTAGGGTGGCGCCCAGTTGCAGCACCTTGTCGCCTGGCCGGTTGCGCAGGCAGTAGATCATCAGGGCTCCGGTCACCGTCAATGCCGCAACTGTCGCACCGCCAATCAGGTTCGACGTGGAGCCGGTCGCGGTGCGCACCAGCGAAGGGGCCAGGGATGCGTAGAAACCACCGAGGGCCCAGACCGCTGTGTTGATCGGCAACACCATCCACAAGGTGCGCCGGGCCTGGGGCGGTACATGCAGGGTCGGTCGCAACGAGGCCCAAGCGCCCGGTTGCCGGCTGACGCTTTCCGGCAAACGCCAGACATACAGCGCCTGCAGCACGAACATCACCAGCAACAGCCAATAGGTGAGCTGCAATGGCAGCGGCGCAAACTCAGCCAGCAGGCCACATCCCATTGCCCCCATTGCCATTCCCAGCAGCGGCGCAACACTGTTGATCAGCGGCCCCTGCTGTCGATTGGCATCCAGCAATGCGGCGCTCAACACCGCCGTGGCCATGCCGGTGGCGAAGCCCTGCAAGACGCGGGCGGCAATCAACCAGGCAACCGAGTCGGCCTTGATAAACAGCAGCATCGCGAGGATGTTCAGCATCACGGCGGTAAAAATCACCGGCTTGCGCCCCAGGAAATCCGACAGCGACCCCACGGTGAGCAACGCGACGAGCAAACTGATGGCGTAGACCCCGAAAATCACGGTCAAGGTAGCCGCTGAAAAATGCAGATGCTCCTGATACAGGTGATAAAGCGGCGTTGGCGCAGTGGAAGCGGCGAGAAAACTGAGTAAGGTGAACGCCAGAAACCACAGGCTGGAACGGTTGGACGTTGTACCGGGCATGCTATATCTCCGCAAAAGCTAATATTTTGCTTTTGCGGAGTGTGCGGCTGGCTGGCGCTTAAAGCAAATTCTTTGTGTTAAGGTCCGATGCATGGCTATTAAAGAAGGTTTACGTCCCGGTGGCCGCAGTGCCCGGGTGCAGGAGTCGATTCATTCGGCGGTCCGCGAACTCCTGGAAACACATCAACGCTCGACCCTGACCGTGCCGCAGATCGCTGCGCGCGCCGGTGTCACGCCGTCAACCATTTACCGGCGCTGGGGCGATCTGGCCGTGTTACTGGCCGACGTCGCCCTGGCACGCATGCAGCCCGATGGCGAGCCGGCCAACACCGGCAGCCTGCTCGGTGACGTGCGAGCCTGGGCCGAGCAATATCTGGACGAGATGAGCTCCGAACCAGGCCGCAACATGCTGCGCGATGTCCAGTGCAGCCAGACTCCGGGTTATTGCGTGACGATCATCGGCGCCCAGTTACAGGCCATTCTGGATCGTTACCCCGATCAGCCCGGGCCGAGCGTTGATCGGCTGATCAATTTGCTGGCGGCACCGACCGTGTTTCGCATCCTGTTTTCAGCGGCGGCGCTGGAGGTGGAGGAGTTGCATCAGTTGGTTGATATTGCGCTGGGGCAGTGACACGGGCCTGCATAAGGACTGCGACACCCCGCCACGCCACGACCTTGGTCGACACTGACTAACCCCTTGCATCGTGCGAGACTGTCTGACCGGGATGGAGTCCCGGATGTCTTTGCCCTGGAGTTCTCATGTCGCTGTCCAGCGGGCTGATCGCCGCCGTCGCCCTGGCCTATATGGCCATCATGTTTGCCATCGCCTTCTACGGCGACCGTCGCGCCACGCCGCTGCCGCCGCGGGTGCGTGCCTGGGTCTATAGCCTGTCGCTGGCGGTGTATTGCACCAGCTGGACGTTCTTCGGCGCCGTGGGCCAGGCCGCCGAACAGCTCTGGTCATTCCTGCCGATCTACCTCGGGCCGATTCTGCTGCTGGTGTGCGCGCCGTGGGTGCTGCAGAAGATGGTGATGATCAGCAAGCAGGAGAACATCACCTCCATTGCCGACTTCATCGCCGCGCGTTATGGCAAATCCCAATCCCTGGCGGTAGTGGTGGCGTTGATCTGCCTGGTCGGGGTATTGCCCTACATCGCTCTGCAGCTCAAGGGCATCGTGCTCGGCGTGAACCTGCTGATCGGCGCCGGTGCCGACGCCATGGGCGTGCGGGCCCAGGACACGGCACTGATCGTGTCACTGGTACTGGCACTGTTCACCATTGTGTTCGGCACTCGCAACCTCGACGCCACCGAACACCACCGCGGCATGGTGCTGGCCATTGCCTTTGAATCGCTGGTCAAGCTGTTCGCCTTTCTCGCGGTGGGTGCGTTCGTGACCTACGGTTTGTACGACGGTTTCGAAGACCTGTTTGACCAGGCCATGCTGGCACCGCGCCTGGAGCAGTACTGGAAGGAGACGATCAACTGGCCATCGATGATCGTGCAGACCGGGGTGGCGATGATGGCGATCATCTGCCTGCCCAGGCAATTCCACGTGACCGTAGTGGAAAACATCGACCCGCAGGATCTGCGCCTGGCCAAGTGGGTGTTTCCGGCCTATCTGGCCCTGGCCGCGCTGTTTGTCGTGCCGATCGCCCTGGCCGGGCAGATGCTGTTGCCCAGCTCGGTGCTGCCGGATTCGTTTGTCATCAGCCTGCCGCTGGCCCAGGCCCACCCTGCCCTGGCGCTGCTGGCGTTTATTGGTGGTGCCTCGGCGGCGACCGGTATGGTGATCGTGGCGAGTGTCGCGCTGTCGACCATGGTTTCCAACGACATGCTGTTGCCATGGTTGCTGCGGCGCAACAATGCCGAGCGCCCGTTCGAAGTGTTCCGTCAGTGGATGCTGTCGGTACGCCGGGTGAGCATTGTGGTGATCCTGCTGCTGGCGTACGTCAGCTATCGCCTGCTGGGCTCCACCGCGAGCCTGGCGACCATCGGCCAGATCGCTTTTGCCGCCGTGACCCAACTGGCCCCCGCCATGCTGGGCGCACTGTACTGGAAGCAGGCCAACCGCCGCGGCGTCTTCGCCGGCCTGGCCGCCGGCACCTTTCTCTGGTTCTACACCCTGGTGCTGCCGATCGCGGCGCACAGCCTGGGCTGGTCGCTGAGTACCTTCCCCGGCCTGGCCTGGCTGCAGAGCAATCCGCTGAATCTGCCCATCACTCCACTGACTCAAGGGGTGGTGCTGTCGCTGGTGGGCAACTTCACGTTATTCGCCTGGGTCTCGGTACTGTCGCGCACACGGGTGTCCGAACACTGGCAGGCCGGTCGATTCATTGGCCAGGAAATCAGCGCCCGGCCAAGCGCACGCTCGATGCTGGCGGTGCAGATCGACGACCTGCTGCAGCTCGCCGCACGCTTTGTCGGTGAGGAACGTGCCCGCCAGAGTTTCATCCGCTTCGCCTATCGCCAGGGCAAAGGCTTCAACCCGAACCAGAATGCCGACGGCGAGTGGATCGCCCACACCGAGCGCTTGCTGGCGGGCGTGCTGGGTGCCTCTTCAACTCGCGCAGTAGTGAAAGCGGCGATTGAAGGCCGCGAGATGCAACTCGAGGATGTCGTCCGAATCGCCGACGAAGCCTCCGAAGTCCTGCAATTCAACCGTGCGTTGCTGCAAGGCGCGATCGAGAACATCACCCAGGGCATCAGCGTGGTCGACCAGTCGCTGAAGCTGGTGGCGTGGAACCGGCGCTACCTCGAACTGTTCAACTACCCGGACGGTTTGATCAGCGTCGGCCGGCCGATTGCCGACATCATTCGGCACAACGCCGAGCGCGGCCTGTGTGGCCCGGGCGAAGCTGAAGTGCACGTCGCCCGCCGCCTGCACTGGATGCGCCAGGGCCGCGCCCACACGTCCGAGCGGCTGTTTCCGAATGGCCGGGTGATCGAGCTGATCGGCAACCCGATGCCCGGTGGCGGCTTCGTCATGAGTTTCACCGACATCACCGCGTTCCGTGAGGCCGAACAGGCGCTGACCGAAGCCAATGAAGGCCTGGAACGCCGGGTGACCGAACGCACCCACGAACTGTCGCAACTCAACGTCGCCCTCACCGAGGCCAAAGGTACCGCCGAGTCTGCCAATCAGTCCAAGACGCGCTTTCTCGCGGCGGTCAGTCACGACCTGATGCAGCCACTGAACGCCGCACGACTGTTCTCCGCCGCCCTCTCCCACCAGGATGACGGCCTGTCCAGCGAAGCACAGAAACTGGTACAGCACCTGGACACCTCGTTGCGCTCTGCCGAAGACCTGATCAGCGACTTGCTGGACATTTCCCGCCTGGAAAACGGCAAGATCAACTCCGATTCGAAGCCGTTCGAGCTCAATGAGCTGTTCGACGTGCTGGGTGCGGAGTTCAAGGCACTCGCCAGGGACCAAGGCCTGAAGTTCCGCGTGCGCGGCAGCAAGTTGCGGGTCGAAAGCGACATCAAATTGCTGCGGCGCATTTTGCAGAATTTCCTTACCAACGCTTTCCGCTATGCCAAAGGCCCGGTGCTGCTGGGCGTCCGGCGACGCCAGGGCGAAGTGTGGCTGGAGGTCTGGGATCGCGGGCCGGGCATTGCCGAGGACAAGCAGAAGGTCATTTTCGAAGAATTCAAACGCCTGGACAGCCATCAGACTCGCGCCGAGAAAGGCCTGGGCCTGGGCCTGGCGATTGCCGACGGCCTGTGTCGGGTTTTAGGCCATCGCCTGCAAGTGCGTTCACGGCCGGGGCGTGGCAGTGTGTTCAGCGTGTGCGTGCCTCTGGCCCGGGCGCAGGCGGCGTTGCCGGTCAAGACTGCCGAGCTTAACGGCAAATTGTTGAGTGGCGCCCAGGTGCTCTGCGTCGACAACGAGGACAGCATCCTTATCGGCATGAACAGCCTGCTAACCCGCTGGGGCTGCCAGGTGTGGACTGCGCGCAATCGCGATGAGTGCGCGGCCCTGCTCAGCGAAGGGATGCGCCCGCAACTGGCGCTGGTCGATTACCACCTGGACGACGGCGAAACCGGCACCGAATTGATGGCCTGGCTACGCACTCGTCTGGGCGAGCCGGTGCCGGGGGTGGTGATTAGCGCCGATGGTCGGCCGGAGATGGTCGCCCAGGTGCATGCGGCGGGGCTTGGGTACCTGGCCAAACCGGTTAAGCCGGCGGCGCTGAGGGCGTTGTTGAGCAAGCATTTGCCGCTTTAAATGCCAGATCAAAAGATCGCAGCCTTCGGCAGCTCCTACAGGGCTGTACACCATCCGATGTAGGAGCTGCCGGAGGCTCGGGCCGTGTTCGGACGATCTTTTGATTCTGGGGCTTCTACTCCGGCAACTCCGCCAACCCATCCACATCCGTCATCGCCCGCTCCAGCAGATCCGCCGGCAGGCTCTTGCTCGCCCGCGCGCCCAGCAACTTCAGCTGCTCACTGCGACTGACCAGGTTGCCCCGGCCCTCTGTCAGCTTGTTGCGTGCCGAGCTGTAGGCCTTGTCCAACTGTTGCAGGCGATTGCCGACCTCGTCCAGGTCCTGGATGAACAATACGAACTTGTCATACAGCCAACCGGCCCGCTCGGCGATTTCCCGCGCGTTCTGGCTCTGGCGCTCCTGTTTCCACAGGCTGTCGATCACTCGCAGAGTCGCCAGCAAGGTGGTCGGGCTGACGATCACAATGTTGCGGTCGAATGCTTCCTGGAACAACGTCGGCTCCGCTTGCAGCGCCGCCGAGAACGCCGCTTCGATCGGCACGAACAGCAACACGAAATCCAGGCTGTGCAAGCCGTCGAGACGCTTGTAGTCCTTGCCGGACAAGCCTTTGACATGGGTGCGCAGGGACAGCACATGTTGCTTGAGGGCGATCTGGCCGATGGCCTCATCATCAGCCGCCACGTACTGCTGGTAAGCCGTCAGGCTGACCTTGGAGTCGACCACCACCTGCTTGTCGCCCGGCAAGTAGATGATGACGTCCGGCTGGAACCGCTCGCCGTCAGGACCTTTGAGCGTGACCTGGGTCTGGTACTCGCGGCCTTTCTCCAGGCCCGCGTGTTCCAGCACCCGCTCAAGGATCAGCTCACCCCAGTTGCCCTGGGTTTTCTGCCCCTTGAGTGCGCGGGTCAGGTTGGTGGCTTCGTCGCTCAACCGCAGGTTCAACTGCTGCAGGCGCTCCAGTTCCTTGGCCAGCGAGAAACGCTCCCGCGCCTCAGCCTGGTAGCTTTCTTCGACACGCTTTTCGAATGACTGGATGCGCTCTTTCAGCGGATCCAGCAGCTGGCCCAGGCGCTGCTGGCTGGTCTCGGCGAACCGCTGCTCGCGCTCATCGAAGATCTTGCCCGCCAGTTCGGCGAACTGGGCACGCAACTCATCCCGCGAGCCCTGGAGGTCGCTGAGCCGTTGCTGATGGCTTTCCTGTTGTTCGCGCAGCTCGGCATGCAGGGAAGCGGCTTGGGCGTCGAGACGGCGCAGCTCAGCCTCTTTGCCAGCACGCTCGATGTTCCAGGCATGCGCGGCGTCCCGGGCGTCGTCGCGCTCGACCTGCAACAGTTCGACTTCGCGGCGCAGCGCGGCCAGCTCGGCCTGCCTGGACGTGTTGATCTGACTGAGGTCAGCGATTTCATCGCGACTGGTTTCCAGCTGGGCGTTCAGGCCGTCCTGCGCCAGCAGGGACATCGCCAGCCGCTCCTGCAGCAATGCCACTTGCGCCTGCGTCACGCTGGCGCGGCGCTGCAATTGCCAGGCTAATACCAACAACGGCAGGGCAGCCCCCGCAAGACCAAGCAAAATGCTGGTCAAGTCCATAGCCATAGCCGCTCCTGCCGATGAGATAAAGCTTGAAGGTTAACCAAGGCGTCAGGTCTTGGACAGCTCAGTCTTCGACCAGGCCCAGTTCCCGCTGTGCGCGCCGATCCCCTGCCCGCGCCGCCTGGCGCAGCAGGTCCTGGCCGATGCGGCGATCGCGGGCATTGCCGCACTCACGACACATCAGCTGGCCGAGGCGGCTTTGCGCTGCCACCACGCCTTCACGTGCCGGCTGCTTGAGCAGACGTCCGGCGAGGTGTTTCACGTTCGGGTTGTCGCCCAGGCGCGGGCTGTCCAGAAGCCACTCGGCCACACGCATGGAAAAGCGTTTGGGTGGGACAGCGGCGGTGGGTGAAGAGGTTACGGAAACTGATACTGAACGAAACTTCATAAAACACTGTAGGGCAGATCGGAAGGCGCGCCACTCTACTCTTTTTTTCCTACAGGTAAAGCTTAAAAAAACCGGCACGCCCGTCCTAGAGCAAGCGCTCGGGACAATCCACAGAAGCTGTGGATAACTCAGTGGACAACCTGCCTTGAACTCTCGCAAACCCCTATGGAATGGGGCTCGCAGTCAAACTGACGATTTTTTCACCAGTAAAAAAAAGCGATGTTTTTCATTGACTTAAATTTTGGTTACAGGCACCCACTGCGCTTGCGAGTCAGATGACAGTGCCGTGACAGCGTGCGCAACTAATGTGCACAAGTACCTTCGCGACGGTTATATCAATGCGCTTTTTCGGCGCGTTTTGCGTTACGAACCTGTTGATTACTCGTTCACAACCCTTGATCCAGGCCGGTCTGGGGCCAAGCCTGCGTGCTCAACCAGCGGTCGGATTCTGTGCTACTGCACAGCGCACCCGACCAATGGCCATGCCTGAAAAACCCGCTCGATTGTGCTCGCCACGGTCTCTTTGCTTATACCCCTTCCATTACCAATATTGTTTTGTTAGTATCTACGGCGTTAGTACCAAGCTGAAAGTCAATTCTGGTCGAACAAATCCTCCCGGACAGCCTTCATAAACGAAGCCCTTCCGAATAAGCGGGATCGACCACCTCGATGGTTTCCAGGTAAACCTTGCGTCAATACAGCCTTTGATCGAAAGCAAAGGGTATTGCCAGGCCCACTTACTCTGACCGAACCAGCCTGCAAATTGATCAGGATCTTCACCCCGGGCCCAGAACCTTTGCCCTTGATGTGTTGCCTGCCCTCCTAAGTACCTACCTGCCAGCCCAAGCGCGCCAATTATCAGCGCTTCAAACTGGCTGCTTTGTTCCAGTCGGGTTCTTCGGTCGACCAACGGTGGTCGTCGTCACTGGAACGTTTTAATTTTGCACGGCTCTTATCCGTGTCGCTTGTAGGAACACCCAATAATGACTACTCAAATCCACACCCAGGATGCTATCCGCACCCTAACCAACGCTTTTGCACCAATGAACTGCCTGATCATGGCCGCTCGCAAAGGCTGCTTCAGCTTCACTCTGGTTAACGAACACGGCATCGCTCGTCACAGCGAACGCCTCTACCCCGATCAGTACTCCAGCGCCGAACCGCTGCAGGCCGTGATCGAGCGTACCCGTCAGGCACTGGTTGCCTGATACGCCAGAAAGACTGAGACATCAAAAGCCTCGCTTAAAACGCGGGGCTTTTTATTGCCTGATATTTCCCTTCCAGCCGCCAAAGCTTAAGCACCAACCGATATAACGGTTATAACTGGCCGACGGAAATATTTTAAAAACAGGCCTTTACGTCGCGAATATGACACTACACTTCAACTCAAGCGGCTTGATCCGCTTCCGGCGAGCCTGAACCGATCCATCGCTGCCAAGGCCCCCTTTCAGGTATCGCCGACCACTTCCGCTCCGAGGGCTTTATGGGTATCGCTGCCAGCGAACTGTGCCGCTATGTGATTCGTCCGACCTTACTCTACCTCGGACGCCACAGCGCAACTGCCGAATCCCTGCTGCTGGGTATCGCCGCCAGCCAGTCAGCCCTTGGTTCCGCCCTGCACGACCGCCGTGGCCACGGCCTGTACCGAATCGCCGAACCGCGCCACCAGGCGCTCTGGGATCATTACCTGGCCCTGGACCCGGAGCGCGCCAGCCTGGTGCGCGGCCTGGCGAGCCAGCATGCGTTCCTCAGCAGCCCGCATCTGGAATTGACCGTCAACCTGCGTTACGCCACCGCCATCGCCTGGCTGCTGGTAGAAGAACAAAACACCTCGCTCCCCGAAGCCGATGATCTGCTCGGCATGGCCCGCATCTGGCGCCAGACCTTCCAGCCCCAAGGACGCCTCCGTGATTTCACCTATGCCTGGCATACCTGTGTTTCAACGCTGAATCAGGTTGCCTGCTGAACCACACCTCTCACAAGATCGCCCAACTCGCGGCGAATCCGGTCTGATTGTCCTACAAAACCGCTCTAACTCAAGCATTACAGCCTATAGCGCTGGGACGAAAATGTTGGTAATTTTCGCCCCGGTGATCACCAGGAGTTCTAATAATGAAAAAAGTAATGCTCAAAACCACCCTTAGCCTCGCCGTTACCTTGGCATCCACCCAGATCTTTGCAGCTGGCTTTGCCATCAACGAACAAAGTATCAGCGGGATGGGTACAGGTTTTGCCGGGCGATCTTCCTCTGCCGATGACGCAAGCACCATTTTTGGCAACCCTGCCGGCATGTCGCGCATCAAGCGCGAACAAGTCACCGGCGGCGCTGCAATGCTCGACGCACACACCGATATCAGCCACGCCAGCTCCAGCCCGAACGGCGGCACCAACCACGGTGATATGGTCCCGTTCATCGCCGTACCGATGGGCTATTACGTCAAGCCGATCGATGACAAGTGGGCAGTAGGCGTAGGCGTCTACGCACCCTTCGGCCTGGTGACCGACTATGAGAGCAACTTCGGCGGCCGCTACTTCGGCAGCAAGAGCGACGTTAAAGTCGTGACCCTGCAACCAACCGTCAGCTACGCCTTCAACGACAAGGTGTCGATCGGTTTCGGTCCGACCATCAACCGCATCGACGGCAAACTGGAATCGAACCTGTCGATCACCCAGGCCGCCGGCGATGGCGAAGTCAAGATCAAGGGTGACGACACCGCGCTGGGCTACAACATCGGCGTGCTGGTACAAGCCACTGACAGCACCCGCCTGGGCCTGACTTACCACTCGAAAGTGAAGTACAAGCTCGAAGGCAACACCAAGGTCAACTACAACGTCCTGGGCCTGATCGGCCAGAACCCGAGCCAGAAGTACGACGCATCCCTGGACCTGACGACGCCTGAGTCGGTCGACTTCTCCGTGACCCATCAGCTTGATGACCAGTGGACCCTGTACGCCGGCAGCACCTGGACCCGCTGGAGCCGCCTGAAAGAAATCACCGTGGAAAACAGTGGTGTACCCGGGGTGCTCAATGGCCAATTCGGCAGCATCACTGAAGACCAGAACTGGCACGACACCTGGGCTCACGCCATCGGCGCGTCCTACCAGCTGAACAAGCAATGGGTACTGCGTACCGGCCTGTCCTTCGACCAGGCGCCGACCAACAACGTCGACCGCTCCCCACGCATTCCGACTGGCGATCGCAAGATTTTCAGCCTGGGCGCCGGCTGGAGCCCGACCGACGACCTGACCATCGACGTGGCGTATTCGTACCTGCGCGAAGAAGCAGTCAAGGTCAACAACAGCAACGACCGTGGCCAGAGCTACAACGCCAAGTATGAAAACTGGGCGAATGGTTTCGGTGTAGGCGCGACCTACCGCTTCTGATGAGAGACGCCTTGCGCGCCTGAATCAAAAAAGCCCCGCTCTGTGTGACAGAAGCGGGGCTTTTTAATGGGCGTCGATCAGGGTTGCGAGGCGATGGCCTTCTCGACAGCAGCGATAAACTCGGGGTCGTCGGGCTTGGTCAGGCTGGAGAAATTGGCGATCACCTTGCCCTGGCGATCGACCACGTATTTGTAGAAATTCCATCTCGGCGCGCCAGTCTGTTCGGCAAGCACCTTGAACAGGTGAGTCGCGTCGTCACCCCGCACTTTCTGCGGCTCGGTCATGGTGAACGTCACACCGTAATTGACGTAGCAGACCTTGGCGGTCTCGGCGTCGTCCTTGGACTCCTGCTTGAAGTCGTTGGAGGGCACGCCGATCACCTCCAGGCCCTGCGCCTTGTAACGCTGATTGAGCGCTTCAAGGCTCTTGAACTGCGGGGCGAACCCACAGAAGCTGGCGGTATTGACCACCACCAGCGGCTTGCCAGCAAAGCGCTGGCACAAATCGATCGATTCCTTGGCGCGCAACTTCGGTAGCGAGCCCTGTAGCAGTTCCGGGCATTCGGCTGCCTGGGCCAGTCCAGAAAACGCAATCAGTAACGCGGGAACGGCTAACCAGCGCGTCAACATATCCGTGCATCCTTGAGAAGGTCGTCAGAGCGAAGTTACTCGCGCGCACCTCTTTCTAGCAAGCACCAGTCAGGCAAACAGCTCTAACAAACGCCCATGCCCAACTGCATCAATGCCAGCCCGCCCTGGTGCCAGCCCCACCACGCCAGGGCCAGCAGCAAGGCACCAGCCGCCGCCAGGGCAATACGCGACCAAAGACGGCTCACGACGCACTCAACTGGGTCTGCAACCGCGCCACGGGCCGCTCGCGCACCGGCCAGTTAAGGGCCGCCGCCAACAGGCTGAGGAGAATCGCCACTTGCCAGATCAAGTCATAGCTCCCGGTCCGGTCATACACCACCCCGCCCAGCCAGCCGCCCAGGAACGAGCCCAACTGGTGAAACAGGAAAACAATGCCCCCGAGCATGGACAGGTTTCGCACGCCAAACAAGGTGGCGACGGTGCCGTTGGTCAATGGCACCGTGGACAGCCACAGGAAGCCCATCGCCATGCCGAACAGGTACGCGGTGGTGGTGGTGACGGGCGCCCACAGGAACAACCCGATGACCACCGCGCGCAGCAGGTACAACCCGGTCAGCAGGCGCGGCTTGGACATGCGCCCGCCGAGCCAGCCGGCGGTGTAGGTGCCGAAGATATTGAACAGGCCGATCAGCGCCAGCACCGTGGTGCCGACCGTTGCCGGCAGGTGCTGATCCACCAGGTAGGCCGGCAGGTGCACGCCGATGAATACCACCTGGAAACCGCAGACGAAAAAGCCGAACGCCAGCAGCCAGAACCCCGAATGGGAACAGGCTTCGCGCAGCGCTTCACCCAGGGTTTGCTCATGACCGAGGGACGGCAGGGGTTTGTCCTTGAGCATGCCGACCAAGGGGACGATCAATGCCACCAGCAAGCCCAGCACCAGCAAGGCTGCAGACCAGCCCAGCCAACCGATCAGCCCCAGGGTGCCGGGCAGCATGGCGAATTGGCCAAACGAACCGGCCGCACTGGCGATGCCCATGCCCATGCTGCGTTTTTCCGGTGGTACCGCCCGCCCGACCACCCCGAGAATCACCGAGAACGAAGTGCCCGACAGTCCGATCCCGATCAGCAGGCCGGCACTCAAGGATAAGGTCACTGCCGAATCGGAAAGGCCCATGCACACCAGGCCAGCGGCGTATAGCACCCCGCCGATCAGCACCACCTTGGCCGCGCCAAAACGATCCGCCAGGGCGCCGGTGAAGGGTTGCGCCAGGCCCCAGATCAGATTCTGCAGGGCGATGGCAAAGGCAAAGGTTTCGCGGCCCCAGCCAAACTCGGCACTCATCGGCGCCAGGAACAGACCAAAGCCATGGCGAACGCCCAGCGACAACGCAAGAATCAGCGCACTGCCCAGCAACACCCAACCGCACGTACGCCACATCGATGTCATTATTATTCTCCGATAGCGGGTATATACCCGCTTATGATCGAACGCGCCGGCTTCAAGCCAGTTCGTCCAGCAGTTTGAGCAAGGTTTCGCGTTTTTCCGCCCCCAGGCGATCAACCAACCGCTGTTGCGCAGCCTCCCAGGCAGGCAAGGCCGCCGCCAGGCGTTCGGCGCCGGCGTCGGTGAGCTTGACGATGCGATTGCGCATGTCCTCGCCCTCGACCAGCATCACCAGCCCTTCCCCTTCCAGCACCCGCAGATTGCGCCCCAGCGTGCTGCGATCCAGGCCCATGGCCTCGGCCAGGGTGGAAATACTCGGCTGGTCCAGGCGTTGCAGGTTGCACAGCAAAGAATACTGGGCAACGTTGATTCCGAAGCCATCGAGAGCGCCGTCGTAATGCCTGCTGACGCCACGAGCGGCGCGACGCAGGTTGATGCATAAACATTGGGAGTCGAGCATGATGCGTGTATATACCCGCGAGTGAGATTAATCAAGTTTTCTGCAGCAACCGTAGGAGCAAAGCTTGCTCGCGATGGGGATGTGACATTCAGCAGTCATGTCGCCTGGTAGCACGCGATCGCGAGCAAGCTTTGCTCCCACAGGTAATCATGTCTAATCAGACCAACACCAACCCAACCAACACCCCAACCTCCAGCAACTCCAGCAGCGCCCCCGCCGTATCCCCGGTGGTCCCACCCAATCGCCGCAGCATCACCTGCCGCAGCCAGGCAAACGCCAACCCGGCCATGATCAGCGCAAACACCCCATTGAGCCCCGCCAGTAACACACAGGCCAATGCACTGAGTGCCAGCACCCGCTTGCCCGCCGAGCGCGGCAGATGATCAGCCAGCGCCTGCCCCAGCCCCCCGGCACGCACATAAGGCGTGGTCAGAAACAGCCCCAGCAAGGCAGCGCGCCCAATCAGCGGGACTACCAGCAAATAAACCCCATGGTGCTGATCGATCAACGCCAGCAACGCGGCAAATTTAAGCAGCAATACCAGCACCAGCGTAACCACTGCGATCGGTCCGCTGCGCGGGTCCTTCATGATGGTCAGGGTGCGTTCACGGTCGCCAAAACCGCCAAGCCACGCATCAGCGCTGTCGGCCAGGCCATCGAGGTGCAAGCCGCCGCTCAACAGCACCCAGGCCGTCAGCAACAGTGCGGCGTGCAGCACTAAAGGGCTGCCATTGAGGAGGCCGTTCAGCCCCCACAAAATTACGCCAAACAGCAACCCCACCAGCGGATAAAACAGCAGTGAGCGCCCGAGCTCCTGAGGTGTCGGCATGCCCGGGAGGCGTACCGGCAGGCTGCTGAGGAATTGCAGGGCGATCCAGAATGGCAGCATGCTCAGTTCGCTTCCCGCAACAGTCCAGCGGATTCAACGGCCAGGGCAAACATCGTACCGTGGCCGACTTCGACATTCAGCAGTTGCTCACGGGGCAACCCCCGGGCCCGCGCCAGCAGCAGGCGCATCACTCCGCCGTGACTGACCAGCAAGACCCGCTCCCCCGCATATGTGGCGCGCAAACGCTCGACGGCGCCCAGCACCCGCGCGGAGAAATCCTCGACCGGCTCGCCCTGAGGCGGGGTGAACGAATACGGATCGGCCCAGAACAAGCCCAGGCCCTCGGCGTCGGTTTCCATCAGCGCCGCAGCGCTCTGCCCTTCCCAGGCGCCGAAATGCAGCTCCTGCAGAGCCTTGTCCTGATGCACCGGCACGCCCAGTTGCGCGCCGAGCTCCTCTGCAAACCGCGCGCAGCGTTGCAAGGGTGAGCTGACCAGGCGATCCCAAGGCCCCTGATCCGCCACCGCGGCACGCATCTGTGCCCAACCGGCGTCGGTGAGCGCGTCGTCGATGCTGCCGCGCAGGCCGCCGCCCAGTTCGGTTTCACCGTGGCGCAACACGTCCAGGCGCAGGGTCATGCCGGGCGGTCCGCGACGGCGGCTTCGGCAAAGGTCGCCATCTGCCCGTGAAGGTCACAGGCCAGGCGCAGCAAGGGCACGGCCAGCGCGGCACCAGTGCCTTCGCCCAGGCGCAGGCCGAGCGCCAGCAAGGGTTCGGCGTCGAGCGTCTCGAGCACCTGCCGATGCCCCGGCTCGGCGCCACAATGCCCAAACAACAGCCATTGCCGGCACGCCGGATTCAGCCGCACGGCCACCAGCGCGGCAACGCTGCAGATAAAGCCGTCCACCAGCACCGCCACCCCTTCCTGGGCACAGGCCAGATAGGCGCCCACCAGTGCGGCAATCTCGAAACCGCCGAGGTTGAACAGCGTCTGCAACGGATCGCCACGCTGGGCACTGTGCAGTGCCAGCGCGCGCTCGATGACCTGGGCTTTATGGCTGACGCCTGCGGCGTTCAGTCCGGTGCCAGGCCCGGTCATTTGCACTACCGGGCAATCGAGCAATGCACAGGCCAGGGCGCTGGCGGCGGTGGTGTTGCCAATGCCCATTTCACCGCCGATAAACAGCTGGGCGCCGCCAGCTATGGCACGGTGGACGCTGTCGCGGCCCGCCTGCAAAGCCAGCGCGCCCTGCGCTGCAGTCATCGCCGCAGTCACGGCGAAATTCGCCGTGCCCGGGCCGATGTTCAGGTGCCGCACGCCTGTGAGGTCGAGGCCCGGGTTGACGGTACCGAGATCGACCACTTCCAGGGCCGCACCCAGTTGCCGTGCCAGCACGCTGATTGCCGCGCCGCCGCTGACGAAGTTGTGCAGCATCTGCCCGGTCACTTCCTGGGGATACGCAGAGACGCCTTCGGCAACGACGCCATGGTCGCCGGCAAAAATGCCGATCCACACCTGATCAAGCGTCGGCTTCAGTTGACCCTGCAACCCGGCCAGTTGCACCGCCACAGACTCGAGCCGCCCCAGCGAACCCGAAGGCTTGGTCAGCTGCTGTTGGCGGGCCTCAGCCTGTTCGACGGCGTGAGTGTCTATGGATTTGCACGGGTTGAGCCACCAGGCTTGGGTCATAACGCGGTTCCTTTGAGAGTCAGGGGCAGGCCGGCCACGGTGAGGACGACTCGCTGGCAGCGCTCGGCCAGCGCCTGATGCAGCCAGCCGGCCTCATCGACGTAGCGCCGGGTCAACTCGCCCAGCGGTACGACGCCCATGCCGGTCTCGTTGCTGACGAAAATGGTTTCACCCGGCAAGGTCGCCAGGCAGTCGAGTAAAGCGTCGCGTTCGACCGACAGGCGTTCGGCGTTGTCCAGCATCAGCAGATTGGTGAGCCACAGGGTCAGGCAATCCACCAGCAGGCAGCGATCGGCGCGGGCGTTTTCGCGCAGTACGCGGGCCAGTTCCAACGGTTCTTCGATCAATGCCCATTCGGCCGGCCGCCGCGCACGATGGTGGGCGACCCGTTCGCTCATTTCGCCGTCCAGCGGCTGGCTGGTGGCTATATAGGTGACAGCCAGTTCACTGTCAGTGGCGAGTCGTTCGGCCAGGCGGCTTTTGCCGGAGCGGGCGCCGCCGAGGATCAGTTGCAGCATGGTGGATTCCTTGAAATCTTCGGTGGGGCGATAGGGCACTCAGATACCACACAGTTCACGCAACAGCCCGGTATCGAGGTGCTGCTCCACCAGATCCGCCAACCGCTCGATATCCCGCTCTCGCAGCCCGTGATAGTCCACCTCCTGCGCATCCTGCAAACCGGCCCAGCGCAGCAGCGCACTGCAGGCCGCCGGCGACTCGAACAAACCGTGCAGGTATGTGCCGAAAATCTGCCCGTCGGCGCTCTGCGCGCCATCACAGCGGCCATCGTCCAGCAGCACTGCCGAATTCTCCAGCGCAGGGCCGGTGGTCACGCCCGCATGGATTTCGTAGCCGCTGACCGGCGCATCTTCCAGTGCCAGGCGACCACGCACATTGCGCAGTTGCTTCTCCTGTTCCAGCCGGGTTTCAAAGGCCAGCAGGCCCAGCCCTGCGCTGGAACCGGGCGCCCCTTCCAGACCCAGCGGATCATGCACCTGCGCACCGAGCATCTGCAGGCCGCCGCAGATGCCCAACAGCTTGCCCCCGTAACGCAGGTGACGGTCAATCGCCGTGTCCCAGGCATTGGCGCGCAGGTAGGCAAGATCACTGCGCACGCTTTTCGAGCCGGGCAGGATGATCAGGTCGGCGGGGGGAATGGCCTGGCCGGGGCCGATGAACTGCAAGTCCACCTGCGGGTGCAGGCGCAGCGGATCGAAATCTGTGTGGTTGCTGATGCGCGGCAAGACCGGCACCACCACCTTGAGCACCTGGTCCGCCTTGTCGGCCTGGCGTTGATCGATGCCATCCTCGGCTTCCAGGTGCAGGTCCATCACGTACGGCAGTACTCCGATCACCGGTTTGCCAGTGCGCGCTTCCAGCCAGTCCAGGCCAGGTTGCAACAAGGCGATGTCACCGCGAAAACGGTTAATGATGAAGCCTTTAACGCGCGCCTGCTCACTGGCGGACAGCAACTCCAGGGTGCCCACCAGGTGCGCGAAAACCCCGCCGCGGTTGATGTCTGCAATCAACACCACCGGACAATCGACAGCCTCGGCGAAGCCCATGTTGGCGATGTCGCCGGCGCGCAGATTGATTTCCGCAGGCGAACCGGCGCCTTCCACCATCACCACCGGATAGGCTGCGCTCAAGCGTTGATGGGAAGCGAGCACCGCCTGCATCGCGATGGCCTTGTAGTCGTGGTAGGCGACCGCGTTCATGCTCGTCACCGCCCGCCCATGGATGATCACCTGGGCGCCGGTGTCGCTGTTGGGCTTGAGCAGCACCGGATTCATGTCGGTGTGAGGCTCGAGATTCGCGGCCTGGGCCTGCACCGCCTGCGCACGACCGATCTCGCCCCCGTCGGCGGTCACTGCACTGTTGAGCGCCATGTTCTGCGGCTTGAACGGCACCACGCTCACGCCCTGGCGCACCACCCAACGACACAGCGCGGTCACCAGGGTGCTCTTGCCAGCGTCGGATGTCGTGCCCTGCACCATCAACGTAGTCATTGTGCTTCCTCGACGAAGGCTTCAAGGGCTGACACCAGGCGTGCCCAGTCGGTTTCCTCGGCGGGCAGGCCAAAACGCAGGCTGCTGTTGTGGGTGAACAGGCGCAACAGGATGCCGCGCCGCGCCATGAACTCATACAGTGCTTCGGCGCGCTCGGTGATCAGCCACTGGAACAGCGCGCAGCCGCCCTGTGGTACGAAGCCGTATTGCTCGAGCAGCAGCGCCAGGCGTTTGCTGGCGGCCTCGGTGCGCAAACGTTGCCCGATGTGCCCTTGGGTATCCAGCAGACAGGCCTGGCCGAGGATGCGGGTCGGCCCACTGACCGCCCAGGGGCCGACTTGCTCGGCGAGCAATTTAAGGAATCTGCGCTCGGCCAGTACAAACCCCAGCCGCACGCCCGCCAGGCCAAAGAATTTGCCGAACGATCGCAAGACGATCAAGCCGACCTGATGGGTATAAGCAGCCACGCTCAATTGCGGCGTGTTGTCCATGAAGGCCTCGTCCACCACCAGCCAGCCGCCGCGCTGGGCCAATCGCGAATGCCAGTCGAGCAGGCGCTTGGGGGACAGGCTAAGGCCCGTGGGGTTGTTCGGATTGACCACCACCAGCACGTCCAGGTTGTCGATAAAAAAATCCACTTCCTGCTCCAGCACTTCGCGCACGATGTAGCCGCTGCGGCGCCAGGCTTCGGCGTGCTCGGCGTAACAGGGTGACAGCACGCCGACCTTGCCGGCCCGGCGCAAACGCGGCAGCAGCTGGATTGCCATTTGCGAACCGGCCACTGGCAGCACCTGGGCAGCACCGTAATAATCGCAGGCAGCCTGCTCCAGGCCGTCATCGCTTTCCGGCAGCCGCGCCCACGCTCTCAGCGGGATCTGCGGGATGGGAAACGGCCAGGGCGAGAGGCCAGTGGACAGGTCGAGCCAGTCGGCTTCGGCGATACCGTAGTCGATTGCCGCTTTGCGTAAGCGCCCGCCGTGTTCAAGCATAAAACTCCGCCCCTACGCAGATAATCAACAGCCACAACCATACCCCGCGCTGGACCAATTGCCAGCCACGGTCGATGGAATCCGCGTCCGCCGGTACGCCCTCACCCAACGGCGGGCGCTGGTGCAGCTCACCGTGGTAAATCGCCGCCCCGCCCAGCTCCACGCCCAGCGCGCCGGCACCTGCGGCCATGACCGGACCGGCATTGGGGCTGTCCCAGGTCGGCCCCTGGGTCCGCCAGCATTTGAGTGCCAGTCGGGTTTTGCCCAGCAAGGCGTATGTCAACGCCACCAGCCGCGCAGGAATGTAGTTGAGGACGTCGTCGATTTTCGCCGCCGCCCAGCCAAACCGCTCGAAGCGTTCGTTGCGATAACCCCACATGGCATCCAAAGTGTTGCTCAAGCGGTAGAGCACCACCCCCGGCGCGCCAGCGACGACAAACCAGAACAGGGCGGCAAATACCGCGTCGCTACCATTCTCCAGAACGGATTCGGTGGCCGCGCGGGCGACTTCGGTTTTATCCAGCTCGCTGGTCTGGCGGCTGACCAGGTAACCGACGCGAGTGCGCGCTTCATCCAGGTCATCGCTGCGCAGGGCCCTGGCCACCGGCTCGACGTGCTCGCCAAGGCTGCGCATGCCCAGTGCGCAATAAAGTGCCAGGATCTCGACGATCCAGCCCACCAATGGCGCCCAGGACAGCGCGGTCGCCAGTAAGGTCAGCGGCACTACGGCGAGTACCCAGGCCGTCACGCCATGGCTGCGCCAGCCTCTACCACCACTGTTGAAGCGCTGCTCGATGCGATCGGCAAAGCGCCCGAACGCCACCAGCGGATGCCAGCGCCTGGGTTCGCCCAGCAGCGCATCCAGCCCCACCGCAGCGACGGTCAACAACGCCACACTCATTGCCTCTCTCCCCAGACATTTTCATACAGCAATTCACCCAGCGGCCGCGACTGCGCCCAGCCTTCGAGAACCAGCATCGGCGCCGGATAAAATTCCTGCACCGGCCCCAGGCACAACACCGCCATCGGTTTTGCTCCCGGCGGCATGCCCAGCAGATCGGCCAGGGCTTGCGGCTCGAATAGCGAAACCCAACCCATGCCCAGCCCTTCGGCACGGGACGCCAGCCACAGGTTCTGGATGGCGCAGGACAACGAGGCGATGTCCATTTCCGGCAAGGTGCGCCGGCCGAAGATGTGGCGTTCGCGATCATCCATCAGCGCAGCGACCAGCACTTCGGCGCAGTCGTTGATGCCTTCGACTTTGAGCTTCATGAATTCGTCAGTGCGCTCGCCCAGGGCTTGGGCGGTACGGATCCGCTCTTCTTCCACCAGGCCCTGGATTTGAGCGCGCACAGTGCGATCGCTGATGCGCAGGAACCGCCAAGGCTGCATCAGGCCGACACTGGGGGCCTGGTGCGCGGCTTCGAGCAGGCGCCGCAGCAGCTCGGGCTCGACAGTGCCACCGCTGAAGTGGCGCATGTCGCGGCGTTCGGCGATGGCGCGGTAGACCGCATCGCGTTCGGCCTGACTGAATGTGGCGTCGGTCATGGCCTTTTCGCGAGCAAGGCGCCCTCCCGGTCAGGCAAAAACAGTGCCGCCACCGCAACCGGATTCGACGGAAAATAAAAGTGCACATAAGAAGCCGTCATCCGCCCCTGACGATAAACCGCCTCCGCCCCACGTCCGCCATTCGGGCTCAGCCCGCGGGCAATCGGTGCCAGCTCGGTGCTGGTCAACGAGTGATGGTAGGTATGCCCACGTAATGCGCCCTCGGGCAGTTCCACCACCTGCAAGGCCAATGCAGCCAGGCGCTTTTGCATCACCGCATCTCCGGCCAGCAACCCCACCAGTTCGGCACGCGTGCCGTCGACGTCGGTCAACGAATCGAGCAGATAAAGCATCCCGCCGCACTCGGCCAGCAACGGTTTGCCCGCGCCATGGTGCGCGCGGATCGCCGCCAGCATCGAGGTGTTGCCAGCCAACGCCGCATGGTGCAATTCCGGGTAACCGCCTGGCAGGTAAAGGCTGTCCGCCTCGGGCAACGCGGCATCACGAATCGGCGAGAAAAACCGCAACTCGGCGCCCATCGCCCGCAACAGGTCCAGGCTCGCACCATAGGTAAATGCAAAGGCCTCATCACGCGCCACGGCGATGCGCACGCCTGCGAGCAAAGGTTCGGCAACAACCAGATCAGGCGCGGCAAATTCCACCGCCGGGGGCAACGCTACTTCACAACTGCTGGCCAAGGCGTTAGCGGCGGCATCCAGACGCAGATCGAGGTCGTTCAATTCGCTGGCCTGCACCAGGCCGAGGTGACGACTGGGCAACTCGATCCCGGTCTCCCGGGACAGCGCGCCATACCAGCGCACCCCCTCAGTCAGGCTGCCTTCGAGCAACTGCGCATGGCGCAAGGTGCCCACGCGATTGGCCAGCACCCCGGCAAACGGCAAATCCGCCTGATAGCGCGCCAGCCCCAGAGCCAGGGCGCCAAAGGTCTGCGCCATGGCCGTGCCGTCGATCACCGCCAGCACCGGCACGCCAAAATGCCGCGCAAGGTCGGCACTGGAAGGCGTGCCGTCGAACAGCCCCATGACCCCTTCGATCAGGATCAGGTCCGCCTCGCCAGCGGCCTCCCACAAGAGGCGTCGACTGTCCTGCTCGCCGACCATCCACATGTCCAGTTGATAGACCGGCGCACCGCTGGCGCGCTCAAGGATCATCGGGTCGAGAAAGTCCGGGCCACACTTGAATACGCGCACCTTGCGCCCCTGGTTGCGATGCAACCTGGCCAGCGCAGCGGTCACGGTGGTCTTGCCCTGACCGGAAGCCGGCGCTGCAATCAATACCGCCGGGCAACAGCGAGGCTGACTCACAACTCGACGCCTTTTTGCGCCTTGATCCCGGCGTGGAACGCGTGCTTGACCACGCCCATCTCGGTCACGGTGTCGGCCAGTTCAATCATCTCCGGCTTGGCACCGCGACCGGTCACCACCACGTGCTGCATGGGCGGACGAGCCTGCAAATCACTGAGCACCTGATCGAGATCGAGATAACCGTGCTTGAGCGCGATGTTCAATTCATCCAGCACCACCAGGCCGATCGAGGGGTCACGCAGCAGTTCGCGGGACACTGCCCACGCCGCTTCGGCGGCGGCGATATCGCGCTGGCGATCCTGGGTTTCCCAAGTGAAGCCTTCGCCCATCACATGAAACCGCACCTGCTCCGGGAAGCGCCGGAAGAACAACTCTTCACCGGTGCTGTTGCGGCCCTTGATGAACTGCACCACGCCGCACTGCATGCCATGGCCCATGGATCGTGCGAGCATGCCGAACGCCGAGCTGCTTTTGCCCTTGCCATTGCCGGTGAGCACCAGCAGCAAGCCGCACTCATTCGGCGAGTTGGCGATGCGTTCGTCGATCACGGCTTTTTTGCGCAACATGCGCGCCAGGTGACGTTCGTCACGATCGGGGGTATCAGTCATGGGGAAGCTCTCCGTTGGGGCTGGATAACGGCGGGCAGGCACAAGAATAGACGGCAAGAAGCCTGGCATCGCCCACCGTGATGCCGCTGGATGGATCAGGCCGGTCTCCGGGCTCATGAGCGGCTGTTGGCCTGACTGCGCGCCTTCCCATCTCGATTGCTCGACACAGTGGCACAAGGCGCAGTCTTCACTCATTTACCGTTGCGGGGGCAGCGCCGGGATCATGATCAGTCTTTGCTCGAAAGCGACCACTCACCGGCTTCCCTGTTTCACCCTGTCGACGACGTCACAGGGCACCTGAAACAAGCCGCGAAGGTTAGAGGGTTGGGGGTGGAGCGTCAATTAAAGTCCGGCCTGCGGTGCTGAATTGATTTACCCCCGTTGAACCATCGCGCATTTGCGCTTCTCTACTAAACAGGTCAATGCATTCATAGGGAAGGTCAGCATGCGCAAGCCCCAGCTCGTTTTCGTCATCGCCCTCGCCGGAGGACTCGCCGCTTGCGGTGAAACTTCCAGCCTGCAAGTCTCCGACGGCACCGGTCCGTCACCCAAATTGCCGGAACCGAACAAGACCCTGATACCGACGGTGAACATCGCCCCGGCCATCGGCTGGCCCGACGGTACCAAGCCGACCGCTGCCGCCGGTACCCAGGTGGCCGCATTCGCCGAAGGCCTCGACCACCCTCGCTGGCTGTATGTGCTGCCCAACGGTGATGTGCTGGTGGCTGAAACCAACGCCCCGCCCAAACCCGAGGACGGCAAAGGCATCAAGGGCTGGGTCATGAAAAAAGTCATGGGCCGCGCCGGTGCGGGCGTGCCCAGCCCGAACCGCATCACGCTGCTGCGGGACAAGGACCATGACGGCGTCGCCGAGACCCGCACGGTGTTTCTGGAAAATCTCAACTCGCCGTTTGGCATGACCCTGGTGGGCAACGACTTGTATGTCGCGGACACCGATCGGTTGCTGCGCTTCAACTATCAAAGCGGCGATACGACGATCAAGTCTCAACCGATCAAGGTGGTCGACCTGCCGGGCGGTACGCTGAATCACCACTGGACCAAAAACGTCATTGCCAGCAAGGACGGCAGCAAGCTGTACGTCACGGTAGGATCGAACAGCAACGTCGCGGAAAACGGCATGGATCAGGAAGAAGGCCGCGCAGCTATCTGGGAAGTGGATCGTGCCACCGGCAATCACCGCATCTTCGCCTCCGGCCTGCGCAACCCGAACGGCATGGCCTGGGAACCCCACACCGGCGCTCTCTGGACCGCGGTCAATGAACGTGACGAAATCGGCAGCGACCTGGTGCCGGACTACATCACGTCGGTCAAGGACGGGGCGTTTTACGGCTGGCCTTACAGCTACTACGGCCAGCACGTCGATGTGCGCGTCGAGCCCCAGAATCCGGACCTCGTCGCCAAGGCCATTGCCCCGGATTACGCGGTCGGCCCGCATACCGCCTCTCTCGGCCTGACCTTCGCCGAAGGCAATACCTTGCCAGCGCAGTTCAAGGAAGGCGTTTTCATTGGCCAGCACGGCTCGTGGAACCGCAAACCCCACAGCGGCTACAAGGTGATCTTCGTGCCGTTCAACGCCGGCAAACCGACCGGGCAACCGATCGATGTGCTGAGCGGTTTCCTCAACGACGAGGAAAAAGCCATGGGCCGGCCGGTGGGTGTGGTGATCAATCAGCAGGGGGATCTGCTGGTGGCGGATGATGTCGGGAACAAGGTATGGCGGGTGTCGGCCACTCAGTAACGCTGCACGCCGAAACCTGTAGGGGCCGGCTTGCCGGCTCCTACGGATTGCGTGCCAGATGTTCCGGCTGTAACACGCGCTTGGCACTCAGATACGCTTTTTGCCAATAGGCCTTGGACAGGCTGTCCAGCTTGACCGTCCCACCCGTGGCAGGCGCATGCACAAAGCGCCCTTCGCCGACATAAATTCCGGCATGACTGACCTGCGAACCGCCATTGGTGGCGAAGAAAATCAGGTCGCCCGTCTGCAACCCTTCCTTGCCCACACTGGCCGCCTGCATCCCGATCATCTCGCGGGTCGTGCGCGGCAGCGTGATACCCGCGACATCGCGGTACACATAGCCGATCAGCCCGCTGCAATCAAAACCGGCGTCTGGCGTATTGCCGCCCCAGCGGTAAGGCGTACCCACCAGACCCAGGGCGCGAAACAGCACGTCTTCGGCTTCAGGGGAAAAGGGTTGGGCAGGACCAAAAACCAGGGGGGCGCGAATCACCTGTGCCGGAGCTGGCGGCGGAGTGCGGCTGGCGCAGGCGCTGAGCAGCGCTGCGGCGATCATGAGTACAAGGCGGGCCGACGTCTTCATATACAGAACACCCTGATCTGGCTGCGGCTGTTTCCACCGGAAGGGCAGAAAAGAAAACCGCCGGCGCAGTGCGCAGGCGGTTAGCCATCAATAATAGATCAGGATTCTAGACGCTATACAGCAAACTTCAAGTAAGACTTTAAGTTCGCCTTACAAACTGTAGGCTTACTTGCGAGCAGTGACGATAGTCGGTGCCATCGCGAGTGCTCGCTTGGCCTCGATGAAGGTCTTGCTCCAGTAGCTGTCACCCAGGCTGTCGACCCGGACGCCACCGCTACGGCGGCTGCTGGAGTGGATGAACTGGTCATCCCCCAGGTAGATGCCGGCATGGCTGACGCGACCGCGACGACCATTGGTAGCGAAGAACAGCAGGTCACCCGGCTTGAGGTTGCTGCGAGAAACCAGCGGGGCATCTACGTTGATCATTTCCCGAGTCGAGCGCGGCAGGTTCATGCCGGCCTCTTCACGGAACAGATAGCCGATGAAACCGCTGCAGTCGAAACCGGCTTCAGAAGTACCACCAAAACGGTAACGGGTACCGATCAGGGACATGCCGCGTTCAAGGATGCTGTCTGCCAGAACCGGCAGCTGGTACGACTTGCCATCAGCGAAGCTGGCGAGTTGTTTATCGGTAGCCGACTCTTCCTGGAATGAAGTTTCCAGATAACGAACGGAAGAGGATTGGGCGGTAAAGGAAGATTTAACCGGTTGCTGGGGCGCTGGCTCGGAGACTGGAGAGTGAGCGGCGCAGCCGAACAACAGGGTAACGAGTGCGAGAGGCACGAGGGGTGCGAAGCGATTTAGCATGGGCACGACCGTGGCTGATAGTTGTAAAGAAGCCGAGACTATGCCCGCTATCATCCTCATTTGCAAATTCAATCGAACTTTATGTGACTTTTCGGTTTCGCGATTTCATCTAAGCGCTAATGCCCTATTTAGACACTCGCGCGGCCTGCCCCTGCAGGAAAGCGCATATTCTCGTGCCTGAAAAGTAGCAAAAAGCCTGCAGGGACTGGGTTTTACCAGCCCAGCGTTTCTTTCAGAAACGGAATGGTGAGTTTGCGCTGCGCTTGCAGGGAAGCCTGATCAAGCTGCTCCAGCAATTCGAACAGGGCACTCATGCTGCGCGTGCCGCGGGTCAGGATGAAGTGCCCTACTTCGTCGGTCAGGTGCAGGCCGCGACGGGAAGCGCGCAATTGCAGAGCGCGCAATTTGTCTTCGTCGGACAGCGGACGCATCTGGAATATCAGGGCAAGGGTCAAGCGTGACTTGAGGTCCGCCAGCTTCACCGGCAGTTCCCGGGGCGAAGTCGATGCGGCTATCAACAGACGCCGACCACTGTCGCGCAGGCGATTGAACAGATGGAACAGCGCCTCTTCCCAATCCGCGCGCCCGGCCACCGCCTGCAGATCATCGAGGCAGACCAGTTCGTATTGTTCGAGGTTGTCGAGAATTTCGATGCCGCGATCCAGCAGCTCGGCCAGTGGCAGATACACCGCTGGCTCGCCCATCTGTTCGAAGCGCAGACAGGCGGCCTGCAACAGGTGCGTACGCCCCACGCCGTCCTTGCCCCACAGGTAAATCAGGCTTTCCGTCCAGCCGGCGTCGGCTTCGCAGAGTCGCTCGACATAGCCGAGTGCAGCGGCATTGGCGCCTGGGTAATAATTGATAAAGGTAGCGTCATCACGCAGACGCACACCTAGGGGCAGCTGAATCGGTTTCATGCTGACTGAACAGTTCCGACGGAACCGTTAGTGGCCTCTGTGTAAAGTTTGCGAAGTTTATACCCGTGAGGCTGACCGCACAATGCGACAGACCACAAGCAAAATCAAAGGTTTGCGTTAGCTTGCCGGTTTGGTGACAGATTCTCTGACGGTGTGGGCGTCTGCAGCAGGCGTGAAACACACCGCCCGGTACGGGACCGGGCGGCGGTCAGGCCTCAAAGCCGCCCGCTACAGCTCGGGTTCATCCTCGCCACTGTAGATGTCCGAATCCTTATACAAATCATGCATGTGGCGCACCAGCACCATGATCACCGCCGCCACTGGCAAGGCCAGCAGGATGCCGGTGAATCCGAACAGCTCGCCCCCGGCCAGAATGGCAAATATCACGGCGACCGGGTGCAGGCCGATACGGTCACCCACCAGCAATGGCGTGAGCACCATGCCCTCCAGCGCCTGCCCCACCATGAACACGGCAACGATGCCGATCATGGGGTACAAATCGCCACCGAACTGGAACAGCCCGGCAATCAGCGCAGCACCGATACCGATCACGAACCCCATGTATGGCACGATGGCCGCGAGTCCGGCGATCAAGCCGATCAACAGCCCAAGCTCAAGCCCGATGAGCATCAGGCCCGCGGCATAGATGACGCCCAGCGCCACCATCACCAGCAATTGCCCGCGCACAAACGCGCCCAGCACTTCATGGCATTCGCCCGCCAGGCTCACAACGCGCTCTTCGCTATCGCGCGGCAGCAGGCTGCGGATCTTGGCCATCATCAGGTCCCAGTCCCGCAGCAGGTAAAAACTCACGACCGGAATCAACACCAGGTTCGCCAGCCAGCCGATCACCGCCAGGCCGGAAGCCGTTGCCTGGCTCAGCACCACACCGACGATGTCAGTGGTCTGCCCCATGTGCTCGCTGATTGCCGCCTTCAGCTTGTCGAACTTCCAGAAGCCGTCCGACAAGCCGAATTTCGACTGAGCCCATGGCAGTGCCGTGTGCTGCAGCCAATCGAGCATCTGCGGGGCCAGCTCGTAGAGGCGCAGCATTTGCTTGGCCAGCATCGGCACCAGCACCAGCAGCAGCGTAGTGACGATCAAGGTGAACAGCGCAAACACCGCGATCACACCCCAAGTGCGTGATAGCCCGGCCTTCTCCAGCCTGTCCACCAGGGGATCGAACAGATAGGCCAACAGCAACGCCACCAGGAACGGCGTCAGGATTGGATGCAACAGCCAGACAAACGCGCAGAGCAGGACGACTCCACCCAACCAGAACCAACGCCGCGTATCGGCCATGAACCACTCCTGCTTCTATATAAGGAAAGAAAAACTACCAGCGAAAACGTAACTGCGGAACCGGGGCCGGGGCTGGCGCTACGGCAGGCGCCGCACCATCGGCTGCAGGCTGTACCGGCGGCACCGGTGCAGGTGCCTCCCCGGCTGGCAACTCCTGCAATTTCGCCAGGGACAGCTGAGCCTTCAACTGTTCGGCACTGCCGCGAACCCGATAGAGAATCCGGTCGCCATTGACGCTCTGCAGGCGCATGCCGAAGGGTTCCAGCAACCGCCCGAGGGCGGCATAGCGCTCCAGGTTCATGCCCTGGACCTCAAGTAACTGCTCGCCAGACGCGCCTGGCTTGACCACAAAACGCGGTGCCAGTCGTTCACTGACCGCGAGCATCACGGCATCCGCGACAGCGGCCTGATCGGCACCCTGCACGCTGCCTGCTTCTTTCTTGTCGCCCATCCACAAATTCCAGGTTGCCTGCCACTGGCCGCCCTCCTCCTTGGCATGCACGGCGAGCAGGGCATCGGCGTTGTAACGTTCCGAGGCGCTGCGCAGTGGCGCCGCGTCACCGCCTTCCAGGGTCGGTCCGGTCGCCACCAGTTGTTCGCTCAGGTCCGCCAGCGGCAAGCGCAATGGCAGCCCTCGATGCTGGGCCGCGCGACGCAGCGGCGTCGCGCTGGCCTGGCCATCACCGACCAGGCTCGAACCCTCAGTGGCGTCGTTCAACCACCAACTCAGGATCGACGGGCGATTGGCACCCCACAGGGACAAACCGGCGCGACGCAGCGCCTGCTCGGTGGTCGCAGGGTCAAAATCGACTTTCAGCACTTGCGGCGGTCCCGCTTCGAAGCCGTACTGGCTGATGATCTGCTGCGGGTCCTTGCGGATGGCGGCCAAGCCGGGGTTCTGCGCGGCCTTGGGATCGCCAGTCAGGCGCAGCACCAGCGTATCCAGTGCTTCCTGGGTCGCCTGGTCGCGAATCTCCGGCGATTGGCCACTCACAGGTTGACGCACCTGATACAGACTTTTAACCGTCTCGGCATGGCCGGCCAGGCTGAAGAGCGACAGACAGCCCACAAACAAACATTTCGGAAAAAAACCCATGAAAGATTCCTGACTATTGGAGCGGCTGGAACAGGCCGCGTGAACCGGACGAGCATGGCTGTGACCACACCCTGCGGCAAAACATTCACCCGGCCCGGGCAAGTTTTTGCACTGTCCTAACGATAGACGGTTAATGGCGCTACCTTATACAGCCATGAGCAAGACGACCAATACGGCCTGTGACGGTTTTTTTTCGGCCGATATGCCCCTGCCGTCGGCGTGAGGATGGCCGCTGCCCTTCAAGCCTGATAAAATCGCGCGCCTTCGCAGACCGGCAACAGCCGGGCACCCTGGAATTCGCGCATGGCACCCGCCCTCGTCTGTTCCTGCGGTCCCGCTGGACTCGGTCGTTACCCCTGAATCCCCCCTAAAGGCCTGGATCATGAGCAAGCAACCCTCCCTGAGCTACAAGGACGCCGGTGTAGACATCGACGCCGGTGAAGCATTGGTCGAACGCATCAAGAGCGTCGCCAAGCGCACCGCGCGCCCGGAAGTCATGGGCGGCCTGGGCGGTTTCGGCGCCCTCTGCGAAATCCCGGCCGGCTACAAGCAGCCTGTTCTGGTTTCCGGCACCGACGGCGTGGGCACCAAGTTGCGCCTGGCACTGAACCTGAACAAACACGACAGCATCGGCATCGACCTGGTGGCCATGTGCGTGAACGACCTGGTGGTCTGCGGCGCCGAGCCACTGTTCTTCCTCGACTACTATGCCACCGGCAAGTTGAACGTCGAGACCGCTACCCAGGTTGTCACCGGCATTGGCGCTGGCTGCGAACTGTCGGGCTGCTCCCTGGTCGGCGGCGAAACCGCTGAAATGCCTGGCATGTACGAAGGCGAAGACTACGACCTGGCCGGCTTCTGCGTCGGTGTCGTGGAAAAATCCGAAATCATCGACGGTTCGAAAGTCGCTGCCGGCGATGCCCTGCTCGCCCTGCCGTCGTCGGGTCCGCACTCCAACGGCTACTCGCTGATCCGCAAGATCATCGAAGTGTCCGGTGCCGACATCGAAAACATCCAGCTCGATGGCAAGCCGCTGACCGACCTGCTGATGGCCCCGACCCGCATCTACGTCAAGCCACTGCTCAAGCTGATCAAGGACACCGGCGCCGTAAAAGCCATGGCCCACATCACGGGCGGCGGCCTGCTGGACAACATCCCGCGCGTTCTGCCAAAAGGCGCCCAGGCGGTGGTTGACGTTGCCAGTTGGACTCGCCCTGCCGTGTTCGACTGGCTGCAAGAGCAAGGCAACGTCGACGAAAACGAAATGCACCGCGTGCTGAACTGCGGCGTTGGCATGGTCATCTGCGTAGCTCAAGAGCACGTTGAAAGCGCCCTGAACGTCCTGCGCGAAGCTGGCGAGCAGCCTTGGGTCATCGGTCAGATCTCCACCGCTGCCGAAGGCGCGGCTCAGGTCGTACTGAATAACCTTAAGGCCCACTGATGCAAGAGCGGATATCCGCCACCTGTGATGTCGTGGTACTGCTTTCCGGCACCGGCAGTAACTTGCAGGCCTTGATCGACAGCACGCGGACCGGCGACAGCCCGGTCCGCATCGCTGCGGTGATTTCCAACCGCGCCGACGCCTATGGCCTGCAACGCGCCAGGGACGCGGGTATCGACACCCGCTCCCTGGATCACAAGGCTTTCGATGGCCGCGAGGCCTTCGATGCCGCGCTGATCGAACTGATTGACGCCTTCAACCCCAAACTCGTGGTGCTGGCAGGATTCATGCGCATTCTCAGCGCTGATTTCGTGCGTCACTATGCGGGTCGCCTGCTCAATATCCATCCCTCGCTGTTGCCCAAATACAAAGGGTTACACACTCATCAGCGCGCGCTGGAAGCCGGCGACACTGAACACGGCTGCTCCGTACACTTCGTCACCGAGGAACTCGATGGCGGACCACTGGTCGTACAGGCAGTAATACCGGTAGAGTTGCATGATTCGCCGCAGAGTCTGGCGCAGCGAGTCCACACCCAGGAACACCTGATCTACCCGATGGCCGTACGCTGGTTTGCCGAAGGTCGCTTATCACTGGATGAGCAAGGTGCTTTACTGGACGGACAGTTACTCGCCGCCAGCGGCCACTTGATTCGAACCTAGGAGATATTATGCGTCGCGCCCTGCTCTTCGCTTGCGCTCTGCTCGCCTTGCCCCTGGCACAGGCTGCAGAACTTCAACCTTTCTCCGCCAGCTACACTGCCGACTGGAAACAGCTGCCCATGAGCGGCACGGCATCGCGCAGCCTGACCAAGGAGGCCAATGGTGTCTGGAAGCTCAGCTTCAAGGCTTCGATGATGATCGCCAGCCTGTCCGAAGAAAGCACCCTGACACTGGACAAGGACACCCTGCTGCCGCAGTCCTACCACTTCGAACGTGGTGGTCTGGGTAAAGCCAAGAAAGCCGACCTGGATTTCGACTGGACCACCAAAATGGTGACCGGCACCGATCGCGGTGACCCGGTCAAGCTGCCGTTGAACCGCGGCATGGTCGACAAGTCCACGTATCAGCTCGCGCTGCAGCATGACGTGGCGGCCGGCAAGAAAAGCATGAGCTATCAGGTGGTCGATGATGGTGAAGTCGATACTTATGACTTCCGCGTGCTGGGTTCGGAAAAAGTCGACACCAAGGCTGGCCAGATCGACGCGATCAAGGTCGAGCGCGTGCGCGATCCAACTCAGAGCAAGCGCATTACCGTGCTGTGGTTTGCCAAGGATTGGGATTACCTGCTGGTCCGCCTGCAGCAGGTTGAAACCGACGGCAAGGAGTACAACATCATGCTCCTGGACGGTACGGTGAACGGCAAGGCTGTCAAAGGCAGCTGATCCAGATCGTCATGTAAAACTCCACCA
Organism: Pseudomonas sp. Y24-6; assembly: GCF_020295325.1. Lineage (NCBI taxonomy): Bacteria > Pseudomonadati > Pseudomonadota > Gammaproteobacteria > Pseudomonadales > Pseudomonadaceae > Pseudomonas > Pseudomonas sp. Y24-6. The sequence goes on along the minus strand of NZ_JACBXG010000003.1, from coordinate 278,723 downwards.
TTGGGACAACTCTGCTTGCTAAAGCAGTTGGAGCCCTAGCGGGGCTTCTCCGATAATCCGATGCCAGATCTCTGGGATCGGATTTTTTTTGTCTGCTCAACTGGAACTGCTCCCTCGGACTGCTTTAACTTCTGCTCCATGAGCATCCTCCTTTATACGTCTGCGCTAAAAGACCTTCAAAGACGAAAATATAGATACCTTTAAGAAAACCGATCTCAAAGCGATCACCCCTGACGTCTTTATCCTCCAAACTCAGTCAGAGTTTCCTACAGTGAGTTCGTAGCTAAAAATAACAGGGTGAAATTTACAATTTCAGAAATGGCCTACACCCGCTATCCGCCCTTTTTCTATAATCTGGCGCTCCTAATAATCTAAGGAGAGACATTCATGGCAAGTCATAGTTACATGAGCATTACCGGCAAGCATCAAGGCTTGATTTCAGCCGGCTGCTCAAGCCAAAGCTCTATTGGTAACAAATGCCAATTCGGCCATCAGGACGAAATAATGGTGCTGGCTTACTCGCACGATATGGTTGCAGGCAACGACGGAAGCATTACGGGCGGTCGCGGCAAACACATGCCTATCATGATCACCAAAGCCATTGATAAGTCATCGCCTCTGCTAGCGAGCGCGCTGCATGCGGGTGAAGAATTGGAATGCACGATCAACTTATACCGGATCGCTTCGCCTGGAGGGCAAGAGCGGTATTATTCGATCCACCTCAGAGGTGCGCGGATCGCGCATATAAGCCAGCAGGTACCCCATGCTATTCGCTTGAATGATGCAGAGCCGCAAGAATTAGTTTCTATTCGATATAGAGATATTGCTTGGGCGCATGTTCCAGGAGCGACAAGTGCTTATTGCGCTTGGATGAATGGGGATGAATGAATCTACCTGCGATATTCACGATGTAACCCGGTCGGCTTCTGATCTAGTTGCAGTTGGCTGCAGCATAGGCATGGCGCAAATCCCTGATAGCATCGAGCGGCTACGATTTGGATCGATTGTATCCGCCTATGCTGACGAAATTATTCAGGCTGTTGATGAGGGCCTGATAAGCGCGTGGGACGGGTTGCAACGCATCGGCGCAGAAAACGAAGAGCTAATATCCAAGGCAGCCTTTTATGCACAGAACGGCATCAATGTTTTAGCAGGCGGCGCACAGATTAAAGCCGGCGTAGTGGTTGGAGGGGCATCTTGGGGAGTCGGAATTATACCTGGCGCACTTCTAGTCAGTCACGGGGCAAACAATATCGCAGAAGGCGCGGCTAATATTTATAATGGCCCAGGCATAACTGCTACTCAAGGACCTATTCGGCGTGGTTATCAGGCGTTATTTAGGGATAGTAACAGCGGCAACATGGCGTACTACACAACAGACTTGATCTTGTCGGGTTACGGAATGTTCAGAGTGGTGCGAAAGCCGGGCTCTGCACAGCTTTTTCGATTTGACCCTATAAGTAATGAGAGGGGCTATCAGCAAACCGGAAGACTGGCTTTGCTATTTGAAGGAATTGTAGACTCTATAACATTGAAAACCATTTACGAAGAAAGCCAACCGAAGGGGAGCAAGCCATGACATTGGGTGATGGCACTTTATGTCATGCCGCGCATTCTTGGAATGTAAAAGCGCAAGCCAAATAACACTATGGCCGCATACGTTGTTATGTAGGCTATTTTTAGGGCTCGACCTTCGAGTGGGATCATCTCAGTGATTATCCAGACGACGATTCCCATGATCGGGATTGAACACCCTAAAACCAAGAGAGTGACTGCGATGTGGTATCGAATATTTTCAAGATTCATTGGCCATCATACCTAATTGGTGTGAAGACCGAGATTAATATGGCCTTGCAGAACAAATCAACACTTCTTCAGAAGGCGACAGAACAGCATTTGTAATTGAATTTGACTGGGTAAGAAATGACATCAACGATCACACTGTTTACCTGACACTCCGCGGCGCCCTCAGGTTTTTCGCGAGCAGGCTCGCTCCTACAAGGGGCGCGGCAGGATTGCGAGGAAATTGTCGCGGGCGACCTTTTTGGCAACGTCCTCGGGCAACGCATCCAGAAACGGATCGAAGCTGCGCATTTCCTTGCCGAGCTTGTTGAAGCGGCCCACCACGTCCGAACCGACCATGAAACGCTCCGGAAAGCGCTCCACCAGTGCCAGCCACTCCTGGCGCGGCTTGCCCTGCTCATCCAGCAGATACGGGGTCAGCAGGCTCCAGGACAGGTCGATGAACAGATTGGGATAGGCCTCCAGCATGCGAGTCAGGGTCGGCAGCAGGAAATCCAGCTGGACCTGGTGCCGGTGAATTTCCGCACTGGTACCGGCATGGGCCCAGATGAATCGGGTGTGCGGATGGTTGCGCAACGGCTCTTCGATTTCCGCGAGGTAGAGCGGATTTTTCTCGCGCTTGGAGGTGATGTTGGAGTGCACCATCACCGGTAGATCATTTTCCGCCGCCAGGTGATAAATCCGCGTCATGGCCTCGTTATTGGCCCGGGGCGTGTCACCGGAGGTCAAGGCGGTGACGTCGTCATGCCGGGTGAAGACCTCGCCGATGCCCTGCCACAAGCCTGGATAGAGGTCGAGCATGCGCTGGATATGCGCCGCAGAATTTTTGTCGTTGGGATTGAAGCCTGACAGGAACGGGTGAAAACGTTGACGCTGGTCGGGCGTCAACTTGCTCACTGCCGCCGCCACTATGACGTCGGTTGCGCTGTACCAGTAGGCATCCGCATCATCACCTGCGTAGTACCGAGGTCGCTTGGGCTCATCTTCATGCCATTTCTTCGCGACCGGAATACCGGAGATCATCACATGCTCGATGCGATTGTCAGCCATCGCCTTGAGCAGCTTGGGCATGCCCGCCGTTTCCTGGAAAAAATCCACGTAATGCAGATGGGCATCGCTGTAGGCATATTCGCGCGCATTGGCCGCCGCGCTTGATAGCGCCAGCAGGCAGGCAAGGCTGAGTCGGAACGGGTGCAAGGGCTATCTCCAGCGGTCAGGAACAGCGTAGACCCTCGTGGGAGCATCAGGGTTCACCGGATAGGAAAGTGGAACGCTCATTCATCAGAATGCTCTATAACTTCACGGTCCGTTTTTATTGAACGATTTTTCCTGCTGCCTGCGAGGTGCACCATGACAGTTACCGTCAATACCGTCTCCGCCGAAGGTTTTCGCCACAGCGTACACATCGACGACCATGAACTCTTTGCCGATGTGCCAGCCAGTTCAGGGGGTGAAGGCACCGCGCCGGAGCCGCATGACTATTTCGATGCAGCCCTGGGCGCCTGCAAGGCCCTGACCCTGAAGATGTACGCCAAAAAGAAAGACATCCCGCTGACCGGCGTAACGGTCGAGGTCAAGCGCGACAACAGTGAAGAGCAGAAAGGTAAATATGCCTTGCACGTCAAGCTGACGCTCAAGGGCGTACTCACCGACGCCCAGCGCGAAGAACTGCACCGCGTGGCCGATCGCTGCCCTATCCACAAGCTGATGACCACCACCGACGTCAGCATCGAAACCCATCTGGCCGAGGGTGCATTCAGCCAATAGCGGCAGGGGCTGCGCAGGCGGGTTATGCTCTTGGCGTCACCCGCTCAGCCTGGAATGCACCATGAACTCTCCACTCGTGATCCGCCCTCGCATCGAAGATGTCGCGGGCCAGCCGATTCTTCGCCCGTTGCCGTCGGCCAGGTGCCGCAGCGTCGGGCCCTTCGTTTTTTTTGACCACATGCTCGAAACCCGTTATGCCGCAGGAACGGGCATGAATATCCGCCAGCATCCGCATATCGGCCTTTCCACCCTCACCTACCTGTTTCAGGGTCAGCTGCAGCACAAGGACAGCATTGGCTCCGATCAGATCGTCGCGGCAGGTGATGTCAGCTGGATGACCGCGGGCAGCGCCATTGCCCATGTGGAGCGTACGCCCGCCGCCTTGACGGAACGCGGCTTCACGATGCATGGCTTGCAGGTCTGGCTCGCCTCTCCCAAGGCGCATGAACAGGGCCCGGGACATTACAGCCACCATCCAGCGGCCACCTTGCCGGTGAGTGACAACCTTGGGGTACAGATCCGCATGATTGCCGGCTCAGGCTTTTGCCTGGAATCGCCGGTGCCGGTGCTTTCTCCTACGTTGTACGCGGAACTGCACCTGCAAACGGCCACCACCCTGCTGATTCCCACCGAACATGAAGAGCGGGCGCTGTATGTACTCGACGGCGAGGCACAGCTCAACGGCGAGCCGGTTGAAGCGCATTCGCTGGTGGTGCTGCCGGCCGGGGAACAGATGACACTGTTCGCCGAGAGCGACTGTCATGCCGTGTTGTTTGGTGGCGCGCCACTGGACGGACCGCGACGGATCAACTGGAATTTTGTCGCGAGTAACCCGGCGGCGATCGATGAAGCGCGACGGCGCTGGGCGGCTGGGGATTGGCCGACAGTGCCGGGGGAAAGCGAGCGTATTGAGTTGCCTTGAGGCTTGAGGCTTGAGGGCTACGGTGTCAGCACTGCCGCCTTCGCGGGCGAGTCGAAGAGGCCAGCTCTGACACAACCAAAACAAAGCCACAGGTAATAAAAAACCCGCCGAAGCGGGTTTTTTATTGCAGCTCGGTTAAACCGACAACTCAACCAACAGCTTGTTGAGACGACGCACATACGCCGCCGGGTCCTTCAAGCTGTCGCCGGCCGCCAGGGCCGCCTGATCGAACAGGATGTGCGACAGGTCGCCGAAGCGCTCGTCGCTCTGCTCGCTGTCGAGTTTCTCGATCAACGGGTGAGCCGGGTTGAATTCGAAAATCGGCTTCGAATCCGGCACCTTCTGCCCACTGGCTTCAAGGATCTGGCGCATCTGCAGGCCCAGGTCCTGTTCGCCGATGGCCAGGATCGCCGGCGAGTCGGTCAGGCGGTGGGAAACCCGCACTTCGGCAACGGAATCGCCCAGCGCAGTTTTCAGACGCTCAACCAGCCCCTCTTTGGACTTGGCAACTTCTTCAGCGGCTTTCTTGTCCTCCTCCGAGTCCAGGTTGCCCAGGTCCAGGTCACCGCGTGCCACGTCAACAAAGGTCTTGCCGTCGAAATCGCTGAGGTAGCTCATCAGCCACTCGTCGATACGGTCAGTCAGCAGCAGCACTTCGATGCCTTTCTTGCGGAAGACTTCCAGGTGCGGGCTGTTCTTGACCTGGGCATAAGTTTCGCCGGTCAGGTAATAGATCTTGTCCTGACCTTCCTTGGCGCGAGCCAGGTATTCGGCCAGAGACACCACTTGCTCGCCTTCTTCTCCTTGAGTGGAGGCGAAACGCAGCAGGCCGGCGATTTTTTCCTTGTTGGCGAAATCTTCTGCCGGGCCTTCTTTCATGACCTGACCGAAGTTCTTCCAGAAGCCCTTGTATTGCTCAGGCTCGTTCTTCGCCAGTTTTTCCAGCATGTCGAGGACGCGTTTGGTCAGCGCCGATTTCATCGAGTCGATGATCGGGTCTTTCTGCAGGATTTCCCGCGACACGTTCAGCGACAGGTCATTGGAATCGACCACGCCTTTGATGAAACGCAGGTACAGCGGCAGGAACGATTCGGCCTGATCCATGACGAACACGCGCTGCACGTACAGCTTCAGGCCTTTTGGCGCTTCGCGCTGGTACAGGTCAAACGGGGCACGGGCCGGTACGTAGAGCAGCGAGCTGTATTCCAGCTTGCCTTCGACCTTGTTGTGGCTCCAGCTCAGCGGGTTTTCGAAATCGTGGGCGATGTGCTTGTAGAACTCCTGGTATTCCTCTTCCTTCACGTCATTGCGCGGGCGGGTCCACAGGGCACTGGCGCGGTTGACGGTTTCCCATTCAACGGCCGGTTGTTCTTCGCCTTCTGCTGCCGTGACTTCTTTTGGCAGTTCGATCGGCAAGGCAATGTGATCGGAGTACTTCTTGACGATGTTGCGCAGGCGCCAGCCATCAGCGAATTCGTCTTCACCGGATTTCAGGTGCAGCACGATGCGGGTGCCGCGCTCGGCTTTCTCGATGGTCGCCACTTCGAAGTCGCCTTCGCCCTTGGACGACCAGTGCACGCCTTCGCTGGCAGCATCGCCGGCACGACGGCTGTACACGTCGACTTTGTCGGCGACGATGAATGCAGAGTAGAAACCGACGCCGAACTGACCGATCAGGTGCGAGTCTTTCTTCTGGTCGCCCGACAGGTGTTTCATGAAGTCGGCAGTGCCGGACTTGGCGATGGTGCCCAGGTGGGTGATCGCGTCTTCGCGATTCATGCCGATGCCGTTGTCTTCGAGGGTGACGGTTTTGGCGTCTTTATCGAAGCTCACGCGGATTTTCAGTTCGGCGCCACCTTCCAGCAGCTCGGGCTTGGCCAGGGCTTCGAAGCGTAATTTGTCGACAGCGTCAGAGGCGTTCGAGATCAATTCGCGAAGGAAGATTTCCTTGTTGGAATACAGCGAATGGATCATGAGGTGCAGCAGCTGCTTCACCTCGGTCTGGAAGCCCAGGGTTTCCTTTTGAGTTTCCACACTCATGGTCATCAAACTCCAATCAGATGGCAGTGGCCACGACCTTCAGGGTCGGCGGCGGGTTGTCATCAAAGTTGGGGGCATGGATCAGGATTTCAAGGGCTCATCGATTTTGAAATGCGCTCGCGCCGTGGCAATCGGTTCATGTTGGGTGCTTTGCCAGGCAGTAATGGCCACGTTGGCAACCCGCCGCCCCTGGCGGCACACCTGGCATCTGGCCCAGGTATCACGAAACTGCCCGGCCCGAAGGTAATCCAGGGAAAAGTCGATGATCTTCGGCACGCCCGGCGAACCGGTAAACACCAGCAGGTGCAGCGCTGCAGACAACTCCATGAACCCGGCAATCACTCCCCCATGGATCGCCGGCAATAAAGGGTTACCAATGTTGTCCTTGTTTGCCGGCAAGCGAAACAGCAACTCATCCCCGACTCGCGAGCATTCGACACCGATCAGCTTGGCGTAGGGAATCAGGTGCAACAGCGAGGCATAGTCGCCCTGCTCATGAGCCTGCTGCAGTTGCGTCTTGAAGGCGTCATTCATTTTGCACCTCCAGCCACAGCGGGGCCCGTGCCTTTGCTGCCCTTGATCACCTTGCCCATGCGCATGAAGGTGCCGACCACATGGGCTATGGGTTGCCCGGGATCGTCCTGGTAAGCGAAACCGCGGGCGAAGATCACGTCGGTGGTCACGCGGTAGCACTGCGCGAAACCGTACACATCCTTGTGCGGTTCAGCCGCGTGCATGTAGTCGATGCGCAGGTCGAGTGTGGGACAGACTTCGAATTCAGGCAGCACACAGAGCGTGGACATGCCGCAGGCGGTGTCCATCAGCGTGGTCAGGGCACCACCATGGATGACGCCCGTCTGCGGATTGCCAACGATTTGGGCGCTATAGGGCAGGATGACCGTGAGCCCCTCCTGGCTGGCGCTGTGGACGCTCAGCCCAAGGACGTGACAGTGTCTCAACGCCGAAAGAAACCGCGTCGCGCGCTCAAAAACGGGGTTTTCAGCCATTTATCAAAATCCTTCCAAATGTTAAAGAATCGCATCAAGCGCTGTCGCCAAAAGTTCCTGCAAGAATATTCTTATATATCTGTGTGATAGGAGGAACTTAACGCTGACGGCCATGCTCGAAAGGCCAGTAGATACTTTCCATAAGGAGAAACACCCCATGCAAAAGACTTTAGCTATTGCCTTGATGTTGACCGCTTCCCTTGGTCTCGCTGCTTGCGATAAAAAATCCGAGGACAAAGCTCAAGATGCTAACCAACATGCTGAGCAAGCTCAGCAAGACATGAACAAAGCACAGGATAAAGTGAACGACGCGGCCAAAGAAAACGCCGAAGCTGCCAAAGCTCAGGCCGAATCGAACGAAGCAGCTGCAAAAGAAGCAGCGCCTAAAAACTAAGACAGTTTTTAGCCTGCCAAAGAAAACCCGCCAAGTGCGGGTTTTCTTTTTGCCTGGCATTTATGGCGCAAGCTGCAGTTAGAGCAAAATCGTTCTAAAAGTCGGACTAATCATCAACAGTAGCGAACACACTAACCCGACCAGCCACACCAGGCTGCGCTGCCAGGCCAGGTCTGCCCAGTAGCACAACAGGTAGATGACGCGGGCAATCACGAAGATGATCGCCAGCGAGTCAATCAGCCATCCCGCCGTTTGCGTGGTATGCGCCATCAAGACACCCACCGCGAAAAGAATGAAGGCCTCGATGCTGTTTTGATGCGCCGCCAATGCCCGTGCGCCAAACCCGGTGAGTTGTGCCTGTTGCTGACGTGGCAGGTGATTATTGTAGCCCCCCTGCTCTTTCATGGCCTTGGCCACCGGCATACGGGCCACGTATATCAATAGCGCACTGATAAACACGCACCAGAACGGAATACTCATCAAACAGCCTCCTTGTTTGCGTCAGGCAACGGTGCCTCTGTAGGGGTATAGACCATCACATCAAGAACGTCGGAATGAAACTCCCGGCGATAGAGCACCAGCACCACGCCCGCACTCATCAACATGAACAGCCAGGGGCTGACAAACCAGGCCAGCATGGTCATGCCAAAGTAATAGGAGCGCAGGCCGAAGTTGAACTGGTTGGCCGCCATGGAGATGACTCGTGCCGCCCGGGAGGCGAAAGCCTTGCGCTCCTGCTCGGAGACGTGACGCTCTCCCACCATCGGCGCCGAGCCAATCAGGATCGCCGCGAAGTTGTACTGGCGCATGCACCAGCTGAAGGTAAAGAACGCGTAGACGAACACCAGCGCCAGGCACAGTAGTTTGATCTCGGACATGCCCTGTGACGCCTGTTGCACCATGGGAATATCGGCCAGCAGCGAAACCGCCCGCTCCGACGCGCCGAGGACGGTCAGGATACCCGCGAGGATGATCAGGGTGCTGGAGGCAAAGAACGACGCGTTGCGTTCCAGGTTGCCGACCACACTGGCATCGGCGATACGGTTGTCGCGCAGCAGCATGCGGCGCATCCAGTCTTCCCGATACAGGTGCAGCACACTGGCCAGGCAGGCGGTGTCCCGGGCTTTCCATGAGGCGTATCGGGTGTAGCCGCCCCAGCAGATGACGAACCAGAGCGCGGCAAGAAGGTGGATCAGGTTGGCTTGGATGAACGACATGCGGGTCCTTGTGATCTAGTGGCCGGAACACCATACCCCTGTAGGAACGAGCTCGCTCGCGAAGAACCAGGGAGCAACGCGTTTATTCGGAAAACACGCGCCATGGTTCGAAACCTTCGCGAGCAAGCTGGCTCCTGCAATGGGTTTTGCAATGCTTCGACGTTAGCGCAGAAGAAAAGGCACCGCATCTCCCCATAAAAAAATGCCCCGTATCGATTGATACGGGGCATTTCCATGTGCGCTCCAGGCCCGCTTTTGACAGGCTGGAAAGGCAGGTTAAGCCAGTGCTTCTTCGCGCTTGCCCAACAGGCGGTCACACACCACCGCGACCACCAGGGTCATCACCGACGGCACCAGCCAGGCCAGGCCTTGCTCGCTCAGTGGCAGATGGGTCAGTTGGGTCGGCATCCAGTCCGCCAGGCCCGCACCCTTGAGGGCGTCGATCAGGCCGAAAATGAACGACACCAGCATCACCGGACCGACGATGCGGCCCTGCTCATGCCAGAAGTCCTTGCAGAAGCTCAGTGCCACCAAGGCGATGCACGGAGGATAGATCGCGGTCAGGACCGGAATCGAGAACGCGATCAGGTTGGTGAGGCCCAGGTTGGACACCAGCAGCGAGAACGCGGCAAGGATGATCACCAGGGTCTTGTAGGACAGTGGCAACACCCGGCTGAAGTATTCAGCGCAGGCACACGTCAGGCCGACCGCAGTCACCAGGCAGGCCAGCGAGATGAGCACTGCCAGGAAACCACTGCCCAGGGAGCCGAAGGTGTGCTGGACATAGGCGTGCAACACCGCCGCGCCATTGGTTGCGCCAGCGGCCACTTCATGGCTGCCGGAGCCCAGGCGGAACAGGCTGATATACACCAGCGCCAGGCCCACGCCGGCTATCAGCCCGGCGATGATCGCGTAGCGGGTGATCAAGGCAGGCGACTCGACACCACGGGAACGAATGGCATTGACGATGACGATGCCAAACACCAGCGCGCCCAGGGTATCCATGGTCAGGTAACCATTGATGAAGCCTTGGGAGAAGGGTGCCGCCACGTACTCAGGGGTGGCCACGCCGATATCACCGGCCGGCAGCGCGAACGCCGCTATACCGAGCGCCGCCAGGGCGATGATCTTCAGCGGTGCGAGGAAGCGGCCCACGGTGTCCAGCAGACGCCCCGGATACAGCGAGATGAAGAACACCAGCAGGAAGTACACCGAGCTGTAGAGGAACAGCGCCAGCGGGCTTTCGCCGGTCAACGGCGCCAGGCCAACTTCGAACGACACGGTGGCCGTGCGCGGCGTGGCGAACAGCGGACCCACGGCCAGGTAGCACGCGGCGGCCAGCAGGCCACCGGCAATTTTGCCGATCGGGCTGCTCAAGGCATCCATTGCGCCGCCGACCTTGGCCAGCGCGACCACAGTGATCACCGGCAGGCCGACCGCCGTAATCAGGAAACCCAACGCCGCCATCCAGACATGCGGTCCGGACTGCAAACCGACGATAGGCGGGAAGATGATGTTGCCAGCCCCGACGAACAGGGCAAACGTCATAAAACCAAGTGCCAGAATGTCCTGGCCTTTCAACACTTTCATTAAGGAAATACCACACTACTGAATCGGAATTTAGAGGGGGATTTCCCTTGGGGGTGAGGGAAATGCTGTCGATCCGTATGGGACTGACCCGTTAAGCGCATGGCTGCCTTGTGGGCGGCGGACGCAAAATGGCGGCTAGACTAACGAATTTGTGCTGCAAACGCACTGTTAGGGGGCGAACTATCCGATACACGACATTTCCATGTCGCGTTTGCATATGTAAAAGTCAAAAGATCGCAGCCTCGTTTCTCTCGGCAGCCCCTACAGGGGTTTGCCTTCCGCTGTAGGCGCTGTCGAGAGAAACGAGGCTGCGATCCTTTGCTCTTCACAAACGACAAAGGCCACCCGAAGGTGGCCTTTGTCAGCAGAGCTACAAGCTAAGCGCGAAGCTTACTTGACAGCCCAACCGGTCAGCTCGGACAGAGCCTTGCCGATGTCTGCCAGCGAACGCACGGTTTTCACGCCTGCGTCTTCCAGGGCAGCAAACTTCTCGTCTGCAGTGCCCTTGCCGCCAGAGATGATTGCGCCAGCATGGCCCATGCGCTTGCCCGCAGGAGCAGTCACACCAGCGATGTAGGAAACAACCGGCTTGGTCACGTGTGCCTTGATGTAGGCAGCCGCTTCTTCTTCGGCCGAACCGCCGATCTCACCGATCATCACGATCGCTTCGGTCTTCGGGTCTTCCTGGAACAGCTTCAGGATGTCGATGAAGTTCGAACCCGGGATCGGGTCACCACCGATGCCGACGCAAGTCGACTGACCGAAACCGGCGTCAGTAGTCTGCTTTACAGCTTCGTAGGTCAGGGTGCCGGAACGGGAAACGATACCGACCTTGCCTGGCAAGTGAATGTGACCTGGCATGATGCCGATCTTGCATTCGCCTGGAGTGATCACGCCTGGGCAGTTAGGGCCGATCAGGGTAACACCCAGTTCGTCGCACTTAACTTTAGCGTCCAGCATGTCCAGGGTAGGAATGCCTTCGGTGATGCAGACGATCAGCTTGATGCCGCCGAAAGCAGCTTCCAGGATCGAGTCCTTGCAGAAAGGAGCCGGAACGTAGATCACGCTGGCGGTAGCGCCAGTGGCAGCTACAGCATCTTTCACGGTGTTGAACACTGGCAGACCCAGGTGCTCGGTGCCGCCTTTGCCCGGCGTTACGCCACCGACCATCTTGGTGCCGTATTCGATGGCTTGCTGGGTGTGGAAACTACCTTGCGAACCGGTAATACCCTGGCAGATAACTTTGGTGTCTTTATTGATCAGGACGCTCATTATTTGCCCTCCGCAGCTTTAACGACTTGTTGAGCAGCGTCGGTCAGGCTGGTAGCAGCGATGATGTTCAAACCGCTTTCTGCCAGTACTTTAGCGCCCAGCTCAGCGTTGTTGCCTTCAAGGCGAACAACAACCGGGATTTTCACGCCGACTTCTTTCACTGCACCGATGATGCCTTCGGCAATCATGTCGCAACGAACGATGCCGCCGAAGATGTTGACCAGTACTGCAGCGACGTTAGTGTCGGACAGGATGATCTTGAACGCTTCGGTAACGCGTTCTTTGGTAGCACCGCCGCCCACGTCGAGGAAGTTGGCTGGTTTGCCGCCATGCAGGTTGACGATGTCCATGGTACCCATGGCCAAGCCAGCACCGTTGACCATGCAACCGATGTTGCCTTCCAGCGCTACGTAGTTCAGTTCGAACTTGGCAGCGTGCGCTTCGCGCGGATCGTCTTGCGACGGATCGTGGAAAGTCTTCAGCTTAGGCTGACGGTACATGGCGTTGGCGTCGATGTTGATCTTCGCGTCGAGGCAGTGCAGATCGCCGTCAGCCTTGATCACCAGCGGGTTTACTTCCAGCAGGGCCAGATCGTGATCCTGGAAAAGTTTGGCCAGACCCACGAAGATCTTGGCGAACTGGGCAACTTGCTTGCCTTCCAGACCCAGCTGGAAAGCCAGCTCACGACCCTGGAATGGCTGAGCGCCAACCAGTGGATCGATAGTGGCCTTGAGGATTTTCTCAGGAGTATCGTGAGCGATTTTCTCGATGTCCACGCCACCTTCGGTGGAAGCCATGAACACGATGCGACGGCTCGAACGGTCAACAACAGCGCCCAGGTACAGCTCTTTGGCGATGTCAGTGCACGATTCAACCAGGATCTTGGTGACTGGCTGACCGTTGGCATCAGTCTGGTAAGTCACCAGACGCTTGCCCAACCACTGTTGAGCGAATGCTTTGGCGTCTTCCTTGCTGCGAACCAGCTTTACGCCGCCCGCTTTACCGCGACCACCTGCGTGAACCTGGGCTTTGACAACCCATTCAGTCCCGCCGATCTTGTCGCACGCTTCTGCTGCTGCTTCCGGGGTGTCTACGGCGAAACCCTGGGATACTGGCAGGCCGTACTCAGCGAACAGCTGCTTACCCTGATACTCGTGAAGATTCATGCTTATTACCGTCTTCGTTAGGTACTGCGCATTCGGTGCTGCACTTGTTCAGTGCCGCACCACCTGTGACTGCTGCTTGCGTAGGCGTTCCGGTTAACCGGTGAGACTACGCAAGGCTGCGTCCGGCGGACATTCCGCGGTGAGTCTTGCACGCAAGGCTCACGACGGGCCTTCCGCCGTGGTTTCTTATTGTCTTGTCTTAACGCTTCTTGCGGTTGGCAATGTGGATGGCGCCGCCATTCACTGCCAGGGCTGCTTCGTGCAAGGCTTCGGACAGGGTCGGATGGGAGAAAACCATCATGCCCAGGTCTTCAGCGCTGGTGCCGAATTCCATACCGATCGCGCCTTGTTGAACCAGTTCTGCAGCGCTCGGGCCAATCACATGGACGCCCAACACGCGGTCAGTCTTGGCATCGGCGATGACCTTGACGAAACCACCGGTATCGTTGGCTGCCATGGCACGGCCAGAGGCTGCAAACGGGAAGGTGCCGACGTTAACTTCAACGCCTTCAGCCTTCAAGACCTGCTCGGTTTTGCCAACCCACGCGATTTCCGGGTGAGTATAAATAACAGACGGGATCAGGTCATAGTTGATTTGGGCTTTGTGGCCCTTGATGCGCTCAACCACCATGATGCCTTCTTCGGACGCCTTGTGCGCCAGCATCATGCCGCGAACCACGTCGCCGATTGCGTAAACGCCCGGTACGCTGGTGGCGCACTGGTCGTCAACGAAAACGAAACCACGTTCGTCGATGTTCACACCGCTGTCAGCTGCCAGCAGCTCGGTGGTCACTGGACGGCGACCAACGGCAACGATCAGCTTGTCGAAGGTGATGTTCTGTTCGCCATTGGCATCGGTGTAGTTCACCACGACTTCGTCGCCGTTCACTTTCGAACCGGTGACGCGAGCGCCCAGCTTGATGTCCAGACCTTGTTTGGTCAGGGTCTTGAAGGCTTCCTTGGAAACGGCTTCGTCAGCCGCTGGCAGGAACTTCTCCAGTGCTTCCAGAACCACGACTTCAGAACCCAGACGCGACCAGACCGAACCCAGTTCCAGACCGATCACGCCAGCGCCGATAACGCCCAGACGTTTTGGAACCGATTGGAATTCCAGCGCGCCAGTCGAATCGACGATCACGTTCTGGTCAACCGGAGCCGGTGGAATGTCGATAGGACGCGAGCCGGATGCCAGGATCACGTTCTCGGCTTCGATGATTTCCACGGTGCCGTCTGGCTTGGTCAGCTCGACTTTCTTGCCGGCCAGCAGTTTGCCGTGGCCTTGCAGGGAGGTCACACCGTTGGCCTTGAACAGGGTGGCAACGCCAGAGGTCAGGCCTTTTACGATGTTGGCTTTACGGCCAACCATTGCTGCCACGTCCATGGTCACGCCAGCGTGATTGATACCGTGGATCGCGAAGCCTTCTTTGGCTTCCTTGTACTTCCAGGAGCTGTCCAGCAGCGCCTTGGATGGAATGCAGCCGACGTTCAGGCAAGTACCGCCCAGAGCCAGTTTGCCTTCCTTGTCGGTGTATTTCTCGATGCAGGCAGTCGAAAGACCCAGCTGCGCTGCCTTGATGGCAGCCACGTAGCCGCCAGGGCCCGCACCGATCACTACTACGTCAAATTTCTGCGACATTCAAAAAATCCTCTTTTGGCAACAAGCTTGAAGCCACAAGCCTCAAGCCAGGCTGCAAATCCATGCAGCGCGTGGCTTGAGACCTGTGGCTGCTTCTATCAGATATCCAGCAGCAAACGAGCCGGGTCTTCCAGCAGGTTCTTGATGGTAACCAGGAAGGTCACAGCTTCTTTGCCATCGATCAGACGGTGATCGTAGGACAGAGCCAGGTACATCATCGGACGGATAACGACCTGACCGTTGATCGCCATAGGACGCTGCAGAATGTTGTGCATGCCCAGGATGGCCGCTTGCGGCGGGTTGACGATCGGGGTCGACATCATCGAACCGAAGGTACCACCGTTGGTGATGGTGAAAGTGCCGCCGGTCATTTCGTCCATGGACAATTTGCCGTCACGCGCCTTCTTGCCGAAGGTGGCAATGCCGCCTTCGATTTCAGCCAGGCTCATCAGTTCGGCGTTACGCAGAACCGGAACCACCAGGCCGCGATCGCTGGAAACCGCTACACCAACGTCGGCATAGCCGTGGTAGACGATATCGGCACCGTCAATCGACGCGTTGACAGCCGGGAAGCGTTTCAGCGCTTCGGTGGCAGCCTTGACGAAGAACGACATGAAGCCCAGGCGTACGCCGTTGTGGCTCTTCTCGAACAGGTCCTTGTACTTCGAACGCAGGGCCATGACTTCAGTCATGTCGACTTCGTTGAAAGTGGTCAGCATCGCCATGTTCGACTGCGCTTCAACCAGGCGCTTGGCCACGGTAGCGCGAACGCGGGTCATCGGTACGCGTTTCTCGATGCGGTCGCCAGCGGCGAACACTGGCGCAGCGGCAGCAGGAGCTGCAGCCTTGGCAGGCGCGGCAGCCGGAGCGGACTTCTTGGCGGCAACAGCAGCCACCACGTCTTCCTTGGTCACACGACCGCCTTTGCCGGTGCCGGCAACGGAGGCGATGTTGATGCCGTTCTCTTCAGCCAGCTTGCGAGCAGCCGGTGCAGCAACAGGATCGTCTTCGCCTTCGGCAGCAGGAGCAGCAGCGGCTTGGGCAGCGGCTGGAGCAGCAGCGGCAGCCGCTGGAGCGGCAGCAGCGCCACCTGCTTCGATCGAGCCCAGGACTTCGTCGGACAGAACGGTGTCGCCTTCGTTCTTGACGATTGCGCCCAGCACGCCGTCGGCAGTAGCCAACACTTCCAGCACAACCTTGTCGGTTTCGATGTCGACGATCAGGTCATCACGCTTTACAGCGTCGCCCGGTTGTTTGTGCCAGGTGGCAACGGTGCCATCGGCAACCGATTCCGGGAAAGTGGGGGCTTTGATTTCGATAGCCATTATCTGTGGGTCCTTAAATTCGGTTTCAGGTGCGCGAAGGCGTTAAACAGTAAAGGCGTCTTGCAGCAGTTTTTCCTGCTGCTCGGCGTGCATCGACGCATAACCACAAGCCGGTGCAGCGGAAGCATCACGACCGGCGTACTCGAGTACGAGTGCCTTGTTGTGATTGCCAACGATGCGGCGCATGTGGTGCTGGCTGCAGTACCAGGCACCCTGGTTCATCGGCTCTTCCTGACACCAAACGATATGTTTGAGGTTGGTGTACGGAGCCAGGACTTCGTTCAAGTCGTCCTCAGGGAATGGGTACAACTGCTCGATGCGCACGACGGCGATGTCGTCACGACCTTCGGCACGGCGTTTTTCCAGCAGGTCGTAGTAGACCTTGCCGCTACACAGAACAATGCGCTCGACTTTGGACGGGTCCAGTGCATCGATTTCCGGGATAACGGTCTGGAACGAACCTTCGGCCAGATCTTCCAGGGTCGATACGGCCAGTTTGTGACGCAGCAACGACTTTGGAGTCAGCACGATCAGCGGCTTGCGCAGCGGACGGATCACCTGGCGACGCAGCAAGTGGTAAATCTGGGCCGGCGTGGTCGGAACCGCAACCTGGATGTTGTGCTCGGCGCACAGCTGCAGGTAACGCTCCAGACGAGCCGAGGAGTGCTCCGGACCCTGACCTTCATAACCGTGCGGCAGCAACATGGTCAGACCGCAGAGACGGCCCCACTTGTGCTCGCCACTGGTGATGAACTGGTCGATAACCACTTGGGCACCGTTGGCGAAGTCGCCGAACTGGGCTTCCCAGATCACCAGCGCCTCAGGCGTGGTGGTCGAGTAACCGTATTCGAACGCCAGTACGGCTTCTTCGGACAGGAACGAATCGTACAGGTCGAAACGAGGCTGGCCCTTGTACAGGTTCTGCAGCGGGATGTAGGTGCCCGCGTCTTTCTGGTTGTGCAGCACAGCGTGACGGTGCGAGAACGTACCGCGACCGATGTCCTGACCCGTCATGCGAATCGGGTGACCTTCGAACGCCAGGGTCGCGTACGCCATGGTTTCGGCGTAACCCCAGTTGATCGGCAGGCCGCCGGCTTGCATTTTCTGACGGTCTTCGTAGATCTTCGAAACCTGGCGCTGAACCACGAAGCCTTCCGGAATTTCCAGCAGCTTGGCAGACAGTTCCTGCAAGGTCTTGAGGTCGAAACGAGTGTCGTGACGCGCGGTCCAGGCGTGGCCCAGATACGGACGCCAGTCCACGAACAACTCTTTGTTCGGCTCTTTGACCAGGCTTTTAACAACGTGCAGGCCGTTGTCCAGCGCGTTGCGGTATTCGTCGACTTTCGCCTGAACACGCTCTGCGTCGAGCACACCGCCCTGAGTCAGGCGATCAGCGTACAGCTCACGGGTGGTGCGCTGCTTGGTGATCTGCTGATACATGATCGGCTGGGTGCCGCTAGGCTCGTCGGCCTCGTTGTGGCCGCGACGACGGTAGCAGACCAGGTCGATCACTACGTCACGCTTGAACTGCATGCGGTAGTCGATCGCCAGCTGGGTCACGAACAATACGGCTTCCGGATCATCGCCATTCACATGGAGGATCGGCGCCTGGATCATTTTCGCAACGTCGGTGGCGTACTCGGTGGAGCGCGAGTCCAGCGGGTTGCTGATGGTGAAACCAACCTGGTTGTTGATCACGATGTGCACGGTACCGCCGGTCTTGAAACCGCGGGTCTGCGACATCTGGAAGGTTTCCATCACCACGCCCTGACCGGCGAATGCCGCGTCACCGTGGATGGAGATCGGCAGCACTTTCTCGCCGGTAGGGTCGTTACGACGATCCTGACGGGCGCGCACCGAACCCTCGACCACTGGAGATACGATTTCCAGGTGGGACGGGTTGAATGCCATGGCCAGGTGAACTTCACCGCCGGTGGTCATGACGTTGGACGAGAAGCCCTGGTGATATTTAACGTCACCGGAACCCAGCTCGACCTTCTTCTTGCCTTCGAACTCGTCGAACAGCTCGCGCGGGTTCTTGCCGAAGGTGTTGACCAGCACGTTCAGACGGCCACGGTGGGCCATGCCGATAACGATTTCCTTGGTGCCGTAGGAACCGGAACGCTGGATCAGCTCGTCGAGCATCGGAATCAGGCTCTCGCCGCCTTCCAGGCCGAAACGCTTGGTACCCGGGTATTTGGTACCCAGGTATTTTTCCAGGCCTTCGCCGGCAGTGACACGCTCGAGCAGGTGGCTCTTGATGTCGGCGGAGTAAGTCGGACGGCCGCGTACGCTTTCCAGACGTTGCTGGAACCACTGGCGCTGCTCGGAATCGGTGATGTGCGTGAATTCAGCGCCGATGGTGCGGCAATATGTCTGCTGCAACGCTTCGTGAATTTCGCGTAGGCTCGCCTCCTCTTTGCCGATGAACAGGTCGCCGGCACGGAAGGTCGTATCAAGATCGGCATTGGTCAAGCCGTAATGATTGATCGACAGGTCTGCAGGTGCAGGACGCTGCCACAGCCCCAGCGGGTCAAGCTGGGCTGCCTGGTGGCCACGCATACGGTAGGCCTGGATCAATCTCAGCACTTCAACTTGCTTCTTCTCGTGCTCACTGCTCACGCTGCCGGCGGAAACCGGTTGGGCGCGGCGCTGGTTCTTTGCCAGCAAGACGAAATGATCGCGAATCGTGGAGTGCGAAACATCGGTGGCAGTGTTGCCATCAGCAGGCAACTTCTGGAAGTAGGTGCGCCACTCTTCTGGCACAGCGTTAGGGTCGTGCAGGTAGAGCTCGTAGAGCTCTTCCACATAGGCAGCGTTACTACCGGATAGGTAGGCGCTGTTCCACATGCGCTGCATCACGCTTTCTTGCATGCTTGGTCACCCTCGGTTAGGGGAACACCACCGGCGTCGACACCGAGCACGCTTGCAGAAGTCCGAATGCAGCGACTAAAACAAGCCACCTAGGATCACGCTGATAGTCCGGGTACCAGCCCGGATGCCCCTGCTTGTCTCATTTCTTCAAAATAAGAGCTGCAGCTTTTTGAGCTGCTGCTCAGGTTAAAACTACGGCGCCGGTTGAAGCCTGCGCCGTAGCATCTACGGGTACAGCGGTACTGCGCTTACAACAGCATCTGAATCACACGCCGCTTTGCAGCAGCATGTTACGGATGTGACCGATGGCCTTAGTCGGGTTCAGGCCTTTGGGACATACGTTGACGCAGTTCATGATCCCGCGGCAGCGGAATACGCTGAACGGGTCATCCAGCGAAGCCAGACGCTCGGACGTCTTGGTGTCACGGCTGTCTGCCAGGAAGCGGTACGCTTGCAGCAAAGCAGCTGGACCCAGGAACTTGTCCGGGTTCCACCAGAAGGACGGGCAAGAGGTCGAGCAGCAAGCGCACAGGATGCACTCGTACAGACCGTCGAGCTTTTCACGCTCTTCAGGGGACTGCAGACGCTCGATGGCCGGAGCCGGCGTGTCGTTCTGCAGGTAAGGCTTAACCTTCTCGTATTGCTTGTAGAAGATGCTCATATCGACGACCAGGTCACGGATAACCGGCAAACCTGGCAGCGGACGAACAACCAACTTGTTACCTTTTACGACAGCGGACAATGGCGTAACGCACGCCAGGCCGTTTTTGCCGTTGATGTTCATGCCGTCGGAACCGCAAACACCTTCACGGCAAGAGCGACGATAGGAGAAACCCTCGTCCTGCTCTTTGATCAGGGCCAGCACGTCCAGCACCATCAGGTCTTTACCACCGGTATCGACCTGGAATTCCTGCATGAACGGCGCGGCGTCCTGATCAGGGTTGTAACGATAAACGCTGACTTTCAACATGGCAGCCACCCTTAATAAGTCCGAATCTTAGGTTCAAAAGTCGGAACAGTTTTCGGCGAGAAGTTCACGGCACGCTTGGTTACGCGCTTGTCACCCGGGAAGTACAGGGTGTGGCACAGCCAGTTTTCGTCGTCGCGATCTTCGAAGTCTTCACGGGCGTGAGCACCGCGGGACTCTTTACGCACTTCAGCAGCGATGGCAGTGGCTTCGGCCACTTCCAGCAGGTTTTGCAACTCCAGCGCTTCGATCCGCGCAGTGTTGAACGCCTGCGACTTGTCGTTGATCTTGACGTTGGCGATGCGTGTACGCAGGTCGGCCAGCTGGGCAATACCCTTCTGCATGTATTCGCCAGTACGGAATACACCGAAGTAGTTCTGCATGCAGCTTTGCAGCTCGCGACGCAGGGTTGCCACGTCTTCGCCATCGGTACGCTCGTTCAGGGCGGACAGACGCGACAGGGCTGCTTCGATATCGGCGTCGGTGGCGTCATCGTATTCGATGCCGTCGGTCAGCGCCTTTTCCAGGTGCAGGCCGGCCGCGCGACCGAATACCACCAGGTCGAGCAACGAGTTACCGCCCAGGCGGTTGGCACCGTGAACCGATACGCAAGCCACTTCGCCTACAGCGAACAGGCCATGAATGATCTCGTCCACGCCTTCAGCGTTCTGGGTGATCGCCTGACCATGAATGTTGGTCGGAACACCGCCCATCATATAGTGGCAAGTCGGAACAACCGGAACCGGGGCGACAACCGGATCAACGTGCGCGAAAGTCTTCGACAGTTCGCAGATGCCTGGCAGACGGCTGTGCAGCACTTCCTCGCCCAGGTGGTCGAGCTTGAGCATCACGTGGTCGCCATTCGGACCGCAACCGTTGCCGGCGATGATTTCTTTAACCATCGAACGGGCAACCACGTCACGACCGGCAAGGTCTTTCGCGTTCGGAGCATAACGCTCCATGAAACGCTCGCCGTGCTTGTTGATCAGGTATCCACCTTCACCACGGCAACCTTCGGTCACCAGTACACCGGCGCCGGCGATGCCGGTCGGGTGGAACTGCCACATTTCGATGTCTTGTACCGGAACGCCAGCACGCAGGGCCATGCCGACGCCGTCACCGGTGTTGATCAGGGCATTGGTGGTGGAGGCGTAGATACGACCGGCACCACCGGTCGCCAGGACGGTAGCCTTGGCGCGGATGTAGCTGGTTTCGCCGGTTTCGATGCAGATGGCGATCACGCCGACGAATGCGCCGTCCTGGTTTTTAACCAGGTCAACCGCGTAGTACTCGTTCAGGAACGTGGTGCCCGCTTTCAGGTTGCCCTGATAAAGCGTGTGCAGCAGCGCGTGACCGGTACGGTCGGAAGCGGCGCACGTACGGGCAGCCTGCCCGCCTTTACCGTAATCCTTCGACTGACCGCCGAATGGACGCTGGTAGATGCGGCCTTGCTCGGTACGGGAGAACGGCAGACCCATGTGGTCCAGCTCGAACACTGCAGCCGGGCCTTCCTGACACATGTATTCGATAGCGTCCTGGTCACCGATGTAGTCGGAACCCTTGACGGTATCGTACATGTGCCAGCGCCAGTCATCGTTTGGATCGGCAGAAGCGATGGCGCAAGTGATGCCACCCTGGGCCGAAACGGTGTGCGAACGGGTCGGGAACACCTTGGTGATCACGGCAGTCTTGTGACCGCCCTGGGCCAGTTGCAGCGCCGCGCGCATGCCGGCACCGCCACCACCAATAATGATGGCGTCGAATGAAATCGTTGGAATGTTAGCCATGAATCAGATACCCCAGAGAATCTGCACACCCCAGACGAAGTAAGCGAACATCGCAACGCCGCATACTGCCTGGAAAAGGAAACGTACTGCAGTCGCGGACTTGCCCAGCGCCATCGGCGTCAGGTAGTCGGTCGCGATGGTCCACATGCCGACCCAGGCGTGAGCGCCCAGGGCAACGAGGGCCAGCAGACTGAAGATACGCATCCCGTTGTGGGCGAACAGGCCATGCCACTGCTCGTAGCCAATGCCCGGATTCGCTGCGAGGTATCCGATCAGGAAAATGAAATAAGCCGCGAGAACGACCGCAGACACTCGTTGTGCCATCCAGTCGTAGAGGCCAGAACGCGAAAGGTTCGTAACGCTGGTTACCATATCCAAACTCCTGCCAGAACGATCAACACCACGGAAACCGCGATGATAATTTTCGAGCCCAGGCGGCCGCCTTCCAGCGTCTCACCGATGCCCATATCCATGATCAAATGGCGCACGCCGGCTACCAGGTGATAAAGCAGAGCGGACAGGAGACCCCATGCTACGAACTTGGCCAGCGGGCTGGTCAAGGTTGCCTTCACCTCGGCAAAACCTTCCTCGGAGCCCAGGGATTTGCCCAATGCATAAAGCATGAAGCCAAGGCCCAGGAAGAGGATGATGCCGGAAACACGGTGCAGGAACGACGTAACGCCGGTGATGGGGAGTTTGATGGTCCTTAGGTCTAGGTTTACAGGTCGTTGGCTTTTCACGGCTTTTTTTCACACTGAAGAGCCCCTAACAATCAGGGCAAAGTTGTTGGGGAGTGCACTGGTCAGGTAACCACCACCCAGGGATGCGACCCCCAATAAAGCAGGCCCAAAAGCCCCTGGCGGTCGGTGGCCGAGTATAGACAGTTAGGCTACTAATGACAACGCGTTCACCTTCCCCTAATAGCGCATTGCACAAGTTGGATAAAAGGCGTAAACGGCAGGCAATTTCGAGGAAAAAGTCCGGTTAAAGCCTTCTGGAGCAAGACTTTAGGCAAATTGACATTCGAATTTATCTCACTATAGTGGTGCGGGCCCTGCGTGGGGGGTCTGTCTGATGATTTCAAGCATAAATAGGAGGCCACATGGCTGACAAAAAAGCGCAGTTGATCATCGAGGGCGCAGCCCCCGTCGAGCTGCCCATTTTAACCGGCACCGTTGGTCCCGATGTTATCGACGTTCGGGGCCTGACGGCCACGGGCCGTTTCACCTTTGACCCTGGTTTCATGTCGACCGCCTCGTGCGAATCGAAGATTACCTATATCGACGGCGACAACGGCATTTTGTTGCACCGCGGCTACCCGATCGAACAGCTCGCTGAAAAATCGGACTACCTGGAAACCTGCTATCTGCTGCTCAACGGCGAATTGCCGACTGCAGAACAGAAAGCCCAGTTCGTCAGCACCGTCAAGAACCACACCATGGTTCATGAGCAGCTGAAGACCTTTTTCAACGGTTTCCGTCGCGACGCCCACCCGATGGCCGTCATGTGCGGTGTAGTTGGCGCCCTCTCGGCCTTCTATCACGACTCCCTGGACATCAATAACCCGCAGCATCGCGAAATCTCCGCGATCCGCCTGGTTGCCAAGATGCCGACCCTGGCAGCGATGGTTTACAAGTACTCCATGGGTCAACCCATGATGTACCCGCGCAACGACCTGACGTACGCGGAAAACTTCCTGCACATGATGTTCAACACCCCGTGCGAGATCAAACCGATCAGCCCGGTACTCGCCAAGGCCATGGACCGGATCTTTATCCTCCATGCCGACCACGAGCAGAACGCATCGACCTCCACCGTACGCCTGGCCGGCTCTTCGGGTGCCAACCCGTTCGCCTGTATCGCCGCCGGCATCGCTGCACTGTGGGGCCCTGCCCACGGCGGCGCGAACGAGGCTGTCCTGACCATGCTCGACGAGATTGGCGATGTGTCGAACATCGACAAGTTCATTGCCAAGGCCAAGGACAAGAACGATCCGTTCAAACTGATGGGCTTCGGTCACCGGGTCTACAAGAACCGCGACCCACGCGCCACAGTGATGAAGCAGACCTGCGACGAAGTATTGAAAGAGCTGGGCATCAACAACGATCCGCAACTCGAACTGGCCATGCGCCTGGAAGAGATCGCCCTGACCGACCCGTACTTCATCGAGCGCTCGCTGTACCCGAACGTCGACTTCTACTCGGGCATCATCCTCAAGGCGATCGGCATTCCAACCAGCATGTTCACCGTGATCTTCGCCCTGGCGCGGACCGTCGGCTGGATCTCCCACTGGAAAGAAATGCTCTCCAGCCCGTACAAGATCGGCCGCCCGCGCCAGTTGTACACCGGCTACGAGTCGCGTGACATTACCAAGCTGGAAGATCGTAAATAAGACCTGTCTTGCGATAACGTCTTACGCGGTACCGGAAACGGCCTCTATGTGAATAGAGGCCGTTTTTGTTTGCCTGGGCTTTACGCAATGACTGAACCACCGCTATCGCCAGCAGGCTGGCTCCCACAGGAAGCACACATTCCAATGTGGGAGCCAGCCTGCTGGCGATGAGGACGAACCTGACAACACACATTTTGGACAGGAACAAAAATGCCCCGATCTCTCGATCGGGGCATTAGCTAAAACTTGAAGCGTGTTACTGCTATCAGTGAGAAACCGCCCCACTCGCCCCCAAACCTGTCTGCGAACGGACAAACTGCGGGAAGAACAGCGCCCGCTCCCTGTCTGCAGCCGCCGACTTGTCGGTGATCGAGAAGAACCAGATGCCCACGAACGCGATGATCATCGAGAACAGCGCCGGGTACTCGTACGGGAAGATCGCCTTCTCGTGATGCAGGATCTGCACCCAGATGGTTGGGCCCAGGACCATCAAGCCAACAGCGCTCACCAGACCCAGCCAGCCACCGATCATTGCCCCACGGGTAGTCAGCTTCTTCCAGTACATGGAAAGCAGCAGTACCGGGAAGTTACAGCTCGCCGCGATGGAGAATGCCAGGCCCACCATAAACGCGATGTTCTGGCTTTCAAACAGGATACCCAGGCCAATCGCCAGCACCGCCAGGGCGATAGTGGTGATTTTCGACACGCGGATCTCGTCCTTCTCGTTCGCCTTGCCTTTCTTGATCACGCTGGCGTACAGGTCGTGAGACACCGCCGAAGCACCGGCCAGGGTCAGACCGGCAACCACTGCCAGGATGGTCGCGAACGCTACCGCCGAGATGAAGCCCAGGAAGATACTGCCGCCCACTGCGTTAGCCAGGTGCACCGCCGCCATGTTGTTGCCGCCCAGCAGCGCGCCTGCAGCATCCTTGAACGCCGGGTTGGTGCTGACCAGCAGGATCGCGCCGAAGCCGATGATGAAAGTCAGGATATAGAAGTAGCCAATGAAGCCGGTTGCGTACAGCACGCTCTTGCGAGCTTCCTTCGCGTCACTCACGGTGAAGAAGCGCATCAGGATGTGCGGCAGGCCAGCGGTACCGAACATCAGCGCCAGGCCCAGGGAGAACGCGGAGACCGGATCTTTCACCAGGCCGCCAGGGCTCATGATTGCGTCACCTTTAGGGTGAACCTTGATCGCCTCGGAGAACAGCGCGTTGAAGTCGAAGTTGACGTGCTTCATGACCATCAACGCCATGAACGAGGCGCCGGACAGCAACAGTACTGCCTTGATGATCTGCACCCAGGTCGTCGCCAGCATGCCGCCGAACAGCACGTACATGCACATCAGGATACCGACCAGGATAACCGCAACGTGGTAGTCGAGGCCGAACAGCAGCTGGATCAGCTTGCCGGCACCCACCATCTGCGCGATCAGGTAGAACGCCACCACCACCAGCGAACCGCAGGCGGACAGCGAGCGGATCTGGGTTTGCCCAAGGCGGTAGGACGCCACGTCGGCAAAGGTGTATTTACCCAGGTTACGCAGGCGCTCGGCGATCAGGAACAGAATGATCGGCCAGCCCACCAGGAAGCCGATCGAATAGATCAGGCCGTCGTAGCCAGAGGTGAACACCAGGGCGGAAATACCCAGGAAGGACGCCGCGGACATGTAGTCACCGGCAATCGCCAGACCGTTCTGGAAACCGGTGATCTTGCCGCCGGCCGCATAGTAGTCGGCCGCCGAGTTGTTTTTCTTCGAGGCCCAGTAGGTGATATACAAAGTAGCGCCGACAAACGCCACGAACATCAGGATCGCCGGGACATTCAGTGGCTGCTTGGCCACCGCGCCGGTCAAGGCATCCGCCGCCCAGGCACCCGGTGCAAATGCTGCAACGCTCAATAGAGCCAATAGACGCCGGATCATTGCTGAGCCTCCTTGAGAATCGCATTGTTCAGGTCGTCAAATTCGCCGTTGGCGCGTTTTACGTAGATGCCGGTCAGGATGAAGGCGGAAAGGATCAGCCCAACACCGATCGGAATGCCCCAGGTAATGGATGACTCAGGACTGATTTTCGCGCCCAGCAAATGCGGCCCGTAAGCGATCAGAAGAATGAATCCGGAGTAAAGCCCAAGCATGATCGCCGAAAGAATCCAGGCGAACTTTTCTCGCTTGCTAACCAGCTCCTTGAAACGCGGGCTGTTTTGAATCGAGAGGTAAATGCTGTCGTTCATTGTTTTTATCCTCGCAGCACAGATTATTGTTGGAACGTTATCCACTCTATGCGGCTGCGGGCCAGGTTCCAGACGACCTTAGTATTAGAACGACATGACAGACTCGCCATTTTCCAGCAGGAAACAATTTCCCTACCTTAAACATGACTGTAGGAGCTGCCGCAGGCTGCGATCTTTTGATTTTGATTTTGATTTTGATTTTGATTTTGATTTTGATTTTGATTTTGATATTTCAAGATCAAAAGATCGCAGCCTGCGGCAGCTCCTACAGGGGATAGATGCCTGACCTCAGATTTACTTGATCCAGTCAGCCACACGCTCAGGGTGTTTCGCGACCCAAGCCTTCGCTGCGGCGTCTGGCTTGGCGCCATCCTGGATGGCCAGCATCACTTCGCCGATTTCGTCTTTCGACGCCCACTGGAAGTTCTTCAGGAACTTGGCCACTTCCGGTGCCTTGGTCGCCAGCTCTTTGCTGCCGATGCTGTTCACGGTTTCAGCCGCGCCATAGACGCCTTTCGGGTCGTCGAGGAAGCGCAGTTTCCACTTGGCGAACATCCAGTGTGGCACCCAGCCGGTAACGGCGATGGATTCGTTCTTTTTCTCGGCACGGGTCAGCTCGGCAATCATGCCGGCGCCGGAGCTTGCCTTGAGGGTGTAATTGCTCAGGCCGTAATCCTTGATCGCCTGATCGGTCTTGAGCATCACGCCCGAACCGGCATCGATGCCAACGATGCGGCCCTTGAAGCTGTCGTCGGTTTTCAGGTCTTCAATCGACTTG
Organism: Pseudomonas sp. Y24-6; assembly: GCF_020295325.1. Lineage (NCBI taxonomy): Bacteria > Pseudomonadati > Pseudomonadota > Gammaproteobacteria > Pseudomonadales > Pseudomonadaceae > Pseudomonas > Pseudomonas sp. Y24-6. Next base: position 251,554 of record NZ_JACBXG010000003.1, on the reverse strand, counting down.
GCTTTGACGTACTCCGGCACGATCAAGCCAATCTTGGCATCCTTGAAGTTCGGACCGTAGTCGACTACCTGGTCCTTGTTCTTGGCCCAGTAGTCGCCGTGGGTCACCGGCAGCCAGGCGGAGAGCATGGCGTCGAGCTTGCCGGTGGCCACGCCCTGCCACATGATCCCGGTCGCTACCGCTTGCAGCTTCACGTCATAACCGAGTTTCTGCTTGATCACTTCGGCCGCCACATGAGTAGTCGCGACGCTGTCGGACCAACCGTCGACATAACCGATGCTCAGGGTCTTGCTCTCGGCATTGGCCATTGTGGAGCCAATCGCAAGCACCAGAGCGGCACCCGCGCCTAAAAGTCGTCGCATCTTCATCGTTACTTCCCCGAAAGTGCTGCGCTCGACGGATGCCGAGTCGCGTCAACGTATTGTTCTGGTGCGCCGCGCCCCCATCACGCACACCGCAAGCTCGTTCGATCATCAGCTCGGTTTTTCCATGAGAGCACTGACGCCTCGATAATCAACCTGACGCCGCAGGCGACCTGCTCTGCCAGCGACCTCAAGCCATCGAGAAACGACATCAGAACGCCATTAATGATCGCCACTCCCCCGCAACCGGCCAATCCGCCCGAACATTGCATGTCAAAACCATGCGAGGCACCAAGCGCGCGGTAAATGCAGGTAACATGCCCCGCTTTGCTTCCAGACGGCCTGACCATGTCCGCGACCTCGCGCTTTCCTTTTTTTGCCTATCTGTTCGCCTGCCTGCTTGGGCTTTTTGCCTTGTGTGGTTTCTGGTACGGCCTTGGTAAACCGGTGATCCTGCCGGACGTCGCCAGCGCTACACACAAGTTGCAGTGCGCTTCCTACACGCCGTTCGACAAGGACCAGTCGCCGTTCGACGTGCCGTTCAAATTACGCCCCGAGCGCATGGACGCCGATCTCGCCCTGCTCGCCACGCGCTTTGAATGCATCCGCACCTACTCAATGACCGGCCTCGAAGCCCTGCCCGATCTGGCGCGCAAGCATGGCCTGAAATTGATGATCGGCGCCTGGGTCAACAGCAACCCGGTGGACACGGCCAAGGAAGTCGACCTGCTGATCGCTTCGGCCAATGCCAATGCCGACGTGGTGACGTCGGTGATCGTCGGCAACGAAGTGCTGCTGCGCAAGGAAATCACCGGCCCGCAACTGGCCGTGCTGATCAACAGGGTCAAGAGCCAGGTCAAGCAACCCGTGACCTATGCCGACGTCTGGGAATTCTGGCTCAAGCACCCGGAAATAGCCCCGGCGGTGGATTTCCTGACTATCCATTTGCTGCCGTACTGGGAAGACGACCCCTCCAACATTGATGCCGCACTGCAGCATGTGGCCGAAGTGCGCCAGGTGTTCGGCAACAAATTCGCCCCCAAGGACGTCATGATTGGCGAAACCGGCTGGCCGAGCGAAGGCCGCCAGCGCGAGACGGCCCTGCCCAGCCGGGTCAATGAAGCCAAGTTCATCCGCGGTTTTGTCGCCATGGCAGAACAACAGGGTTGGCACTACAACCTGATCGAAGCCTTCGACCAGCCATGGAAACGCGCCAGTGAAGGCGCAGTGGGCGGTTACTGGGGGCTGTTCGATGCTGATCGCCAGGATAAGGGCGTGCTGGCCGGTCCCGTGTCGAACGTGCCGTACTGGGCGCAATGGCTGGTGGTCGGCGGCTTGATTTTCCTCGGTACCCTGGTGCTTGGCGGTCGCGTGCGCAGCACTCGCGCGGCGCTGGTGCTGCCTTTACTGGGCGCCTTGGCAGCGTGTTCCATCGGCGCCTGGGGCGACCTGGCACGCGTCACCACCCGCTTTGCCAGCGAATGGCTGTGGGTCGCGTTACTGACAGCATTAAATCTGTTGGTGCTGGCCCATGCCGCACTGACCTTGAGCGCTCGCACGGGCTGGCGTGCACGAGCATTCAATGTGCTGGAGCGCAGGGCCGGCTGGCTGGTCGCCGGCGCAGGCTTTGCCGCTGCGGTGATGATGCTGGAACTGGTGTTCGATGCGCGTTATCGCAGCTTCCCAAGCATGGCATTCATCCTGCCAGCGCTGATCTACCTGTGCCGCCCGGTGAGCGTGCCACGCCGGGAAATCGCCGTGCTGACGTTCATTATCGGCGCAGGCATTGCGCCGCAGCTGTTTGTAGAAGGGTTGCAGAACCAGCAGGCCTGGGGTTGGGCGCTGGTGAGCGGGCTGATGGTCGCGGCGTTGTGGCGGTGCTTGCGGGTTCGTCAGCAGGGCTGATCTTTGCGCAAACCTGCGGGCCTCATCGCGGGCAAGCCTCGTCCGCGATGGCCTCTATCAGGCGCTACGAGCCGCCCGCACCAGTCGCAAAGCTGCAATTACCACCGCAAACACCGCCAACGTGGTGTTGTACAACGCCAATGCCGGAAACCCCAGCACCAGGGCCAACACCGCCAACCACCACCCCGCCCGGCCGGGCACAACAAACCCCAGCACCGCTGCGGCGATCGCCGACCAGCCCAATACCTTGAAGTGAATCATCAAACCCAGGCTCGAACGCGCCTGGCATTCCCAGCGACTGGCCTCATCCACGCAGATGCCCACCCACTGCGCGTCTTCCATGAAGCCATAACGTGCGCCGTAACTGGCGGCCAGCCACAACGGCAGCAAAACAAGCAGCAGGATCACGGGTAGACGGCGGGACATGGGGCACTCCAATAGGCGAAAACGGCCGCCAGCTTAATCTTCCTCACAATTTAATCAAACGCGCACGACAGATAAGTAGTCATCAAATGGCTGCAAAGTGTATCGTCCAGCTACTATTACCCGGAATTACGCCTGTTTCGTGCCGATGCGTGGCACTTTGGCGGCAAAGCCGTGGTCATAGCCTGCGAACTTCATCCGGCACCTTCCTCTTAGGGATCTAGTCATGCTCCGTTCCTTGCGCTTCGCCGCCCTGTTTGGCGGCCTTATTTTGAGTGCGTCCGCACTGGCGGTCGACATCGACGCCGCCAGTTATGGCTATCCCTTGACCAACCCGTTTGAGGCCACCATTGCCACGACTCCACCGGACCTGCGTCCGGAGTTGCCGCTGGACGACGACATCAATCAGGAAGACCGCAGCGTCACCCTGCGGCCGGAGCGCGCATTCGAACTGCCGGACAACTTCTGGGCGGTCAAGAAGCTTACCTATCGCATCGCCACCCAGGACAAGGCCGCGCCGCTGATCTTCCTGATCGCCGGTACCGGCGCGCGCTATGACAGCAGCCTCAACGAATATTTGAAAAAGCTCTACTACAAGGCCGGCTACCACGTCGTGCAGTTGTCCTCGCCGACCAGCTTCGACTTCATCAGCGCCGCCTCGCGCTTCGCCACCCCCGGCATAACCAAGGAAGATGCCGAAGACATGTACCGGGTCATGCAGGCGGTGCGGGCGCAGAATCCGAAAGTACCGGTGACCGAGTACTACCTCACCGGCTACAGCCTGGGCGCCCTGGATGCGGCCTTTGTCGCGCACCTGGACGAGACCCGCCGCAGTTTCAATTTCAAGAAAGTGCTGCTGCTCAACCCACCGGTCAACCTTTACACCTCCATCACCAACCTGGACAAACTCGTCCAGACCGAGGTTAAAGGCATCAACAACAGCACCACTTTTTATGAACTGGTGCTGAACAAACTGACCCGCTACTTCCAGCAGAAAGGTTACGTCGACCTCAACGATGCGCTGCTCTACGACTTCCAGCAGTCCAAGCAGCACTTGAGCAACGAACAGATGGCGATGTTGATCGGCACCTCGTTCCGCTTCTCGGCAGCCGATATTTCGTTCACCTCGGACTTGATCAACCGTCGCGGCCTGATTACTCCACCGAAATACCCGATCACCGAAGGCACCAGCCTTACACCGTTCCTCAAGCGCGCACTGCAGTGTGACTTCGACTGCTACATCACCGAACAGGTGATTCCGATGTGGCGTGCCCGCACGGACGGGGGCAGCCTGCTGCAGTTGATCGACCAGGTGAGCCTGTACGCGCTCGAGGATTACCTGCGCGACAGCCCGAAAATTTCCGTTATGCACAACGCCGACGATGTGATCCTGGGCCCCGGTGACCTGGGTTTCCTGCGCAAGACGTTCGGTGATCGCCTGACCGTTTATCCATTGGGCGGCCATTGCGGCAACCTCAATTACCGCGTCAACAGCGACGCCATGCTGGAGTTCTTCCGTGGCTAAATCTCTCCTGCTTATCGCAGCGTTACTCTGTGCAGGCGTCGCCCATGCCGACAACAGCAAAGCCAATGCGCCTATCGTCGTCGATAGCGATGGCTTCAAGGAGCCGCTGAGCAAACTCAAGTTCAACCCGGGGCTGGATCAGCGCGAGTTCGAGCGCTCGACGCTCAATGCGCTGAACGTCTATGACCCACTGGAAGAGTGGAACCGCCGGGTTTACCACTTCAACTACCGCTTTGACCAATGGGTGTTCCTGCCTGTGGTCGATGGCTACCGCTACATCACGCCGAGCTTCCTGCGCACCGGCGTGAGCAACTTCTTCAACAACCTCGGCGATGTGCCGAACCTGATGAACAGCCTGCTGCAGTTCAAGGGCAAGCGCTCGATGGAAACCACCGCGCGCCTGCTGCTGAACACCACGATCGGCATCGCCGGCCTCTGGGACCCGGCCACCGCCATGGGCCTGCCGCGCCAGAGCGAAGACTTCGGCCAGACCCTGGGCTTCTACGGCGTACCGGGCGGCGCCTACTTCGTGCTGCCAATCCTCGGCCCGTCCAACATCCGCGACACCGGCGGCCTGGCCGTGGACTTTACCGCCGAGTCGGCGATCAACTTCCTCAACGTTTCGGAAGTCAGCTCCAACCACCCGGAAGTCTGGATGCTGCGCGCAGTTGATCGGCGCTATCAGACCAGCTTCCGTTACGGCCAGCTGAACTCGCCGTTCGAGTACGAGAAGGTGCGCTACGTCTATACCGAGTCGCGCAAGTTGCAGATCGCCGAGTAACAGCGGCAACATCAAAACCAATTGTGGGAGCGGGCTTGCCCGCGATGGGGCCACAACATTCATCCTCTACGTTGAATGTCGCGCCGCCATCGCGGGCAAGCCCGCTCCCACATTGGACAGTATTAACTTTGAAATGCGTGCAGCTTCAGCTCTTCAGCGCTTTCCAGATCTTGCTCACCAGCATCACCCCCGCCAGCACCACCGCACCCGCCACAATTCCCGCCACGGCATTAAGCAACATCGGCACGATAAACCCGGCCCCGCCAGCACTCACGCTGACCTCCTCGATCCAGTGATGAACCACCGGCACGCCATGGGTCAGAATCCCGCCACCGACCAGGAACATCGCCGCCGTACCAATCACCGAAAGGCTCTTCATCATGTAGGGCGCGGCCCGCAGGATTGCGTTGCCGATGCTCTTGGCCATCTGGCCTGGCTTCTGGGTCAGCCACAAGCCCAGATCATCGAGTTTGACGATACCCGCGACCAGGCCGTAGACGCCCACGGTCATCACGATGGCGATCCCCGACAACACGATGACCTGCTGGGTCAGCGAAGCGCCAGCCACGGTTCCCAGGGTGATGGCGATGATTTCCGCCGACAGGATGAAATCAGTACGAATGGCGCCCTTGATTTTGTCCTTCTCGAAAGCCACCAGGTCGGTCGCCGGGTCGGCTACCGCCTCGACCAGCTGAGCGTGTTCAGCCTCGTCCTCAGCCTTGCTGTGGAGGAATTTGTGCGCCAGCTTCTCGAACCCTTCAAAGCACAGGTAAGCACCACCGACCATTAGCAATGGTGTGACCAGCCACGGGATGAATGCGCTGATCGCCAGCGCCGACGGCACCAGGATCAGCTTATTCAGGAACGAGCCCTTGGCAACGGCCCATACCACCGGTATTTCGCGCTCGGCACGTACTCCGGACACCTGCTGCGCATTGAGTGCCAGGTCATCACCCAGCACGCCGGCCGTCTTTTTCGCGGCCATCTTGGTCATCAGCGCCACATCGTCGAGCACCGCGGCGATGTCGTCGATCAGCAACAGCAAACTGCTTCCTGCCATGAATGAAATTTCCTGCAAAGAGTGAATGCCGGGCAGCATAGCCTGCCAGAGCCGTCGCGGGGCATTCTTGAGCGGTGCGCAAAGCCGGTGCTACCATGCGCCACCGCCAGTACAGGCAAGGAACCACCTGGTTTATGAGCACTATCCGCGAGCGCAACAAAGAACTGATCCTGCGTGCCGCCAGTGAAGAATTTGCCGACAAGGGCTTCGCTGCGACCAAAACCAGTGACATCGCAGCCAAGGCGGGTTTGCCCAAGCCTAACGTCTACTACTATTTCAAATCCAAGGAAAACCTCTACCGCGAGGTTCTGGAAAGCATCATCGAGCCCATCCTGCAGGCCTCGACGCCGTTCAACGCCGACGGTGTACCCAGTGAAGTGCTGAGCGGTTACATCCGCTCGAAAATCCGCATCTCCCGCGACCTGCCGTTCGCCTCCAAGGTGTTCGCCAGCGAAATCATGCACGGCGCGCCACACCTGAGCGCCGACCTGGTCGAACAACTGAACAGCCAGGCCAAGCACAACATCGACTGCATCCAGACCTGGATCGACCGCGGCCAGATCGCAACGATCGACCCTAATCACCTGATGTTCAGCATCTGGGCAGCGACTCAGACGTACGCAGACTTTGACTGGCAGATCACTGCAATTACCGGCAAGGCGAAGCTGGATGAAGAGGATTACGAAGCAGCGGCGCAGACGATTATCCGGTTGGTGTTGAAGGGGTGTGAGCCGGACTGATGTCATCGCCAGCAGGCTGGCTCCCACAGTTGAACTCTGACAATCAGACAACACCCTGTGGGAGCCCGGACTCACGTCATCGCCAGCAGGCTGGCTCCCACAGTTGGACTCGGACAATCAGATAACCCCCGGTGGGAGCCCGGACTCACGTCATCGCCCGCAGGCTGGCTCCCACAGTTGGACTCGGACAATCAGATAACCCCCGGTGGGAGCCCGGACTCACGTCATCGCCCGCAGGCTGGCTCCCACAGTTGGACTCTGACTATCAGATAACACCCTGTGGGAGCCCGGCCTCACGTCATCGCCAGCAGGCTGGCGCCCACAGGTGAACACTGACAATCAGACAACACCCTGTGGGAGCCCGGACTCGCGTCATCGCCAGCAGGCTGGCTCCCACAGTTGGACTCTGACAATCAGACAACACCCTGTGGGAGCCAGCCTGCTGGCGATGGGGACGACTCCGATTCGGTTCAAATCCAGATAGCATCCCACAACGGATAGTCGCCAAGCTTCTCTACCAGTCCAGCCCGCAGCGGGTTGGCTACAACATATCGAGCCATTTTCACTAAATCCTCTTCCCGCCGCAGCGCCCGGTCGTGATAGCCCTGCTGCCAAAGCGGCCCACTTCTACTACTCGAAAGATTCACCTCTCTTGTAATAAAGGATTTAGTCTGGCGCATCAGCTTTCTGAGAGAACAGTTTTCCAATTCGACGAGCCAATGAAAATGGTCGGGCATGACGACCCAAGCCAGTGACTTTGCCAATCCGAGATCTTGTGCCCGGCGAAATTGATGAACCACCAATCTGCCCAAAGTGAAGTCGGCAAAAATCGGTTGGCGATCCAGTGTATTGGTGGTGAGTAAATAAATTCGATTGGGCTCGGCATAGCGACCCGTTCGCAAGCGGTGTGATGCGGGTAAATTGGGCATTCCGTTGCCTCTCATGAAGAATCCATGGAGAGGCTAGCCCTGAAAATTTAGAGTGCTAATACACACCTTTAGCTGGATGTGTCTTGTAGATAGCTATCGCTGGCAAGCCAGCTCCCACAGGTTCTGATGCTGCCCATGAAATAGTAAACACCTCAGTCCTTGTGGGAGCTGGCTTACCAGCTACCACAAGTTCTGATGCTGCCCATGAAATAGTGACCAACTCAGTCCGTGTGGGAGCTGGCTTACCAGCTACCACAAGTTCTGATGCTGCCCATGAAATAGTGACCAACTCAGTCCGTGTGGGAGCTGGCTTACCAGCTACCACAAGTTCTGATGCTGCCCATGAAATAGTGACCAACTCAGTCCGTGTGGGAGCTGGCTTACCAGCTACCACAAGTTCTGATGCTGCCCATGAAATAGTTAACACCTCAGTCCTTGTGGGAGCTGGCTTGCCAGCGATGACATTTGTTCAGACGCTAGATATCAAGCCGTCACCCCCGCATCCGCCCGCAACCCCGACGCCTCGATCGCACTGATTGCACACTGCTCATCAACATCCGAAAGATCGCCGCTGATCCCCACCGCTCCCAGTACATTCCCATCCTGATCCCGAATCAGCACACCACCCGGTGCCGGCACCACACTGCCCTGCCCCAAACTGTTCAAGGCCGCGATGAATGCCGGGCGTTGTTGTGCATCCAGTGCCAGCAGGCGCGACCCCTTGCCCAGGGCGATTGCGCCCCAGGCCTTGCCGATGGCCACTTGCGGGCGCAGCAGGCTGGCGCCGTCCTCGCGCTGCAAGGTGATCAAGTGCCCGCCGGCATCCAGTACTGCAATGGTCAATGGAGCCGCAGAGATTGCACGCCCTGCCGAAATGGCCTGATTGACCAGGTTGACTGCAACTTTCAAGGTTAAAGCGCTCATGGTGCCGTCCTCATTTTGTTATAGGGAAAGCCAGTGGCCTGCGCGCAAGTGCCGCATGCCGATGCAACAAATAGAACACAATGAACTATTTTTTTGTATACAATAATTATCGAAAAGCGCCACATGCGACGAAAAGCCACAGCACACAGGGCTTCCGACGAATGAAACAGTCGCTTGAGAAAATGGATTGACCTGCGCCGTCCGCCGTGAATAAACTCTGCGCAAAGCCACTTGTATACAATTACAAAACGTAAGAGGCACAAAACCATGAGCAAAATGAGAGCAATCGAAGCCGCCGTTCTGGTGATGCGCCGTGAAGGGGTTGATACCGCTTTTGGCATCCCGGGCGCCGCAATCAACCCGCTGTACTCCGCCCTGCAAAAGGTCGGCGGCATCGATCACGTCCTCGCTCGCCACGTTGAAGGCGCCTCGCACATGGCCGAGGGCTATACCCGCACCAAGGCTGGCAACATCGGCGTGTGCATCGGCACTTCGGGACCTGCTGGTACGGACATGGTCACCGGGCTCTACAGCGCCTCGGCCGACTCGATTCCAATCCTCTGCATCACCGGCCAGGCACCCCGCGCCCGTATGCACAAGGAAGATTTCCAGGCGGTGGACATCACCGCCATCGTCAAGCCGGTCACCAAGTGGGCGACCACTGTGATGGAACCGGGCCAGGTGCCCTACGCTTTCCAGAAAGCCTTCTACGAAATGCGCTCCGGTCGCCCGGGCCCGGTGCTGATCGACCTGCCGTTCGATGTGCAAATGGCCGAGATCGAATTCGACATCGACGCCTACGAGCCACTGCCACTGGCCAAGCCGACCGCTAACCGCGTGCAGATCGAGAAGGCCCTGGCCATGCTCGACCAGGCTGAGCGCCCATTGCTGGTCGCCGGTGGTGGCATCATCAACGCCGATGCCGCCGAGCTGCTGGTGGAGTTCGCCGAGCTGACCGGAATTCCCGTTATCCCGACCCTGATGGGCTGGGGCACCATTCCGGACGATCACCCATTGATGGTGGGCATGGTCGGCCTGCAGACCTCGCACCGCTACGGCAACGCCACGATGCTCAAGTCCGACCTGGTGCTGGGCGTGGGTAACCGTTGGGCCAACCGTCACACCGGTTCGATCGACGTCTACACCGAAGGCCGCAAGTTCATTCACGTCGACATCGAGCCGACCCAGATCGGCCGCGTGTTCACCCCGGACCTGGGCATCGTTTCCGATGCTGCCGCCGCGCTGACCGTGTTCATCGAAGTCGCTCGCGAATGGCAGGCAGCCGGCAAGCTGAAAAACCGTAGCGCCTGGCTGCAGGACTGCCAACAGCGCAAGGCCAGCCTGCACCGCAAGACCCACTTCGACAACGTGCCGGTCAAGCCGCAACGCGTGTATGAAGAAATGAACCAGGTGTTCGGCAAGGACACCTGCTACGTCAGCACCATCGGTCTGTCGCAGATTGCCGGCGCGCAGTTTCTGCATGTGTACAAGCCGCGTCACTGGATCAACTGTGGCCAGGCCGGTCCGTTGGGCTGGACCATTCCGGCGGCACTGGGCGTGGTCAAGGCAGATCCGAGCCGCAAGGTCGTGGCACTGTCGGGCGACTATGATTTCCAGTTCATGATCGAAGAACTGGCCGTGGGCGCGCAGTTCAAACTGCCGTACATCCACGTTGTGGTAAACAACTCGTACCTGGGCCTGATCCGTCAGGCGCAGCGCGGTTTTGACATGGACTACTGCGTGCAGCTGTCCTTCGATAACCTCAACGCTCCGGAACTCAACGGTTACGGTGTCGATCACGTCGCGGTCGCCGAAGGCCTGGGTTGCAAGGCACTACGTGTGTTCGAACCGGCTCAGATCCAGCCTGCCCTGCGCAAGGCCCAGGAACTGATCGAAGAGTTCAAGGTGCCGGTGATCGTGGAGATTATCCTGGAACGTGTGACCAACATTTCCATGGGTACCGAGATCAACGCCGTCAACGAGTTCGAAGACCTGGCGCTGGTCGGCAACGACGCACCGACGGCGATTTCATTGCTCGATTGATCCACTATTGCTGATGGTTCACCCCGAGTAGGAGCTGCCGCAGGTTCGGGCCGCGTTCGGACGATCTTTTGATCTTTGATGCTGAAGATCAAGATCAAGATCAAAAGATCGCAGCCTGCGGCAGCTCCTACACAGAGCCGTCATTCTCAATTTATAGCAGGAGACCACCATGCCGCGTTTCGCAGCCAACCTGTCCATGCTGTTCACCGAACAGGATTTTCTTGCCCGTTTCGAAGCGGCCGCCAAAGCCGGTTTCAGTGGTGTCGAGTACCTGTTTCCTTACGATTTCAGCTCGGCCGAGATCAAGGCCACCCTCGACGCCAACGGCCTGACCCAGGTGCTGTTCAACCTGCCGGCTGGTGACTGGGCCAAGGGTGAGCGCGGCATCGCGTGCCTGCCGGATCGGGTTGAAGAATTCCGCGCCGGTGTCGACTTGGCGATTGCCTACGCGCAAGTGCTGGGCAATACCCAAGTCAACTGCCTGGCGGGCATTCGTCCACAAGGCGTGGATGACGCCACCGTGGAAAAAACCTTTGTCGCCAACCTCAAGTACGCAGCCGACAAGCTGCAGGCGGCGGGGATCAAGCTGGTCATGGAAGCGATCAACACCCGCGACATTCCGGGTTTCTACCTGAACAACACGGCCCAGGCCCTGTCGATTCGCGAACAAGTGGGCAGCGCCAACCTGTTCCTGCAATACGACATCTACCACATGCAAATCATGGAAGGCGACCTGGCCCGCACCCTGCAATCGCACCTGGGCGAGATCAACCATGTGCAGTTGGCCGACAACCCGGGGCGTAACGAACCCGGTACCGGTGAGATCAACTACCGCTTCCTGTTCGAGCACCTGGACCGCATCGGTTACCAGGGGTGGGTGGGCTGCGAGTACAAGCCGTTGACCACCACTGAAGCCGGTCTGGGCTGGCTGAAAACCCATAACGCGATCTAAACGAACATGACATCTCTGTAGGAGCTGCCGAGGGCTGCGATCTTTTGATCTTGATTTTGAAGATCAAGATCAAGATCAAAATCAAAAGATCGCAGCCTTCGGCAGCTCCTACAGGGAACCGCATAAAAACAAGAGGAATTTCTCATGGCTAAAATCGGATTTATCGGCACCGGCATCATGGGCCACCCAATGGCGGCGAACCTGCAAAAAGCCGGTCACAGCCTGTTCCTGTCGGCACACCACGACGCCGCGCCTGCTGACCTGGTCGCCGCCGGCGCGATCGCCCTGGCGAACCCGAAAGCAGTCGCCCAGGAAGCTGAAGTCATCATCATCATGGTGCCCGATACCCCACAGGTCGACGACGTGCTGTTCCGCGCCGACGGCGTCGCCGCCGGTGTTGGCAAAGGCAAGATCGTCATCGACATGAGCTCCATCTCGCCGACCGCGACCAAGGCCTTCGCCGCCAAGATCAACGAAACAGGCGCCCAGTACCTCGACGCACCGGTTTCCGGTGGTGAAGTCGGCGCAAAAGCGGCGACCCTGAGCATCATGGTCGGCGGCGATGCCGATGCCTTCGAACGCGTACTGCCGCTGTTCCAGGCCATGGGCAAGAACATCACCCTGGTGGGCGGCAATGGCGATGGGCAGACCGCGAAAGTGGCCAACCAGATCATCGTGGCGCTGAACATCCAGGCCGTGGCCGAAGCGCTGCTGTTCGCCTCGAAGAACGGCGCGGATCCAGCCAAGGTGCGTGAAGCGCTGATGGGTGGCTTTGCGTCCTCGAAGATCCTCGAAGTGCACGGCGAGCGTATGATCAAAGGCACCTTCGACCCAGGCTTCCGCATCAGCCTGCACCAGAAGGACCTGAACCTGGCCCTGGCCGGTGCCCGCGAGTTGGGCATCAACCTGCCGAACACCGCCAACACCCAGCAAGTGTTCAGCACGTGCGCGGCGATCGGTGGCAGCAACTGGGACCACTCGGCACTGATCAAGGGCCTGGAGCACATGGCGAATTTCTCGATTCGCGATAAATAAACCCTGCACCAACCCTGTGGGAGCTAGCCTGCTAGCGATGAAATCAACGCGGTGTGTCTGTTAGACCTCAGCGCCTGAATCGCCAGCAGGCCGGCTCCCACAAGGAGCAGAGTTGCTCCACCTCCAATAACAAGAATTCCGGGAGCCTGCCATGTCGGTCGATCCGCAACAATTTCTTCGCGACCTGTTCGCAACCGCCATCGACGCGGCCCATCCGCAACACGTTCTCGAAGCTTACCTGCCACGTGATCGCACGGGCCGGGTGATCGTAATCGGCGCCGGCAAAGCCGCTGCTGCCATGGCTCAAGTGGTCGAACGCTGCTGGCAGGGCGAAGTCTCCGGCCTGGTGGTCACCCGTTACGGTCACGGCGCACCCTGCGAAAAAATCGAAGTGGTCGAAGCTGCGCACCCGGTGCCCGATGCCGCCGGCCTGGCCGTGGCCAAGCGCGTGCTGGAGCTGGTCAGCAACCTGAGCGAAGACGACCGCGTGATCTTTCTGCTCTCGGGCGGAGGTTCGGCGCTGCTCGCCCTGCCCGCTGCCGGCATTACCCTGGCTGACAAGCAGTCCATCAACAAAGCCCTGCTCAAGTCCGGCGCCACCATCGGCGAGATGAACTGTGTGCGCAAGCACCTCTCGGCGATCAAGGGTGGTCGTCTCGGCAAGGCCTGCTGGCCTGCCACCGTTTACACCTACGCCATTTCCGATGTACCGGGCGACCTCGCCACGGTCATCGCGTCCGGCCCGACCGTGGCCGACCCAAGCACCAGTGCCGAAGCCCTGGCGATCCTCAAGCGTTACGCCATCGAAGTTCCGGCGTCCGTACGCGAGTGGCTGCAAAATCCCGAATCGGAAACTGTAAAACCTGACGACCCGAGCCTGGCCCGCAGTCATTTCCAGCTGATCGCCCGGCCCCAACAGTCGCTGGAAGCGGCCGCTGTGAAAGCCCGGCAAGCCGGTTTCAGCCCGCTGATCCTCGGTGACCTGGAAGGCGAATCCCGGGAAGTGGCCAAGGTTCACGCCGGAATTGCGCGGCAAGTGGTGCTGCATGGTCAGCCCCTGCCCGCCCCGTGCGTGATCCTTTCCGGTGGCGAAACCACCGTGACCGTGCGTGGCAACGGCCGGGGTGGGCGCAACGCCGAGTTTCTCCTCAGCCTGACCGACAGCCTCAAAGGCCTGCCTGGGGTGTACGCCTTGGCTGGCGACACCGATGGCATCGATGGTTCCGAAGACAATGCTGGCGCGATCATGACGCCCGACAGCTACGCCCGTGCCGCCGCACTGGGCCTGAGCGCCAGCGATGAGCTCGACAACAACAATGGCTACGGTTATTTCCAGGCGCTGGACGCCCTGATCGTCACCGAGCCGACCCGCACCAACGTCAACGATTTCCGCGCCATCCTGATCCTCGAGAGCCCTAAAAATGACGCCTGACAAGAAGGTTAAAATCCTCGCCACCCTCGGCCCCGCCACCGACGGCATTGACGACATTCGCGAGCTGGTCGAGGCCGGGGTCAATATTTTTCGCCTGAACTTCAGCCATGGCGATCACGCCGACCATGCTCAGCGCTACCAGTGGATCCGCGAAGTCGAGCGCCAGCTCAACTATCCGCTGGGCATCCTGATGGACCTGCAGGGCCCCAAGCTGCGGGTCGGCAAGTTCGCCGAAGGCAAGGTGCAGCTGGTCCGTGGTCAGGCTCTGCGCCTGGACCTGGACGCAACACCGGGTGATGAGCGACGAGTCAACCTGCCCCACCCGGAAATCATCGCCGCGCTGGAGCCGGGCATGGACCTGCTGCTCGATGACGGCAAGCTGCGCCTGCGGGTGGTGACCAAATACGCCGACGCCATCGACACCACGGTGCTCAATGGCGGCGAGCTGTCGGACCGCAAAGGCGTGAACGTACCGCAAGCGGTGCTGGAATTAAGCCCCCTGACAGCCAAGGACCGCCGCGACCTGAGTTTCGGCCTGGAGCTGGGCGTGGACTGGGTGGCGCTGTCGTTTGTACAGCGCCCGGAAGACATCCGCGAAGCACGCTCGCTGATTGGCGACAAAGCGTTCCTGATGGCCAAGATCGAGAAGCCCTCGGCAGTCACCCAGTTGCGCGAAATCGCCGAATTGAGCGATGCGATCATGGTGGCTCGCGGCGACCTCGGCGTGGAAGTGCCTGCCGAAAGCGTGCCGCAGATCCAGAAGAACATCATCAGCACCTGCCGCCAGCTCGGCAAGCCGGTGGTGGTGGCCACGCAGATGCTCGAATCGATGCGCTTCTCCCCTGCACCAACCCGCGCCGAAGTGACCGATGTCGCCAACGCCGTGGCTGAAGGGGCCGACGCGGTGATGCTCTCGGCGGAAACCGCCTCGGGCGAATACCCGCTGGAAGCCGTGCAGATGATGAGCAAAATCATCCGCCAGGTGGAAAACGGCCCCGACTACCAGGCGCAACTGGATGTGAGCCGGCCAAAAGCCGAGGCCACGGTGTCCGATGCCATCAGCTGCGCGATCCGCCGCATCAGCAACGTGCTGCCGGTGGCGGTGCTGGTCAACTACAGCGAGTCGGGGGCCTCCAGCCTGCGCGCTGCCCGTGAGCGGCCAACGGTGCCCATCCTTAACCTGACGCCAAACCTGCAGGCCGCCCGCCGCTTGACCGTGGCCTGGGGTGTGCACTCGGTGGTCAACGACCGGCTGCGCCAGGTGGACGAAGTGTGCTCGACGGCACTGGAGATCGCACAGGCCCAGGGTATGGCCCAGCGCGGCGACACCTTGCTGATCACTGCGGGTGTGCCGTTTGGTCAGCCGGGGTCGACTAACTCGTTGCGTATCGAGACGTTGATCTAGAACGCCTATATCGGCCTCATCGCCAGCAGGCTGGCTCCCACATTGGTTTTGTGTCGTTCACATCATCAAGGCTGAACGCAGATTCAGTGTGGGAGCCAACCTGCTGGCGATGCAGGCGCCCCATTTCACCTGACACACAATAAAAATGCCTGCCAACCACTTCAACACCCACTGCCCCGATTGGGCGACTGCCCTGCTCAACGGTTTCAGCCAGATTTTCCTCCAGCGGCACCCGCTGTTTGGCTTGCTGTGCCTGTTGGCGATCCTGTTCACCGCGCCTGCCCTGCTCGGCGGCGCACTGCTGGGCGGTGTCGCCGGCTTGCTCACCGCGCAACGTCGCGGCTACGCCAAGGCTGACCGTCAGGCTGGACTGTTCAGCTACAACGGCGTGCTGCTCGGTTTGTTGCTGAGCCTGTATTTCCCTTGGTCGGCGTTGCTGCCACCGCTGATCATTGCTGCGGGCGGACTGAGTGCGATGTTCATCCAACAGTGGCTCAAACGTGTGCGCTTGAGCCAGTACCTGCCAGCCTATACGGCGCCATTCGTGATATTGGGCTGGTTGCTGTTGTGCTTCGCCACGCCCTCAAGCAATGCGCACTTGATCGAAATCAGCCCGCAGAACATCCTCGCCGCGCCTCTCAAAGGCCTGGGCCAGGTGATGTTCCTCGGTCATCCACTGGCCGGCGCGATGATTGCCGCCGGTTTACTGATCGCCGACCGCCGTGCCTTCTGCTGGGCAATGCTGGCGTCTGTCGCGGGCATGGGCTGGAGCATGCTGCATCACGACTTCTACAGCGCATTGATCGGCCTGGGTGGCTACAACGCCGTACTCGCCGCCCTCGCCTGCCACTCACTGCACCAGAAGCCTTGGCTGCCGCTGCTCGGAATTGCATTCGCACTGATACTGACACCGGCGTTTGCCGCCATCGGCCTGCCGACGCTGACCGCCCCTTTCATTCTCGCCTGCTGGCTGATCCGCACGGTTGTGCAAATGCTCGGCAAGGCCGCTGTCGCCCATACGCCTTGCGCTCTGGAGGAGAATCAACCTAGGCTTCGCTGATCATTGGTTCAGGCGGTATCCATGGACAGCAGCAGAAACTGGCGTGAAGAGCTTTACGTCATGGTTTTCCAGAGCGACACCAAAGCGGGGCGGCGCTTCGACGGCATTTTGCTGTTGATCATCCTCGCGAGCATTGTGATTGTGATGCTCGACAGCATCGACTCGATCCACCAAAACTACGCCAACGTGCTGGCGTATATCGAGTGGGGCTTTACGATTATTTTCGCCATCGAGTACGGCTTGCGGTTGTACTGCTCCCCCAAGCCGTTGCGCTACGCATTCAGCTTTTACGGGTTGGTGGATTTGCTGGCGATCGTACCCGGCATCCTGGCGCTGTATTACGCCGACGCGCAGTACCTGCTGATCATCCGCATCATCCGCATGTTGCGGATATTCCGCGTGCTCAAGCTCAGCCCCTATCTCAAGCAGGCCAACTACCTGATGTCGGCGCTGCGTGGCAGCAAGCAGAAGATTGTGGTGTTCCTGGTCAGCGTATGCACCCTGGTGACGGTGTTTGGCACGTTGATGTACGTGATCGAAGGCCCGGAACATGGCTTCACCAGCATCCCCAAAGGCATCTATTGGGCGATCGTTACGCTGACCACCGTGGGCTTTGGCGACATCGTGCCGAAGACCCCGCTGGGCCAGGTCATTTCGTCGCTGGTGATGATCACCGGTTACTCGATCATCGCCGTGCCGACCGGGATTTTTACCGCAGAACTGGCCAACGCCATGCGCGGTGAGCAGCTGCAACACGACTGCCCGGTGTGCCGCAAGAACAGTCACGAACACGGCGCCGCATTCTGCTCGCGCTGCGGCAATGCGCTGTTCAAGAAACTGGAATAAGCACAGAGCTTTTTAATCTTTAAAGGACTATGCCGCTGCCGTTATAGTCGCTGCGGTAAGATGCCGACACCTACTGGACCTGAAAAAATGACCCCGTAGGAGCTGCCGAAGGCTGCGATCTTCTGCCTCAAATCAGGATCAAAAGATCGCAGCCTTCGGCAGCTCCTACCAAACAAGGAATGCGCAGTGAAAAAACTCTTTGGCGCCTCACTTCTCGCCGCTGGCCTGGCACTGACCGGCATGGCTCAGGCCGCACCGACCCTGCTCAACGTTTCCTACGACGTGATGCGCGATTTCTACAAGGACTACAACACTGCCTTCCAGAAGCACTGGCAAGCCGAGCACAACGAAAACATCACCGTACAGATGTCTTTCGGCGGCTCCAGCAAACAGGCGCGTTCGGTGATCGATGGCCTGCCCGCTGACGTGATCACCATGAACATGGCCACCGACATCAATGCCCTGGCGGACAACGGCAAACTGGTCCCGGAGAACTGGGTCACCCGCCTGCCGAACAACAGCGCGCCATTCACCTCTGCCACCGTGTTCATCGTCCGCAAAGGCAACCCCAAAGCCTTGAAAGACTGGCCCGACCTGCTCAAGGACGGCGTGCAGGTCATAGTGCCGAACCCGAAAACCTCGGGTAACGGTCGCTACACCTACCTCTCGGCCTGGGGTTATGTACTGAAAAACGGCGGTGACGAGAACAAAGCCAAGGACTTCGTCGGCAAACTGTTCAAGCAGGCTCCGGTGCTCGACACTGGCGGCCGCGCGGCCACCACCACCTTCATGACCAACCAGATCGGCGACGTACTGGTGACCTTCGAAAACGAAGCGGAAATGGTTGCCCGCGAGTTTGGTCGCGACCAGTTTGAAGTCATTTACCCAAGCGTCTCCGCCGAAGCCGAGCCGCCGGTGACCGTCGTCGACAAAGTCGTCGAGAAAAAAGGCACCCGCGCCGCCGCCGAGGAATACCTGAAGTACCTGTGGTCCCCGCAAGGCCAGGAAATCGCGGCGGCGAACTACCTGCGCCCGCGTGACCCGGCAGTACTGGCCAAGTACACCGATCGCTTTCCGAAAGTGGATTTTCTTTCGGTAGAGAAAACCTTCGGTGACTGGCGCACCGTGCAGAAAACTCACTTCAACGATGGTGGGGTTTTTGACCAGATCTACGGCGGCAAGTGATCGCTGAGTGGTAATGAAAAAGGCGACCTTTGAGGTCGCCTTTTTTGTGGCGATTAATCCCGCGGATCAATGTTATCCAGCGCACGATTTACCGCCAACTCGGCCAGCATGATGATCTGCGCTATTCCCAACAGGGCGTTGCGATACGGGCCAGTGATAAAGCCTGCCAGGTCGTTGGCCATCACATTCGCCGATGCCAGGGATTCGCAGGCGTGGGCCAGCAAGGTTTCGGTGGCGATGTCAGGGGCGATCATGAACATGCTTTCGGGTTTGTAGGGGGTGTCAGCGTGTTTAAGGGCGCTGAAGTTGAGGTAGTTTTGTTGGGCTGAATCGTCAGATTCAGTGTGCTCTTGGTCTGGCTGCGGGGGTTGGGCGTGGGTTTGAACATGGTGAAGCTCCTTGATTAATGGAGCCGCCACTGTTCGCTGCGAAACGAGGGAGGTGGCAGCTGTACGCAGGTTCGCAGACCGGGAATCAAGGAACCCGGCAGATCCGAAGATCTCCCGCGCACAGCCGCCATAACGAAATGCAGCGGACGTAAAAGACGCCAACTGAACGTAACGGTGGCGCTGAGCGCCTTGATTGACCCGGGCTGCGAAACCCGATCACTGATGAGCAGTGACGGAAATCAAGCTACCGGACGTGTCCAAACCGCACAAGCCGGCGGATTCTGACGTAGTTGTAGGCAAAGGCGCAAGGCGACGTAGCCTGCTTCCTACATCCGACATCATGCGGTGTTTGTCAGACTGCCATCGCGGGCAAGCCCGGCTCCCACAGTGATCTGCGCCGTACGCAAATGCTGCGTCCACCACCAATACCCTGTGGGAGCGGCGGTGCGACGATTCGACTTGCCAGCGATGGCAATCTCCCTGTCACCTCAATGTCGAATGTGCAGACGCCATCGCGGGCAAGCCCGGCTCCCACAGTGATATCTGCCGTACACAAATGCTGCGCACACCACCATTCCACTGTGGGAGCGAGCCTGCTCGCGATGACAATCTCCCTGTCACATCAATGTCGAATCTGCAGACGCCATCGCGAGCAGGCTCGCCCCCACAGAGATGTCCGCCGAACACAAGTGCTGCGTGGTCATGTTCGCTATGGCAGTACATGTAAGTAAATGTATCATCAGCATCAGTAAGGCAGCCCGGTGCTCCTCAATCATTGCGCAAGGGCATGATTACTATCACTGCAAAATCGCTTCCGCCCCTCCGCCCTGCCGCTTAGCCTGCACACATTCCTCAATTGTTCACGAGACACCTCATGACTCCAGCGAACCCAGTGCCTCAGGGCACCGCGACGATGACCCGCGGCATGGTCCTGCTATTTGCCTTTTGCTGTGGCGCGATCGTGGCCAACATCTACTATGCCCAGCCGATCATTGGCCTGATTGCACCGGACATCGGCCTGACCAGCACCATGGCCAGCCTGATTGTTTCATTGACGCAGATTGGCTACGCGCTGGGGCTGTTCTTTCTGGTTCCGCTGGGTGATCTGCTGGAAAATCGGCGGTTGATGATCATCACCACGCTGGTGGCCATTGCCAGCCTGCTGGGCGCGGCGTTTACCGATCAGCCGAACGTGTTCCTGCTGATCTCATTGCTGGTGGGCTTCAGTTCGGTGTCAGTGCAGATCCTTATCCCCCTCGCCGCACACCTGGCCCCGGAGGAATCCCGTGGGCGCGTGGTTGGCGGGATCATGGGCGGTTTGTTGCTGGGGATCTTGTTGGCACGGCCGGTCTCCAGTGTGATCGCGGACCACTTCGGCTGGCGTGCGATGTTCGTGATTGCCGCGGTGTTGATGGCAGCAATCAGCGTCGTATTGGCCCTGACCATTCCCAAACGCAAGCCTGATCACAGCGCGTCCTACGGACAACTGCTTGGCTCGCTGTGGACGCTGCTGCGTCATCAGCCAGTGCTGCGTCAGCGCGCGTTCTACCAGGGCTGCATGTTTGCGACCTTCAGCCTGTTCTGGACCGCAGTGCCGCTGGAGCTGGCGCGTAATCATGGACTGTCGCAAACCCAGATCGCCATTTTCGCCCTGGTCGGTGCCATTGGCGCGATCGCGGCGCCCATCGCCGGGCGTCTGGCGGATGCCGGGCACACGCGCATCGCCTCACTGCTGGCCCTGGTGTTCGCCAGCCTGAGTTTCCTGCCGGCCTTCATCCACCCGCTCTACAGCGTCATAGGCCTGGCGGTGACCGGCGTAGTGCTGGATTTCTGCGTGCAGATGAATATGGTGCTTGGGCAACGTGCGGTGTACGCCCTGGATGCCAAGAGCCGCAGCCGCTTGAACGCCTTGTACATGACCAGCATCTTCATCGGCGGCGCCTTCGGCTCCTCCGTGGCGAGTGCGGTGTACGAACACGGCGGCTGGTTGTGGATCGTGATTGTTGGCAGCGCTTTTCCCGTTCTGGCGTTGTTGCGGTTCCTGAGTGTTTCAGAAAAACGCTCACTGGCAGCCGCGTGAGGCCCAAGTGTTGCGGGCAGGCACACCGCCGCAGTGGTTGGCATTGGAATCGGATCCCCGGCGCCAGGGATATCGGGTATCTGGTGATGCGATCCTTAACTAGCGGTATCGCATGGACGCGGTGGATTCCCCATCAACACACCTCAACAAGCACTCAACCGTATCCTCCAGCACCCCTGAGTTATCAAGCACACACAGCGCCGGATCGTGTTCTGCAAGTACCTGTTCACTGAACCGCGCATTGCGCGCCAGCCGTGCCTCGATCTCCTCGACCGATTCGCGCCCCCGAGCCAGCAAACGCTCACGCAGCACGCTCTGTTCCACGGTCAGCAACAGGACGAGCAAGTCCGGATAACGCTGCCGGGTTGCCGGCAGGTGACCGCGCGAGCCATTGACCAGGACGTTCTGCCCTGCGGCCAGCCAATCGTCGATTTCACGGGGGATGCCGTAGCACAACCCGTTGGCGCGCCAGCTCAGGGCAAACTCGCCCCGGGCCTCGAGCCGGGTGAATTCATCCAGGCTCACGCCCCGCGCCGACTCACCCAGGGCTTCAGCCGAGCGGGTAATCACCCGCCGCACGATGCGGCAGTTACGTTCGGCCAACCGCGTTCGTGCGGCATCCAGCAGGCTGTCCTTGCCCGAACCTGAAGGTCCGATGAGATAGATCAACCTGCCTGCCATCCATTCACTCTCTTCATTTTTCGTAGGATTGGGTACACGTGGGGCAATCAAGAAGGCGACCCTGAGGTCGCCTTTGCGTCACTTGAACTGCCGGCCCAAACCACTGGGCACGCCGTGGATGTCAGTGTCTTCCCATGGACCATTCGGGCTGACAGAGCGGCTCCAGCCGTTGTTCCAGCGATAATAGGTGCGCTGGCGGTAGAAGGTATTGGTCTGGTCATCGAGCACATACACGCCGAGCTTGGCATCCCAATGGCTGTTGCCACCCGGTGGCGGCGCGAAGCTCGCCGACGTGCGCGGTACTGGCTTGGCCGGTTTGGCCGGAACGTTCGGTTTGCTCGGCGCAGGTGAAGTCGAGGGGGTCGGCTTGGGCTGCGAGGGCGGGATCGGCGGCAACGGCGCGGGTTCGGGCCGCTGGACCGCACAAGCGCTTAACCCCAGGACCATACTGAGCAGGGTGATACGGGCGATGGCGGTCATAGGCGGTTCCTGTTATTTGTCCGGGCTGTCGATGGTCAGTTTTTGTGGCGCTGAGGTGCTGCTGGCCAGTGGCTGGCTGCGACCGATCCACTCGCCGGCAGTCGGTTGACCGGCACGGGAGATTCGCGCAACCAGTTGGACTTCAGGAAAGTTGGACAGTTTCAACTGCGGCATCATCGCGTCGGCATCACCCAGTTCGACGCTCGCGGGCAAGTCGGCCACAGTCAGGCGCTTGGCCGCCAACGGCGCCGGAGGGCCGGACGTTGCGCGGGCAAAAATGAACACGCTGTCACCGGGCTGTACCTTGGCCTTCAACTCGGGGGCAAGGTCCACCGTGACTTTCAGCAGTGCCGCCTTGGCGACCGGCGCCTGGGCAACTTTGCCGCCGCCGGCTGCGAGTTTCTCGCTGGCCCGGGCGATACCGCCTTGCAAGGCAGCACGGGAATTGTCTTCGGGGGGCAATTGCGCCAGCAGACGGTTCCAGTAATCGATGGCGTCCTGATAGCGCTCGCCCTCGAATGCCGCGATACCCAGCAGCCCCAGGCTGGTGACTTCTTTCGGATCGGCCTTCAATGCTTCGTCAGTCAAGGCCTGGACCTTGTCCGACCATTTCTTGCCGTCGGCGAAGTACTGCGCTTGCGCCCATTGGCCGAGCAGCTCTGGTTGACGACCGGCCAGCGCCACGGTTCGTTCGAACATCTTGGCCGCATCACCAGGGCGGTCCTGGGCCATATAGGTACGACCCAGGAAGTACAGGCCTTCCGCAGAATCGGGCTGAGCCGCGACCGCGCGCTCCAGGCGCGAGGTCATCTCTTCCATGGACTGCGGAGCCTGGGCGAATTCGCGGGTCAGCTCGACTTTGTCGCTGGCACCGAAGTGCAGGTACAGACCCAGGCCCAGCACCGGCACCAGAATCGCCGCCAACAGCGGCCATGGTTTGCCCAGGCGCGAAACACGCGGTGCCGCGACGCCTTCGGTATCAGCCAGCAGCTCACGGGCCGCTTCGGCACGACCGGTGTCCATTTGCGCAGCGTTGAGCACGCCCTCTTCCTGCTGAGTCTGCAACTCAGCCACGCGTTCCTGATACAACGCGACGTTCAGGGCAGTACGATCCTCTTCAAGCTGGGCGCGACGGCCGCGCAAAACAGGGATCAACAGAAAACTCAGGGCAACCAGAAGCAGCAGACCTGCAGCAAGCCAGAAATCAATCATTCTTGGTTTTATCCAACAGGTGGTCGAGGCGCTCGCGTTCATCCACGGAAAGCGAGTCCGGGCTATCGGTGCGCAGGACGCGACGACGGCGAACAATCACGGCAATGATCACAAAACCGCCCAGCAGCAAGCCGGCGGGGCCGAACCAGAGCAGTGCGGTCTTGGCATTCAGCGCGGGGTTGTAGCGGACGAAATCACCGTAGCGATCGACCATGAAGTCGATGATCTGCTGGTTGTCCTTGCCCTCGCCGAGCATGCGGAAAATCTCTTTGCGCAGATCAGCGGCGATCGGCGCGTTGGAGTCGGCGATGTCCTGGTTCTGGCACTTGGGGCACCGCAGCTCCTTGGTCAGCTCGCGAAAACGCTCGCGGTCACCTTCCTTGGCGAACTCATAGGTGTCGATGGCCGCGTGAGCCATCCCGGCCATGCTCAAGCCCAGCACTGCGGCGGCAATCCAGCGCTTCATGGCTTGGCCTCGTCGACCAGCGCCTGATACTTGGCGGCCAGTTTTTCGCGCCAGACCTGTTCGTCGATGACCCCCACGAACTTGTCGCGGATGATGCCCTTGGCGTCGATGAAGAAGGTTTCCGGTGCGCCGTAGACACCGAGGTTCAGGCCCAGGGTACCTTCGTCGTCGCGGATATCCAGCTGGTACGGGTTGTGAAACTCCGCCAGCCACTTCAAGGCGTCCGCGTTGACGTCCTTGTAGTTGATGCCATAGATCACCACGCCCTTTTCGGCCAGCTTGTTCAGTACCGGGTGCTCGACGCGGCAGGAAATGCACCAGGTGCCCCACACGTTGACCAGCGCCGGCTTGCCAAGGATGTCCGCCCGGGTCAGCGTCTTGTCACCCTGCACCGCAGGCAGGGAGAACTCCGGGAACGGCTTGCCGATCATCGCCGACGGCAGCTCCGCCGGGTCCAGGTACAACCCGCGGTACAGAAAAACCGCCACCACCAGGAAAATCGCAAGCGGCAGCAACATCAACCAACGTCTCATGCAGTGGCTCCCGACATGCCCAGTGCTTCACGCACGCGGCTTTTGACCTTGACCCGATAACGCCGGTCCAGCGCCGCCAGCAATCCGCCGAAACCGGTCAGCAATCCGCCGAACCAGATCCAGCGCACGAACGGCTTGACGTGGACGCGTACGGCCCAGGCGCCATCGCCCAGAGGTTCGCCGAGGGCGACGTAGAGGTCACGGGTGAAGCCGGCATCGATCCCGGCCTCGGTCATGACCGAGTTCTGCACGGTGTACAGGCGTTTTTCCGGGTGCAGCACGCTGATTTCCTTGCCGTCCTTGATCACCCGAACGGTGCCCTTATCGGAGGTAAAGTTCGGGCCTTCGAAGTGTTTGGCACCTTCGAATACAAACTGGTAACCGCCCAGGCTCATGGATTCACCCGGCGCCAGGCGCAGGTCGCGCTCGGCACTGTTCTGGCTCGACAGGACCACGCCGAGGGCACACACGGCGATGCCCAGGTGCGCGATCTGCATGCCCCAGTAGCTACGAGTCAGGGTCGGCAGGCCCTTGATCAGGCCCTTGTGACGAGTCTTGTCAAAGATGTCGCGCACGCCGGCCAGCAACACCCAGGCCGCGAGCATGAAGGTCGCGATCACGGCCCAATTGAAATCGCCATAGGCGACGCCAGCGATCACGGCTAAAGCAGCGCTACCCAGCAACACCGGAGTGAGCATGCCCACCAGCCATTTAACCGGGGTGTCTTTCCAGCGCACCAGCATGCCAATGGCCATGACCACCATCAGCAGTGCCATCAGCGGGATAAACAGCGCGTTGAAATACGGAGGGCCGACCGACAGCTTGGCCCCGGTCATGGCATCCAGGATCAACGGGTACAAGGTGCCGAGCAGGATCATCGAAGCCGCCACCACCAGCACCAGGTTGTTGCCCAGTAACAGGGTTTCCCGGGACCAGAGGTTGAAGCCGACCTGACTCTTCACCACCGGCGCACGCAGGGCGAACAGCGTCAGCGAACCACCGACCACGAACAGCAGGAAAATCAGGATGAACACGCCGCGCTCCGGATCAGAGGCGAACGCGTGCACCGAGGTCAGAACCCCGGAACGCACCAGAAAGGTTCCCAGCAGGCTCAGTGAGAACGCAGCGATGGCGAGCAACACGGTCCAGCTCTTGAACACGCCACGTTTTTCTGTGACGGCCAATGAGTGAATCAGTGCGGTGCCGACCAGCCAAGGCATGAAGGAGGCATTTTCCACCGGGTCCCAGAACCACCAGCCACCCCAGCCGAGCTCGTAATAGGCCCACCAGGAGCCCAGGGTGATGCCGATTCCGAGGAAGGCCCAGGCGACGATGGTCCACGGACGCGACCAGCGGGCCCACGCCGCATCAAGACGACCGCCCAGCAGCGCGGCGATGGCGAACGCAAAGGCCACGGAGAAGCCCACGTAACCCATGTACAGCATCGGCGGGTGAACGATCAGGCCGATGTCCTGCAGCAACGGGTTGAGGTCACGACCGTCGGCCGGGATCTGCGGAAGGATGCGTGCGAACGGGTTGGATGTCAGGATCAGGAACAGCAGGAAACCCGTGCTGATCATGCCCATGATCGCCAGCACCCGGGCCAGCATCACTTGCGGCAGTTGCCGCGAGAACACGGATACGGCGAAGGTCCAGCCGCCCAGGATCAATGCCCAAAGCAGCAGCGAGCCTTCGTGCGCGCCCCACACGGCGCTGAATTTGTAGTACCACGGCAACGCGCTGTTGGAGTTGCTGGCGACGTAATCCACGGAGAAGTCGTCCGCCATGAACGCGTAGGTCAGGCAACCAAAGGCAAACAGCAGGAACGCGAACTGTCCCCAGGCCGCAGGTTGCGCAAGGCTCATCCACAGGCGATCGCCGCGCCAGGCGCCGAGCAAGGGCACCACCGACTGAACCAGGGCAAAACACAGCGCCAGGATCATGGCCAGGTGGCCCAGTTCCGGGATGTACAACCCGGCGCTATAGAGTCCAGCAGTCATCAGTTAGCCCTCTTTCGCAGGAGTAGGTGCCGACATGCCACTGTCTTTCAAGGCCTTGGTCACTTCCGGCGGCATGTATTTTTCATCGTGCTTGGCCAGCACTTCGTCGGCTACCACCACGCCCTCGGCATTGAGCTTGCCCAACGCCACGATCCCCTGCCCTTCACGGAACAGATCGGGAAGGATGCCGCGGTAGCTGATGGTCACGGTCTTGTTGAAATCGGTGACATTGAATTTCACGTCCAGGGAATCGCCGGAACGTTGCAGCGAACCGGCCTCGACCATGCCACCGGCGCGAATGCGCGTGTCCTGCGGGGCTTCGCCGCTGGCGATCTGGGTCGGTGTGTAGAACAGGTTGATGTTCTGTTGCAGGGCGCTCAGGGCCAGGCCGACAGCAGCGCCAACCCCGACCAGGATCGCGAGAATGATGATAAGACGCTTTTTGCGCAGCGGATTCACTTGCCGTTCTCCCGGCGCAGACGACGCGCCTCTTGTTGCAGATACCGCTTGCGGGCCAGGATCGGCGCCGCCACGTTCAGAGCCAGCACTGCCAGGCAGATGCCGTAGGCTGACCAGACATACAGGCCATGATGGCCCATGGCGAGGAAGTCGCCGAATGAAGCAAAACTCATCGCGCGGCCTCCAGGCTGTGCTGCACTTCAGCTTTCACCCAACTGGCCCGGGCTTCGCGCTTGAGCACTTCCAGGCGCATGCGCAGCAACAGCACTGCACCGAAGAAGCAGTAGAAACCCAGCACGGTCAGGAGCAGCGGCAGCCACATTTCAGCGGGCATCGCCGGCTTTTCGGTCAGGGTGAAAGTGGCGCCCTGGTGCAGGGTGTTCCACCACTCCACCGAGTACTTGATGATCGGGATATTGATCACACCGACAATCGCCAGCACCGCGCACGCCTTGGCGGCGCTCTCACGATTGCTGATGGCGTTGCCCAGCGCAATGAGACCGAAGTACAGGAACAGCAGGATCAGCATGGACGTTAGTCGCGCATCCCAGACCCACCACGAGCCCCAGGTCGGCTTGCCCCAGATCGCGCCGGTGACCAGCGCCACGGCGGTCATCCAGGCGCCGATGGGCGCTGCGCATTGCAGGGCGACGTCGGCCAGTTTCATCTTCCATACCAGCCCGACGATGCCGCACACCGCCAGCATCACATAGATCGACTGCGCCAGCATGGCAGCCGGTACATGGATATAGATGATGCGAAAGCTGTTGCCTTGCTGATAGTCGGGCGGCGCGAAGGCCAGGCCCCAAACCACGCCAATACCTATCAGCAGCAACGCCGCGATGCTCAACCACGGCAGCAGTTTGCCGCTGATGCCGTAGAACCATTTGGGTGAGCCGAGCTTATGAAACCAGGTCCAGTTCATTACTGTTTCCATCACGGTTGCTCTTCGCTATGAAGAGCCAAGGGTCTGCCTTTTTTTCAAAAGAAAACGATCAAAAAATGACCAGACCTCATTATTATTCGCCGACGCTGATCTTCAGGCCAGCAGCTATTGCAAAGGGTGTAAGGGTTATCGCCAGGGCGGTCAGGCTACCAAGCCACAACAGATAACCGGTCGCCGGCATGCCCATCAGTGCCGCCTGCAAGGCGCCACTGCCGAGAATCAATACCGGGATGTACAGCGGCAGTATCAAAAGCGCCAGCAGCAAGCCACCACGCTTCAAACCCACGGTCAACGCCGCGCCCACTGCACCCAGCAAGCTCAGCACTGGTGTACCCAGCAACAAGGAAAGCAGCAACACCGGCAGACAGGCGGCAGGCAATCCGAGCATTAACGCCAGCAGTGGTGCGAGCAAAACCAGGGCCAGGCCGGAGAAGGCCCAGTGTGCCAGTACCTTGGCTAAAACCAGAAGGGCCAGGGGGTGCGACGAAAGGACCCACTGTTCAAGGGAACCATCTTCGAAATCACTGCGAAAGAGCCCGTCCAGCGAGAGCAAAACCGATAAAAGGGCTGCTACCCAGACCAGTCCCGGAGACAAGGTTTGCAACAATTGAGACTCGGGCCCGACCGCCAAAGGGAACAGTGAGACCACGATGGCGAAAAATACCAGCGGATTGGCCAGTTCGGCCGGACGACGGAACAGCAAGCGCGCTTCGCGGGCAACCAACAGGCCAAAAACACTCATACGGCCCAGTTCCCCAGATCAATGTCGCGGTAGCCGGCCGGCATACGGCTCAGCGTGTGGTGGGTCGTCAGTACGATCATGCCGCCCTGCTCACAGTGGGCCGCGAGGTGTTCCTCGAGTTGCGCCACGCCCTGTTTGTCCAGCGCGGTGAAGGGTTCATCGAGAATCCATAACGGCGGACTGTCCAGGTACAACCGCGCCAACGCCACACGCCGCTGCTGGCCGGCGGACAGGGTGTGACAGGGCACATCCTCGAAACCACGCAGCCCGACGGCGCCGAGCGCCTGCCAGATGGCTTCATGGGAGGCCGGTTGATGCAGGGCGCAGAGCCAGCTCAGGTTCTCTTCCGGGGTCAGCAGGTCCTTGATCCCGGCAGCATGGCCAATCCACAACAGGTTGCGTGCCAATTCGTGCCGTTGCTCGCTGAGCGGCTGGCCGTTGAGCAACACTTGACCGGCCGTCGGCTGCATCAAGCCTGACAAAAGCCGCAGCAAACTCGTCTTGCCGCTGCCGTTGGGCCCGCTGATTTGCACCATTTCGCCACTGGCCAGTCTCAATTCGAGATTTTCGAAAAGCAGCCGAAGGTCTCGCTCACAGGCAAGGGCAACGGTTTGCAGGACTGGACTGGTCAAGAGATCACGGGCCTTTACGGTTCAAGTCGGCGGTATTGCGGCCGCTAAAGAGATGCAGAATAAATGCATTGGCGGCCCGTTATGGGGAGCTGCGTCAAACAAATGCATTGTTTCGCGCGCCCCATAGACGACGGGGCGGCATTATACATGCCATCCCCTACTCTCAAGAGTGCAATTTCCTCAGGTTGTGACCGCGTATGACAGGCGAAATGAACATCCTCCCGATCTCGCAGAATGCGCCGGCCACTTCACGCCCGCAAACCGGCGGCGAACTGCTCAAGTTGCTGACACCCATGGAGGGCCTGATATCCGCCGGCCAATCCGCCAACGCCGAAGTGCTGTCACTCAAGCAGGCCGACCAGGCCTTTCAATTGCTGCTCAAGATCACCCTGGAGAACGGGCGCCAGACGACGCTCCAGGCCATCAGTGCCCAGCCTTTGCCCCAAGGCTCCAGCCTGGCAATCACACAACCCTCGGCGGGCAACCTGGCGATCACCCTGCAACAGGCCCTCGCCTCAGGCGCGGCCACCCTCACCCGCCTCGACCCGGCGCAATTGCCCGCCGGCACGCTGCTGCAAGGCAAGGTCCTGACGTCCCAGGTGCTGCCGCAGGAATCCGGCCAGCCCACGGTGTATCGCTCAATGGTCGGCCTGCTCAACACTGCCCTGAGCGGCAGTACCTTGAGCATCGACAGCCCGACCCCACTGCGCATCGGCACTCTGCTCAGCGCCCTGGTGCAAGACAGCCAGACACTCAAATTCGTCCCGCTCGGCAGCCGCTCGGAGCAACTGGCAGTAACCCAGCAACTGGCCAGCCAGCACAGCCGGCAAGGCTCCTTGGACGGCCTGCTGAAGCTTCTGCAGAACCTGCCCGCCGGGAGCCAGACCTCCAGCGACTTGCGCGCTGCTGCCGAAAAGCTGCTGGCTGGTCTGCCGGATATTCAGCAATTGAGCAGCCCGAAAGGCTTGGCGCTGGCCCTGGCGAACAGCGGCGCGTTCCTCGAATCAAAGCTCCTTGGCGGGCTGAATCCGTCGCTGGCCCCGGATATGAAAGGTGATCTGCTCAGGCTGATCGCCCAATTGAGCCCGGCCCCCAACACGCACATGAACGCGATCATTGCCGCCAACACCCTGGCCCAGGCCATGCCGAGCTTCATGCGCAATGCCCTGGGCATGCTCAGCCAGGTGAGCGCCAAGCCCTCGCCGACCAGCTTTCCCCTGGCCGATCGCCTGTTGCAGAGTGCCGAAGGTGAGGATGATCTCGAACACCTGCTGCGCTTGGCGGCCGCTGCAGTATCGCGCCTGCAAAGTCACCAGCTGTCGAGCCTGGAACAGACAGGGGTGACCGCCGATGGGCGCTTGATGAGTACCTGGCAGCTGGAAATCCCGATGCGCAACCTGCAGGACATTGTGCCGCTGCAGCTCAAATTCCAGCGTGAAGACGCGCCGGAAAAAGAACAGCCGAAAGATCGGCATGAAGAACGCCCGCCCAAACAGCAACTGTGGCGAGTGGAGTTGGCGTTCGACATGGAGCCGCTGGGGCCGTTGCAGGTTCAGGCCCAGCTGATCAGCGGCAGCCTGTCTGGCCAGCTGTGGGCCGAACGGCCGTACACCGCCAGCCTGATCGAAAGCAACCTGGCAGCCCTGCGGCAACAACTGCTCGATTCTGGCCTGAACGTGGGCGACATCGACTGTCACTTCGGAACCCCACCCCAAGGCCCGCAAACAAGCCTCGAACAACGCTGGGTGGATGAAAACGCATGAGCCATTCCGACACTCCACGCCAGGCCATCGCCCTCAAGTACGACGGCACCCACGCCCCGACGCTCACGGCAAAAGGCGACGATGCCCTGGCTGAAGCGATCCTGAAGATTGCCCGTGATTATGAAGTACCGATTTATGAGAACGCCGAGCTGGTGAAATTGCTGGCGCGAATGGAGTTGGGGGAGAGTATTCCGGAGGAGTTGTATCGAACGATTGCGGAGATTATTGCGTTTGCCTGGAGGCTGAAGGGTAAATTTCCGCAAGGGCAGGATCCGGATGCGCCGATGGTGGAGAAGGACGTGACTGCACGTGGGGATGATTATTGAGGAGCCGTTTGTAAAAGATCGCAGCCCGTTTCACTCGACAGCTCCTACAGTGGAACGCGCACGGTCCCGTAGGAGCTGTCGAGTGAAACGGGCTGCGATCTTTTGATCTATCAGCTCTTGTGCAACTTGCGCATCAACTCCGCCTCGGCCTGGGTCAGGCCACAGGACGCCGTCAGCTCTTCGGCGCTGGCGCCCATGCCCACCAGGCGCGCTGCCTGGGCAAAAGACAGGCTCGACGGGTCACGTTGCTCAAGCGCCACCAGCTTGTCCGGTATTGGCCCGACTACCGCGCGCAGTTCCTGCAGCTCCTGGCCCATGCGCACGTTACCGTCCTGGTAGTTCTCAACGCGTCGGGTCAGGTCCTTGATCCGCTGATCGCGCAGCGCGTCGCCCTCGACCTGTTTAGCGGCGAGCTGTTTTTGCGCACGGACGTACGCCAGGAACATTGCCAGGGTGCCTGCCCACAAAAGGAACAGGACAATGACCGCGACCTCAAGAATCAATCAGATGTTCTCCAGGTCCGACCATTCTTCTTCGCTCATCATCTTGTCGAGCTCGACCAGGATCAGCAGTTCGTTGTTCTTGTTGCACACGCCCTGAATGAACTTGGCGGACTCTTCGTTCCCCACGTTTGGCGCGGTTTCGATTTCCGACTGACGCAGGTAAACCACTTCCGCGACGCTGTCGACCATGATCCCGACCACTTGCTTGTCGGCTTCGATGATGACGATGCGCGTGTTGTCGCTGATCTCGGCGTTCATCAGGCCGAAGCGCTGACGGGTGTCGATCACGGTGACGACATTACCACGCAGGTTAATGATGCCGAGCACGTAGCTTGGCGCACCCGGAACCGGGGCGATCTCGGTGTAGCGCAGTACTTCCTGGACGCGCATCACGTTGATGCCGTAGGTTTCATTGTCCAGTTTGAAGGTTACCCATTGCAGGATCGGATCTTCAGAACCCTTTGCCGCCGTCGCCTTGTCATTCATACCCTGACCCCTCAAAAAACCGCCGTTGGCGGTGTGCGTTCGGTGCAGCGGCCCTCGGTAGGTCGCTGCCTGTTTGTCATGTCGGTGTGTGGGCTGGCTTTTTGCTGCCCATGTGCCTTGCCCCGCCGCTGGCGATCAACTCCGCCAACTCGGCAACATCAAGCAACGCACACATGTGTTCAATCACGGTACCGGCCAGCCAGGGGCGTTGGCCCCGCTGGCTGCGCCATTTGATTTCGTTCGGGTCCAGGCGCAGGGAGCGGCTGACCTGATGCACCGCCAGCCCCCATTCGTAACCCTGGACCGAAATCACGTATTGCAGGCCCTGGCGAAAATCGTCGCGGTAGCGGTCGGGCATGACCCAGCGCGCGGTATCGAGGACTTTCAGGTTACCGGCCTGGCTCGGCAGAATCCCGAGGAACCAATCCGGCTGGCCGAACAAGGGTGTCAGCTCATGACCTTCCAGCGAGTAGATCGAGCCCAGGCACACCAGCGGCACCGCCAGGGTCAACCCGGCCACATCGAACAACAGGCATTCGAAGGGCTCGGCGGCCCAGGCGGGCCTGCCGTTGCTGTCCACCGGCGGCAGCCTGTTACCGGGCGGCAGGTGGACTTCGACAACCGGTGGAACCAGGGCCTGAGGCAGCGGCGCGATGGTCGACACGGGTGCCAGGGCCGGCGCAGGTGCTTCAACCAGCACTACCCTGGCCTGCTCAACCTGAACCTCTTCAACCGCAGCCACTACCGGAGCAACAACCGCCTCTGGCTTACGCGCATCCCGGACCTGCTCTTCAAGCACTGCCGCCTGGAAATCGTCCAGAGTAGCTTCGACTTCGACCGCTTCAACAGGCGCTTGAACTTCAACCGGCAGGTCTTCGGTCGCGTCCATCAGCAGGCTGTCCAGGTAGGACTGCAACGCCAGTTGCGGACGTGACGTGATCTTGACCGGCCGATTCACTGACACACCTCCACCGTAGGAGCTGCCGAAGGCTGCGATCTTTTGATCTGGTTTTTTTCAAGGACACTGCCAGGCAAGATCAAAAGATCGCAGCCTTCGGCAGCTCCTACGGAGGCAGGTTTCGATCTGCTGATCTGGTTTTTTTCAAGGACACCGCCAGGCAAGATCAAAAGATCGCAGCCTTCGGCAGCTCCTACGGAGGCAGGTTTCGATCTGCTGATCTGGTTTTTTTCAAGGACACCGCCAGGCAAGATCAAAAGATCGCAGCCTGCGGCAGCTCCTACGCAGGCAGGTTTCGATCTGCTGATCTGGTTTTTTTCAAGGATACCGCCAGGCAAGATCAGAAGATCGCAGCCTGCGGCGGCTCCTGTGGGGATCGGGTT
Source organism: Pseudomonas sp. Y24-6 (assembly GCF_020295325.1). Taxonomy (NCBI): domain Bacteria; kingdom Pseudomonadati; phylum Pseudomonadota; class Gammaproteobacteria; order Pseudomonadales; family Pseudomonadaceae; genus Pseudomonas; species Pseudomonas sp. Y24-6. Next base: position 217,908 of record NZ_JACBXG010000003.1, on the reverse strand, counting down.
CATCTAGGCCACCGCCGGGACAAGCTGCTGCTCCAGCAAATGCTTGAGCAACGAGCGATACGCCAATACACCGCGGCTCTTGCCATCGAACTGCGACGGCGTGAGACCGGCACGGCTGGCATCGCGCAGGCGCGTGTCGACCGGGATATAACCCTGCCAGGTTTCTTCCGGGAACATGTCGCGCACCACCCGCAGCGTGCCAATGGACGCCTGGGTCCGTCGGTCGAACAGGGTCGGCACGATGCTGAACGGCAGCGGCTGTTTGCGCGAACGGTTGATCATCGCCAGGGTGTTGACCATGCGTTCCAGGCCCTTGACGGCCAAATGCTCGGTCTGCACCGGGATCACCAACTGCTGGCTCGCGGCGAGGGCGTTAACCATCAGCACCCCCAGCAGCGGCGGGCTGTCGATGACCGCGTAATCGAAGTCTTGCCACAACTGCGCCAGACTCTTGGCGATCACCAGGCCCAGGCCACTCTGGCCCGGCGACTGCCGTTCCAGGGTCGCCAGCGCAGTGCTCGAAGGCAGCAGCGAGATGCTCTCATGGCTGGTGGGCAACAACAGTTGACCCGGCAACCCGGCGGGGACGCTGCCCTTGTGCAGGAACAGGTCGTAGCTGCTGTGCTCCAGGGCGTCGGGGTCATACCCGAAATAGCTGGTCATGGAGCCGTGGGGATCGAGGTCGACCACGACCACGCGCTTGCCCGCCTCGGCCAGCAACCCGGCTAAAGCGATGGAGGATGTGGTTTTACCAACACCACCCTTTTGATTGGCGACTGCCCAGACTCTCATTCGAATGATTCCTCCCGGTCGAAATGCCGACCGAGAAATAGCTCAGCGTGTTAATGCGGGTGACGGAGAATTGACGGCGCTCTCTCGTCCCGGCGGCTTGACCGGTGCAGGTGCAGTTTGTGTGCCAGCACGCTTCAATGCAGCGTCCGGTTGTGCATTGGCGGTACCGGTGCCTGTCAGGCTGCGCCGCACATCCAGGTTTCGTGACACCACCAGCACCACGCGCCGGTTGCGCGCACGGCCTTCAGCGGTGGCGTTATTGGCCACCGGCTGGAACTCGCCATAACCCACCGACGCCAGACGCCCCGGGTTCACTCCCTGCATCGCCAGCATGCGCACGATGCTCGCCGAGCGGGCAGAAGACAGCTCCCAGTTGGTGGGGTATTGCGCGGTGCGAATCGGTTGATCGTCGGTAAAGCCTTCGACATGGATGGGGTTGTCGAACGGCTTCAGGATGGCCGCGACCTTGTCGATGATGTTAAAGGCGATGTCGCTGGGCATGGCGTCGCCGCTGCCGAACAACAGGCTGGAATTGAGTTCGATCTCCACCCACAACTCGTTGCCACGCACGGTCATCTGGTTGGAGCTGATCAGGTCGCCGAAGGCGGCACTGATATCATCGGCAATGCTCTGCAGAGGGTTGTCACCCGCCTGCGCGATGCCGGCGTCGACCTGCTCGCTGTCCTTGACCAGAGGCTTGGCCGGGGTCACGGTCTTGGGGCGTTCATCGCCGATGGGGATGGGTTTCAGCGCTCGATCGGAGTCGTTGAACACGCCGATCAGCGCCTCGGAAATCACCTTGTACTTGCCTTCGTTGATCGACGAGATCGAGTACATCACCACGAAAAACGCGAACAGCAGCGTGATGAAGTCGGCGTAGGAAACCAGCCAGCGCTCATGGTTCACATGTTCTTCAGGTTGCCGGCGACGTGCCATTTTCCATAACCCCCATCAATCCATGAAGCCCTGGAGCTTCAACTCGATAGAGCGAGGGTTTTCACCTTCGGCGATCGACAGAATGCCTTCGAGCAACATTTCGCGATAACGCGACTGCCGCAGGGCGATGGCCTTGAGTTTGGCCGCGATGGGCAACAGCACCAGGTTGGCGCTGGCCACGCCGTAGATAGTGGCGACGAACGCCACGGCAATGCCGCTGCCCAGTTGCGACGGATCGGCCAGATTGCCCATGACGTGAATCAGGCCCATTACCGCACCGATGATGCCGATGGTCGGCGCGTAGCCGCCCATGCTTTCAAAGACTTTGGCCGCCTCGATGTCCCGGCTTTCCTGAGTATAGAAATCCACCTCGAGGATGCTGCGGATGGCCTCCGGCTCTGCACCGTCCACCAGGAGTTGCAAGCCCTTGCGCGAGTAGTTGTCGGGTTCGGCATCGGCCACCCCTTCCAAGCCCAGCAGCCCTTCCTTGCGGGCGGTGAGGCTCCAGTTGACCACGCGATCGACGCCACCGGCCAGGTCGACCCGCGGCGGAAACAGAATCCATACCAGGATTTGCATCGCGCGCTTGAAGGCGCTCATCGGCGACTGCAGCAGCGCCGCACCGACGGTACCGCCGATAACGATCAGTGCCGCCGGACCGTTCGCCAGTGCGCCGAGGTGACCACCTTCCAGGTAGTTGCCGCCGATGATGGCGACGAACGCCATGATGATCCCGATGAGGCTCAGTACATCCATCAGACACACGCCTCGACCAGGTGCCTGCCTATTTCGTCCAGGCTATACACCGCGTCAGCGAGCTCGGCCTTGACGATGGCCATGGGCATTCCGTAGATCACGCAGCTGGCTTCATCCTGGGCCCAGATGGTGCTGCCGCCCTGTTTGAGCAGGCGCGCGCCTTCGCGGCCGTCGGCCCCCATGCCGGTCAGCACCACCGCCAGAACTTTGTCACCGTAGGATTTGGCTGCCGAACCGAAGGTGATGTCTACGCACGGCTTGTAGTTGAGGCGCTCGTCGCCTGGCAGAATCTTCACCGCACCACGACCGTCGATCATCATCTGCTTGCCGCCCGGCGCCAGCAGCGCCAGGCCCGGACGCAGGATGTCGCCGTCTTCGGCTTCCTTGACGTGGATGCGGCAGAGTTTGTCCAGGCGTTCGGCAAAGGCCTTGGTAAACGCCGCCGGCATGTGCTGCACCAGCACGATGGGCGCCGGGAAATTCGCAGGCAACTGGGTCAGTACCCGCTGCAGCGCGACCGGGCCGCCGGTGGACGTACCGATTGCCACCAGCTTGTAGCCCTTGCGCTTGGGGGCAGGCGACGACGGGGCCGGGGCCGGCGCGCGCGAGGCAATCGGTGCCGGTGCCGCACGCGCAGGCGCACTGCTGCTGTAACTGCCAATGCTCGACGGAGCGGGCGCAGGTGCGGCTATGGGCGCGGCAACGGGGGCCGGTGCACTGTAGGCACTGGCACGCCGATTACTGCGCGAGAGGGTATGGATCTTCTCGCACAGCAGTTGCTTGACCTTGTCCGGGTTACGCGAGATGTCTTCGAAATTCTTCGGCAGGAAATCCACCGCACCAGCGTCCAGCGCATCCAGGGTGACCCGGGCGCCTTCGTGCGTCAGCGAGGAGAACATCAATACCGGGGTCGGGCAGCGCTGCATGATGTGCCGCACTGCCGTGATGCCGTCCATCATGGGCATCTCGTAGTCCATGGTGATCACATCCGGCTTGAGGGCCAGCGCCTGGTCGATCGCCTCTTTGCCGTTGGTCGCGGTACCGACGACCTGGATGTTCGGATCCGCCGAAAGAATTTCCGAGACGCGGCGACGGAAAAAACCCGAATCGTCCACCACCAGGACCTTGACTGCCATAAACACTCCGTTAGATGGAGCGCAGGCGCGATCGCCCCGCTCCACCAGAATCAAATACGCCGGGTGGCGTAACGCTTGAGCATGCTCGGAACATCGAGAATCAGCGCAATACGGCCATCACCGGTGATGGTGGCGCCCGACATGCCCGGGGTTCCCTGGAGCATCTTGCCCAATGGCTTGATGACCACTTCTTCCTGGCCTACCAGTTGGTCGACGACGAAGCCGATCCGCTGGGTGCCCACCGAAAGGATCACCACATGGCCTTCACGCTGCTCTTCATGAGCGGCGGAAGCGACCAGCCAGCGCTTGAGGTAGAACAGTGGCAACGCCTTGTCGCGCACGATCACGACTTCCTGGCCATCGACCACGTTGGTGCGCGACAGGTCGAGGTGGAAGATCTCGTTGACGTTCACCAGCGGGAACGCGAACGCCTGGTTGCCGAGCATGACCATCAGCGTCGGCATGATCGCCAGGGTCAACGGCACCTTGATGACGATCTTCGAGCCCTGGCCCTTGGCCGAGTAGATGTTGATCGAGCCGTTGAGCTGGGAGATCTTGGTTTTCACCACGTCCATGCCCACGCCACGCCCGGACACGTCGGAGATCTCGGTCTTGGTCGAGAAGCCCGGGGCAAAAATCAGGTTGTAGCACTCGGTGTCGCTCAGGCGATCGGCGGCGTCCTTGTCCATGACCCCGCGTTTGACCGCGATGGCGCGCAGGATGTTGGGGTCCATGCCTTTGCCGTCATCGGAAATCGACAACAGGATGTGGTCGCCTTCCTGCTCGGCCGCAAGAATGACCTTGCCACCACGGGACTTGCCTGCGGCTTCGCGCTCTTCCGGCGACTCGATACCGTGGTCGACGGCGTTGCGTACCAAGTGGACCAGCGGGTCGGCCAGGGCCTCGACGAGGTTCTTGTCGAGGTCGGTTTCTTCGCCGACCAGTTCCAGGTTGATCTCTTTCTTGAGCTGGCGAGCCAGGTCGCGAACCAGGCGCGGGAAACGCCCGAAGACCTTCTTGATTGGCTGCATGCGGGTCTTCATCACCGCGGTTTGCAGGTCCGCCGTGACTACGTCGAGGTTGGACACGGCCTTGGACATGGCCTCGTCGGCGCTGTTGGCACCCAGGCGCACCAGGCGGTTCCGCACCAGCACCAGTTCGCCGACCATGTTCATGATTTCGTCGAGGCGCGCGGTATCGACCCGCACGGTAGTCTCGGCTTCGGTGGCCGGCTTTTCCGCCGGCGGCGTGGCCGGTGCGCGAGCCGGGGCAGGCCTGGCGGCTTCGGCTTTTGGCTCAGGGGCTTTCGCCACCGGCTTGGGCGCTGCGGCCTTGGCTACTGGCGCGGCTACAGCAGCGCTGGCAGCGACCGTAGCCGTGCCGACTTCGGAGAACTTGCCTTTACCGTGCAATTCGTCGAGCAGCGCTTCGAATTCGTGATCGGAGATCAGGTCGCTGCCCACTGCGGCGGCGACTGGTGCTGCCGCTACGGGCGCCGACGCAATCGCCGACTCCAGCGCTTCGACGGCGAAGTTACCCTTGCCGTGGAGCTGATCGAGCAGTGCTTCGAATTCTTCGTCGGTGATGTCCGAGCTGTCGCCTGCGGCCTTGGGTGCAGCCGGTGCGGCAGGTGCCGCCGGGGCAACCACGGCGTCAATGGCGAACTGGCCTTTACCGTGCAACTGATCGAGCAACGACTCGAACTCGTCGTCGGTGATTTCGTCGCTGGCTGCAGCCGTGGTGCTGACGGGTGCTGGTGCGACAGGTGCCGCTTCGGCCTGGGCCTTGACCGCGTTCAACGAGTCCAGCAGTTGTTCGAATTCGTTGTCGGTGATGTCACCCGATGTGCTTTCTGCCTCTGGCGCCACTTCGGCAACCGGTGCGGCTTCGTCGGCCGATTGCGGCTCGGCCAGACGGGCCAGGGCTGCCAGCAACTCAGGCGTGGCCGCCGTGATCGGGCTGCGCTCGCGGACTTCGGTGAACATGCCGTTCACCGCGTCAAGTGCTTCGAGAACCACGTCCATCAGTTCCGAGTCGACGCGACGCTCACCCTTGCGCAGGATGTCGAACACGTTCTCGGCGATGTGACAGCACTCCACCAGCTCGTTGAGCTGGAGGAAGCCGGCGCCCCCTTTTACAGTGTGAAAACCGCGAAAAATTGCATTGAGCAAATCCGCATCATCCGGTCGGCTTTCCAGCTCGACCAGCTGTTCGGACAGTTGCTCTAGAATCTCGCCGGCCTCAACCAGGAAATCCTGAAGGATCTCTTCATCGGCGCCGAAGCTCATTAATGGGGTGCTCCTACAGGTCTAAAATCCAAGGCTGGATAGCAAATCGTCCACATCGTCCTGACCGGACACAACGTCTTCTCTTTTATCGGCATGAATCTGCGGACCTTCACCCTGAGAGAGATGTTTTTGTGGATCTTTTTCCGCGAGCATCGCTTGACGGTCATGTTCGATGCCCGCAAAGCGGTCCACCTGACTGGCCATCAGCACGAGCTTGAGCAGATTGCTTTCAACTTCGGTGACCAATTGAGTCACGCGCTTGATTACCTGGCCGGTGAGGTCCTGGTAATCCTGAGCGAGCAGAATGTCGTTGAGGTTGCCCGCCACCACGCGATTGTCTTCGCTGCTGCGTGTCAGGAAACCGTCGACCCGCCGGGCCAGCTCGCGGAACTCTTCGGCCCCGACTTCGCGGCGCATGAACCGTCCCCAGTCCGTGCTCAAGGCCTCGGCTTCCTGGCTCAGGCTGTTGACCAGCGGCGTGGCGTTTTCCACCAGGTCCATGGTGCGGTTGGCGGCGGCTTCGGTGAGCTTGACCACGTACCCCAGGCGCTCGGCAGCGTCCGTGATCTGCGAAACCTCCTCAGCTTGCGGCATATTCGGATCAATCTGGAAATTGACGATCGCGCTATGCAGCTCGCGGGTGAGCTTGCCCACCTCCTGGTACAGGCCACGATCACGGGTCTGGTTGAGCTCATGGATCAGTTGCACGGCGTCGCCGAACTTGCCTTTTTCAAGGCTCTCGACCAATTCGACGGCGTGTTTTTTCAGGGTCGATTCGAAATCGCCCTGTGAAATTTCTCTTTGCTCCATAGCTCCCCCGTGGCGCAGTGACTCAGCCGATGCGTTCGAAAATCTTTTCGATTTTTTCTTTCAACGCCTGGGCCGTGAAGGGCTTGACCACATAGCCGTTAACACCGGCCTGGGCTGCTTCGATGATTTGCTCGCGCTTGGCTTCGGCGGTCACCATCAGCACTGGCAGGTGCTTGAGCTTTTCGTCGGCGCGCACGTGGCGCAGCAGATCGATGCCGGTCATGCCGGGCATGTTCCAGTCCGTTACCAGAAAGTCGATGCTGCCGCTGTTGAGGACCGGAATGGCCGTAGTGCCGTCATCCGCCTCGACCGTGTTGGTGAACCCAAGGTCACGCAACAGGTTTTTTATGATCCGCCGCATCGTTGAGAAGTCATCAACGATGAGGATTTTCATGTTCTTGTCCAATTCGACCTCCAAGCAGTCTTAAACGCGCCCAGCACCTGGACACGCCATTTCATTCAATCCGGCAAAGCACTCGATGACTGTCTGGAGCACAACAGATCGCGACCGGCGCGTTTAACACCCGCCAGCCCGTTCGCAGTGTCCCCACACTGCCTTCAGCGCGCTCGCCACTCCCCCAAACGCCCCCGCAAACGGGCCGCGCACTGGCTGTGTAACTGGCTGACCCGCGATTCGCTGACACCCAGGACCTCACCGATTTCCTTGAGGTTCAGCTCTTCGTCGTAGTACAGCGCCAACACCAGTCGCTCACGCTCCGGCAAATTGGCAATCGCGTCCGCCAGCGCGGCCTGGAAGCGTTCATCTTCCAGGTCACGCGACGGCTCCGTATGAGCACTTGCGCCATCCTCGTGCAGCCCTTCGTGTTCGCCGTCCTGCAACAGGTCGTCGAAACTGAAGAGGCGGCTGCCCAGGGTGTCGTTCAAAATCCCGTAATAATCGTCAAGACTCAATTGGAGTTCGGCCGCAACTTCGTGATCTTTAGCGTCGCGACCTGTTTTAGCTTCAATCGAGCGAATTGCGTCGCTGACCATTCGGGTATTGCGGTGGACCGAACGTGGCGCCCAGTCCCCCTTGCGCACTTCATCGAGCATCGCGCCGCGGATTCGAATGCCCGCGTACGTCTCGAAACTCGCGCCTTTGCTGGCGTCGTATTTGGTGGATACTTCAAGCAGGCCGATCATCCCGGCCTGGATCAGGTCTTCGACCTGGACACTGGCCGGCAAACGCGCCAGCAGGTGGTAGGCAATCCGTTTTACCAGTGGCGCGTAACGCTCGATCAGCTCGCACTGCGCATCGCGGGCCGATTTCTTGTAGAGGTTATAGCCACTGGCGGTCATAGCACCGGTCCTGCCGTTTGTTGTACGAGGCGCTCGACGAAAAATTCCAGGTGCCCGCGCGGGTTCGCCGGCAGCGGCCAGGTATCGACCTTCTGCGCGATCGCCTTGAACGCCAGCGAACATTTGGAACGCGGGAACGCTTCGTAAACCGCACGCTGTTTTTGCACGGCCTTGCGCACGCTTTCGTCGTACGGCACCGCGCCAACGTATTGCAGGGCGACGTCGAGGAAGCGGTCCGTGACCTTGGTCAACTTGGCGAACAGGTTGCGCCCTTCCTGCGGGCTCTGGGCCATGTTGGCCAGGACGCGGAAGCGGTTCATGCCGTAGTCGCGGTTGAGCAACTTGATCAACGCATAGGCGTCGGTGATCGAGGTCGGCTCGTCGCACACCACCAGCAGGACTTCCTGGGCGGCGCGTACAAAGCTGACCACCGAATCACCAATGCCCGCAGCCGTGTCGATCACCAGCACATCGAGGTTATCGCCGATGTCGCTGAAGGCCTGGATCAGGCCGGCGTGTTGAGCCGGTGTCAGGTGCACCATGCTCTGGGTGCCGGACGCGGCCGGCACGATACGAATGCCGCCCGGGCCTTGCAACAGAACGTCGCGCAGCTCACAGCGGCCTTCGATCACGTCGGCCAGGGTACGTTTGGGTGTCAGCCCCAAAAGGACGTCGACGTTCGCCAGCCCAAGGTCGGCGTCCAGAAGCATGACGCGCCGTCCGAGCTCAGCCAAAGCCAGCGACAAGTTCACTGACACGTTAGTTTTGCCGACGCCACCTTTGCCGCCGGTCACCGCGATCACCTGTACGGGATGCATGCTGCCCATGTTATTTCTTTACCTTGTCTTGCATAGACGGAGGCCACATTACTGGCTGCGCGTTCATCATCTGAACAATGCATGGCAGACCATCGATGTAGGTACAAAAACGATTCATTAATACCTCAGCCAACCTGCTTGGTGGGACTGTGGTAAATATCAGCGAACATGTCAGCCATGGCTTCTTCGCTGGGTTCTTCCTGCATTTGCACGCTGACTGCGCGACTGACCAACTGATGACGCCGCGGCAGATGCAAGTCATCCGGGATCCGTGGCCCATCGGTCAGGTAGGCCACCGGCAGTTCATGACTGATCGCCAGGCTCAACACCTCGCCCAGACTGGCCGATTCATCCAGTTTAGTCAGGATGCAGCCGGCGAGCCCGCAGCGCTTGTAACTGTGATAAGCGGCGGTTAGAACCTGTTTCTGGCTGGTGGTTGCCAGGACCAGGTAATTTTTTGACTTGATGCCACGTCCGGCCAGGCTTTCCAGCTGCATGCGCAGTGCCGGATCGCTGGCCTGCAGGCCGGCGGTATCGATCAACACCACACGCTTGCGCAGCAAAGGCTCCAGCGCCTGCACCAGCGACTGCCCCGGGTCGACATGAGTCACCGGCACATTGAGGATGCGGCCCAGGGTCTTGAGCTGTTCCTGGGCGCCGATCCGGTAGCTGTCCATGCTCACCAGCGCAATATTCTGCGCGCCGTACTTGAGCACGTAGCGGGCTGCGAGCTTGGCCAGGGTGGTAGTCTTGCCCATGCCGGCAGGGCCGACCATGGCAATCACGCCACCCTCTTCCAGGGGTTCGATTTCCGGTGTGGCGATCATCCGCGCCAGGTGCGCCAGGAGCATGCGCCAGGCCTGGCGAGGCTCGTCAATGTCGCTGATCATTGCCAGCAGGTCACGCGACAGCGGGCCGGACAGGCCAATGCGTTGCAGCCGGCGCCACAGGTTGGCCTGGGCCGGGCGGCTGCCTTGCAGCTGATTCCACGCCAGGGAGCCCAACTGCACTTCCATCAATTCGCGCAGGCTGTTGAGTTCAAAGCGCATCGAGTCGAATGCACGCGGATCGACACCGCCGGTGGCAGCGGGCGCCGGCGCCGCGCGTGCAGGCTCGGTGTAGGTGGGCTCGACCAGCGGTTCGGCGGCAGTCAGGGGCAAGCCGGCGAACAGCTGGCGATTGGTCGCCTTATCGCTCTCGCCTTCGCTACGCAGGCTCAGTTCGGCCTGGGCAGTGACGATCCGCGACTGGGTCTTGCGCAATTCGTCCTCGAGTTCCATGTTCGGAACCCGCGGTGCCAGCGCCGACAGCTTGTAATCGAGGGCAGCCGTCAGCTCCACGCCGCCAGCGATTCGGCGGTTGCCGATGATCGCGGCATCGGCGCCCAGCTCGTCACGAACCAGTTTCATGGCCTGACGCATATCGGCGGCGAAAAAACGCTTAACTTGCATAAACCACTACCTCAGCCGTTGGGCCCTACTGTCGCAACGATGGTCACTTGCTTGTTGTCAGGGATTTCCTGATACGCCAACACGTGCAAACCCGGGACTGCCAGCCGACCGAACCGCGAGAGCATCGCGCGAACCGGACCGGCCACCAGCAGAATCACCGGTTGACCTTGCATTTCCTGACGCTGCGCGGCATCGATCAACGAGCGCTGCAGCTTCTCAGCCATGCTTGGCTCCAGCAGGACGCCCTCTTCCGAGCCTTGTCCCGCCTTCTGCAGACTATTGAGCAATATCTGTTCCAACCTTGGCTCCAGCGTGATAACTGGCAGCTCGGAGTCAGTACCTACAATGCTTTGGACGATTGCGCGGGATACGCCGACCCGCACCGCAGCCACCAGCGCGGCGGTATCTTGACTCTTGGCCGCGTTGTTCGCGATGGCCTCGGCGATGCTGCGAATGTCCCGAACCGGCACTTGTTCGGCGAGCAAAGCCTGCAGCACCTTGAGCAACTGCGACAGCGACACCACGCCCGGCACCAGCTCTTCTGCCAGCTTGGGTGAGCTTTTGGCCAGCAATTGCATGAGTTGCTGCACTTCTTCGTGCCCGATCAGCTCGCTGGAGTGCTTGTACAGAATCTGGTTCAAGTGAGTGGCCACTACTGTACTGGCATCGACCACAGTGTATCCCAGTGACTGCGCCTGGGCACGCTGGCTGACTTCGATCCAGACCGCCTCCAGACCAAAAGCCGGATCTTTGGCGGTGATGCCGTTGAGCGTGCCGTAGACCTGCCCCGGGTTGATCGCCAGTTCGCGGTCCGGGTAAATCTCCGCCTCGGCCAGGATCACGCCCATCAGGGTCAGGCGATAGGCACTCGGCGCCAGGTCGAGGTTGTCACGAATGTGCACAGTGGGCATCAGGAAACCCAGGTCCTGGGACAGCTTCTTGCGCACGCCCTTGATCCGCGCGAGCAACTGCCCACCCTGATTGCGGTCGACCAGCGGAATCAGGCGATAGCCCACTTCCAGGCCAATCATGTCGATCGGCGTCACGTCGTCCCAGCCCAGTTCCTTGGTTTCCTGGGCGCGGGCCGGCGACGGCAGCAGTTCCTGTTGGCGCTTGACCTCTTCCAGGGCCTGCACCTTGACGCCGTTCTGCTTCTTCCAGAACAGGTAGGCACCACCTGCCGCCAGCGCCGCCATGCTCAGGAAGGAAAAGTGCGGCATGCCGGGCACCAGCCCCATCACCGCCATCAAGCCGGCGGCCACGGCCAGGGCCTTGGGCGAGGCGAACATCTGGCGATTGATCTGTTTGCCCATGTCTTCCGAACCGGAAGCACGGGTCACCATGATTGCCGCTGCGGTGGACAACAGCAGTGATGGCAATTGCGCCACCAAACCGTCACCGATGGTCAGCAGCGCGTACACCTTACCGGCGTCGCCAAACGTCATGCCGTGCTGGAAGATACCCACGGCCATGCCGCCGATCAGGTTGATAAACAGAATCAACAGGCCGGCAATGGCGTCACCGCGCACAAACTTGCTGGCACCGTCCATCGAACCGTAGAACTCGGCTTCCTGGGCCACTTCCGAACGGCGCGCCTTGGCCTGGTTCTGGTCGATCAAACCGGCATTGAGGTCGGCGTCGATCGCCATCTGCTTGCCGGGCATCGCATCGAGGGTGAAACGTGCGCTCACCTCGGAAATCCGTCCGGCACCCTTGGTCACCACGACGAAGTTGATGATCATCAGGATCGCGAACACCACGATACCGACCACGTAGTTGCCGCCGATCACCACCTCACCGAAGGCCTGGATCACCTTGCCCGCAGCGGCGTGACCGTCCTGGCCGTGGAGCATCACCACGCGTGTGGAGGCCACGTTCAACGCCAGCCGTAGCAGCGTCGCCACCAGCAGGATGGTGGGGAACACCGCAAAATCCAGCGGCCGCAGCGCGTAGACGCACACCAGCAGGACCACGATGGACAACGCAATGTTGAACGTGAAGAACACGTCCAGCAGAAACGGCGGCATCGGCAACATCATCATCGCCAGCATGACCAGCAGCAACAACGGCACGCCCAGATTGCCCCGACTTAAGTCGGCAACGTTTGTGCGAGCACTGTTGAATAACTGAGAGCGATCCACCGATTTTCCCCGTTCCTGTAAAGCAAACTTTTGACGCCAGAAGCAGGCGCAAAGCCGCTATTGCAAGAAACCTTCCAACTTTCGCGGAGTGTTGAAACAGAGGGGTTAATTCAGGAATTGTGGTGTTGCCTGGCGGGCCTGATCGCGGGCAAGCCCGCTCCCACAGGTTGTGTGTCGACGGGTGATTTGGCGGTTATTCCTGCTTCTGTGGGGGCCGGCATCACCGGCACACAACTCAAGAATCGCGCCGCAGGTCCGGCGGAATCGGCAAGTCATCCTTGAGCGGGTCCGGGCGCTTGCCCCTGCCTGCCTTGTATTGGCGAATCTGATAGACATACGCCAGTACCTGGGCAACGGCCAGGTACAAGCCACCGGGTATTTCCTGGTCCAGCTCCGTGGAGTAGTAGATCGACCGCGCCAACGCCGGCGATTCCAGCAGCAGCACATTATTCGCCACGGCAATTTCACGCATCTTCAACGCCAGGAAATCGCTGCCCTTGGCCACCAGCATCGGCGCCCCGCCCTTGTCCGGGTCGTACTTGAGCGCCACGGCGTAGTGAGTCGGGTTGGTGATGACCACGTCGGCATCAGGAATGGCCGCCATCATCCGGCGCTGGGACATGTCGCGCTGCAGTTGCCGAATGCGCTGCTTGACCTCCGGTCGCCCTTCCTGGTCCTTGTGCTCGTCGCGCACCTCCTGCTTGGTCATCTTCAGCTTCTTGGCGCTTTCCCACAGCTGCACCGGCACGTCCACGGCGGCGATGATGATCAGGCCGCAAGCCATCCACAACGAGCTCCAGCCGACCACCTGCAGGCTGTGGATGATCGCCATGTCCAGCGGTTCGTGGGCGATGCGCAAGAGGTCGTCGATGTCCGCGGACAACACGGCCAGGGCCACGAACAGGATGATAAAGAACTTGGCCAGGGCCTTGAGCAGCTCTACCACGGCCTTCGAGGAGAACATGCGCTTGAGCCCGGCGCCGGGGTTCATGCGGCTGAACTTGGGCGCCATGGTGCCGGCGGAGAACAGCCAGCCGCCCAGGGAAATCGGGCCGATCAGGGCCGCGAGCAACAGCGTGATCATCACCGGCTGGATGGCCAGCAAGGCGATCAGCCCTGAATGCAGGAGGAAGGTCCCCATGGACCGCTGGTCGAGGATGACTTCGCGCGACAGCGAGAAATTCATGCGCATCAGGTCCATCATTCCCTGGGCGAGCGCCCCGCCGAAGATGAGCAGCGCGGCCGAACCGGCGAGCATGATGGCCAGGGTGTTGAGCTCTTTGGAACGGGCGATCTCGCCCTTCTCCCGGGCGTCCTTTTTCTTTTTCTCCGTGGGGTCTTCTGTCTTGTCCTGACCGCTCTCGCTCTCTGCCATGGCTCAGCGCGCCCGTGCCAGTTCGCGCAACCACTGCAGGGCCTCGGAGGCCAGTGGTTGATACTGATTGATAATGTCGGCAAGCCCGACCCAGACGATGAACAGCCCGAGCACCAGGGTCAGCGGGAAGCCGATGGAGAAGATGTTGAGCTGCGGCGCGGCCCGGGTCATCACGCCAAACGCGATGTTGACCACCAGCAGCGCCGTGATCGCCGGCAATACCAGCAGCAATGCGGCCCCCAGGACCCAACCCAGCTTGCCCGCCAGCTCCCAGAAATGCGTAACCATCAGGCCACTGCCGACGGGCAAGGTGGTGAAACTTTCGGTGAGGATTTCGAACACCACCAGATGGCCGTTCATGGACAGGAAGAGCAGCGTGACCAGCATGGTGAAGAACTGCCCGATCACCGCCACCGAAACGCCGTTGGTGGGGTCGACCATCGAGGCGAAGCCCATGCCCATCTGAATCGAGACGATCTGCCCGGCGATCACGAATGCCTGGAAAAACAGCTGCAAGGCAAAGCCCAGGATCGCCCCGATGAGAATCTGCTCGGCGATCAGCAGCAGGCCACTGAGGTCCAGCGCATTCACCGGCGGCATCGGCGGCAGACCCGGGACTATCACCACGGTGATGGCCAGCGTGAAGTAAAGGCGCACGCGAGTGGGCACCAGGGTCGTGCCGACAATGGGCATGACCATCAGCAGCGCGCCGACGCGAAACAACGGCAACATGAAGGTCGCCACCCAGGTGCTGATCTGGGTATCGGTCAGTTGCAGCAGCGACTGCATGGCTTAGCCAATGACCTGGGGAATACTGCCGTACAACTGCAGGATATATTCCATGAAGGTCTGCACCAGCCACGGCCCGGCAACGATCAGCGTGACCAGCATCACCAGCAGTCGCGGCAGGAAGCTCAACGTTTGTTCGTTGATCTGGGTCGCTGCCTGGAACATCGCCACCAGCAACCCCACCAGCAAGCTCGGGATCACCAGCACGGCCACCATCAGGGTGGTCAGCCACAGCGCCTCGCGGAAGATGTCTACCGCCACTTCCGGCGTCATGGCGACACACCGCCGAAGCTGCTGGCGAGCGTGCCGATGATCAGTGCCCAGCCATCCACCAGCACGAACAGCATGATCTTGAACGGCAGGGAAATGATCAGCGGCGACAGCATCATCATACCCATGGCCATCAGCACACTGGCCACAACCAGGTCGATGATCAGGAACGGAATGAAGATCATGAAGCCGATCTGGAACGCGGTCTTGAGCTCGGAGGTGACGAATGCCGGCACCAGAATAGTCAGCGGGGCCTGATCCGGGGTGGCGATGTCGGTGCGCTTGGACAGGCGCATGAACAGCTCAAGGTCGCTGCTGCGGGTCTGCGCCAGCATGAAGTCCTTGATCGGCACCTGGGCCTTGGCCACGGCATCCTGGGCGGTCAGTTTCTCGGCCAGGTACGGCTGCAGGGCATCCTGGTTAACCCGGTCGAACACCGGCGCCATGATGAACAGGGTCAGGAACAGCGCCATGCCCGTGAGGATCTGGTTCGACGGCGTCTGCTGCAGGCCCAGGGCCTGGCGCAGGATCGAGAAGACGATGATGATCCGGGTGAAACTGGTCATCAGCATGACAAACGCCGGGATGAAACTCAGCGCCGTCATGATCAGCAGGATCTGCAGGCTGACCGAGTACTCCTGGGCGCCGTCGGCATTGGTGCCGAGCGTGATGGCCGGGATCGACAACGGATCGGCGGCCAATGCCAGTGGTGCAGCCAGCAGCAAGGCCAGCGTCAAGACGATGCGTAGCGCACCCATTACTTCTTATCCTTCTGGTCCTTGCCCATCAGCTCCATCAGGCGCAGGGCGAACTCCGGGGTGGCTTTTTCCGAACTGGCCGGCACCTGCACCGGTTCCTTGAGCACATGCAAGGCGGTGATGCTGCCAGGGCTCAGGCCTAGCAGGATCTGCTCATTGCCCACTTGCACCAGCATCAAGCGATCACGCGGCCCGAGTGCGCGCGAACCGATCAGTTCGATCACCTGGCCTTTGCCGGCAGGGCCTGCCTGCTGCACCCGACGCAGCAACCAGGCGAGGAAGAAGATCAGCCCCAGCACCAGCAGCAAGCCGAACACCAACTGCGTCAATTGCCCCGCCACCCCACTGCCCACCGCCGGCGTCGCGGCAGCCGTGGCCACCGGTTCGGCCGCCAGGGCGCTCAAGGGCAATGCCAACAAAAAACCCAGGACCCTGTTCACTCAGCGAAGCTTCTTGATGCGTTCGCTTGGGCTGATCACGTCCGTCAGGCGGATGCCGAACTTCTCGTTGACCACCACCACTTCGCCGTGGGCGATGAGCGTGCCATTGACCAGCACGTCCAGCGGCTCACCGGCCAGGCGATCGAGTTCGATCACCGAGCCCTGGTTGAGCTGCAGCAGGTTGCGAATATTGATATCGGTGCTGCCCACTTCCATGGAAATCGACACCGGAATATCGAGGATCACGTCCAGGTTCGGACCGTCCAGGGTCACTTGCTCGTGGTTTTTCGGCGAGGCGCCGAACTCTTCCATTTGCAGGCGATTGGACGGCGAGCTGCCGGAATCAGCAGCCAGCAGCGCGTCAATCTCGTCCTGCGAAGCATCACCGGATTCTTCCAGGGCCGCAGCCCATTCATCAGCCAGTGCCTGGTCGTCCTGGGAATTCATATCGCTAGCCATCATGTGTCCTCGGCGAGCGCCCATCTCGGATGGACGCCGTCAGTTAAAAACGAATAAAGACGCCGATCACCGGCGCTCGATCGGCTCGATCACCTGCAACGCGAGGTTGCCTTTGTGCGAGCCCATCTTGACCTTGAACGCAGGCACGCCATTGGCGCGCATGATCATTGTTTCCGGCATGTCCACCGGGATGATGTCCCCCGGCTGCATGTGCAGGATGTCCCGCAGGCGCAGTTGACGACGGGCGACAGTGGCACCGATCGGCACGTCGACGTCCAGCACGTCCTGGCGCAGGGCGTTGACCCAGCGCTCGTCCTGATCGTCGAGGTCAGACTGGAAGCCGGCATCGAGCATCTCGCGCACCGGCTCGATCATCGAGTACGGCATGGTGATGTGCAGGTCGCCGCCACCGCCATCGAGTTCGATGTGGAAAGTCGACACCACAATCGCCTCGCTCGGGCCGACGATGTTGGCCATGGCCGGGTTCACTTCCGAGTTGATGTACTCGAAGTTGACTTCCATGATTGCCTGCCAGGCCTCCTTCAAATCGATGAAGGCCTGCTCCAGCACCATGCGCACCACGCGCAGCTCGGTCGGCGTGAATTCGCGACCTTCAATCTTGGCGTGGCGACCGTCACCGCCGAAGAAATTGTCCACCAGCTTGAACACCAGCTTGGCGTCGAGAATGAACAAGGCAGTGCCGCGCAACGGTTTGATCTTGACCAGGTTGAGACTGGTAGGCACGTACAGCGAGTGCACGTATTCGCCGAACTTCATCACCTGCACGCCACCGACCGCCACGTCTGCCGAGCGGCGCAGCAAATTGAACATGCTGATGCGGGTGTACCGCGCGAAACGCTCGTTGATCATCTCCAGGGTCGGCATGCGTCCACGGACGATGCGATCCTGGCTGGTCAGGTCGTAGCTTTTGACAGCACCGGGTTCAGAGGCGTTGTCGGTCTGTACCAGACCATCGTCGACGCCATGCAACAGCGCATCGATCTCTTCCTGGGACAGCAGGTCCTGCACGGCCATGTCGTGTTCCTACTGCAGTACGAAATTAGTGAAGAGCAACTGCTCGATGGCGACCTTGCCGAGTTCTTTCTGCGCCACTTCCTGGACGCTGGCGGTGGCCTTCTGACGCAGCATTTCCTGACCGACCGGCGAGGCCAGGGTGGCGAAGTCCTGCCCGGAGAACAGCATCACCAGGTTGTTGCGGATGACCGGCATGTGCACCTTGAGCGCGTCCAGGTCAGCCTGGTTGCGACCCATCATGGTGATGCTCACCTGCATGTAGCGCTGGCGGCCGCTCTGGTTGTAGTTGGAAACGAACGCCGGCAGCAACGGCTCGAAAACCGCCGCCTGCTTGCCAGCCACGGCGGTTTCGGCAACGACGGCAGGCTTGCTTTCGGGGCTGTGCATGAAGAACCAGGTCGCCCCCACGGACACGCCGATGGCCAGCAGCAACGCCACCACGACCATGATGATCAGCTTGAGTTTGCCTTTGGTTGCAGGGTCTTTTACTGCCGCGTCGCTCTTCGCCATGCCAATAATCCGTCACTATTCGGGGTTTCACAGTTGCACGGGAAGGCAAGAGCAAGTGTTATGCCATGTAAGGAAAATTGCGTGGGGATGGAAGCGCAAAAGATCGCAGCCTGCGGCAGCTCCTACGGGGTGTACACCATCCCCACTGCAGGAGCAGCCGCAGGCTGCGATCTTTTAAAAGGGCACCGCCGATGTGTCAGGCGTAATAGTCGACTGCACTGGAGCCGATCACGCTGGTGGCTGCGGACGTTTGCGCAACCGCCGGGGCGAGGTCTTCATCCATGGCGTCCAGACGACCGCCACCGGCTTGCGCGCGCCCAGCCTGACTCTGCTGGGCCTGTTGCTGATCCTGGCCCCGGGACTGGTCGGAGACATTGACGTCGACCTGCCCCATGCCCTGCTGCACGAACATCTCGCGCAGCCGGTGCATTTGCCCGTCCAGCGCTTCGCGAACGCCGGGATGGGCGCTCATGAAGGTTACCTGGGTCTGCTGGTCGGGCACCATGTTCACCCGGATGTCCAGGCGGCCAAGCTCGGCCGGCTGCAACTGGATATCGGCCGCCTTGAGGTTGGCGCTTGAGAGATACATCACGCGGTTGACCACTTCCTCGGTCCAGCCGCTCTGGTGCATGGCGATGGGCTGGTTTACCGGGATCGCGTTGGCGGTCTTGGGCGTGGCCGCCTGGGTCAGTGCAGCCAGGCGGTTGGCGAAATCTTCGACGCGGGTGTCGCTGGTCGAGGCTTTCAAGTCCTTGAGGCCATCATCGATCAGGCCGCTGAAGGCCTTCTCTCCTCCCTGGCTGGTACTGTCCTTGCCGGCTTGCACGTCCAGCATATTGGCGAGGCCGGAGGCGAAATTCTGCGCCGAAGTCGGCTCGCCGTCTGCCTGGGTCGGGGAAGCCTTGGCTTGCGCCTGACTGGAAGCGGACACATGCCCGCTCTGCTCAAGGGCCATGCGCACGGCTGGAAGCGCATCGAGGGGGTCGGCTTCAGGATCGAAATCCGGGTCGGCAGCGACGGCTGCAGCCGCCAGTGCGGCGGCGGTAGCGGGGTCGAGCGCAGGCTCGGTCGCCGCGACAGGGGTGGCGGGCCGAGACTCAACCACGGGCGCAGTTGCAGGGTCAGCCGCAACCGTTGTGTCGCCGGTCTCGTCACGGGTGACCTTATCGTCGACCTGCGCCGGTTTGTCGGCGGGCAAGGATTTGCCGCTATCGGCAACTTGAGGTTTCGCAGCGGCAGACTTGTCGTTGCCCAAGTCCTTCTTTGCAGCGAAGTCAGGCGACTTGTCGCGCACCGTCCGGGCAGCGGTGTCAAACCCGTCAGCAGGCCTGGTTCGCTCCTGCCGGGCATACACGTTAGCGAAGCTCGAGGCCTTGCCCGCAGGCTCGGCGGGCGACGCCAAGGGATTGGCGGATGCGGGTTGAGCCTTGGCCTTGGCGGCGGCCTGAAGCAGCAAATTC
This sequence comes from Pseudomonas sp. Y24-6, assembly GCF_020295325.1. Classification (NCBI taxonomy): domain Bacteria; kingdom Pseudomonadati; phylum Pseudomonadota; class Gammaproteobacteria; order Pseudomonadales; family Pseudomonadaceae; genus Pseudomonas; species Pseudomonas sp. Y24-6. The sequence continues at coordinate 198,385 of NZ_JACBXG010000003.1, read as the reverse complement.
GGGGTAACGGGCATGGGACAGTCTCCGCCGCACTGTGGTCGATGATACAAGTGGATGGATTACTGCAAAGGTCGAGCCAGGTTTACTGAGCTGACGCTAGACGGACCGCGTGATGTGACTGCCTGCGAGGGAGCGCTCGGCCTGATAGAGAGGAAGAACCAAAGCAAACTCGGAGCCGATCGCATGGACGAGTTTTTCCAGCTCGCCCTGTTCGGTGCTTCTGCCGTTTTTGGCGCGCTGCTCCAGCTCATTGCATAACTCTGCAAGGCGAACCGCCCCCATGTTGCTGCAACTGCCTTTAAAACTGTGGGCAGTTTCCATCAGCTGCGCGGCATCCTGCGTCCCGCGCAAGATAACCAACCGCTCTTCGGCGTCGGCAAGGAAGATATCCAGCAACATCGGATACTCATCTTCCATGACTTCCTGCAAGGCGCGCAAAACGTCGCGATTCAGATGTGGGGAATCCACTTGTTCACTCCTTGATCAAGAATGGGCAGGATTATGCCAGAGCCTCCCAGAAAAACTCCACGTGAGCACTGCGACCATCGTCGGACCACCGGGCGTTACGCCCCAATTGTCGGACCAGGCTGATACCACGTCCCGACAAACGGACACTGTCCAGCGGTCGCTCGATCACCCGAACCACATCAAATCCCTTGCCACTGTCTTCCACCCGAATGGTCAGGCAACCGCCCTCGCCCTCCGGCACCACCTGCAGGTGCACGCGCACGTAACCCGCATCCAGGGCATCCAGGCGCGTGTTGCGCTCCTGATAATAGCGGGCAAATCCCAGGGCATCGCGCTTGAGACTGGAGTCGAGCCCGAGCACGCCGTGCTCCAGGGCATTGGAGTACAGCTCCGCCAGCACAGTGTACAGCGCTCCGCTCCGGGCCCGCAGGCCGTGCACTTCGCTGAGCAGTTGCAGCAGGTAGGGCAGTGGATTGAAGCGCTTGAGCGAGGCGGCGCGAAATTCGAAACTGACGGACCAGTCCAGCGGGCACGACTGCCCACTGTCGGAGTAGACCAGTGTCGGTGGGCGCATTTGCGCCGCGTCGATCAGGCTGACTTCGAGCAGACTGACATCGTCCCGGGCTTGCCCGCGAAAATCACCCAATGCCTGCTCGATTTCCTGGAACAGTGCATCCGGCTGCCGGTTGGCGGCAAACACTTGCTGCAGGCGCTCCACTCCGAACAGCTGTTCGTTGGCATCGCAGGTGTCGATCACGCCATCGGACAACAGGAACACCCGATCACCCACCGCCATGGGCAGCACTTCGCTGCGATCGTCGAACGCCTCCGGGCTCAGCACCCCCAGCGGCAAATGCCTGGCCGGCAACGGCGTGCGCTCGCCAGTAGCGATCCGGTGCAGGTAGCCGTCGGGCATGCCGCCATTCCAGACTTCCACCGAGCGGCTCTGAAAGCTCAGGCGCAGCAACGTCGCGCAGCAGAACATGTCCACCGGCAGGATGCGCTTGAGCTTGGCGTTCATCTCGCGCAGGGTTTCCGAGAGCCCGTAACCCTTGGCAGTCATGCCGTAGAAGACCTCGGCCAGGGGCATGGCGCCAACGGCCGCAGGCAAGCCATGACCGGTGAAGTCCCCCAGCAGCACGTGCATGTCACCCGCCGGGGTAAACGCGGCCAGCAGCAGATCGCCGTTGAACAACGCATACGGCGATTGCAGGTAGCGGATGTTGGGGGCGTTCAGGCATCCGGAATGCGCCACCTTGTCGAACACCGCCTTGGCCACGCGCTGCTCGTTGAGCAGGTATTCGTGGTGCCGGGCGATCTGGTCACGCTGTTCCAGCACCGTAGCCTGCAAGCGGCGCAAGCGGTCCATTGCCTTGATCTTGGCGGCGAGGATCACCTGGTTGTAGGGCTTCGCCAGAAAATCGTCACCGCCAGCCTCCAGGCAGCGCGCCAGGGCTTCGCTTTCGGTGAGCGAGGTCAGGAAGATGATGGGCACCAGGGTTTCCCCGGCCAGCGCCTTGATCTGTCGTGCGGCTTCGAAACCGTCCATCACCGGCATCATGGCGTCCATCAACACCAACTGCGGGTGCTGCGAACGAAACGCTTCGACGGCCTCGGCGCCGTTGGCGGCGGTCAACACCGCATGGCCCTGGCGGCGGACGATGGTCGACAGCAACAGGCGATCGGCCGCACTGTCCTCGGCGATCAGGATCGTCAGTGCTTCAAGCGGCGACTGCACCGAATTCAACTGATGTCGAACAGTTTGTCGAAATTGGAAATGGCGAGGATCTTCTTCACGTCGATGCTGCTGTTGACCACGCGAATGTCGGAATGGTCGCCGCCAGCGTGATCGCGCAGCAACAGCAGCATGCCCAGGGCAGAGCTGTCGAGGTAGGTGGCGTCCTTCAGATCCACCACCACAGCATTGAGGTTCCTGTCCTCATAGGACTGGCGAAACTCCTGATGCTTGGCGAAATCGAAACGACCCTTGATCGATATCGTCAGTTTTTGCCCATCCGGGGAAACTTCTGAGACGACTGACATTGTTGGCTTCCTTGTCTTGGGGGAACTTGCTTGTACAAGGTTTAGCATTTGGTGGTGACAGGAGCAAGATCAAAAGGGGCGGATATTAATAAGGGTTTTGCCGCGGCAGCCGCTGGGACAATTCATCCAGCAGCTTCTGCTCACGCTTGTCCTCCAGGCGGCGCGCCTCATCCATGTAGCGCAGCACCAGTTTGCGCAGCCCTTCCACCCGGGCATAGGCCTGCTGCCAGGTGTCGCGCGCCTTGTTCAGGTTGTTCTGGTGCCAGGCCAGGCTTTGCCGCTGCTGATCGATGGCAGTGCCCAGTTGCGCGAGAAACCCCTGATAGCCGAGCAACCACTGGCCGGACACCCCACTGCTGCCGCGCACGATCCATTGCTCCTGATAATCGAGGCGGAAGGCTTCAAGGTCGGCGAGCTTGCTTTCGGCCAGGCGCACCTGGCCCTGAAAATGCCCAAGGCGCTGCACCGCGGCTTTCTCGACCTTCTCGGCCATGTCCACCACGGGCGCCAGGCGCGAAGCTCGACTCTGGGCCATGGCCGGTTAGCCGCCGGCCGCCGGGGCGAAGATCGAGCCAAGATAGGCTTCGCTTTCACCCAGGCTGATGTTGTCGTTCAAGCCCTGGCGCAGGTATTTGACCAGCTGCGGTTGCAGGGCAATCGCCAGGTCGGTCTCGCGGTCACCGCCGGCCACGTAGGCGCCGACGCTGATCAGGTCGCGACTCTGTTGATAACGCGACCACAGCTGCTTGAAGTATTGCGCCCGGGTCATGTGCTCCGGCGTCACTACCGACGGCATGACCCGGCTGATGGACGCTTCGATATCGATAGCGGGGTAGTGACCTTCCTCGGCCAGGCGCCGCGACAGCACGATGTGACCGTCGAGCACGCCCCGTGCGGAGTCGGCAATCGGGTCCTGCTGGTCATCGCCTTCGGACAGCACCGTATAAAACGCGGTGATCGAGCCCCCGCCCTTCTCCGCATTACCCGCGCGCTCGACCAGTTTCGGCAACTTGGCAAACACCGAAGGCGGGTAACCCTTGGTCGCCGGCGGTTCGCCAATGGCCAGGGCGATTTCCCGCTGGGCCTGGGCGAAACGGGTCAGGGAATCCATGAGCAACAGGACATTCTTGCCCTTGTCGCGGAAGTACTCGGCGATGCGCGTGCAGTACATCGCGGCACGCAGGCGCATCAACGGCGCATCGTCCGCCGGCGAAGCCACCACCACTGAACGCTTGAGCCCTTCCTCGCCCAGGATGTGCTCGATGAACTCCTTCACCTCGCGTCCGCGCTCGCCGATCAAGCCGACGACCACGATGTCGGCCTCGGTGAAGCGGGTCATCATGCCCAACAGCACACTCTTGCCCACGCCGGTACCGGCAAACAGACCCAGACGCTGGCCGCGCCCCACGGTCAACAATCCGTTGATCGAGCGGATGCCCACATCCAGTGGCTCGCTGATCGGTTCGCGCTTGAGCGGGTTGATCGTCGGGCCATCCATCGGCACCCAGTCCTCGGCTTTCATCCCGCCCTTGCCGTCCAGCGCACGACCGGCGCCGTCCAGTACCCGCCCGAGCATGCTCATGCCCATCGGCAAGCGACCGGCATCGGCCAGCGGCACCACCCGGGCGCCCGGCGCAATACCGGCGACGCTGCCCACCGGCATCAGGAACACTTTATTACCGGAGAAGCCCATGACTTCGGCTTCCACCTGCACTGGCTGGTAACTGTCGTCGTTGATGACCATGCAGCGGCTGCCCATGGCGGCGCGCAAGCCTTCGGCTTCGAGGGTCAGGCCGACCATGCGCAGCAGGCGGCCTTCCAGGATCGGGCCGCCGGTCAGTTGCGTGGCCTCGGCGTAACTGCCCAGGCGCTTGGCGAAGCTGGTGCGATCAAGGCGCATCAGGTTCGTCCGCCGCCGGGGCGACTGGCGGCGGATTGCGCCCCGACAGTTCCACGCTCAAGTCCGGGGCAGCAGGATGCAGGGCCTGTTCGTGAAGTTGATCGAACAGCTTGTCCATGACCCGCGCCAGGCGTGTTTCCACTGTGGCATCGATACGACTGTGTTCGGTCTCGACCCGGCAACCGCCGGGCAACAGCGTGTCGTCCTCGACGATGCGCCAGGTTTCTTCATGCCGCTCGCGCAGGGCTTTGACCTGTTCGAAATCCTGCGGATTGATGTACAGCCGCACGTTCCCCACGCCCAGCGGCAAGAGCTTCAGGGCATCGCGCATGACGTGTTCAAGCTGGGTCGAATCGATCGCCAGTTCGCGCTGGATCACCTGTCTGGTGATGTGCTGCACCAGGTCGACTAAAGATTTTTCGATCTGGGTGTCCTGCTCGGCAATCGGTTCGAACAACTGACCCATGAGCTTTTCCAGCGCGCCGACCTTGGCCGACAGCGCCGCTTCGGCTTCCTGGCGAACCTTGAGCGTCGTGCTGTGGAAACCCTCGCGCTCGCCCGTGGCGAAGCCTTCGTTGTAGGCCTCCTGGCGAATGCTCTCGAGTTCTTCGAGGGTCATTGGCTGGACCTCATCCAGCGGCACCTCCTGCATTTCCGGAGGCTCGGGCACAGGTTCCGGCTCGGGCGCGGGGACGTAGGGATCGAAACTGGGCAGGGACCAGATATCGACAGTGCTGACGTCCTTGGCACGGATCAGGTCAGTCTGGGACTCATCGTGTTTGGTCGACATGGTGACCTTAGATCATCTCTTCGCCGCCCTTCCCGCCGAGAACGATTTCTCCGGCTTCGGCCATACGGCGGGCGATGGTGAGGATTTCTTTCTGTGCGGTTTCCACGTCGCTGACGCGCACCGGGCCCTTGGCCTCGAGGTCGTCGCGCAACAGTTCGGCCGCTCGTTTGGACATGTTCTTGAAGATCTTCTCCTTGACGTTCTCGTCCGAGCCCTTGAGGGCCAACACCAGTACGTCGGAGGACACTTCGCGCAGCAACGCCTGGATGCCGCGGTCGTCGACATCGGCCAGGTTGTTGAACACGAACATCAGGTCTTCGATCTGACCGGACAGGTCTTCGTCGACTTCGCGGATCGAATCCATCAACTGCCCTTCCATCGAGCTGTCGAGGAAGTTCATGATATCGGCTGCGCGCTTGATGCCACCGAGGTTGGTGCGCGAAGCGTTGGAGTTGCCGGAGAACTGCTTCTCGAGAATCTGGTTGAGTTCCTTCAGCGCCGCCGGCTGCACGGTGTTCAGCGAGGATACGCGCAGGATGATGTCCAGGCGCACCTTGTGGTCGAAATTGCCCAGCACTTCGCCAGCCTGGTCCGGGTCGAGATACGCCACGACGATCGCCTGGATCTGTGGGTGCTCGTAGCGTATCACGTCGGCGACGGCGCGTGGTTCCATCCATTTCAGGCTGTCGAGGCCGCTGGTGTTGCCCCCCAGCAGGATCCGGTCGATCAGTCCGTTGGCCTTGTCTTCGCCCAGGGCCTGGGTGAGCATCTTGCGCACGTAGTCGTCAGAACCGACGCCCAGGCTGGTCTGGTCGCCGACGATGTCGACGAACTCGCTCATCACCTGTTCGACCTGCTCGCGGTGCACGTTGCCCATCTGCGCCATGGCCACGCCCACACGCTGGACCTCCTTGGGCCCCATGTGGCGCAACACCTGCGCAGCATCGGTAGAGCCCAGGGACAGCAGCAGGATCGCGGCTTTGTCGACCTTGGACAGTTTGGCGGCAACGGCTCGGTTATCACTCATCTGCGTTAATCCACTCTTTCACGACCTGGGCCACACGACCCGGATCTTCTGCCACCAGACTCTTGATTGCGTTCAACTGTGCATCATAGCCTTCGCTCGGGCTCGGCAGCAGGATGCTCTGCGGGCCGCCGAGGCTGACGCGGTCGTTGGCCAGTTCGCCATCCAGGCCGCCCATGCCACCCAACTCGACGTCGCTGCCCATGCCGACCAGCTGCTTGCCTTTGCCGCCATTGGTGATGTTGTTGAGCACCGGGCGCAGCACACCAAACACCAGCACCAGGATGAACAACACGCCCAGCACTTGCTTGATCACGTCCCAGAACCACGGCTGGGAATAGAACGGCACGTCGGCAATCACTTCGCTGCGCTCGGCGGAGAACGGCATGTTGATCACACTGACACTGTCGCCACGGCTCGCGTCGAAGCCGACCGCGTCCTGCACCAGACGGGTGAAGCGCGCCAATTCATCGGCGCTCCACGGCGCGCGGCTGGTTTCACCGTTGGCCGGGTTGATCTTGACTTGGTCGTCCACCACCACCGACACCGACAGGCGATTCAAACGGCCCTGCTGCTGCTTGGTGTGGCTGATGGAACGGTCGAGCTCGAAGTTCTTGGTGGACTGCTGACGCTTGTCTGCCGGGTAAGGCGCCAGCATCGGCTGACCGGTGGCCGGGTCCATGATCTGTTGGCCATTGGCGTCCAGCAGCGGCTGACCGGGCTGCACCATGCCGGCAGAAGCGGTAGCGCCACCGGTGGTTGCAGGCGCGGACGCCGGCGATGGCGGCTGGTTGCTCAGGGCCCCCGGTACGCCTTGCGGACCATTGCTGGTGGTGCGTTGTTCGTTAACCGACTGCTCGCTGCGCAACGCCGGCTGGTCAGGGTTGAACTGCTCGGAGGTCGATTCGACGGCGCTGAAATCCACGTCGGCGGACACTTCAGCCTTGTAGCGATCGTTACCCAGCACCGGTTGCAGGATGTTGTGCACGCGCTGGGTCAGCATGCTTTCCATGCGGCGGCTGTAATCGAATTGCTTGCCGGCCATGGTCAGCTCGGAATTTTCCGCCTGGTCCGATAGCAGGTTGCCCTTCTGGTCGACCACGGTGACCTGGGACTTGCTCAGCTCAGGCACGCTGGTCGCCACCAGGTTGATGATCGCCAGCACCTGGCCAGGCTCCAGGGAGCGGCCGGAGTACAGTTCGATCAGTACCGAGGCGCTGGGCTTGCGTTCGTCGCGCACGAACACCGAGCTTTTCGGAATGGCCAGGTGCACCCGGGCACCCTTGACGTTGTTCAGGCTGGAGATGGTGCGCGCCAGTTCGCCTTCCAGGCCGCGACGATAACGGGTGGCTTCCATGAACTGGCTGGTCCCCAGGCCCTGGTCCTTGTCGAGGATTTCAAAGCCGATATTGCCGTCGCTGGGGGTGACACCAGCGCCCGCGAGCTTGAGCCGCGCGCGGGACAGGTCTTCGGCCTTGACCAGCAAGGCGCCGGAATTGGGTTCGACGGAGTAGGCAATGTCAGCGGCCGCCAGGGTGTCCATCACCTGCTTGGCGTCCATTCCGGCGAGGCTGCCGTACAGCGGGCGGTAATCCGGCTGCTGGGACCACAGGACCACGGCAAAGCCAATGGCCACGCTCGCTGCCAGGCCGACCAACAGGCCGACCTGACGCAGCATGGTCATCTGGGAAAGGTTTTCCAGGAAGGACAAGCCGAACAGCGGCGGTTTGCCGCCTATTGCGCTGGCCTTGGCCGGAACGTTATCGCTGGCTGCTTCTGCCATGACTCAATATCGTCCTTAAACCGGCATCTGCATGATGTCTTGATACGCCTGGACCAGCTTGTTGCGCACCTGGGTGATGGCCTGGAACGACACGCCGGCTTTTTCCTTGGCGATCATCACGTCAGTCAGGTCGACACCGCTTTTACCGATCTCGAACGCGGTGGACAGCTGGCTGGACGCCTGCTGGGTTTCGTTCACTTTATTGACGGCCTGGCCGAGCATATCGGAGAAGCTGCTGCCCGGCAGTTGAGGCACGGCGGCAGTCGCTTTTGGCGCAGACATGGCGTCCATTTGCATGGCTCGCATATCCAGCATCAACCGATTAAATTCAATACCTTGGCTCATGTTCCACTCCCAATGACTACCCGCAATTTTTTGACGCTCACTCGGCGGGTATACAGGTGGTAGCAACAAGGGTGCCAGCTATGTGGGCACTGATCACAAATCAGGTTCTCCGGGATCAGGTGGCGAACAGGTAAGCTTCCACGTCCATCCCGGCATCGCGCATCTGCGCCAGTTTGTAGCGCAGGGTGCGCGGGCTGATGCCCAGGCGTTCGGCGGCTTCCTTGCGCCGGCCGCGTTCAGTGCGCAGGGTGTCGATGATCATCTGGAACTCGCGTCGGCGCAGATCATCCCCTAAGGCCCCGGCGGACTCGGCCTCGACCAGGGGCAGCGGCGCCGCCAATGCCGGCAACGGCGCACAGGCAACCGGCCCGGCCAGGCAGAAATCCTGAGGCTGGATCAACCCGCCCTGCTGCAGGATCAACGCCCGCTGGATGGCGTTATCCAGCTCGCGCACATTCCCCGGCCACGGATAAGCGATCAGGCACGCCTGCGCTTCTGGCGAAAGCCTGGCCGCCGCATGCTTCATTTTATTGACGTGTTTGGCCAGCAGACGCTCAGCCAGCGGCAGAATGTCGGCGGTCCGTTCGCGCAACGGGCGCCAGGCCAGCGGGAACACCGACAGCCGATAGTACAGATCCTCCCTGAAGCGCCCTGCCGCCACTTCTGCCGCCAGGTCGCGGTTAGTGGTGGCAACCACCCGGATATCCAGGGAAATCGGCTTGCGCGCACCCACCCGCTCGACCTCCCGCTCCTGCAACACTCGCAGCAGCTTGGCCTGCAGCCCCATGGGCATCTCGGATATCTCGTCGAGCAGGATAGTGCCGCCATCCGCCTGCTCGAACTTGCCTGCCTGCGCGGCAATCGCGCCGGTGAACGAGCCCTTTTCGTGGCCAAACAACGTGGCCTCGAGCATGTTGTCGGGGATTGCCGCGCAGTTGATCGCAATAAACGGCTGGGCAGCCCGATGGGAGTGCTGATGGATGTACCGCGCCAGCACTTCCTTGCCGGTTCCGGACTCGCCGGAAATCAGCACGGTGGAATCACTGCGGGCCACGCGAGCGGCCAGGTCCAGCAGCTGGGCGCTGGCCGGCTCGAACGCAATCGGCCCCTCGCCCTCGGCCGGGACACTGCCCAGGGCGTGCCGCGCGAGCAGATCGAGCAGCGCCTTGGGCTCGAACGGCTTGACCAGATAGTCCACCGCACCCTGGCGCATGGCATCCACCGCGCGCTCGACCGCACCGTGGGCCGTCATCAGCAACACAGGCAGCTGCGGCTGCCGCGCGCGTAACAGGCTCAACAATTGATGACCATCCATGCCCGGCATGTTGACGTCGCTGAGCACCAGGTTGAACGCATCCCTGGTGACGGCCGTCAGGGCCTCTTCTGCCGAGCCGACGGCGACATAGTCGTGCCCCGCGAGCAACAGGGTATCGGCCAGCGCTTCGCGCAGTGCCCGGTCATCCTCGACCAGCAGAACCTTGATTGGCATTTGGGTTACTTCGCTCCCTGCTTGCGATAGGCGTTTTCGATTGCGGTGGGGACCAGAGTCTGCGTGGCGCTCTCTGGTTTTTCGCGAGCGAGCTCGCTCCTACAGGGGGGTTGTTCATTGGAAAACAGCGGCAGGATCACCTGCGCACAGGTGCCACGACCGGGTCGCGAGCGCAGCAGCAATTCGCCCTGATGGGCACGGGCGACTGCCTTGACCACGGTCAGGCCCAGGCCCGTACCGGTGGCCTTGGTGGTGAAAAAGGGTTCGCCCAGGCGCGCCAGCACCGCAGGATCGATGCCGCTGCCACTGTCGCTGATCGCCACCCGCAGATGGCTGCCCCGGGCATAGAGATGCACCTTCAATCGCACGTCCGTGGCGCTGGCCTGGATGGCATTCTCGATCAGGTTGAGAATCGCCCCCACCAGGGTGTCGCGGTTGCACAGCAACTCACCGGCATGGCTGTCGCATTGCCAGCGAATCGGCAGACCCTGCACATGCGCCTGGGCCGCAGCCTGCAGCGACTGCATGAGCATTTTCGCGGTGATGCGATCGGTCAGCGGCAGCTCGCCTCGGGCGAAAATCAGCATGTCGCGCACCTGATGCTCCAGCTCGTGCAGCCGCTCTTTCAAACGCCCGGCGAAGCGCTGCTGCGTGGCCACGGGCAGCTCCTGTTCGGTCAGGTGACTGGCGTAAAGCAAGGCGGCGGACAACGGCGTGCGGATCTGATGCGCCAGGGACGCGACCATCCGCCCCAGGGACGACAGGCGTTCATGCCGGGCCAACTGGTCCTGCAGGTGACGGGTTTCAGTCAGGTCGTTGAGCAGCACCAACTGGCCCGGCTCGGCATCCAGCGAGCGGGTCGAGATCGACAGGCGCCGACCGTCCTTGAGGGAGATTTCATGCCCGTCGTCCTCACGCGGCGCAAAGCAGCGGGCAATCACCTGGCGCCACAACTCGCCTTCCAGGGGCAGACCCAGCAACTCACAGGCAGCAGGATTGGCTTCGCGCACGATGCCCTGGGCGTCGATGACGATGACGCCACCGGGCAACAGATCAAGGAGGTTTTGCAGGCGGTTGGCCAGGCGTTCTTTTTCCGCCAGTTCCTGCATGCGCTGGGCGCTGACCACTTCCAGCTCGCCCTTGAGCTCGGTCACCCGGGCTTCGAGCATGCTGTAGGAGTCAGTCAACTGGCTCGACATCTGGTTGAACAGCGCAAACGACTGCTCAAGACCCAGCCGGCTGGCCTGCTCTGCGGACGACAGTGGCCCCGAAGCGTCAGGGACAGGAGACATCTGGGCGGCTTGGGGCATCGGGCACTCTCGCTTGGCTGACCGTCAGTTAAACGGAACGTTGCGAGGGATGTAGCAATACCCGTGCCTAAAAAAAACCGCCTATAAATGAAGGACTTGAAAAACAGGCGTCAATCATCTGCCTGTTCATCACCATCACGCCGGCTCATGCCGTACTTGCGCATCTTCTCCACCAGGGTGGTTCGACGAATACGCAGGCGTTCAGCGGCGCGCGCCACGATGCCATTGGCATCATCCAGCGCCTGCTGGATCAGCCCCTGCTCCAGGCCACCGAGGTAGTCCTTGAGGTCCAGGCCTTCCGGCGGCAGCAAGGCATTGGCGGAGAAGTCCGGGGTATGGCCGTTGATGGCCACCCGCTCTTCCAGGTCGCTGCGCAGGCTGTCGACCAGTTGCTCGTCTTCGTCGTCGACGTAACGGAATTTCTTCGGCAACTCGACCACGCCGATCACCCCGTACGGATGCATGATCGCCATGCGCTCCACCAGGTTGGCCAGCTCGCGGACGTTGCCCGGCCAGCCGTGACGACACAGCGACATGATCGCCGCCGAGTTGAAACGGATCGAACCGCGCTTCTCGTGCTCCATGCGCGAGATCAGTTCGTTCATCAGCAGCGGGATGTCTTCGACGCGCTCACGCAACGGCGCCATCTCGATCGGGAACACGTTCAGGCGATAGTAGAGGTCTTCGCGGAAGGTGCCGATCTCGATCATGCTTTCGAGGTTCTTGTGGGTCGCGGCAATGATGCGCACATCGGCGCTCTGGGTCTTGTTGCTACCCACACGCTCAAAAGTGCGCTCCTGCAGCACGCGCAGCAGCTTGACCTGCATCGGCAGCGGCATGTCGCCGATTTCGTCGAGGAACAGCGTGCCGCCATTGGCCAGCTCAAAGCGCCCGGCACGACTGGTGATCGCCCCGGTGAACGCGCCCTTCTCGTGGCCGAACAATTCGCTTTCCAGCAACTCGGCCGGGATCGCCCCGCAGTTGACCGGCACGAACGGCGCGTCACGACGCTTGGAGTGGTAGTGCAGATTGCGCGCCACCACTTCCTTGCCGGTGCCCGACTCGCCGAGAATCAGCACGCTGGCGTCGGTGTCAGCCACCTGCTGCATCATCTGGCGCACATGCTGGATCGCCCGGCTGGTGCCGACGAGGCTGCGGAACAGATTGGGTTCGCGATGCCGACCGCGCTCGCGGGCCTGGTCGTACATCTCGCGATAGACCTGGGCACGGTGCAGGGAGTCGAGCAATTTGCTGTAGCTGGGCGGCATTTCCAGGGTCGACAGCACGCGTCGACGCTGGTCATCAGGCAAGTCGCTGGCAGAATTATCGCCCATCAACAAAACCGGAAGGAACTCATCCCAGGTTGAGAGTGTCTTAAGCAAGCCCAAAAGTGCACCAGGAGCATTGACCGTCCCGATTAGGACACAGATCACTTCACGACTAGACGATAGAGAGCCCACAGCCTGCTGCCAGTCATGGCTTCCGCAGGGCAAATTTTCTTCACCGAGAAAATTCAGAATCACCGCCAAGTCGCGGCGGCGGACGCTATCGTCATCAATCAGCAGGATTTTGGTTTCACGCCACATGCAATAGCAACTTCCCTAGTCAACCCGGTGCCCGAAATGAGTGGGCAAGCTAGACGCTTGCAGACCTGTTAAGTCTATGAGACGCCTGGAATCTGTAAACAGCCACTAGTTAAGTCAAAAAACCGTGCACAGTCAAATATATGGCGCAGATGTCTGGATTAACCGGGGATTCATTAGCCGAACAGATGGTAAACCTTCGCCGCACTCTTCGCTTGGGTGATCTGCGACATCTCGTCGACTATCGCCTGACGCTCGCCCATCGTCGCCGTCAATAAATCCTTGTACACCGCCAGCAGGCTTTCCAGATTGGTGCGCACAGCCTCCTCGTCGACCGGCGCTTCGCTCAGCACCTCATCGACGCATTCCCGGCAGGCCGTATCCAGCTCGCCAATCGCATCCCAATCACGCTCGGCCAGCGCATCGATGAGCGCTTCGCGGGTTTGTTCAATCCGTTGCAATGCTTGACTCATGGCGTTGTTCCTCGAGAATTAAAGCGAAGACCATCAGGGCGCGATGGCATCCCATCCTTCCTTGATGTTGCTGAGCAACCCGGCGACCTCATCGAGAATGAGCGGATCGCTTTTGATGTTCGCCTCCGTCAGGCGACGCATCATGTAGTCGTAAAGACTGTCGAGATCTGCCAAAGGCGTTGGCGATTTCTCTGGGTCCAGGCCCTCACGCAAACCTCCGATGATCGCCACGGCCTTGCCGATGCACAGGCCCTTGCCAGCAGTATCGTTGCGCTCCAGCGCGCCCTTTGCCTGGGCAATACGATCAAGACCGCCTTGCATCAGCATCTGCACCAGGCGGTGCGGGCTAGCCTCGGAAGTCTGCGCGTGCGAGTTAACGCTCTGATACTGGCGTAGGGCTCTCATAGGGTTCATGTTCGATTCCTTGAAAAACTGTAAACGGTCAATTATCTACCATGACTTTTTATCGACCCAAGCCGGCAGAACTTTAGTCTTGGAGCGGCGAGCCAGATAAAAAAAACCCGGAGCGCCTGAGCACAGGAGTCCGGGTTGTCGGTCAGGCAATCATCAGTCGTCGCTGACTTTGTTCAGCGCGTTGAGCGTGGTCATGATGCTCTTGGAACTCGCGTTCAACTGGGCAACCAGGGTGTCCATCGCGGTGTACTTGGCGGTCAACGTGGTCTGCAAGGTCGCTATGCGGCGTGTCAGGCTTTCCTGATCGACCTTGAGCGAATCCAGGGACTCAGTCAGGCTGGTCTGGCGCTGAGCCAGGACTCCGTCGGATTTTGCAAACGCATCGGTCGCGCTGGTCATGCGACTGATCAGGCCAGTCTTGCCGGTAAACAGCTCGACAACCTGGGGACCAAACGCTTTCACGCCCTTGTCCCACTTGGCATCGTCAAGGGTCAACAACCCCGTACTTTTGTCAGTGTTGATGCCCAGTTGCGAGAGCATGCTCAGGCCGCTGTTGCCTGACCCAGCTTCAGCGGAAACCAACTCATTGCGCACTGACGACACCAGGCTGCGCATGGTCGCATCACCGGTCAGGGCTCCAGCAGTAGTTGTCGCACCGCCAGTCGCGGTCGCCGTAGCAGTCACCTTGGTTTGTGTATTGATGGCAGTCATCAGCGCGTTGTAGGCCGAAACGAAAGCCTGGGCAGACGTTTTCAGCTGCGCGGTGCTGCTCGACACCGTAATGGTGGACTTGCCTGCTGTAATCAGCTCCAGGTTTACACCGCTCACCACCGAGGAAATGGAGTTGGAAGCAGACTCCATTTTCACATTATCAAGCGTGTATTCGGCATTCTGCGGGACAGTGGTGACCACGTAATCCTTGGTCAGCTCCGCGGCACCGCTGAGGGTCAGCTCAGTACCTTTGCCGGTGGTGTTCGAACTCACGACCAAACGAGATCCGTTGGCGTCGGTCAGAATGTTGGCACTGATGTTCTTCGATTTAAGCTGTTCGTTGATCGCGTCACGGGTTTCCTGCAGCGTGGCACCCGGCTCAATGATCACACCGTAATCATTACCCGATTGGGAAATGGTCAGGGTGGTTGCCTGAGTCCCGCTATTCACTACGCTCGAAGCGCCACCGGCAAACACAGCAGTGGAGACCTTCGAGGCCGTGGCCAGTTTGGTCACTTCAAGTGCATAGGTACCATTGGTAGCGGCATCGTTGACCGTGGTCTTGGCGATTTTCTCATCCGAAGACGCACCGGAAATGCTGCCGAATGCGGTGGCTGTATTGAGTTTGGCAATCGCTGCCCGGTAGGTGTCCAGCGCGCTCTTGATCATCGACAGACCCGACAGCGTGGTGCTGGTGGAAGCGGTCTGCTTGTCGATCTGGGCTTGCTTGGGCGCTTTTTCGGCTTCGACCAAAGCGGTGACAATTTTCTGGGTATCAATCCCTGACCCAATGCCACTGACGGTTGAACTTGCCATGTTTCTTCTCCTTCCCGGACGGTCGCCATGTTCTTGACGAGCGATTAACCTTTAACAGCCAGCATCAAAACCCGTGCCAGATCAGGCTCTTTCGTCGAACAAAAGGCTGCTGGCGTCGTGCAGGCTCGCTGCCAGTTTTAATGCTGCTTCTGAAGGTAGCTGGCGAATGACTTCACCGCTCTCTGTAGCAATGACCTTGACCACGACACGACCCGTCGAATCATCGATGGAGAAATCCAGATTGCGCTTGGTCGATTGCACGAAGTCGCGGATCTCGGTCACTGCTTTTTCCAATTCTGCCCGCTTGGGCTGTTCCACTGGTGTAACTGTGCTCACATCGGCAGATTGCACCAACGGTTTTGCGCTGACTGTCCCTTGCACCGGATTCACGGGCGGGGCTTGATTCAACATGACACTCATGTCCATTACCATCTCCTCACATGAGAAACCAACGGAATGAACAAAAGGGCGCGTTAGACGCGCCCTTCCATTTCAATCACCAGACGCTGGAATTACTGAAGCAGTTTCAGTACAGCGGATGGCAGCTGGTTAGCCTGGGACAGGATCGCGGTGGAAGCCTGTTGCAGGGTTTGTTGCTTGGTCAGCTCGGCAGTTTCGGAAGCGAAGTCAGCATCCTGAACGCGACCGCGGGCAGCGGTGGAGTTCTGGGCGATGCTTTGCAGGTTGGCTACGGTGCTGTCGAAACGGTTTTGAACGGCACCCAGTGCGGCGCGCTGGCTGTCGATCTGCTGGATGGCAGCGTCGAGAGCTTGAACCGATTGCTGCGAACCAGCAGCAGTCAGGATGTCCAGGTCGCCAACGGTGGTTTGGGTTTCGCTGGCGTTGGTGGTGCCAGCAGTCAAGCCCAGGTCGCCCAGCGAGCCGGTGTTGCCTGCCGAGATAACGATGTCTGCCTTGCCGCTAAGTTGAATCTTGCCATCGGCTGTTTTAGTAGCGGTAGCACCGGCACTGGCGCTGTTGATCGACGAAATAACAGCATCAAGATCGCTACCTTTGGTGATCTTGATTTCTGTGGTACCGATTTTCAGCGAGGTATCAGCAGTCATCTTCACGTCGGAAATGCCGCTTTTCAGACCTAGCGAGGCGAGAGAGCCGCTGTCATTAGCGCCAGTATTGTCTGCCAGTGTCAGTTTGGTGCCGTTCTGGGAGGTGATAGAGATTTGACCGTCAACAATCTTAGCGTTACCAACACCGACACCAGCCAATGCCTCGATCTGATCAAGAATGGAGTCAACGTCGTCCGAAGTGCCATTCCAAGTAACAGCAGAGCCATTGACCAAGATGCTACCGGCTTTTTGAGGAACGACCGCACCATCCGTCTTAGTGCTTGTGGTACCAGCGGTAAGACCAAATTTACCTACATCAGCACCTGAAATTGAAACGGGACCGGCGTCATTGGAAATGGTTAGTTTTCCGCCATTAACTGTGGCGGTAATGCCAGTAGCAGCAGCACCTGCAGCAGTTAATTTAGCTTGGATATCTGCCTGCACCGCATCAATATCAGTGGCAACTGCTGCATCTAGCTTGATATCAACACCATTGATGCTGAGTTTTTCATTACCGGTGACGTCAAAAGTCCCAGTAACAGCAACGCCCTCTACATCAGTTTGCTTTAACGTGGTGGTCGAACCTTTTACGCTGGCTGCCATCGCAGACATTTCTTTGCCAGTCACTTCAGCGCTGCTGTAAGAACCTTTCAGGCCCGAAGCGCTCAAGTTGCCCATGCCGAACGAAATGGTTTCGTTAGCGCTGGCGCCTACCTGGAAGCTGGTGTTCTGGAACGAACCGTCCAGCAGGTTCTTGCCACCGAAGGTGGTGGTGTTGGAGATACGGTTCAGCTCACCCGACAGTGCGGTGAATTCCTGGTTCAGGGAAGTACGGTCGTCACTGCTGTTCGAGCCGTTCGCCGATTGCAGAGCCAGTTCACGCATACGCTGCAGGATGTTGGTGGATTCTTGCATCGCGCCTTCAGCAGTCTGGGCGATGGAGATACCGTCGTTGGCGTTTTTCACGGCAACGTTCAGACCATTGATCTGGCTGGTCAGACGGTTAGCGATCTGCAGGCCGGCAGCGTCGTCTTTAGCGCTGTTGATTTTCAGGCCGGAAGACAGACGGCTCATCGAGGTGCTCAGAGCATCGGAAGCCTTGTTCAGGTTTTTCTGAACGCCCAGGGAGGTGATGTTGGTATTAACAGATAAAGACATGACGAATTCCTCGTTGGTTGGGTGCTGCGGCTTCCGGCCCTGGCAACCGCCGGGTGTGGCCTAGAGAACCTTCGTAATAGTTATCGTCGTAAAAGCAGGTTGCTTGAGCGCTTTTTTGATTTTTTTTACTAGCACCGTGCCACTCCTTGCGATTCAACACCTTAGCTCTGCCCCCCAGAATGCAAAAACGCCCATGACCTCGCGGTCATGGGCGTTTTTTTGGCGTTATTTAACTGGCGCGTCAGGGACGGTGAATAATCGCCGAACCCCAGGACAAGCCCACGCCGAAACCACTGATTGCCACGCGCTTCCAGCTGGAGTCGAACATGTGCTTTTCCAGCAGCAGCGGAATGCTCGACGACACGGTGTTGCCGGTCTCGACCATGTCCTTGACGAACTTCTCCGGCTCGCCTTCGAAACGCCGAGCCACGGCGTCGACGATGGCCGCACTGCCCTGGTGGATGCAGAACGCATCGATGTCCTGAGACTGCAGGCCAGACTCATCGAGCAACTCGTGCAGATGCGCCGGCACCTTGAGCAGGGCAAAGTTGAACACCTGCCGGCCGTTCATATAGAACACGCCGTCCGTGACCTTCAGGTGCGGGGCACCGGAGCCGTCGGTGCCGAACTTGGCCTTGCCGAGCTGCCAGGCCGCGTCTTCCCCCATCCAGGTGGCGGTGGCGGCGTCGCCGAACAGCATGGTGGTGTTACGGTCTTCCGGGTCGACGATTTTCGAATACGGGTCTGCAGTGATCAGCAGGCCGTTCTTCAGGCCGGTGGCTTCCATGAAGCCCTTGATGGCGTAGATGCCATAGACATACCCCGAGCACCCCAGGGAGATGTCGAAGGCTGCGACGTTGGTCGACAGGCCGAGCTTGTCCTGGACGATGGCCGAAGTGTGCGGCAGGCCTTCTTCGTCCCCGTTCTGGGTGACGACGATCAATACGTCGATGGCTTGACGATCAAGCTGCGGATTATTGGCGAACAACGCGTTGGCGGCCTCGACACACAGGTCGGAGGTTTCCTGGGCAGCGTCCTTGCGCGGCAGGAACGCCGAGCCGATTTTTCCAAGGATGAATTCTTCATCCTTTTCGAACTTCGCGCCCTGAGCATAGTTATCCAGCCCACTCGCTGGCACGTAGCTGGCAATGCTTTTTATGCCAATCATTGTGGCTTCCCAATACTAAATAGCTGGAGATCACCGCTCGCAAGACCGAGAGGTACTGACAATACTGGACTTCGCCGAGTGAAAAAATACGGCGCAGGCGCTCCGCAATCCGGAAAACACGCCCGACAAGGGTCCGCCCCCTGCCCATCCTTTTTTACACAATACAGTGAAGATGCGCTTTATGACTCGCAGGTCACGCATTATGCGTGGCTTATACCAAACATCCAGTCACAAACAGGCGATCAACCGCCGACTGGAGGGTAAAAACGATCAACCTAAGGGAGGAAAAAGCGTCAACTAGACATCGCCGGCACCCTGGGGTGCCGGCAATCAAGGAGGGTTACAGCTTGTTGAACAGGCTCAACTGGGCGATTTTGACGAACGCCAATTGCGAGGCTTGCAGCAGTGATTGCTGAAAGGCCAGGTCGATAGATGCAGTTGCCACGTCAGTATCGCCAATTGCGGCCTGGGTACTGGTGTTTACCAGACCGATGCTGGTGTTTTCGGCGCTCTGGATGTCGATCGCACCCAATCGAGCACCAATGGACCCGCGAACGTTGTCGATCTGCTCGCTGGAGTTGGACAGGTTACTGATCGCCGCATTAACCGCGTCCTTGAGCTTGATCTGAGCCAGATCATTGCCGTCGGCAGGGGTTTCGAGCGCCTGGCGTAACTGACTCAATGTATCCAGTGCACTCTGAGTCTTGTGGCTGCTGGCACCTACTACGAATTGATCATTCGCTGCCGGGGCGCCGGTGAAGTCGAGCTTGACCCCCGCTACCGTGATCGAGCCCGCAGTCAGCACCCCAGCACCGATTGGCTTGCTGTCCGAGCCCATTGGCTGGGCAAAGACTTCGTAGTTTGTCGCATCGGTGAATTTGACCACCACGCCGCTGTTAGGAAATCCGTTGACGTAGTCAGATTGACTGGAGACGCCAGAACCGGTGATCTGAGCAGTCGAGGTATTGCTCGGCGTACGTGAAGAGTTAAAGCTGTCAGGCTTGGTGCCCAACGAAAAAATGTGATCCTTCACTTCTTCATCTGGCGTCATTGGCAACGTGGTCACCGGATCGATAGGCGCCTTTAGTCGCAGCGTGATGTCGAACTCCACTCCGCGCAAATTGATGGTCGAACCACCTTGCTTGCTCGCATCAAAAGTGCCATTGCCGGACACTTCGGTGGTCACGTCGTTACCATCCTTATCAGCGATGGTGTAGTGAGTACTGTCGACGAACTTCAGTTCGTAAGGCTCGCCTGCAGCAAAGTTCTTGGTGTAGGCCGCATTCGATTTCATCAGGCCTGCCGACACTGAAACCGTACCGTCATTAGGCTTGGAGGGATCGAGTACCGCCTGGGTGCGACCTGAGTTCGTGGCCGACTCGAGGACGCTCTTACCGGTGTCGTTGGTCGCAATCGACAAGATGTCAGAGACTTGCAAGCTCAACTGGTTGTCATCCCCCTGATAAGAGTAGGTGCCATCGTTGTTGCGCACATACGGCGGCGTCAGGGTTTTCGAGCCGGAGAACATGTAGTTGCCGGACGGATCCTTGCTATTGAGCAGGCCCAATACTTGCTCTTCGATCTCACCGATTTCGCTGGCAATCGACTTTCGATCAGCATCGCTGTAGCCACCGTTGCCGGCCTGCAGCGCCAGTTCGCGACCGCGCTGAATCGAGGTATTCAGGCTTTCAAGGACGCTCTCCTGGTTGGACAGCGAACTCTTGATGCTGCCCATATTGGTACTGTATTGCCCCAGCATCGCCTTCTGCTGCTGCAACATCAACAACTGCGCAGCCCCGACAGGATCATCACCGGCACTCTGAATACGCACGCCCGAAGTGATCTGCTCCTGAGTCTTCACAATCGAGGAGAAGTTGTTCTGGTACTTGGCCGCACTCGTCTCAAAGTACTGGGCTGTAGAAATTCGCATCGTCGAAGACTCCCTTAAAGACTGTTGATCAGCGTGCTGAAGGTTTCTTGCGCGGCCTTGATAATCTGCGACGACGCGGTGTAGTACTGCTGGAACTTGACCAGATCGGCGGCCTCGTCGTCCAGGTTAACCTGGGACACGGAGGCGACTTCGGACTTGGCGCGGGCCAGGATCGCCCCGCTGGCGGTGCTGTCGCCCAGGGCCTGGCTGGCCTTGGCGCCGACCTGTTCCACCAGGCGGCTGTAGGCGGTGGTCATGCTCATGCCGGCGTTGCCGCCGCTGACGCCGACCGTGGCCTTGGTTTGCAGGCCCAACAATTCGTTGGCGTTGCGGTTGTCTTTCTTGCCGTCGACGTTGAAGGCGACTTCGTACTTGTCGTTCTTCGACGGCGAGCCGCTGACCGTGGTGTTGAAGGAGAACGATTTGCCAGGGATCGCCGTGCCCGTCGCGTCGAGCATCGGCACGTTGATCGTCAGGTCGTTGCCCTGCCCCGGCACGATGGTGCCGGTGCCAATGCTCTGGCCTTTGGCGTTGAACACTTCGTAGCCCTGGCTGCCGCCGACAGCGTCCTTGAATGTCAGGGTCACCGGCATGGAATTCTTGATCCCGGCCTGCAGGTCGGCCAGGTCGGCGCCGGCGTAGATGTCCATCGGCACGGTCAGCGCGGGCGCGGTCAAGGCGCCAGTGCCGCCGTTGCCGGTGTTGCTGGTCGCGACCAGGGCGCCGGCAAAGGCCAGCTTGTTGGAATCGGTCATCTGCGTGGTGATGTTGCTGGCACCGGTGCGTGTCGGGATCACCTTGAAGGTATCGCCCGCACTCAGGGCAGCGCCGTTGAGATTGAGCTTGAACCCATCGATCTCGGCCGCCGGATTCAGATCAAAACTGCCCATGCTTTTGCCGTCGGAGCGCTTGACCGTGTACTTGTCCGCAGCGGTGAACGTCACTTCGTAATCGAAGGCGGTCAACGCACTGGAGTTGGTGATGGTGACGTCGAGATTGCCCGAGCCCGCGCTGTTGCTCGAGGCGGCCAGGCTGCGCTGGCTGATCGCTGCGGCACTGTTGATGCTGGAGAACAGCGATGCACCGAATTCGCCATTGGCGTCGAGGCCCTGGCCCAACTGCCGGTTGATCTTGTCGGCGACCACGATGGCGGTGCGGCCCAGGTCGTTCATTGCCGGCACCAGCACGTCGTCGCGGTAGCGCAGCAGTCCGCCGATCTTGCCGCCGCTGATGACAGAGGTCACATCGCTCACCGAAGAAGGCGATTTGACCTGGATAGTCACCTGGTTCTTGTCGATGCCGGTGCGGGCGGTCGTCAGGGTGTTGGACGTGTTGCCCAACACCAGCGACTGGCCGGTACCAAGGGATACGTTGTAGCTGCCGTTCTGTTCCTGGACGGTCACGCCGACCAGCTCATTGAGTGTGCGCACGGCTTCGTTACGCGCATCGAGCAGGTTGTTCGGGCCGCTGCCGGTCGAGCTGCCGGCCTGGGAAATCTGCTGGTTCAGCGAGGCGATGGAGGCCGTCAGCTGATTGACCTTTTCGGTCATGGTGGTCAGCTGGCTGTTGATGCCTTCGTTTTGCTGCTGCATCTGCGACGACAACGCGTTGAAGCGGTTGCTCAGGGTCTGCGCATTGGTCAGCAGCAACTGCCGCGCAGCCGTGTCGCTGGGCGTGGCGGCCGAGGTCTGCACGGCGGCAAAGAAGCTGCTCAACACCGCACTGATGCCGGTGGTTTTGTCCGAGAACAGCTTGTCGAGCGGGTTCACCTGCTCGAGGTAGGAGTTGGCATCGTTGCTCAGCGAAGTGCTGGTCTGCAGCTGCTGATCGAGATAGGCGTTATACACCCGACGCACATCCGCCAGGGTCGTGCCGCTGCCGATGAACACCCCGCCATTGAGGTTCGAGGCATTGCTGGTCTGAATGGTCTGCTGGCGTGAATAGCCGGCGGTGTTGGCGTTGGCAATGTTATTGCCGACAGTCGCCAACGACACCTGACTGGCGTTGAGACCCGACATCCCGATATTGAGCAAACTCATGGTTCAGACCTTATACCTTGTGCCTATAAAGGCGTAGTGGAAACGCCCGCCGCAGCGTAGTTCTGATAACTCGTCATCTGCCTGGCTATTTGCGAAATCTTGCTGGCGTAGTTCGGGTCGGTTGCGTAGCCGGCCTTCTGCAACTCGCGTACAAATTGTTCGGGGTTATCGGCAGACTTCACGACATCTTGATAGCGATTGTTGGATTGCAGCAGCGTCACGAGGTCGTGGAAGCTGTCTTTGTAGGAGTCGTAGGAACGGAACTGCGCCGTCTCCTTGACCATCTCGCCGTTTCTGAATTCGCTGGTGATGGCCCGGGCTGAATCGCCCTTCCAGTTGCTGCTGGCCTTGATGCCGAACAGGTTGTGGCTGCTGCTGCCATCCTGGGCGCGCATGACCGACTTGCCCCAGCCGGTTTCGAGGGCGGCCTGGGCCACCAGGTAGCGCGGATCGACGCCGATGCGGTCGGCGGCTTCCTTGGCCATGGGCAGCATGGCGTTGACGAATTCGTCGGCAGAGCTGAAGGCTTTCTTTGGCGGTGCCAGCGGGATCTGCGCCATGGCCCGGCCGTAGACCTGCAGGCGACCGCTGGCCGGCGCCTCGGTTTGCGCGGTCAGCCAGTCGCCGTTGTACAGCGAGCCGGAACCGGTCGGGCTGATCGTGGGCACGTCGATTTTGTTGATGGCGGTCGCCGCTGTCGTCGCAGTCACAGCCGGAGTCGCGGCCGATGGCACCAGGCCGGCGAGCAGGCGGTCTGCGAGCTTTGGCGGCAACGCCAGGCGGCGCTGGTTGATCAGCGCCATGTCATTGCGATGCGCGCCCTCGCCTGCTGCCTGCGGTGCATGGATCGAACGCGAAGCCCACAACGGGCGCTGGCCATTGAGGCGCGACAAGGGTCCGTTGGTGGCTGCCGTGCCGGCGGCGATTGGCGTTTCCACGGCGGCCTTGGCCTCGGCTTGCTTGGCGGCGGACGCTGCCGCCGCTTCACCCGGGGCCATGGGTTTGTTCTTTGACATCTGGCGCATCAGCACGTCGGCCAGGCCGATACCGCCGCCTTCGCGGGACATGGAAACGGCCAGCTGCTGGTCGTACATTTCCTGGTACTGCTTGGCTTCGGCGGTGTTGAGCGGGTTGTCCTGGCCCAGCGCATTGGTGGCCGAGCGCATGGACTTGAGCATTTCACCGAGGAACAGCGACTCGAATTCCTGCGCCACTTTGCGCATGTTCGCGTCGCTGTTCTTGTCGCCGACCTTGAGCTGGTTGAGGCGATTCAAGTCCGAGTAGGACCCGGAATCGCTACTGCTGACCAGACCGCTCTTGTACATATCCATGGGCGCAGTCCTCAGATCACGATCAGGTCGGCTTGCAGTGCGCCGGCCTGTTTCAGTGCTTCGAGAATGGCCATCAAGTCACCCGGCGCGGCGCCGACCTGGTTCACCGCTCGCACGATTTCGTCGAGGGTGGTGCCCGGGCCGAACTTGAACATCGGCTTGGCTTCCTGCTGGGCGTTGACCCGCGAGCGTGGCACCACGGCCGTCTGGCCATTGGACAGCGGGCCCGGCTGGCTGACGATCGGGTCTTCGGTGATGGTCACGGTCAGGCTGCCGTGGGTCACGGCGGCCGGGGACACTTTCACGTTCTGGCCGATCACGATGGTGCCGGTACGCGAGTTGATGATGACTTTGGCCACTGCCTGGCCCGGATCGACTTCCAGGTTCTCGATGATCGACAGGTAGTCCACGCGCTGGCTCGGGTCCAGTGGCGCACTGACGCGGATCGAGCCGCCGTCGATGGCCTGGGCCACGCCCGGGCCGAGCATGTTGTTGATCTTGTCGACGATGCGCTTGGCGGTGGTGAAGTCCGAACGGTTGAGGTTCAGGGTCAGGCTGTTGCCCTGGTTGAAACCACTTGGCACCGCCCGCTCGACCGATGCACCACCGGGAATGCGCCCCGCCGACGGGACGTTGACGGTGATCTTCGAACCGTCGCGGCCCTCGGCATCAAAACCGCCGACCACCAGGTTGCCCTGGGCGATCGCGTAGACGTTACCGTCAATACCTTTGAGCGGCGTCAGCAGCAAGGTACCGCCGCGCAGGCTCTTGGAGTTGCCGATGGACGCTACGGTGATGTCAATCTGCTGACCCGGTTTGGCGAACGCCGGCAAGTCGGCACTGATCGACACCGCCGCGACGTTTTTCAACTGCACGTTGCCCGAACCCGGCGGCACCTTGATGCCGAACTGCGAGAGCATGTTGTTGAAAGTCTGCAGGGTGAACGGGGTCTGCGTCGTCTGGTCGCCGGTGCCGCTAAGCCCGACCACCAGGCCGTAGCCGATCAGTTGGTTGGAACGCACGCCAGAAATACTGGCGATGTCCTTGAGCCGCTCGGCTTGCGCGCTAAACGCAGCCGAGAGCATCAGGGCGGCCACCATCAGGCGTTTGAAGTTCAACATGCTCAACTTGATAGCCACCTAGAAAGGAAACAGCGGGCTGAGGAAGAAACGGTCGAACCAGCCTGGCTGACTCGCATCGGCAAAGGCACCGGTGCCCGAGTAGGTAATACGTGCATCGGCCACCCGGGTCGACGACACGGTGTTGTCCGTGGCGATGTCATCGGCGCGGACCATGCCGGCAATGCGCACCAGCTCATCGCCGGTGTTGAGGGTCAGCCACTTCTCGCCGCGCACGGCGATGATGCCGTTGGGCAATACGTCGGCGACAGTCACGGTGATCGAGCCGGTCAGGCTGTTGCTCTGCCCGGACTTGCTGTCGCCCTTGGTCGCACGGTCGGCACTGTAGCCGGCGTTGAGGCTCAGGTCGCCGCCACCAATTGGATTATTAGTGGTGAGGCTGGAGCCGAACAACGAGGTCAGGCCGACGCTGGTGTCGCTGTTCTTGCCGATCTGCGAGTTGGCGTTCTTGCTGGCCTGGGTGCGCTCGTTCAGCGTGATGGTGATGATGTCACCGACGCGGAACGCCTTGCGGTCGCTGTACAGGTTCTGTTCGAAGCCGGCCTGGTAGATCGAGCCATTGTTGGCGGCAGCCGGCAGCGGTGTGCGCGGCAACACCGGGGCATAGTAAGGGTCATTGGGCCGCGGCGCAGGCGCGACACAGCCGGCGAGCGCGGTGACGCCACTCAGTGCCAGAACAGATACGAAGCGATTCATGACCCTACCTCACGGTGTTGCAGGCGACCGCGTGGCCGCCCCATATTCTTGATTACAGATTCTGCGTTACGAACGAGAGCATCTGGTCGGCGGTGGAGATCACCTTGGAGTTCATCTCGTAGGCGCGCTGGGTGGTGATCATGTTGACCATCTCCTCAACGGTGCTGACGTTGGAGGTTTCCAGGGTGTTCTGCAGCGTGGTGCCGAAACCGGCGAGGCCCGGGGTGCCAACCTGTGGCGCGCCGCTGGCGGCGGTTTCCAGGAACAGGTTGTTGCCCACGGCTTGCAGGCCGGCCGGGTTGATGAAGTCGGCGGTCTGCAGGTTGCCGATCACCTGGGACGCGGCGTTGCCGGGAACGGTGACCGACACGGTACCGTCGCGGCCGACCGTGAAGGTCTGGGCGTCGTTCGGGATGACAATGGCCGGCTCCAGGGCGAAGCCGCTGGCATTGACGATCTGGCCATTGGAGTCCAGGTGGAAAGTACCGTCACGGGTGTAGGACGTGGTGCCGTCCGGCTGCAGGATCTGGAAGAAACCGCGACCGTCGATGGCCATGTCCAGCGGCTGCTCGGTGGTTTGCAGGCTGCCGGCGGTGAAGTTTTTCTGGGTGCCGACGATGCGCACACCCGTACCCACTTGCAGACCCGACGGCAATTCGCTGTCCTGGGTCGACTGGGCGCCAGGCTGACGCTTGATCTGATACAGCAGGTCCTGGAACTCGGCGCGATCACGTTTGAAACCCGTGGTCGACACGTTCGCCAGGTTGTTGGAAATGGTGGTCAGGTTGGTGTCCTGGGCGGACAGACCGGTTTTGGCAACCCATAGAGCCGGAAGCATTCGATTCTCCTCGTGCGCCTGTTTTACGGCGCGACGTTCTGGTAATTAGCTGATCTGCAAGACCCGAGCCATGGCCTGGTCGTCTTCTTTTGCGGTGTTCATCATCTTGATGTGCAATTC
Organism: Pseudomonas sp. Y24-6; assembly: GCF_020295325.1. Taxonomy (NCBI): domain Bacteria; kingdom Pseudomonadati; phylum Pseudomonadota; class Gammaproteobacteria; order Pseudomonadales; family Pseudomonadaceae; genus Pseudomonas; species Pseudomonas sp. Y24-6. The sequence goes on along the minus strand of NZ_JACBXG010000003.1, from coordinate 171,750 downwards.
GAACTGCTTGGCCAGGGCCAGCACCGAGGTCATCTCTTCCACGGCATTGACGTTGCTCGACTCGAGGAAACCGGACACCAGCTTGACGTTGGCATCCGCCTGCGCCGGCTGGCCGTCCTTGGTGTGGATCGAACCGTCCAGGCCTTTGGTCATGTTCCGCAAGTCAGGGTTGACCAGCTTGATGCGGTCGACTTCGGCCATCACGCGCGGGCCTTCGCCCATCGCCCGAATACTGATGGTGCCATCCTCGCCCACCTCGATCTGTTGCTCGGGCGGCACGGCAATCGGCCCGCCATTGCCCATCACCGGCATACCGTTGCCGGCGCGCAATACGCCCAGGGCATCGACGTTGAGGCTGCCGGTGCGCACATAGCTTTCACCGCCATCGGGGTTCTGCACGGCAATCCAGCCATTGCCCTGTACGGCAACGTCGAGGTCGCGGCCGGTTTCCACCAGCGAACCTGCAGAAAAGTCGGTGGCCGGACGCTCGGACATGGCAAACGCACGCGCCGGAAAGCTGTCACCAAACACCGGCATCGAGCGCGCCTGCTCCAGGTCTTTCTGGAAACCGTTGGTGGAGATGTTCGCGAGGTTGTTCGCATGAGCCTTCTGCGCCAGTGCATTCTGGCTGGCGCCGGTCATAGCTACATAAAGGTACTTATCCACACTCTTTCCTCTGCATGCCGGACGTTTGCCGCCCACCGCTGTACTGCTGAGCCATAAGCAATTTGCAGACCAACTATTTTCTGGCGGCGCTGGGCCCGGCAAACAGGGGGCTTGAGGGGTTTGGAGAGGAGTGAAGGAATGGGGTGAAGTCGAAAAACCGGCGGTGTTGTGCCGCTTCGCGGCAATAGAGCGAAAGATCGCAGCCTCGTTTCACTCGACAGCTCCTACATGAATACCTGATCCCCGTAGGAGCTGCCGAGTAAAACGAGGCTGCGATCTTTTGACTTTAAGTGCTGCTGTCCTTGCCCACCTCATACTCACGCAGCTTGTTGGCAATGGTGGTATGCGAAACCCCCAGGCGTTTACCCAACTGCCGGCTGCTCGGATGTTCTGAATACAGACGCTCCAGCACCGCCTTCTCGAAGCGCCCGACAATCTCGTCCAGCCCGCCTTCCAAGGAGAAATCGCCAAGCGGCTGACGCACGCCGTAGTCCGGCAGGCGGATGTGCTCGGCCTTGACGGTGCCGCCTTCGCACAAGGACACCGCCTGAAACAGCACATTCTCCAATTGCCGCACGTTGCCCGGCCAATGGTAATGACTGAGCCGCTCCATCGCCGCCGGCGCCAGTTTCGGCAGCGGGCAACCGATCTGCCGGCTGGCCTGGTCCAGGAAGTGCTCGACCAGGGGCGTCAAGCCGTCCAGGCATTCGCGCAGTGGCGGGATGTGCAATGACAACACGTTCAGGCGGTGGTACAGATCCTGGCGGAACTCCCCGCGAGCGCACAGCTCCGACAGGTCGACCTGGGTCGCACAGATCACCCGCACATCGAGGTACACCTCTTCATCACTGCCTACCCGACGAAAGCATCCGTCCTGCAGGAAGCGCAGCAATTTCACCTGCAAGCGCGGGCTCATTTCACCGACACCATCGAGAAACAGCGTACCGCCGGCAGTCAGCTCCAGCAGCCCGAGCTTGCCTTCGGCCCGGGCGCCTTCGAATGCGCCGGGGCCGTAACCGAACAATTCGGTCTCGGCCATGGACTCCGGCAGCCCCGCACAGTTGAGCGCCATCAACGGCGACTGGCCGCGGGGACTTGCCAGGTGACAGGCCCGTGCCAGCAATTCCTTGCCGGTGCCTGTTTCGCCTTCTATCAACAACGGTGCGTCCAGGGGCGCCATGCGCCGGGCTTCGCGGACCACGGCAGCCATCACCTTCGAACTCTGGAAAATGCTGTCGAACCCGCGCAGTTCCTGCTTGCGCACGTTGTAGATGCGTTCGCCTACCCGATCCGCGCGATGCAGCGTCAATACCGCGCCGGCCATGGCCTCGCTGTCGTCATGCTCCGATTGCAATGGCGCGATGTCGGCCAGGAATACGTCGCCCTTGACCTTGACCCGCAGCCCGTTGATCCGCGACTTGTTGGCACGTACCAGTTCCGGCAGGTCGAAATCCTCGGCGTAACGGGACAACGGGATGCCCGGCACCTCGTCCACCCGCACGCCGAGCAACTGTGCGGCGGCCCGGTTAGCCGCAACGATCGAACCGCCCATATCGATCGACAGCACCGGAAACTCCAGCGCGCCGAGCAGCGCATTGAGCTCCATGTGCCGACGCTCGCTGGGCATCAGCCCTACACGCTTGACGCCAAACACCCCGGGGATCGATTCGAACTTCGCCCGCAGCGCCTGGAACTGCAGGTTGATCAGGTTCGGGCAGTGCAGGTAGATCGCATTACCGTGCTCACCCCCGACTTCGCCACGCGCGACGTTGATCCCGTACTCCACCAGCAGGTTGAGGATGTCGCGCAGGATGCCGATGCGGTTCTGGCAGTGGACTTTGATACGCATATAAAGGCTCGAAAAGCGGTTAAGGAAATCATGCCGAGCTCGGCCCGCTCCCACAGGGGGTGGCGGTGGCCGCAGGAGCGATTTTTTGCTGCAACGCTCAGATAGTCGTAAAGATTATGTGACACCCAAGGCGCTTTTCAAACCAGAAAACTCAACAGCCACGCCGCAACCGCCATTGCGTAACGAAAACTTTACGAAAAGTGCTGTTTTTTATGCCTTACACCTCGCGCACGGGGCTGCACATCCGAAAATCCTGGGGTATTTGTAAGTCCATAGCTGGACATAACAAGAACGAATTCCCCTAGCAGGAGAGCAGCATGAAGCAGACGCAATACGTGGCTCGCGAGCCCGATGCGCAAGGTTTTATCGACTACCCCGCCGAAGAACACGCGGTGTGGAACACGCTGATCACTCGCCAACTGAAAGTGATCGAGGGTCGTGCGTGCCAGGAATACCTGGACGGTATCGAAAAACTCGGTCTGCCCCACGACCGCATCCCGCAACTGGGCGAGATCAACAAGGTGCTCGGTGAAACCACCGGCTGGCAGGTGGCCCGGGTGCCGGCGCTGATCCCCTTCCAGACTTTCTTCGAATTGCTCGCCAACAAGCAGTTCCCGGTGGCCACTTTCATTCGCACTCGCGAAGAGCTGGACTACCTGCAAGAGCCGGATATTTTCCACGAGATCTTTGGCCACTGCCCGCTGCTGACCAACCCCTGGTTCGCCGAATTCACCCACACCTACGGCAAGCTTGGCCTGCAGGCGACCAAGGAAGAACGGGTGTACCTGGCTCGCCTGTACTGGATGACCATCGAGTTCGGCCTGGTCGACACGCCCCAGGGCCAACGCATCTACGGCGGCGGCATCCTTTCCTCGCCTAAAGAAACCGTCTACTGCCTGTCCGACGAGCCCGAACACCAAGCCTTCGACCCGCTGGAATGCATGCGCACGCCTTACCGCATCGACATCCTGCAGCCCTTGTACTTCGTGCTGCCCAACCTCAAGCGTCTGTTCGACCTGGCCCACGAGGACATCATGGGCATGGTCAAGCAAGGCATGCAGCTGGGCTTGCACGCACCAAAATTTCCGCCCAAGCCAAAAGCGGCCTGAGCAGATCCCGCTCGCGACTTGCGCGCAAAGATAGTAATTTCCAACAAGAATCGAATTCAGGAATACACCATGAACGCTCTGAACCAAGCCCACTGCGAAGCCTGCCAAGCCGGCGCACCTCAGGTCAGCGACGAAGAACTGCCGGTATTGCTCAAGCAGATCCCGGACTGGAACATCGAAGTTCGCGACAGCATCATGCAGCTGGAAAAAGTCTTCCTGTTCAAGAATTTCAAGCATGCGCTGGCGTTCACCAACGCGGTCGGTGAAATCTCCGAGGCCGAGGGGCACCACCCGGGCCTGCTCACCGAGTGGGGCAAAGTCACCGTGACCTGGTGGAGCCACTCCATCAAGGGCCTGCACCGCAACGACTTCATCATGGCCGCGCGCACCGACGAAGTGGCCAAGAACGCCGAGGGCCGCAAATAATGCATTTCGACTCGATCGGCCGGGTACCTGGCGATCCGATCCTGGGGTTGATGGAGGCGTATGCGCAGGATCCCAACCCGCGCAAATTCGACCTCGGGGTGGGCGTCTATAAAGACGCCCACGGCCTGACGCCAATCCCGCAGGCGGTGAAACTCGCCGAGGCGCGACTGGTTGACAAGCAATCCACCAAGACCTACATCGGTGGTCATGGCGAGCCGGCGTTTGGCAAGGTGATCAACGAGCTGGTGCTGGGCGCCGACTCCCCGTTGATCGCCGGGCAGCGCGCGGGGGCCACGCAGACCCCAGGCGGCACCGGCGCATTGCGCCTCAGCGCTGACTTCATTGCCCAGTGCCTGCCGGGCCGTGGCGTGTGGCTGAGCAACCCGACCTGGCCGATCCATGAAACGATTTTCGCGGCAGCCGGTGTCAAGGTCAGCCATTACCCGTACGTGAGCAGCGATAACCGTTTAGACGTCGAGGCCATGCTGGCGGTACTGCGTGAAGTGCCCAAGGGCGACGTAGTGCTGTTGCACGCCTGCTGCCACAACCCGACCGGTTTTGATCTTTCCCATGACGACTGGCGTCGGGTGCTGGACATCGTGCGCAGCCGCGACCTGCTGCCGCTGATCGACTTCGCCTACCAGGGTTTTGGCGATGGCCTGGAGCAGGATGCCTGGTCCACCCGACTGTTCGCTGCCGAGTTGCCGGAAGTGCTGATCACCAGTTCCTGCTCGAAGAACTTCGGGTTGTACCGCGATCGCACCGGCGCGCTGATTGTCTGCGCCAAGAGCGCTGACAAGCTGGTGGACATACGCAGCCAACTGGCCAATATTGCCCGCAACCTGTGGTCGACACCGCCGGACCATGGCGCTGCAGTGGTGGCGACCATCCTTGGCGACCCTGAGCTGAAAAGCTTGTGGGCCGACGAAGTGGAAGCCATGCGCCTGCGCATTGCGCAGTTACGCAGCGGTTTGGTAGAGGCGCTTGAGCCTCACGGTTTGCGCGAGCGTTTTGCCCACATCGGCGTTCAGCGCGGCATGTTCTCCTACACCGGCCTGTCGCCGGAGCAGGTGAAAAATCTGCGTGACCACCACAGCGTGTACATGGTCGGCACCGGCCGGGCAAACGTGGCCGGCATCGACGCAACACGCCTGGACCTGCTGGCCGAGGCAATCGCCGAGGTTTGCAAATAGCCCTGTTTGCAAAATAACCCTGTAGGAGCTGTCGAGCCTGCGAGGCTGCGATCTTTTGATTTTGAAGGGCAACGTCAAAAGATCGCAGCCTCGCAGGCTCGGCAGCTCCTACGCAGCTCCTACGCTGCTCCTGCAGGGAATCATCGCAAGATCGAGCGCCCCCCCCTGCGGCCATCTGTCGCAGAAATTCCAGATAAAACTCTAATTGTCATTTCTCCTGCTGTATCCTGCCCAGGCTTTGTAAAAGCGCGGATCTACCAGATCTATCAACAGACTTTGCGAGGAGCGCGAAACATGCACGAGATCCCTAATCTCCCCTTCCCAAGCCTGCACGAAACTGAGCAGACAACCACGCAGCAAGCCGGCGCCCAACAGCCCGAGCCGAAAGAAGCATCTGACAGTCGCAAGGCTGACAGCGAAGACTGAGACCCGCAATGCCAGACCGTGTGGAAAGCGCTAACATGCGCTTTCCACACCGCCTGAACCCTGAGCCCCGCATGAACGACGACTTTACCGAGAACCAGGCCAGCGTCCTGATCGGCACCGCCGAGAAAATGATCGCTATCTGGAATCGCCTCTCCGCCGAAAAACAGGCTGCCCTGCTCGCCCGTTTCGGCACCCAGGAAAACGCCCTGGCCGCCCTGGTCACGACGCAACTGGTTGCCCCGGCCCCGACTGACTCAACCCCGCCCGGCAAATAGTTTTACTTTTTCACGACCTGCGCTCCCTCCCACCGCTATCATAAGCAGCCTATCTATCCTGCTTTGCCGTGGACCTTTACCCATGTCTGAAAACCAGCGCCCCCTGCGGGTAACGCTGCAAGTTGTCTCTATCGTCCTCTTCACCTTCATCGGCTACCTGAACATCGGCATTCCCCTGGCGGTACTGCCGGGCTATGTCCACAGCGACCTGGGCTTTGGTGCCGTGATCGCCGGGCTGGTGATCAGCGTGCAATACCTGGCCACCCTGCTCAGCCGACCCTACGCCGGCAAGATCATCGACAACAAGGGCAGCAAGCTGGCAGTCATGTACGGCCTTGCCGGCTGCGGGTTGAGCGGCGTGTTCATGCTGATTTCAGCCTGGACCCAAAGCCTGCCGATGGTGAGCCTGACCAGCCTGTTGATCGGCCGCCTGGTGCTCGGCAGCGCCGAAAGCCTGGTCGGCTCCGGTTCGATCGGCTGGGGCATCGGCCGGGTCGGTGCGGCGAATACCGCCAAAGTCATCTCCTGGAACGGCATCGCCAGCTACGGCGCACTGGCTGTTGGCGCGCCGCTGGGTGTGCTGCTGGTGAGGGAGTTGGGCTTGTGGAGCATGGGCGTGAGTATCGTGCTGCTGGCGGTGATCGGCCTGGCCCTGGCCTGGCCAAAGACCGCCGCACCGATCCTGGTCGGCGAGCGCTTGCCGTTCATGCACGTGCTTGGGCGAGTGCTGCCTCACGGCTGTGGCCTGGCGTTGGGCTCCATCGGGTTTGGCACCATCGCCACCTTCATCACCCTGTATTACGCCACGCAAAACTGGAACAACGCCGTGCTGTGCCTGAGCCTGTTCGGCGCCAGCTTCATTGGCGCGCGCCTGCTGTTCGGCAACCTGATCAACCGCCTCGGGGGCTTTCGCGTGGCGATTGCCTGCCTGTCGGTGGAAACCCTGGGCCTATTGCTGCTGTGGCTGGCACCGGATGCACACTGGGCCCTGGCCGGTGCAGCGCTTAGCGGATTTGGCTTCTCCCTGGTGTTCCCGGCGCTGGGCGTGGAAGCCGTGAACCTGGTGCCGGCTTCGAGCCGCGGGGCTGCAGTGGGGGCTTATTCGTTGTTTATCGACCTGTCACTGGGGATCACCGGGCCATTGGCCGGTGCCATCGCCGCAGGGTTCGGCTTTGCCTCGATCTTCCTGTTCGCCGCGCTTGCCGCCCTTAGCGGTCTGGCCCTGAGCATCTATCTGTACCGCCAGGCGCCGAAGTACCGGGAACAACGGGACGTCCGCTAGAAGTCGACCTTGCCGCGCCCGGCCTTGATGCTGCCGCGTTTGGTCTTGGACTCGAGGCGACGTTTTTTCGAGCCAAGGGTCGGCTTGGTCGGGCGGCGCTTCTTTTCGACCTTGGTGGCGCTCTGGATCAGCTCGACAAGGCGCTCCAACGCGTCGGCGCGATTGGCTTCCTGCGTGCGGTACTGTTGGGCCTTGATGATGAGCACGCCATCACTGGTGATGCGACTGTCGCGCAGCGCCAGCAGCCGTTCCTTGTAGAACTCGGGCAATGAAGACGCCGGGATGTCGAAGCGCAGGTGCATGGCGCTGGAGACCTTGTTGACGTTCTGCCCGCCGGCGCCCTGGGCGCGAATGGCCGTCAGCTCGATCTCGGCATCCGGCAGGTGCACGTTGTTGGAAATCTCCAGCATGGTAAAAGTGTCCGTATTCAGAACACGCAGGATACCGCGAATGCGAACTTCAGAACGCCGAAAATCCCCTGTGGGAGCAAGGCTTGCCCGCGATTGAGGCGCCGCGATTTACAGGTTAGACCGCGTCATCGTTCATCGCGGGCAAGCCTGACTCCCACAGGGGATCTCCACAGGCTTGCTTTCACAGGAGATCTGCGCAGGTTACAAAACAACAAACCCGGCACATGGCCGGGTTTGTTGTTTCTGCGTACCGCGTTACTTCACGGCAGGCTGAAGGGCATGCCGTGCGCTGCGCTTGTTCTTGATGCCATAGCAGATCCACATGAAGGCAAGCCATACAGGGATCGCGTACACCGAGACCTGGATGCCCGGTATCAACAGCATCACGCCAAGGATAAACACCACGAACGCCAGGCAGATGTAGTTGCCGTACGGGTACCACAGCGCCTTGAACAGCGGTGTCTGGCTGGTTTTGTTCATGTGCTGGCGAAACTTGAAGTGCGAGAAGCTGATCATCGCCCAGTTGATCACCAGGGTGGCCACCACCAGCGACATCAGCAGCTCAAGCGCGCTGTGAGGAATCAGGTAGTTGAGCAACACCGCGATCAGCGTGACCGCCGCCGAAGCCAGGATCGAGCGCACCGGCACGCCGCGCTTGTCGATCTTCGCCAGGGCTTTCGGGGCATCGCCCTGCTCGGCCATGCCCAGCAGCATGCGGCTGTTGCAGTAGGTGCCGCTGTTGTACACCGACAATGCCGCCGTCAACACCACGAAGTTGAGGATGTGCGCCGCCGTGTTGCTGCCCAGCATCGAGAACACTTGCACGAACGGGCTGCCGCTATAGGAATCGCCGGAGGCGTTCAGGGTTTCCAGCAGGCTGTCCCATGGGGTCAGCGACAGCAGGATGACCAGTGCGCCGATGTAGAAAATCAGGATCCGGTAGATCACCTGGTTGATGGCTTTCGGGATCACGGTTTTCGGCTTGTCTGCTTCTGCTGCGGTGAAGCCCAGCATTTCCAGGCCGCCGAAGGAGAACATGATGATCGCCATGGCCATCACCAGCCCGCTGACACCGTTGGGGAAGAAGCCACCGTGGGACCACAGGTTGCTCACCGACGCCTGGGGCCCGCCGTTGCCGCTGACCAGCAGGTAGCTGCCCAGGGCAATCATGCCGACGATCGCCACGACCTTGATGATCGCGAACCAGAACTCTGCCTCGCCGAACACCTTCACGTTGGCCAGGTTGATCAGGTTGATCAGGACGAAGAAACCGGCCGCCGAGACCCAGGTAGGGATGTCCGGCGCCCAATAGTGGATGTATTTGCCGACGGCAGTCAGCTCCGACATGCCCACCAGGATGTACAGGATCCAGCAGTTCCAGCCCGACAGGAAGCCGGCGAAACCACCCCAGTATTTGTGCGCAAAGTGGCTGAACGAACCGGCGACCGGCTCTTCGACGATCATTTCGCCAAGCTGGCGCATGATCATGAATGCGATGAAGCCGCAGATGGCGTAGCCGAGGATCATCGACGGGCCGGCGGATTTAAGCACCCCGGCAGAGCCGAGGAACAGTCCGGTACCGATCGCCCCACCGAGGGCGATCAGTTGAATATGGCGATTTTTCAGGCCGCGTTTCAGCTCGCCTGAATGCGAGTTTTGTCCACTCATGAAAAGGGTCTCACGCAAGGTTTGATGATGTTCAGTAGACGTGCTGCTCGGGTTGCGATTTCAAGCAGCGCCGATCAAACCCCAGCGCAAGCACCAGGAGTTCAGCGTATTTACAACGTTCATGCGTCACCTGTTTGTTTTTATCTGTGACGAAATCGAACCCGACGCGCTTGTGGCGCAACGGAGTTAACAAGGCGGATAGCCCTGAGGTATGCGCTGGTGCGCAGGAAGTCACAGTTAAAACGCGGCGCATTGTACACCTGTAACCCCCTGCTGCCAGACCCGCTGGATCAGCGTGTCATTTGCCGGGATTGCCTGTGTCCGCCCCGGCAGTGCCGGACGGCTGCAAAAATAGATTCAGACCTTTGCAGGTCTTCGACGGGGACGACAGGAAAATCGCCCCTCGGAGAGAGTTGGAGTTGGGTCACGGCGTTCATTGCGCCTCCTTGTTTTTATGCACCTGCACGGCAGGCATGGGGCGCATCTGATCCTGCTATGGAGGTTGAAACAAGCGGGATAGAGGGCTTGGGAATCCATGAGGTCCGGGTTAGCGGAAGGATTTCCTTACACCCGGCGGAAAATAGCTGAAGCACTGGGTAATTCGTCAAGATCTCGTTACAGCGTGTAACGACGGATTTCCAATCGACATGCTTTGGTGTCTTCGCTGGTGCCATCGCGAGCAAGCCCGGCTCCCACAGTGATATCCGCCGAGCACAAATGCTGCGTCCACCTCCAATACCCTGTGGGAGCGGCGGTGCGACGTGCTCAAGAAGGCAAACTGCCAGGCGCCGCAGCATTTGAGCCAGACAAAAAAACGCCACCCCGAAGGATGGCGCTTTTCACTGACTGCTTACCGCTTGAAGCCTACCGCTGCTTCACTCCGGCTTGCGACGGCCAAAGCCCGGACGCTGACCCGAACCGGCCGGCGCACCACGGCGCTTGCCTGATGGCGCATCCTTGTCGACCAGGACAATGCCCGGACGCTTTTTCGCGACTGGTTTGGCTGGGCGCTTGGTGTCCGCTGGACGATCCGCCACTGGCGTACCACGACCGGCGGGAGCGCCGCGATCACTGCGACCCCCGGCTGGCGCGCCACGGCCTTCACCGCGCTCGGTACGGCCATTGGCCGGACGCGGCGTACGTGGACCGCGCTCGCCATCGGCGCGAGGAGCCGCCGGCTTGCGGGCCGGACGTTCGCCTTCGATGTGCGGCTCACGGGCCGGACGCGGGTTGGCAGCTGGAGCACCGGCGGCTGGACGCAGGGTCCTCACACGCTCGGTGGTGCCCATCGGACGCGACGACTTGCGCTGCATCCGCTCGAGCTTGTCTTTGCTCTTGGCGTTCATCTGCGGCATGGCCACAGGCGTCAGGCCAACCTCGGCACTGAGGATGTCGACTTCGTACTGGCTCATTTCGCGCCAGCGACCCATCGGCAGGTCGGAGTTGAGGAACACCGGACCGAAACGCACGCGTTTCAGGCGGCTGACCACCAGACCCTGGGATTCCCACAGACGACGAACTTCGCGGTTACGACCTTCCATCACCACGCAGTGGTACCAGTGGTTGAAGCCTTCGCCACCTGGCGCCTGCTTGATGTCGGTGAACTTGGCCGGGCCGTCTTCGAGGACAACCCCGGCTTTCAAGCGCTCGATCATCTCGTCATCCACTTCGCCACGCACACGTACCGCGTATTCACGGTCCATCTCGTAGGAAGGATGCATCAGGCGATTGGCCAGCTCACCGTCAGTGGTGAACATCAGCAAACCGGTGGTGTTGATGTCCAGGCGCCCGATATTGATCCAGCGACCTTCTTTCGGGCGCGGCATCTTGTCGAAAACGGTTGGACGGCCTTCCGGGTCGTTGCGGGTGCAGATTTCACCGTCGGGCTTGTTGTACATGATCACGCGGCGAACCGACTCGGCGGCCTCTTCGCGCTTGATCACCTTGCCATCGATGGTGATGGCGTCATGCAGGTCGACGCGCTGACCAAGGGTGGCGTCTTTGCCATTGACTTTGATGCGGCCATGGCTGATCCAGGCTTCCACGTCACGGCGCGAGCCTACGCCGATACGGGCGAGGACCTTCTGCAGCTTTTCGCCTGCTGGGCCGATTTCCTGGTCGTCTTTCTGGTCGTTGATACTCATCTGGGCACCTCCCGGTGTGGTCTGTTCAGGAAGCGCTGATAAGGCGTCCTGAAGCGTTGTCTATCTGGTACTTGGGCGAAGGGATCGCCGAAGGGTCGCGAATCATACGCGCATGCGCGGATTTACGCATCAGAGACTAGCGCAGGCAGACCAGGTTATTTGCTTTTGCGCCGAGCGGTAGGGCCGAGCGCGATCAGGCGTAACGCGGCTTCGGCGAGCACGGCGCGCTTGTCGACCTTGTCGAGCTTCTTCCACGACTTGATCTCGCGCTTGCTGCGGCCGCAGCCGATGCAGATGTCGTCGGCGAATTTGCAGACGCTGATGCAGGGGTCTTTGGGTGAGCTCACTTGAGGCCTCAAAAATTAAAGTCAAAAGATCGCAGCCTGCGGCAGCTCCTACATGACCGGGTACAAATTGATACTGGTGGCAAACGCGGTCCTGTAGCTGCCGAAGGCTGCGATCCTGTAGGAGCTGCCGAAGGCTGCGATCTTTTGGCAGCACCTCAGTCTTCGAATGCGCGGCGTTCAGCTTCGATGGCTTCGGCCAGCGCGCGGGCTTCGGCTTCCTCGTCACTCAACTCAGATTCGAGCTCCGGTTTGCGCTGTTCGAGAGCAGCGACGGCGGCCAGTAGTTTTTCGCGAGCTTCGGCAACGCCAAGCACATCGTCGTCCGGTTCCTCTTCGAGTGTGGCGTCAGGCTCGGCGTGAAGTTCAACTTCAATCGCAGGTTCCGGCTCAACCTCAACCTCAACTTCCATCTCAGGTTCAGGCTCAATCTCGGATTCAGATTCAGGCTGATCCGGCAGCTCTTCGGCATCAGTCACCGCACCATCGCGCAGAATGTCATCGAAATCGGTCTTGAGCCCCTCCTCCATAGTGTCCAGTTCCAGCAGCAAGGTATGGAAACTGGTTTCCTCCTTGGGCTCCTCCGGTTCGGCACTGGCGTCGGCCAGCTCTTGCAGGCTGGCAGGTACGGGGGCGTCGTCGAAGTCGAGCACCGGGTCGGGCTCCAACTCGCGCAGCTCTGCCAAGGGTGGCAGATCGTCCAGATTCTTCAGGTTGAAATGGTCGAGAAACGCCTTGGTGGTGGCGAACATCGCCGGTTTGCCGGGCACGTCGCGGTAGCCGACGATGCGGATCCACTCGCGCTCAAGCAGGGTCTTGACGATGTGGCTGTTGACCGCCACACCCCGCACGTCCTCGATTTCACCCCGGGTGATCGGCTGGCGATAGGCGATCAACGCCATGGTTTCGAGCATGGCCCGGGAATAGCGCTGCGGGCGCTCTTCCCACAGGCGCCCGACCCACGGCGAGAATTTTTCGCGGATTTGCAGGCGATAGCCGGAGGCGACTTCCTTGAGTTCGAAGGCACGACCATCACAGGACTTGGCCAGAATCGTCAGGGCCTTCTTGAAGACCGGTGGCTCCGGGCGCTCGGCCTCTTCGAAGAGTTCGAACAGACGTTCAAGCGATTGCGGTTTTCCCGAGGCCAACAGGAAGGCTTCAAGCAGTGGTGCCAGCTCGCGGGGTTCAGTCAGGTTCATGATTCAACTCGTTAATCGGCTCGGGCCCGCACGTGGATCGGCGCGAACGGCTCATTCTGCACCAGCTCGACCAGGGATTCCTTGACCAGTTCGAGGATCGCCATAAAGGTCACCACCACCCCCAGGCGCCCTTCCTCGGCGGTGAACAGCTCGACGAAGGGCACGAACCCGCCGCCCTTGAGCCGCTCCAGTACATCGCTCATGCGCTCGCGGGTGGACAAGGCTTCGCGACTGACCTGGTGACTTTCGAACATGTCGCCCCGGCGCAGCACCTCGGCCATGGACATCAGCAACTCCTCCAGGCTGACGTCCGGCACCAGCTTGCGCGCCCGCGCCTCGGGGGCATCAAGCCTGGGCACGACGACATCACGGCCAACCCGGCTCAGGCCATCGATGCCTTCGGCTGCGGCCTTGAACCTTTCATACTCCTGCAGGCGCCGGATCAGTTCGGCGCGGGGATCGTCTTCCTCGGCCTCGATCGACTCCGCCCGAGGCAAGAGCATTCGCGACTTGATCTCGGCCAGCATCGCGGCCATCACCAGGTATTCGGCCGCCAGCTCCAGGCGCACCGACTGCATCAACTCGACATAGCCCATGTACTGGCGGGTAATTTCCGCGACCGGAATGTCGAGAATGTTGATGTTCTGTTTGCGGATCAGGTACAGCAGCAAATCGAGGGGGCCTTCGAAGGCTTCCAGAAACACCTCGAGAGCATCCGGCGGAATGTACAGGTCCAGCGGCATTTCCATTACCGCCTGGCCATAGACCATGGCGAAAGGCAGCTCCTGCTGGGCGCCGGCCTGAGTGTCGACGGGCTCTACTGCCGACATCTAGGCTTCGGCCATGAACGGCGCAGGGTCGCCGCAGCCGACGCGGATCACTTCCGGCTCGCCATCGGCAAGACTGATCACGGTGGAGGCCTTGATCCCGCCGACGCCGCCGTCGATGATCAGGTCGACCTGATGCTCGAGCAGCTGGCGCATTTCGTACGGGTCGGTCAAGGGATCGGTGTCACCCGGCATGATCAGCGTCACGCTCATCAAGGGCTCGCCCAGCTCTGCGAGCAAGGCCAGGGCGATCGGATGACTCGGCACACGCAGGCCGATGGTGCGCTTTTTCGGGTGCAGTAACAGCCGCGGGACTTCCCGTGTCGCGTTGAGAATGAAAGTGTAGGGGCCCGGAAGATGGGCCTTCAGCAGGCGAAATGTACCTGTATCAATCTTGGCGAACAGACCCAGTTGCGAAAGATCGCTGCAAATCAGCGCAAAATTGTGCTTTTCGTCCAGTTGACGCAAGCGCCGCACACGCTCAACCGCATTCTTGTCGCCAATCTGGCAACCAATGGCGTAGGACGAGTCCGTGGGGTAAATCACCACCCCGCCTTTGCGGATGATCTCGACCGCCTGTTTGATCAGGCGCGCTTGCGGGTTTTCCGGATGAATCTGGAAAAATTGACTCACATTCTCTACCTGTTCAGACGGCGGCAATAATTGGATCATGTTTGAATCGACACCAAAGTGGCGGCAGATCCTCCGGAAGCGGGCGATATTCGCCGATCTCGGACCAGCCTCCAGGGCCATGGAAATCACTGCCGGCGCTGACCAGCAGACCGAACTCACGAGCAAGAATCGCCAGGCTGCCGACCTGTTCGGCGGGCTGATGGCCATTTACCACTTCTATGGCGTGGCCGCCTGCTTGAATATAGTCAGAAATCAGCCGACGACGCTTGCTGCGAGTGAAATCGTAGTGCCATGGGTGCGCCAGGCTGACCCAGGCTTTCGCCGCGCGAAGGGTTTCGACCGTTTCTTCCAGGGTCGGCCAATGCTGCTTGACGTCCCCCAGCTTGCCGGCACCCAGCCATTTGCGGAACGCCTCGGCGCGATCCTTGACGAAACCTTCGCGCACCATCCAGTCGGCAAAATGCGGACGGGCCGGCGCGTTGCCACTGTCGCCCAACTCCTGCTGGATGGCCCGTGCGCCTTCGAGGGCGCCCGGCATGCCCTTGAGCGCCAGCTTGCGGCTTATTTCCTCGGACCGTAACCAGCGGCCATCGTGCAATCGGGCGATGGCTTCGACCAGCGATGGCGCATTTACATCAAACCCGTAACCCAGCACATGAATGGTCGCGCCGCCCCAGGTGCAGGACAATTCGACGCCATTGACCAACTGCATGCCCAGCGCTGTGGCGGCCGTGCGGGCTTCATCCAGCCCTTCAAGGGTGTCGTGATCGGTCAAGGCCAGGACTCGCACGCCTTTCTCGAACGCACGCGCAACCAGAATCGCCGGTGCCAGGGCGCCATCGGAGGCCGTGCTATGGCAGTGCAGATCAACATTCACGGGGAAGTGTTACCTCAAATCAGCTGGCGCTATCGCGCGCCCATATGTTTGTTATTATGCCGCCACATCCTGCTTCTGGCTGCCACTGTGAAACAATTCATCGATTTCATCCCGCTTCTCCTGTTTTTCATCGTCTACAAACTTGATCCACGGGTCGTCGACATCGCCGGCCATGAATTGACTGTAGGCGGTATCTACAGCGCCACCGCGATGCTGATCATCAGTTCCCTGGTGGTCTACGGCGCCCTGTTCATCAGCCAGCGCAAGCTGGAGAAGAGCCAGTGGCTGACCCTTATCGCCTGCCTGGTGTTCGGCGGCATGACCCTGGCGTTTCATAGCGAAACCTTCCTGAAATGGAAGGCACCGGTGGTCAACTGGTTGTTCGCCCTGGCGTTCATCGGCAGTCATTTCATCGGCGACCGCCTGCTGATCAAGCGCATCATGGGCCACGCACTGACCCTGCCAGACCCGGTCTGGACTCGCCTGAACATCGCATGGATCGGCTTTTTCCTGTTCTGCGGAGCCGCCAACCTGTTTGTCGCGTTCACGTTCCAAAGCTACTGGGTCGACTTCAAGGTCTTCGGCAGCCTGGGCATGACGCTGTTGTTCCTGGTCGCACAGGGCATCTACCTGTCGCGCCACCTGCACGACACCGATACCACAACGCCAAAAACCGAGGACTGACATGCTTTACGCAATCATTGCCACAGACGTCGCCAACTCCCTGGAAGCTCGCCTGGCCGCGCGGCCTGCACACCTTGAGCGCCTGCAACAGCTCAAGGGCGAAGGCCGAATCGTACTGGCCGGGCCGCACCCGGCGGTCGACAGCAATGATCCGGGCGCGGCAGGGTTCACCGGCAGCCTGATCGTCGCCGAGTTCGACTCCCTGAATGCCGCCCAGGCCTGGGCCGACGCCGACCCCTACATCGCCGCCGGCGTGTACGCCAACGTTTCGGTCAAGCCGTTCAAGCAAGTCCTGCCTTAGTTTGTCCCCCACGATGAACCTTCCCGGGTTCATCGTGTTCTCAATCGCTCATCCTTCCCGTTTACCTGCCGACAACCTGCCCAGTAACCGATTGGAATCAGGCGGGAGTTGCGCGGTTGGCCCTGCTGTGCGGTATCTTCGCCATCGGGGCAAGTCGAAAAACCTCGGCAATGGCTAAATTGAGTGATTCATGAGCGAGCTGTTATTAATTGATGATGACCAGGAGCTGTGTGAGCTCCTGTGCAGTTGGCTGGGCCAGGAAGGCTTTCAGGTCCGTGCCTGCCACGATGGCCAGAGTGCCCGCCGGGCCCTGACTGAAACGTCTCCCGCAGCGGTGGTGCTGGACGTCATGCTGCCGGACGGCAGCGGGCTGGAGTTGCTCAAGCAATTGCGCAGCGATCATCCGGACCTGCCGGTATTGATGCTCTCGGCCCGTGGCGAACCCCTGGACCGGATTCTTGGGCTGGAACTGGGTGCCGACGACTACCTGGCCAAACCCTGCGACCCCCGGGAACTGACCGCCCGCCTGCGCGCGGTGCTACGGCGCAGTCATCCGGCGGCGGTGTCCAGCCAGGTGGAACTGGGCGACCTGTGCTTCAGCCCGGCGCGAGGCGTGGTCAGCATCGACGAACAGGAGTTCACCCTCACGGTTTCCGAAAGCCGCCTGCTCGAAGCGCTGCTCAAGCAACCGGGCGAGCCGCTGGACAAACAGGAACTGGCGCAGATCGCCCTGGGCCGCAAACTGACCCTGTACGATCGCAGCCTGGACATGCACGTGAGCAACCTGCGCAAAAAGATCGGCCCCCACCCCGACGGCCGCCCGCGCATCATTGCGTTGCGCAGCCGTGGGTACTATTACAGCCTCTGAGCCCCCCTGCGATCGACATGAATCGCGCTCCTACGGGGCTCGATGAGATCGGGGGCGGGGCGGGAGATCATGAGTCCGGGAGATCAGGTGGTTACCTGGTTTGTCAGGCCGGGCCAAAATGCTCTTTACACAGGCTTTACGCTGCCCTGACCGCCGCTTACCTTGGTCTCGATAATCTGTACTCATCCGGAACGTACCGGGAACGAGACAAGGAGATTCACCATGCGCAAGACTCTTATCGCTCTGATGTTCGCCACCGCCCTGCCGACCGTTGCCATGGCGATGCCTGAAGGCGCCGGCCCGATGGGTGGTCCGATGGATGGCCCGCGCCACGGCGGTCAGATGCACGGCATGCACGGCAAAGGCCCCTACGGCCAACTTGACCTGAGCCGCGAACAGCGCGAGCAGATCCGCAAGATCATGGGCGAGCAGATGCACGAGCGTAAGCAAGTGGTCGACAAGTACCTGGAGAAACTCTCCCCGGCCGACCAGAAAGCCATGAAAGATGAAATGGCCGCCAACCACAAGAAGGCCGAAGCGGACGTCCGCGCCCTGCTGAAACCGGATCAGCAGAAGCAATTCGACGAGATGCAGAAGAAAAAGGCTGAACGTCGCGCCGAATGGGCCGAGTTCAAGGCGTGGAAAGCGCAGCAACCGCAAAAAGCGCAATAATACGCTGACCAAAGACCCAACGGCCCCCACCGTTGGGTCCTTTTTTTTGTAGGAGCGAGCTTGCTCGCGAAAAACGTCAACGAAAACGCGGGGTATCAGACAGCCCACGTCGTACCTGCGTTTTTCGCGAGCAAGCTCGCTCCTACAGTATTAATTCGTGTCTGCTGAGGACTTTCTGTGCGTTCACTGTTCTGGCGTATCCTGGCCAGCTTCTGGCTGGCCATCGCTCTGGTTGCAGGGCTTTCCATACTGCTGGGGCACATGCTCAACCAGGACGCATGGATCCTCAGCCGCCACCCGGGCCTCAACACCCTGGCCGAACAGTGGACGCAAACCTTCGAAGCCCAGGGCGAAGAAGCCGCGCAAGACATCCTCGAGCAACGTAAACGCCAGTATCACATCGACGTCCAGGTGCTGAACGAGAGCGGCGACCCGGTGGTTCGCGGCACCTTCCCGCGCCGCGCCGCAGCGTTCGAAGCACGCCAGAACGACGGTGATCGACGCCTGCCCTGGCGGCGCCTGACCGACGAGTACACCAGCGAAAAAACCGGCAACACCTACTTGCTGATCTACCGCATCCCGCACCCGGAACTCGACTCCTGGCACCGCGAAAGCCTGCTGTGGCCTTTAAGTGCGCTAGGCATCGCGCTGGTGGTACTCACCCTGTTCAGCCTGTTCGTGACCCTGTCGATCACCCGCCCGCTCAGCCGGTTACGCGGGGCCGTGCATGACCTGGGGCAAACCACCTACCAACAGAACAGCCTGGTCAAACTGGCCAATCGCCGCGACGAATTCGGCGTACTGGCCAATGATTTCAACCGCATGGGTGCGCGCCTGCAAAGCCTGATCGGCAGCCAGCGGCAATTGCTGCGCGATGTGTCCCACGAACTGCGCTCGCCCCTCGCCCGACTGCGTATCGCCCTGGCGCTGGCCGAGCGGGCCAACCCGGAAGAACGGCAGAAACTCTGGCCGCGCCTGACCCGCGAGTGCGACCGTCTGGAGGCGCTGATCAGCGAAATCCTGGTCCTGGCGCGGGTCGATGCCGACAATGCCAGCGCCGAAGACGTTGAACTGCATGCGCTGCTGCAAACCCTGCAAAAAGATGCCCAGCTGAGCTCGCCGGAACAGCCCGTAAACCTGGAGATCGACTCGGCGCTCAGCCTCAAGGGCTGGCCAACGATGATTGAACGTGCGGTGGATAATCTGCTGCGCAACGCCCAACGGTTCAATCCGCCCGGGCAATCGATAGAAATGCGGGCGACCCGGCAGGGTGAGCGGATTGTGATCAGCGTGCGCGATCACGGCCCCGGCGTGGAGGCCGTGCATCTGAGTCAGCTGGGAGAACCGTTTTATCGGGCGCCGGGCCAGACTGCCGCGGGGCATGGCCTGGGTCTGGCGATTGCGCGCAGAGCGGCGGAGCGGCATGGCGGGAGTCTGGCGCTAAGCAATCATCCGCAAGGCGGGTTCATTGCCAGTCTCGAATTGCCGTTGGTACCAGGGGCCGTGGTCCAGCCGTAGCGATAGCGGTGTTGTCGGAAAGATCGCAGCCTCGTTTCACTCGACAGCGCCTACAGAACGCGCCATCTTTGAAACGGGGCTGCGATCTGTCGATGTTCAGCGCTTGCCCGGCCAGGCACTGACGAACTCATCAAGGTTCACTTTCTCCGCCACCCGCGGTTCTTTCTGCGGCGTCCCCAGGTAGAGAAACGCAATGACCTCCTCCCCCTCCGCCAAACCCAAGCCCTTGGCCACGTGGGGCGAATACGCCAGGTCGCCGGTGCGCCACACCGCGCCAATCCCTTGGGCATAGGCGGCCAGCAGGATGCCATGGGCCGCGCAACCCGCAGCCAGCAGCTGCTCGGATTTCGGATACTTCACGTGTTCCTGCAATCGCGCGATCACCACGACCACCAGCGGTGCCCGCAGCGGCCCGTTGCGCGCCTTGTCCACCGCGGCTTCAGACACTTCGCCGTCCTGCAGCTTCGCCGCTTCAGCCAGCAGCTCGCCCATCTGCTCCCGTGCAGCACCCTCGACGGTCAGAAACCGCCAAGGCTGCAAATGACCGTGATCCGGTGCGCGCATGGCTGCGGCGAACAGGGCCTCACGCTGCTCGGCGGTCGGTGCCGGGTCGAGCAGTCGGGGAACGGAAACACGGTTGAGCAAAGCGTCGAGAGCCTGCATCGGCCACCTCCAATGAAAAATGTTTGGCTATTCTAGCGGTAACTGCCGCAGGGATGCCGGTTTACATGCCCTGCCCCGCAGGTAGAATGGCGCCCTTCCCTATTTCAGCCCGAGCGGACTTCATGGCGTTGCCGACCTTACGGATCATTGGTTTCATCATCGGCATCTTTCTGATCACCCTGGCCATCGCCATGGTCGTGCCCATGGCCACGCTGGTGATTTTCGACCGCACCAGCGACCTGCCGTCGTTCCTCTGGGCCAGCATGATCACCTTCGTCGCCGGCCTGGCGCTGGTCATCCCCGGTCGCCCTGAACACATACACCTGCGCCCGCGGGACATGTACCTGCTGACCGTCAGCAGCTGGCTGGTGGTGTGCATATTCGCCGCGCTGCCGTTCCTGCTGACCCAGCACATCAGCTACACCGACTCATTCTTCGAAAGCATGTCCGGCATCACCGCCACCGGGTCGACAGTGCTCAACGGCCTGGACAAGATGTCACCCGGGATCCTGATGTGGCGCTCGTTGCTGCACTGGATCGGCGGCATCGGCTTTATCGGCATGGCAGTGGCGATCCTGCCGTTGCTGCGCATCGGTGGCATGCGCCTGTTCCAGACTGAATCCTCGGACCGCTCCGAAAAAGTCATGCCCCGGTCGCACATGGTGGCGCGTCTTATTGTTGCAGCCTATGTCGGCATCACCATCCTCGGCAGTCTGGCCTTCTGGTGGGCCGGGATGAGCCCCTTCGATGCCATCAACCATGCGATGTCGGCCATTTCCACCGGGGGCTTCTCGACCTCCGACCTGTCCCTGGCCAAGTGGACACAGCCCGCGGTGCATTGGGTGGCGATCGTCATCATGATCCTCGGCAGCCTGCCATTCACCTTGTACGTGGCGACCCTGCGCGGCAACCGGCGGGCATTGATCAAGGATCAGCAGGTTCAGGGTCTGCTCGGGATGTTGCTGGTGACCTGGCTGGTGCTAGGCACCTGGTACTGGTGGACCACCCAGCTGCACTGGCTGGACGCTCTGCGCCACGTGGCGCTGAACGTGACCTCGGTGGTCACCACGACCGGATTTGCCCTGGGGGACTACAGCCTGTGGGGCAATTTCTCGCTGATGCTGTTTTTCTACCTGGGTTTTGTCGGTGGTTGCTCAGGCTCGACCGCTGGCGGGATCAAGATCTTTCGCTTTCAGGTCGCCTATATCCTGCTCAAGGCCAACCTTAACCAATTGATTCACCCGCGCGCAGTGATCAAGCAGAAGTACAACGGACACCGGCTCGACGAAGAGATCGTGCGGTCGATCCTGACCTTCTCATTCTTCTTTGCCATCACCATCTGCGTCATCGCCCTGCTGCTTTCGCTGCTGGGAGTGGACTGGATGACCGCGCTGACAGGCGCAGCCAGTACCGTATCCGGCGTCGGCCCGGGGCTGGGTGAGACTATTGGCCCGGCGGGCAACTTCGCGACGCTGCCCGACGCCGCCAAGTGGATCCTGTCGTTCGGCATGTTGCTGGGCCGACTGGAGATCATCACGGTGTTTGTGTTGTGTATTCCGGCGTTTTGGCGTCACTGACCGGCCCAGGCGTGCCCGTCAACCGTGCCCGGTACTCTCCCGGCGTGGCGTCAAACCAGCGGCGGAACGCGCGGAAAAAGTTGCTGGGGTCGGCGAAACCCAACAGGTAGGCAATTTCCAGCAGGGTCATGCTGGGCTGGGCCAGGTACTGCTCGGCCATCTCGCGGCGAGTATCGTCGAGCAAGGCCTGGAAACTGGTGCCCTCTTCCTGTAACCGGCGCTGCAAGGTGCGCTGCGACAGGTGCAGCGTCTGCGCCACGGTGTCGCGCTTGGGTTCACCCTGCGGCAGCAGCCGGCACAACACCTGACGCGCCTTGTGGGTCACACGACTTTCGGAAAACCGCGCCAGGTACTCGCCGGCAAACCGGTCATGCAACGCCGCCATCGCTTCATTGGCCGTAGGCAGCGGCGCCTCCATGTCGGCGCGCTCGAAAATCAGCGCGTCATAGGGCGCGCTGAATACCAGTGGGGCGTGGAATGTTTGGGTATAGGGCTCAAGGTTGACGGGGTGCTCACCCTGGAACATCACCTTGCGGGGTTGCAGGGTTCGCCCGGTCAGCCAGTTGCACAGCCCCAGGGCGCAGGCCAGGGAAGCCTCGGCGCTTTGCCGGGTCGGCGGCAGATGGTCGCCATGCACCGTCAGGATCAGCGCATAACCCTCGTCCAGCAGGCGGAAACTCAGGTCGGCACTTTCGGCGATGATCCGTTGATAACGCACCAACCGCTGAAAACCTTCAACCAGGGTCTGGCTCGACATCAAGGCGTAGCCCGCCACATGAAAGGATGCCGGCCGCACCACTTTGCCCATGTTCAGGCCGATCGCCGGGTTACCCGACAGCTCGACCGCGCGTTGCCACAGTCGTGTCATGGAGTCCTGGGTAAAGCGCCCATCCGGGTCGGTCAGGGCCGCGTAGTCCAGCCCTAGCTGCCTGAACAGGACCCGACAATCCAGGCCGTCCATTTCCAGTGCCTTGACAATCCCCATCGCCCAGCTTGCAGAAGTCGTTCTTTCGCTCATGGCGTTTACTGTCTTGGTGAGCCGTCTACGGCCGCAGGTTTACCGAAGGATACTAAAGTGGCGCCTATTGTCACTGGCTGATGCCAATGATCACTCTAGACTTAAATAGGCTACCCGCAGAACAACTTGGCGCCAGAACAATAACCACAGAGACCGTTGTCGTGGAAAACATCAGACGTTTCAACAGCTTCGCCGAGTTCTACCCGTATTACCTCAGCGAGCACAGCGACAGTACTTGCCGACGATTGCACTTCATTGGCACCACACTGGTTATTTTCATTCTGGCCATGACCATCGGCAAAGGCGCCTGGCTATTACTGTTGTGCCTGCCCCTGGCCGGTTACAGCTTCGCCTGGGCCGGGCATTTCTTTTTCGAGAAAAATCGTCCCGCGACCTTCCAGCATCCGTTTTACAGCCTGCTCGGCGATTTTGTCATGTACCGCGACATGATCCTGGGTCGCGTGCCGTTCTAGGAATCTCCCGCTACTCGAGGACAGTCGATGAATGCCAATGCCCGCTTCACCCACATGCAAGACGGCACCCAGGAAGACTGGGCAATCATCGCGGCCGACTTCAGCGCCTACGCCAGGCAGTTACCAAAGCGGATCGTGTCCCACGTGACGTTGCTCGAGGGTGACTTCGGTGGTTTTCCCGTAGATCGCCTGACCCACTCCCTGCAAACCGCAACACGTGCCTGGCGCGACGGCCGTGATGAGGAGTATGTGGTGTGTGCGCTGTTGCATGACATTGGCGATACGCTGGGCTCCTACAATCATCCGGACATTGCTGCGGCGATCCTCAAGCCATTCGTCAGCGCCGAGAATTTGTGGATGGTGGAAAAGCACGGGATTTTCCAGGGTTACTACTTTTTTCATCACTTGGGTATGGATCGGCATCTGCGCGAGCAATTCAATGGTCATCCGCAGTACCAGGCGACTATTGAGTTCTGCGCCAAATATGATGCGGCGGCGTTTGACCCCGCCTACGAAACGCTGCCGCTGAGCTTCTTCGAGCCGATGATGGAGCGCCTGTTTGCGCAGCCGAAGAACTCGATCTACAAGGCGGCGATGCAGGAGCACTCACCAGCCTAGAATCAAAAGATCGTCCGATCGCGGCCTTCGGCAGCTCCTCCACCTGCGTCCCACCGTAGGAGCTGCCGAAGGCTGCGATCTTTTGATCTTTTGATCTTTTGATCTCAGGCAGGCTCACCCACCTTCTGCGCCGTCATCTGCTCTTCCCGCGCCTGTGCGTCCGCCAATCGATACAACTCGATCGAGCCGTCCCAGTGCTCGATCAGCGCCGTGCACGACTCCACCCAATCCCCGCAGTTCAGGTAATCCACGCCGCCCACCCGGCGGATTTCGGCATGGTGAATGTGCCCGCACACTACGCCGTGCAACTCGCGCTTTACGCACTCGTGGGCGATAGCCTCCTCGAAATCACTGATAAAGCTGACTGCGGTTTTCACCTTGTGCTTGAGGTAGGCCGACAGCGACCAGTACCCATATCCATAGCGGGCGCGCCAGTGATTCAGCCAGCGGTTGAGTGTCAGGGTAAATTCGTAGGCCGAGTCCCCGAGAAACGCCAGCCAGCGGTGGTAGCGGGTGATCACATCAAACTGGTCGCCGTGGATCACCAGCAGATGCCGGCCATCCGCCGTGACGTGCACCGCCTCGTCGACCAACTGGATATTGCCCAGGATCAACTTCGAGTAACGGCGCAGAAATTCATCGTGGTTGCCCGTCACGTAGATCACCTCGGTGCCGCGCTTGCTCATGGTCAGCAGGCGGCGAATGACGTTGGTGTGCGCCTGGGGCCAGTACATGCCGCTACGCAGCTTCCAGCCATCGATGATGTCGCCGACCAGGTAGACCTTGTCCGCGTGGTAACCCTTGAGAAATGTGCTCAGGTGCTCGGCCTGGCAGTCCCGGGTGCCCAGATGCACGTCGGAAATCCACAAGGTCCGCACCCGCTGCTTGCGACCGGGTCTGGCGAGCTCGGCACTGGTCATTGGCAACGCTCCACGATGGTTTGGACAACTGTGCGCCGGGCGGGTGAATCGCCCATGACAATGACGCGTCAGTCCTGTGACAACGCCTGGCGGCCAACGCGGTGTAGAATGCCCACCTTGCCCGGGAGACCTGCGATGAGACCGATCCTCACGCTCCGCCAGTACACCAAGGACCTGATCATCCACAGCCACGACCATGCGCAGTTGGTGTTCGGGTTGTCGGGTGCGCTGGATTTCGAGGTGGGCGGGCATGGCAGCCAGGTGATCCAGCAGAGTTTTATGGTGGTGCCTTCCGGTTTTCATCACGCCTGCAACAGTGCCAATGGCAGCCGTTGCCTGGTGCTGGATATACCGAGCGATCAATGGGTGATGCAGTCCCTGGGTGAGCATGCCGACGCCAGCCGACGCCTGCTCGACAGCGCTGCACGCCTGCCCCTCGATGCCGGGCAGAGCCAATTGTTGAGCTGGCTGGCGGGCAGCCAGGTCGACGACCCGCTGATTGCGCAACAGGGTGCCGTGCTGCTGCTGGCCAGTCTCAATAACGTCAAACCCGAGGTCATGGGGGGGCGTCGCCTGCCCTACGCGGCGTTGAATGCGCACATCGACCAGCACGCGGCCTATCCCCTGCAGGTCGCTGACCTCGCCCGCATCGCCGACTTGTCCAGCGCCCGCCTGCATGCCCGCTTCGTCGCCGAATGCGGGCAGACGCCGATGGATTACATCCGCAGCCGCCGCCTGCACCGGGCTGTCGAGCTGTTGCGCGACACCGTGCTGCCCATCGGCGAAATCGCCAGCCGGGTCGGCTACAGCTCGCAAAGTGCGTTCGCCGCAGCAGTGTTGCGCGAGTTCGGCGCCTCTCCGGGAAAACTGCGACGCGAGGGCGGCGACAAAAGACGCTAGTCTCGCGACAGACGCATACTGCTCCCCCACGGTCTACTGTAGGAGCTGCCGAAGGCTCGTGTATCGGCCGTGCTCACTCATGATCAAGGATCTGCAATGACTCCCCGTACCGCCCTTGGCGCCCTGCACATTGGTGCACTGATGTTCGGCCTGACCGGCGTGTTCGGCAAACTCGCGGCAGCCTCCCCGGCCGTGATCGTTTTTGGCCGCGCGGCGTTCGCGGTGCTCGCCCTGGCGGTGTTTGCGCGGTTCGCCAGTGCCACCCGCTGGCAACCTCTCGAAGCCGTGGATTGGCGCCGATTGTTACTCAGCGGCGTGCTGCTGGCCGGGCACTGGGTGAGCTTTTTCATCGCGGTGAAGGTCGCCGGCGTGGCGATTGCGACGTTGGGATTCGCCAGTTTCCCGGCTTTTACCGTGATCCTCGAAGGCCTGATCTTCCGCGAGCGAATTCGCGCCAACGAAATTCTCCTGGTGGTGCTGGTGAGTATCGGGTTGGTGCTGGTCACACCTGATTTCGACCTCGCCAGCGGCGCCACCACCGGCCTTTTGTGGGCAGTGGGTTCGGGTTTGCTCTTCGCTTTGTTGTCGTTGACCAACCGCGCCAGTTCCTCACGGATTCCGCCGGTGCAGGCCGCGCTGTGCCAGAACGTGGTGGTCGCGCTGTGCCTGCTGCCGGTGGCCGCACCGCAATTGAGCGAAGTGCGCGCCCTGGACTGGCTGTGGATCAGCCTGCTCGGAATCTTCTGCACCGGTGTCGCTCACAGCCTGTTCGTCGCCAGCCTGGCGGTGATCAAGGCTCGCACCGCCGCAGTGGTTTTCGCCATGGAACCGGTGTACGGCATCACCATGGCCTGGCTGCTGTTCAACGAAAATCCCACGCTACGCATGCTGCTCGGCGGCGCGTTGATCATCGTGGCGATTGTGGTCTCCAGCCGTCTTGCCGGCGGGTCAGACAAGAAAACCGTTGTTGCAGAGGCTGCCTCTCACTGAGTCCGGTCGTTGTGACCGAGGTCGCGGTCGGGATCAATCTGATCCCGAACCCGCTGTTTCAACACCTTGGCCTCGGGAAAACCGCCGTCACTCTTGCGCTCCCAAAGCTGCACGCCATCACAAAAAATATGGAACACCCCACCTGTGCCGGGCACCAGCGACACTTTGCCCAGGTCGTCACCAAAGGTACTGAGCAGTTCCTGGGCCAGCCAGGCTGCGCGCAGCAACCACTGGCACTGGGTGCAATAGGTGATGACAATTTCCGGTTTGCTGGCAGGCATGATTGACGAGACTCCAGAGGCGAGGGGCGCCGCTATAATAGCGACCTTTTCCGCTGGTCCCGAGATTCATGATGCGCCATCTTCTGTCCTGCCTGCTGCTTTGCTTGCTGCCCATGATCGTCCAGGCCGCCGAGCCTCCTCGACCAAAAGTCGGCCTGGTGCTGTCCGGTGGCGCAGCCCGGGGCCTGGCGCACATTGGTGTGCTCAAGGCGCTGGAGGAGCAAGGCATCCAGATCGATGCCATCGCCGGCACCAGCATGGGTGCGGTGGTGGGCGGGTTATACGCATCCGGGTACAAGATCGATGAGCTGGAAAAGCTCGCCCTCAACATCGATTGGCAGCAGGCCCTGTCGGATGCGCCGCCCAGGGCCGACGTGCCGTTCCGGCGCAAGCAGGATGATCGCGACTTCCTGGTGAAGCAGAAACTCAGTTTTCGCGACGACGGCAGCCTCGGCTTGCCGCTCGGGGTCATCCAGGGCCAGAACCTTGCCCTGATGCTGGAAAGTCTGCTGGCCCATGCCAGCGATACCCGGGACTTTGACAAGCTGCCCATACCCTTCCGCGCAGTCGCCACCGACATTGCCAGTGGTGAGAAGGTGGTGTTTCGCAAGGGTCACCTGCCTCAGGTGATTCGCGCCAGCATGTCGATCCCGGCGGTGTTCGCCCCTGTCGAACTGGATGGGCGCCTGCTGGTGGACGGCGGCATGACCGATAACATCCCGCTGGATGTCGCCAGGGAAATGGGGGTTGACGTGGCGATCGTGGTCGACATCGGCACGCCCCTGCGCAACAGCAAGCAACTGACCACCGTGGTCGACGTGCTGAACCAGTCGATCACCTTGATGACCCGCCGCAACTCCGAAGAACAGCTCGCCGCCTTGCACCCGGACGACATCCTGATCCAGCCGTCACTGGCGAGTTTTGGGGTGACCGACTTCGGTCGTGCCGAAGAAATGATCGAGGCAGGCTATCGCGCAACCAGGATTCTCGATGCACGCCTGGCGCAGCTCAAGCCGTCGCAGCCGCTGGATCCCGAGCTGAGCGCCGCCCGTGAGCCCAGTGAGCGCACGCCGATCATCACCGCAATCAAGGTCGAGAATGACTCCAAAGTCGGCGATGATGTCATTCGGTACTATATTCGCCAGCACATTGGTCAACCACTGGACCTGGGGCGCCTGCAAACCGATATGGGCACCTTGTATGGCCTGGACTACTTCGAGCAGGTGCGATACCGAGTCGCCCACAAGGGCACTAGCCACACTCTGATCATCACTGCCCGCGGCAAGCGCAGCGGCACGGATTACCTGAGGCTGGGCTTGAACCTCTCGGACGATATGCGCGGCGACAGTGCGTTCAACCTGGGCGCCAGTTACCGCGTCAACGGCATCAACCGCCTGGGTGCCGAATGGTTGACCCGCGCGCAGATCGGCGACCGCCAGGAACTGTACAGCGAGTTCTACCAGCCACTGGATGTCGGATCGCGATATTTCATTGCGCCCTACGCCGCCTTTGACGCGCAGAACGTCGAAGCTACCCTGGACAACGATCCGATCGCCCAATACCGGGTTGAGCGCTACGGCTTTGGCCTGAACGTAGGCCGCCAGATCGGCAACAGCGGCGAAGTGCGCCTGGGTGTTGGCGAAGCCTGGGGCAAGGCAGACGTGCGCATTGGCGACCAGGACCTGCCCAGCGAAAGCTTCAACGAAGGGTTTTATGAAGTGAAGTACTCGTTCGATTCACTGGATAACGTCTACTTCCCCCATGAAGGCGAAGACTTCGGCCTGGCCTTGCGGCAGTACGAACCCGGCCTGGGCTCGGACAATCGCTATCGACAATGGGAAGTCGCGCTGGACAAGGCCCTTAGCCACGGCCCGGACACCTTCATTCTCGGCGGCCGCTACGGGCGCACGCTCAACGACGCCAATGTGGTGACTTCCAGCTTCCTGCTCGGCGGAGCACGGCAGTTATCGGGTTTCAGGGAGGATGCGATTTCCGGGCAGAACATCAGCCTGATGCGCGCCGTCTACTATCGACGCCTGACACCGCGCTCTTACCTGCCGCTGGATTTTCCGCTGTATGCCGGTGGGTCACTGGAGCGAGGTCGGGCGTGGAACAACGACAATGAGTTCGACAGTGGCTACATCAATGCCGCCAGCGTATTCATCGGCTTCGACACGCCCTTGGGGCCGCTGAACTTCAGTTACGGCTTTAACGATGCCGATGAGCAGGCCGTGTACCTGAACCTGGGGCAAACATTCTGAAGCCTGTGGGAGGGAGCCTGCTCGCGATTGCGGCTGGTCAGTCGCTATTTATGTCGACTGACTCACCGCTATCGCAAGCAGGCTCACTCCCACATTGATAACGACACATGCACTATCAGCGAATGCCAGCCAACAAACTCCGCGCGGTCTGCTTGAGAGGTTCATCGGCATCCTTGAGCAGCTCGTTGAGCAGCTCAATCGCGCTGTCCAGGTCGCCGTCATCAATACAGGTCTGAGCCTGTTCCAGTTTGCCGGCGTTGTCCGGTTCAAGACTGAAGGGCTCAATTTCCAGCGATGAGTCCGGGTCACCGAATTCGGCGAGGAAATCGTCATCCAGCCCCTGGGAATCGGCTGGCGCATCCCACTCCAGCTCGGGTTCGCCCAGTGAAGGCTCCTCGGGCATTTCGAACACCTCGGGCAAGATGTGGAGATTGGAGTGAAACGCCGGCTCTTCTGGAAGTGCGGGTGGCGGCGCAGCGCTGTCGAAGGGGCTGATCAGGTCCCAATTGGCGTCCATCGACAGGTCATCCAGATTCAACTGGAACTCATCGCCCTGGGCAACAACGGGCGCTGCGGCGATCACTGAAGCGACAACCGGCGCAACAGCCAGCGACGTCACGTTGTGCATTTTCGGGTGTCGGCTGCGAATGTCCTGCAGGGTCTGCGGGTCAAATCCTGAGTCGCGCAGCTGGGTTTCCTGGGCGTCATAGGCCGCCACGTCGCCTTGTTTGCCGAGCACTTCCAGCAGTTGCACGGCCAGATCAGTGCGCTGTGGCTCTTTGGCCAGCGCCTCGCGCAGCAAACCGGCAGCCTCGGAAAACCGGCCATAGGCCATGTAGATACCCACGCCCTCAAGCACGTCGCCCGACGGCGCATCCTCTTGGTGATCCGCCGCCGATTTGGCCAGCGGTGCCTGCATTCCTAAATGATCATCAGCCACCGACTCAGGCCGGGAAGCAGGCACCGGAGCCTCCTGCGCCACCTCATCCGCCTGTTGGCGTTGGCGCTGGCGCCGCATGAACAAACCCAGGAGTACCAGGACCGCCAAGGCCAGAACGCCGATAATCATTGGCCATTGACTGGCATCAGGCTGTTCAACGGCGACCACCGGCGGTGCCACGGCAACAGGTGCCGCGGGCGGTGCCTGTTGCACTTCGGCCAACCGGGTTTGCAGTTCGATCACCTGCTTCTTGTGGGCGGCAATCTGTTCGTCCTGTGTCTGCAGCCGCGCACTCAGCTCAGTGATGGTCGCTTGCAGTTGCTGGTTTTGCAGAACGCTGGCGGCCAACTGCTCTGCAGCGGGGTCAATTTCCGCGACCGGGGCAACAGCCTCGGCCTTGGGCGCAGCAGCTTTTTTCGGCGCTGGCACTGGCGTGGCTGCCGCAGGCTTGACTGCAGGAAACGGAGAATTTGGCGAAGTGGCGGCGGGTTCATCGACCACCGGAACAACACCCGGCGCGCCAGGAGGATCGATCAACACCGTGTATTCGCGCAGCACCCGCCCATTGGGCTGATTGAGCTGCACCAGGAAATTCAGGAAGGGTTCATTGACCGCTTTATTGGAGCTCACCCGGATCAGGCTGCGATTGCCCTTGAGGATTGGGGTGAACTTCAGGTCGTTGAGAAAAAACACGCGTTCAACACCCGCGCGGCTGAATTCGTCCGCCGTGGCAAGATTGACCGACAGGTCGCCCTCTTCGAGCCCCGCCGCGTCCACCAGCGCGATGTCTGCCCGCAATGGCTGATTCAGCGCGGAATGCAGGGTGATTTCACCCAACCCCAGCGCAGGCGCCAATGCCGAGTAACACACAGCGCCACCCACCAGCAGCAGCCTGGTGCCACACCGCAAGACAACGTGCAAACTCTCAAGCATGAGCATCCCTTAGATAACCAGAACCAACCGTACGCGTTCGCACATCCGGTACGAACGCGATAATGCATAGTAGTTCTTTATAGTCCGCCCAACGGGCGATCTCAAAAGTCCTGCACGAAGCAACGAGTCAGGATTTTTCCAGGTTGGCCAGGATATGCCCGTGAACTCGCATGCATATCTTCAATTCCGCCTCATCGACGCCTTCAAACAGTTCCTGGCGCAGCTGGTTGGCAATGGTTTCAATCTGTTCAATCAACGGACGGGCCGGGGCGCAGAGGACGATTTTCTTCGCCCTGCGGTCTTCCACCACTGCCTGGCGCTGGACCAGACCCTGACTTTCGAGGCTGTCGAGCAATCTGGCCAGTGTCGGACCTTCTACGGCAACGCTTTGCGCCAACTCTCGTTGGGTCGGCGGCTCTCCGAAACGCGCGAGGTGCAACAGCACCAGCCAACGGGCCTGGGACAATCCCAGGCCAGCCAGGCGACGGTCAAGTTCGGCCCGCCAGCCACGGGACACCTGCGCTAACTGCATGCCAAAGCGGTGTTGATCGGTTAACGGCATAAAAAACTCATGGTTAGACTGAAATAGAGAAAACCTAATTATTAGTCAGCTAAGCATGGCCGATGACATGAAGCAAGGCTCGCTTTGTACTGAATCGTTACATCAAAGCAAGGGTTGTTTCAAATTTCGAATTCCGACTGCAGCGCCGCCCGGACGCAGTACAACACGCCCTCTGGAACCCGTCCGGCAAACATTGCCGCGATCTCCGCAACCGGTGGCAACTCGCCTTCACCGTCCAGGAACGCATCCTGGATTTCGCCCATCAATTCCTCGGGCAAATCCAGCGCCTGCTCCAGGGACAGCTGTTGCTTGCCAATCGCCTCGGCAAGCAGGGTGTACACATTCTTTTCCGAACACTGCAACTGGCCGGCGATCTGCAGTGGCGTCATGCCTGCGCGGGCCAGTGTGATCAACTCGTGGCGCAGGTCGGCCACCACTTTTGGCGCTTCGGCCTGGCCGCCCAGCACTTCGAGGAATGCCTCGCCGTAACGCTCCAGCTTGCGCGCGCCGACACCGCTGACCCGTGCCATCTCGGCCATGGAGCCCGGTTGGCTGCGCAGCATTTCCAGCAGGGTCGAGTCCGGGAAGATGACGTATGGTGGCACCCCGTGCTCTTCGGCAAGCTTGCGACGCAACGCGCGCAAGGCTTCCCACTGCTCGCGTTCTTCACCACGAACCAACTGGCTCGCCTGGCTCTTGCTGCTTTTCGCAGTCGTTTGCGGCTTGAGGTCTCGGCGCAGCTCCAGGGTGACTTCGCCCTTGAGCAGCGGCCGGCAAGTGGCGCTCAACCGCAGGCCGCCATAACCTTCGAGGTCGATGTCCGCCAGCCCGCGGGCAACCAGCTGGCGAAACAGCGATCGCCATTCGCTCTCGCCCATCGCCTTGCCGACACCAAACACTGACAGGTGCTGATGCCCAAAGCTGCGGACCTTTTCATTGTCCTTGCCTAGTAACACGTCCACCAGATGCCCTACACCATAACGCTGGCCGGTGCGGAAGATCGCCGAAAGGGCCTGGCGAGCCGGCTCGGTCGCGTCCCACGTCTGCACGCCATCGACACAGTTGTCGCAATGGCCACACGGCTGCGGCATGTCTTCGTCGAAATAAGCCAGCAAGGTTTGCCGGCGGCAGCGGGTTTCTTCGCACAGCGAAAGCATGGCGTCGAGCTTGTGCTGCTCCAGGCGCTTGTGACGCTCATCGCCTTCGGAGTTCTGCAGCATCTGCTTGAGCATCACCACGTCTTGCAGGCCATAAGCCATCCAGGCATCAGCCGGCAGGCCATCACGCCCGCCGCGGCCGGTTTCCTGATAGTACGCTTCCAGGGATTTGGGCAAGTCCAGGTGCGCGACGAAACGCACGTTGGGTTTATCGATCCCCATGCCGAACGCCACGGTGGCCACCATGATCAGGCCTTCCTCGTTGAGAAAGCGCTTCTGGTGATGGGCGCGGGTTTCGTTGGGCAGCCCGGCGTGATAAGGCAGCGCCGGGAACCCCTGCTCGCTGAGGAATACCGCGACTTCGTCGACTTTCTTGCGCGACAGGCAGTAGACGATACCGGCGTCGCTGCGCCGCTCGGCCAGGAACGCCAGCAACTGCTTGCGCGGCTGCTCCTTGGGGACGATGCGATAGAAGATGTTCGGGCGGTCGAAACTCGACAGGAAACGCTCGGCGTCCTGCAGGTGCAGGCGATCGACGATTTCTTCGCGGGTGCGTTTGTCGGCGGTGGCAGTCAGCGCAATACGCGGAACGTTGGGAAAAAGCTCGGCCAGTTGGCCCAGCTGCAGGTATTCGCGGCGGAAATCGTGACCCCATTGCGATACGCAGTGTGCTTCATCGATGGCAAACAGGGCGATTTCCAGGCTTTGCAGGAATGCCAGCATCCGCGGCTGAACCAGGCGTTCTGGCGCGAGGTACAACATTTTCACTTCACCGCGCTTGATGCGGTTGGCCAGGTCCCGTTGCTGTTCGGCGCTCAGTGTGGAGTTCAACGCAGCGGCGGCAACACCCAGTTCTTCGAGGGTGGCGACCTGGTCGTCCATCAACGCAATCAGCGGCGAGACCACGACGGCCAGGCCTTCGCGCAGCAGTGCCGGTACCTGGAAGCACAGGGACTTGCCGCCGCCGGTAGGCATCAGCACCAGGGCGTCGCCACCACTGGCCACGCGCTCAATGATCGCACCCTGGCGGCCACGAAAGCTGTCGTAGCCGAAGATGTCCTTGAGGACGCGTTGAGCCTGTTCGAGCATAAAAACTCCAAAAATCACCGAAACATCCCTGCAAGGCTGGTTCAGAATCGCGCGCTCTGCACTGACAAATCGTAAGTGCGGATTGCATGACGCTGTCCATCTCAGCCATGACGCCGGCAGGGCATCGCAAAACGCGGGAGTATACCCGACCCCTCCGGTTCAAAGGGTGCCGCTGAGTAGACACATTGGGACAAACACTCATGGGTGGGTGTGGTGGGTGTGGTGGGTGTGTAGGAGCTGTCGAGTGAAACGAGGCTGCGATCTTTTGATCTTGCTGTGTGTACATATCCATTGCTGCGGTAACGGCGGCTTACGGTTCCGCTCTTACAGCGGGTCACTTTTAAAAAGCGCAAAAGTAACCAAAACGCTCTTGCCCCACCACTCGGCACCTCGCCTGGGCTCGGTGTGCCCGAACCCAGGCATTGCTCCGCGGGTCGCCGCGATGGGCCATCCCTGGCCCAGCGCGGCTAAACCGGCATCCTTGCCGGTTTACCCGCTACGCAATGCCTGCGTTCGGCCAGCGTGGTTAACGGGGCGTCCGCGATCAAGAACCGAGCCGTGGCGGCCTTCGGGCCGACCAAGGCATCAAGCTGGCGCGCTTCGCTTGTTTGGTCGTGCACCGTTTCTGGATATGCAATGGGCGCTGTGAGGTGGTATCCGAGGAAGGCGAATTCCCTGGAAAGTGATCCCTCTGGAAAGTCATCCCTGTGGAGGTTCGAAATCTGTAGAGAGTGCGAGTATGCACATCAGAGCAGCGCAGCGCGCCGGCGTGATGCCTTGGTCGGCCCGAAGGCCGCCACGGCGAGGCTCTTGATCGCAGGCGCCCCGTTAAACCACGCTGGCCGAACGCAGGCATTGCGCAGCGGGGAAACCGGCAAGGATGCCGGTTTAGCCGCGCTGGGCCAGGGATGGCCCATCGCGGCGACCCGCGGAGCAATGCCGGAGTGA
This sequence comes from Pseudomonas sp. Y24-6, assembly GCF_020295325.1. Lineage (NCBI taxonomy): Bacteria > Pseudomonadati > Pseudomonadota > Gammaproteobacteria > Pseudomonadales > Pseudomonadaceae > Pseudomonas > Pseudomonas sp. Y24-6. The sequence goes on along the minus strand of NZ_JACBXG010000003.1, from coordinate 137,049 downwards.
GGGCACACCGAGCCTGAGCGAGGTGCCGAGTGGTGGGGCAAGAGCGCTTTGGTTACTTTGCGCCGGGGCGCGCAGCCTCTTCGAAAGTGACCCGCTGTAAGGGCGGAACCATAAGCCGCCGTTACCGCAGCAATGGATATGTACACACAGCAAGATCAAAAGATCGCAGCCTCGTTTCACTCGACAGCTCCTACTTAGGAACAACTCCAGCCCGGAGGCAGTGCACATCAGAGAAGCGCAACACGCCGGCTTGTCGCCGGGACGCGCAGCCTCTTCGAAAGTGACCCGCTGTAAGGGCGGAACCATAAGCCGCCGTTACCGCAGCAATGGATATGCACACACAGCAAGATCAAAAGATCGCAGCCTCGTTTCACTCGACAGCTCCTACTCAGCTCCTACAGAGCGCATATGGAAAAACGCGGCCCGAGGGGGCAAATGTGCCGCGCGGCTGGCCTGACTGCTCAAGAAGGCCTAGAATTCCCGCATCTGTTTAATTCCCAAGGTAGCCCTTTAATGTCCTTCGCTGAGCAACTAACCCGCCTGCAAGTCTTCCTCGACGCCGATGAACTGCATGACGAGGCGCTGGACTACGTGGCCGCCCACGGCTACCTCACGGCCCTGTCGATCTGCTCCGAAACCGTACCGGACCGTGAATGGATCGATGCCCTGTTCGCCGAAGAGCCGCATTACGCCGACGACACCGAGCGTGAAGCCATCGAATCCACCCTGCTGGCACTCAAAGCCCACATCGCTCGCCAGCTGGCTTCCGATGAAGAATTCGAGCTGCCTTGCGAACTCGATCTTGGCGAAGACCCAGATGATTCCGACCTGCGCGGCTGGTGCATCGGCTTCATGGAAGGCGTGTTCCTGCGTGAAGCCGCCTGGTTTGAGACCGCTGAAGACGAAGTCAGCGAAATGCTGCTGCCGATCATGGTCGGTTCGGGCCTGTTCGACGAGCAACCGGAATTCTCCGATATCGCCGCCGATGCCAACCTGATGGACGACATGATCGTGCAAATTCCGGAAGCCCTGACCGCGCTGTACCTGCTGTGCAACGCGCCTGACGAAAAACCGGCCATCCTCAAGCCTCGTCACCACTAAGGTTCTGCCTATGGACAATCCCATAGGCAACCGCTCCCTGATGTTGCGCTACGGGCTGCTGGCCATCGGCTGGCTCAGCGTAGCGTTGGGGGTGATCGGGATCTTCCTGCCGGTATTGCCCACGACCCCTTTCCTGTTGCTGGCCGCTGCCTGTTTTGCCCGCAGTTCACCGCGCTTTTACCATTGGCTGGTGGAGCATCCGCGCCTTGGGCCGTGGATCCGCGGTTACCTTGACGGTAACGGCATTCCGCTCAAGGGCAAGGTCTACGCCATCGGGCTGATGTGGGTGAGCATCGGGTTTTCCTGCTACCTGGTACCGATGCCGTGGGCGCGGGGCTTCATGTTGACCAGTGCGGTGCTGGTGACCATTTACATCCTCAAACAGAAAACCCTGCGCAAGCCCTGATCGCCTCGTCACAGCATCCCCTGTGACTCAATGCAACTGCATTGCCAACCGACGATTTGCCCTCTTCCCCTGCAAACACCGCCTAGACTCCATCCATCTGCACCCCGAGCAGCCCGACATGCCCCGTCGCCGGCGTAGTCCAGGATGGTCAACGCTCCGACTTCGGTTCGGCGGATGGCTGCTGCTGGCATTTTGGCTGGTGCCGGGCCTGGGTGCGGTCTTCGCCAGCTGGGATTATGCGCAGGTCTTGCAGAACGCCCAGGCCCGATACGGCGCGCAGGGTCCCGCGCAAAGGCGGATAGAGGCCTGGAGCCAGTTGCTGCAAGGTCAACAGGATCAGCCAGAGCGCGAGCAACTCAATGCGGTCAATCGCTTCTTCAACCAGCAACTGACTTTCCAGGACGATACGCGCATCTGGCGCCAGGTCGATTACTGGGCCACACCCGTCGAATCCCTGGTCAAGGGCGCGGGCGACTGCGAGGACTATGCCCTGGCCAAGTATTTCAGCCTGCGCCATCTCGGCATTCCCAGCGACAAATTGCGCATCACCTACGTCAAAGCCCTGACCCAGAACCAGGCGCACATGGTACTGACCTTCTACAGCAGCCCCACGGCCGATCCGCTAGTGCTGGACAACCTGGTGGGCGAGATCTCCCCCGCCTCACGACGCAAGGACCTGCTACCGGTCTACGCCTTCAATGCCGAGGGGCTTTACCTGCCGGGAGCTAACGGCGGCAAGCGTTCCAGCGACTCGAAAAAGTTGTCGCGCTGGCAGGATGTGTTGAAAAAAATGCAGGTTGAAGGTTTCGCCGTGGGCGACGGCTAGTCGTCCTCGCAAGGTCTCGCAAGGAGCGTGTTATGTCACTGCGCAAACAATTGTTTCTCGCCATTTGCCTGTTCCTGCTGGTGGCGTTCAGCGGCAGCTTTTTTGTCAGCCTGGAAAGCTCCCGCGACCAGATGCTCGGGCAGTTGCGCTCACACGCCCAGGACGCGGCGACGGCGCTGGGGTTGTCATTGACCGCGCAAGTAGACGATCCGGCGATGATGGAGTTGATGGTCAGCTCGATTTTCGACAGTGGCTACTTCACCAGCATCCGGGTAGTCAGCATTGCCGATGAGCAGGTGCTGGTGGAGCGCAGCGCCCAGGCCCGCGGCGAACGTGTGCCCGGCTGGTTCACCAGGCTGGTCGACCTGCGCCCCCAGGGAGGCGAAGCGTTGATCATGCGCGGCTGGGAGCAATTCGCCCGGGTCGAAGTATTGAGCAACCCGCGATTTGCCCTGGCCAAGCTCTGGGACAGTACATTGGGCAGCCTGATCTGGTTGCTTATCTGCGGGCTGCTCAGCGCGGTGTTCGGCGGCTGGTTGCTGCGCCGGCAATTGCGCCCGCTGGACAAGATGGTCAAACAGGCCGAAGCCATCAGCAAACGCGAATTTCGCAGCCTGACGAAATTGCCCCGCACCCCGGAATTGAAACGCGTGGTGCTGGCGATGAATCAGATGGTCGAAAAACTCAAGGCGCTGTTCGCCGAAGAAGCCGCTCGCAGCGAAAAACTGCGCGCCGAATCCTACCTCGATGGCCTCACCGGGCTGGCCAACCGACGGTTACTGGACGAGCAATTGGCGGATCATTTGCTGGTGGCCGAGCAGAGCAGTGAGGGCCACCTGCTGATGCTGCGGATCAACGATCTGGCGGGGCTGAATCAGCGCATGGGCGGACAGCGCACTGATGCATTGATCAGCGCAGTCGCCGAATTGCTCAAGCGTCTTTGCGGACTACCCGAGCGTCGTACTTGGCTGGCTGCGCGTAATCGTGGCGGTGAGTTCAGCTTGCTGACACCTGGATTGGGCCAGGCGGACGCCGCCCGCCTGGTCGCGGAAGTCAGTGCCACCCTGGAGAACCTGCGCCTGACCGGCGCCAGTGACAGCATGCCAGTGGCGCACCTGGGCATCGTCCCCTATCACCCGGGAGAATCCGCCAATGCGGTGCTGCTGCGCCTGGATCAAGCCCTGACTCAGGCCCGGCAACACCCCGAGCGGCCGTGGACATACCTGGACAGCGGTGACTGCGCGCCGAACCAGTCCCAGCACGACTGGCGCACCTGGATCGACGAAGCCCTGACGCAGGGGAATATGCAGCTGTACTTTCAGCCGGTGGTGCAATGCGCCGACACCAGCCAGGTGCTTCACCACAAAGTCCTGGCACGCTTGCTCGACCCCAGCGGCGAGGCGATTGCCGCCGGGCATTTCCTGCCCTGGATAGAGCGTCTGGGCTGGTCAGCGCGCATGGACCTGGCGATGCTCGAAGCGACCCTCGATTACCTTGTCGTCAATCGCTGGCCGCTGGCATTGAGCCTGTCTGGCAGCACCCTGCGCGATCCGGCGCAGTTGGCGAAGATACTCGACATGCTCGAATCGTTACCCGATCTGGCGCCGCTGCTGACCCTGGAAATCGACGAACGCCAACTGCCGCCCCCGCTGGAGTTGCAGCATTTGTGTCATAGCCTGCTCGACACCGGCTATCGCGTCGGGCTGCAGCATTTTGGCGGCAGCTTCAGCCAGATCGGCAACCTGACACAGCTGGGGTTGGCTTACTTGAAGATTGATGGTGCGTATATCCGGGGTATAGATCGCCAGGACGACAAGCGCCTGTTCATTGATGCGATCTTCCGGGCAACCAACAGTATTGATTTGCCGTTGATTGCGGAGATGGTCGAGACCCAGGGAGAGTTTGCGACGATCAGGGAATTAGGGGTGTATGGGGTCATGGGCAGGTTCATCGGGCCGCCTGAGCCAATGTGACGGGGTAGCTGCCCCCCACGGTGGAAGCAAGAATTGCCCGCGACGGCGTCTTCGCTATCGCAGGCAAGCCTTGCTCCCACAGGAGATCAGCCTCTCTCCTTCACTTTTCAGATCAAACCGTATCCACCTTCAACGAGTGATCATTCAACATCCCGTTGATGATGGTCGCCGTGTCATGCCCCCCGGCGACCACACCACCCACCCCCGGCGTGACGCCGTAGTGGCTGGCGAGGTTGACACCGGCAAGGTCAATGGTCTGGTTCGGCGTGGCGCCGGCCATGGCGCTGACGTCGATGCTGGTCAGGACCGAAGCGCCACTGCCGACAACCTTGAAGTGCAGGTAATCATCCAGCGAAGCTGCCGTGCCGTTTTCACCTTGCAGCAGTTGCGACAAGTCGAGCTTGTCGGTGCCCGGGGTGAAGTCAGTGACCAGGTCATGCCCGGAGTTGCCTTTGAGCCACTGGAAGGTATCCGCGCCAGCGCCGCCGGTGAGGGTGTTGTTGCCCAGGCCGCCGATGAGGAAGTCATCGCCGCCACCGCCGTTGAGGACGTCGTTGCCCAGGCCGCCAGTGATGATGTTGCTGTTGTTGTCGCCCATCAGGCTGTCATTGAAGTTGGAGCCGGTGAGGTTCTCCAGGCCGGTGAGGGTATCAGTGCCGGCGCCTCCGGTGTTTTGCGCAGTGAGCAGGCCCAGGTCGACGGTGACACCGCTGGTGGCATGGGCGTAGCTGACGGTATCGATACCAGCGCCGCCGTCCAGCAGATCGTTACCTGCCCCGCTGAACAACAGGTCGTTGCCGGCACCGCCGTGCAGTTCGTTGTTACCGGCACCCGCCGTCAACACGTCGTTGCCATCGCCGGCATTGAGCACGTTGTTGCCGGTGCCGGCCACCAGAACGTCGTCACCCGCGGTACCCGTGAGGGTATGGCCGTCCTGGTAGCTGATGGTCACATTCGCCGTGTCACTGCCGCCGTGGGTGTCATTGGCGCTGTAGGCGCCGTTGAAGTCCGGGGTGACATCATGGGCACCGGCGTAGTTGACCGTCATGGTCAGCTGGTAGTTTTCGGCGTTGTTGGCGCCAACGCCGCCGCCGGGATTGGTGATGTTGGTGACATGGATCTTGTACGTGCCATCGGCATCGGCCGTGATGGTAGCGCCATCGGCAAGGGTCACGAAGGCACCGCCATTGAGTGAGTACTCCATGGCAATCCGACCGCCCGCCAGGTTGTGATCCAGATTAAGGGTCTCACCCTCCTTGAGTTTCACCGTGATGAGGTCTTCATCATTGGCATTGGAAGTGGTGACAGAGCCCAGATAACCACTGATCACCAGCACGGCTGTCATCGCTGCGGTATTGGCCGCGAAGGACCCGCGCACATCCGCCAGGTTCTGGTTCGCGACGGTGTTGTTGCTGCCCTTGAAGTTGATCGCGCCGGTGCCGACAAAGTCCGCGCCCCTGGCCACCCAACCGGTGTTGAAGGTAGTCGGCGCTGCGGTGAGGGTATCGCCTTCGGGATCAGTGTCGTTGGCCAGCAACAATTCGCCAGGTACCACCACGCTGCCGGACAGCACGTTGGTGATGATGTGGTCGTCGACGGCCACGGGCGCGGCGTTCGGCACGACCTTGACCACCAGGGTCGAGCTCGCCAGGTCGCCGTCGTTGTCGCTGACGGTGAAGCCGATATTTTCGGTGATCACCACGTTCGTGGCTTTCTGCGAGGTGTAGTTGTACTCACCGCTGTCGAGGTTGATGACCAGCGTACCGCCGTTATTGGTGGCGATGCTCAGGGAGTTGTTTACCGTGTTGAACGTGCCGTGGTTGTCCCCGCCGCTGGAAATCAGTGAGCCCTGGTTGTTCAACGCTTTAGGATCGTAGGTGTACGTGGTGCCATCGACGACGATGGACTTGATGAAACCGCCATCGGCACCAAAGTTTCCGCCCTCCAGCAAGGTGCCCGTGACCGGGGCACCCTGCACGGTGCCCGAGAGTACCGAGTTGAGCTGGTTGAGATCGGTCACCACCACAGCATTGGTGTTGGTGTGGGTGCTGCCGTCATAGGCGACCGGATCGAGGTAGGCATTGCTGACGCCGTTGCCCAGGCCGATTGCGTAGTTCTTGATGTTATTAGCGTCGAGGAAGGCTTTGAGTGAAGCCTCGTCGGCAGCGTTGATGTCACCTTCGTTGGGTTTGCCGTCCGAGAAGAAGTAGCCGACATTCTGCGCGCCGGTCAGTTTGCCGGCCGTGTTGAACGCGGTCTTCATGGTTGCCACGGCGGCATCGTAGTTGGTCCCGCCGCCCGCCGTCAGGCCCGAAATGATCGACTTGGCCGTGGCCACGTCAACCCAGATCGCGGTCTTGTCGGTGGCGTTGCTGCTGAAAGTGACGATCTGCACCTTCACGTCGCCAAGGTCGTCGTACTTGTCGAGCAAGGCACTGATCGCCTGCTTGGCCAGGGCCAGGCGCGACAGGCCAGGCACGCCGGACGCATCGGCCATACTGCCGGACACGTCGATCACCAACAGCAGGTTGGAATCGATTTCCACCGCCGCCACCGAACGCTCGGAAGCAACGGCCTTGGGCACGTCATCGACGATGTTCACCACGATGGTGCTGGTGGTGGTGTTGCCCAGGGCATCAGTGGCCTTGTAGGTGAAGCTTTCGCTCAGGCTGTTGGGCCCGTCGTTGGCGTTCGGCGAGGTTTTCGGCGCCGAGGTCAATGTGTAGGTGTAGGTGCCGTTGGGGTTGAGGAGCATTTGCCCGTAGGCCCCGGTGCCACTGCTGACCAGGGTGTAGGTGATTGCGCCGATAGCCCCGGTGACCGAACCGACCAGTGTTCCCGTGGACGTTTCGCCGGTATTGCCCGGATCGCTGCCGACCACGGTGCCGGCCGCGAGGTCCAGGCCGTCCTTGCTCAGGTCCAGGGCTTTTTCGTAGACCGTCACGTCGGTGTCGGACACCGCCTTGATGCAACTGTTGGACACGTCGATGGTGAGGGTGGTAGTGCTTTCATCGCCATCGGCATCGCGCACGGTGTAGGTGAACACGTCAGTCGCGCCCGCTACGCCCACCGAGTCCGGCCGGCTGTGGTAGGTCGCGTTGCCGTTGGCATCCAGGGTGAGGTAACCGTAGGCGCCATTGATATTGGTGTTGAGGCCGCCGCTGGCCGAGGTCGAGGTGTCGCTGCCTGCACGCACACCCACCACCGCACCGGTGGCCGCCGGGCCATCGGAGCCGCCGATGTCATTGACCAGGACGTTGGTGCCGACCGTCCCGCCCTCTTGCACCTGCTTGAAGTCCGGATTGGCACTGGGCAAGTCATCGATGATGTTGACGTTGATCTGGCCCGACGCAGTACTGCCGTCGTTGTCGTGCGCCACCACGTCGAAATTCTCGACGAGGGCGTTGGCGCCGTCGGCCGCTGGGTGCGTTTCGCTGCCCACCAGGGTGTAGCTGTAGCTGAGCACGCCCGTGACGGGATCGAAGCCGTTGATGGTCAGGAAGTTACCCAGCGGGGTCACCACGGTGTGCGGCAAACCGACCACCTCGCCGTTGGCGACCACCGCGAATCCACCCACGACCAGGGAGTTCAGGCCGTCGAGTGCCGTGACGGTGAAGGTCCCGGACTGGGTCAGCGCGGGCGAATCGGGGTTGGTGCCCCAGTCGAGGTTCTTCTCGTAGACGGTGAGTTCGCCGCCGTTGACATCCAGGCCGCCGATGATCACCGGATCATCGTTGTTATGGATCTGCAGCACCAGGTTGGCGGTGCTGGTATCGCCGTCGGCATCGGTGATGGTGTAGGCGAACGTCTCAGTGCCTTTGCCGCGACCTTCCAGGGCCTTGAAGTCCGCGTCGTTGGTGTCCAGCGTGTAGGTGTAAGTGCCATTGGCGTTCAGCACCAGGGTGCCGTAGGTGCCTACGAATGTGCCGGCGGTGATCGGCCCGGCGCTTGGCCCGGTCGGTACCCGGTCAGCGCCCTGCACGTCATTGGTCAGCACGTTACCGTTAAGGGTCAACTGGCTTTCCGAGGCGGTGCCGGCATTGCTGTCATCCACCGCGCTGGGCAGGTCGTCGACGATGTTGACGTCGAGGCTGGCATTGGCCGTGGTGCCGTTGTCATCGACCACGGTCACTGCAAACTGCTCGGACAGGTTGTTCGCGCCGCTGGCGTTCGCGTGGGCTTCGTTATCGGCCAGGGTGTAGCTGTAGCTGACCACGCCGGTGGTGGCGTCAAAGCCGGTGATGGTCAGGGTGCTGCCCAGCGGAGTGACGATCGACTGCGGGAAGCCGGCGCTCACACCACCGACCACCACGTTCAGGCCGCCGACGCTGAGGGTCTGCACGCCGTCGAGCGCGGTGATGGTGAAGGTGCCGGTCTGGGTCAGCGCAGGGGTATCCGGCGCGCTGCCGTCGCCAAGATTTTTCTCGTAGACCGTCAGCTCGCCACCGTTGACGTTCAAACCGTCGATGGTCACCGGATCATCGTTGTTATGGATCTGCAGCACCAGGTTCGCGGTGCTGGTATCGCCGTCGGAATCGGTGATGGTGTAGGCGAAGTTTTCAGTGCCGTCGCCACCGCCGTGCAACGCCTTGAAGTCGGCATCGCTGGTGTTCAGCGTGTAGGTGTAAGTGCCATTGGCGTTCAGCACCAGGGTGCCATAGGCCCCATTGAAGGTGCCGGGCGTGATCGGGCCGGTGTTCTCCCCGGTCGGTACCCGGTCAGCGCCTTGCACGTCGTTGGTCAGCACATTGCCGTTGAGGGTCAGCAGGGTTTCCGAGGCGGTATTGGCGTTGCTGTCATCCACGGCGTTGGGCAGGTCGTCGACGATGTTGACGTCGAGGCTGGCATTGGCGGTTGTGCCGTTGTCATCGACCACGGTGACTGCAAACTGCTCCGACAGACTATTCGCACCATCGGCATTGGCATGGGTTTCGTTGTCGGCCAGGGTGTAGCTGTAGCTGACCACGCCGGTGGTGGCGTCAAAGCCGGTGATGGTCAGGGTGCTGCCCAACGGAGTGACGATCGACTGCGGGAAGCCGGTGCTCACACCACCGACCACCACGTTCAGGCCGCCGACGCTGAGGGTCTGCACGCCGTCGAGCGCGGTGATGGTGAAGGTGCCGGTCTGGGTCAGCGCAGGGGTATCCGGCGCGCTGCCGTCGCCAAGATTTTTCTCGTAGACCGTCAGCTCGCCACCGTTGACGTTCAAACCGTCGATGGTCACCGGATCATCGTTGTTATGGATCTGCAGCACCAGGTTCGCGGTGCTGGTATCGCCGTCGGAATCGGTGATGGTGTAGGCGAAGGTTTCAGTACCGTCGCCACCGCCGTGCAACGCCTTGAAGTCCGCATCGCTGGTGTTCAGCGTGTAGGTGTAAGTGCCATTGGCGTTCAGCACCAGGGTGCCGTAGACCCCGCTGAAGGTGCCGGGCGTGATCGGGCCGGCGTTCTCCCCGGTGGGTACCCGGTCAGCGCCTTGCACGTCGTTGGTCAGCACATTGCCGTTGAGGGTCAGCAGGGTTTCCGAGGCGGTATTGGCGTTGCTGTCATCCACGGCGTTGGGCAGGTCGTCGACGATGTTGACGTCGAGGCTGGCATTGGCGGTTGTGCCGTTGTCATCGACCACGGTGACTGCAAACTGCTCCGACAGACTATTCGCACCATCGGCATTGGCATGGGTTTCGTTGTCGGCCAGGGTGTAGCTGTAGCTGACCACGCCGGTGGTGGCGTCAAAGCCGGTGATGGTCAGGGTGCTGCCCAACGGAGTGACGATCGACTGCGGGAAGCCGGCGCTCACACCACCGACCACCACGTTCAGGCCGCCGACGCTGAGGGTCTGCACGCCGTCGAGCGCGGTGATGGTGAAGGTGCCGGTCTGGGTCAGCGCAGGGGTATCCGGCGCGCTGCCGTCGCCGAGGTTTTTTTCGTAGACCGTCAGCTCGCCACCGTTGACGTTCAAACCGTCGATGGTCACCGGATCATCGTTGTTATGGATCTGCAGCACCAGGTTCGCGGTGCTGGTATCGCCGTCGGAATCGGTGATGGTGTAGGCGAAGGTTTCAGTACCGTCGCCACCGCCGTGCAACGCCTTGAAGTCCGCATCGCTGGTGTTCAGCGTGTAGGTGTAAGTGCCATTGGCGTTCAGCACCAGGGTGCCATAGGCCCCATTGAAGGTGCCGGGCGTGATCGGGCCGGTGTTCTCCCCGGTCGGTACCCGGTCAGCGCCTTGCACGTCGTTGGTCAGCACATTGCCGTTGAGGGTCAGCAGGGTTTCCGAGGCGGTATTGGCGTTGCTGTCATCCACGGCGTTGGGCAGGTCGTCGACGATGTTGACGTCGAGGCTGGCATTGGCGGTTGTGCCGTTGTCATCGACCACGGTGACTGCAAACTGCTCCGACAGACTATTCGCACCATCGGCATTGGCATGGGTTTCGTTGTCGGCCAGGGTGTAGCTGTAGCTGACCACGCCGGTGGTGGCGTCAAAGCCGGTGATGGTCAGGGTGCTGCCCAACGGAGTGACGATCGACTGCGGGAAGCCGGTGCTCACACCACCGACCACCACGTTCAGGCCGCCGACGCTGAGGGTCTGCACGCCGTCGAGCGCGGTGATGGTGAAGGTGCCGGTCTGGGTCAGCGCAGGGGTATCCGGCGCGCTGCCGTCGCCGAGGTTTTTTTCGTAGACCGTCAGCTCGCCACCGTTGACGTTCAAACCGTCGATGGTCACCGGATCATCGTTGTTATGGATCTGCAGCACCAGGTTCGCGGTGCTGGTATCGCCGTCGGAATCGGTGATGGTGTAGGCGAAGGTTTCAGTACCGTCGCCACCGCCGTGCAACGCCTTGAAGTCCGCATCGCTGGTGTTCAGCGTGTAGGTGTAAGTGCCATTGGCGTTCAGCACCAGGGTGCCGTAGACCCCGCTGAAGGTGCCGGGCGTGATCGGGCCGGCGTTCTCCCCGGTGGGTACCCGGTCAGCGCCTTGCACGTCGTTGGTCAGCACATTGCCGTTGAGGGTCAGCAGGGTTTCCGAGGCGGTATTGGCGTTGCTGTCATCCACGGCGTTGGGCAGGTCGTCGACGATGTTGACGTCGAGGCTGGCATTGGCGGTTGTGCCGTTGTCATCGACCACGGTGACTGCAAACTGCTCCGACAGACTATTCGCACCATCGGCATTGGCATGGGATTCGTTGTCGGCCAGGGTGTAGCTGTAGCTGACGATGCCGGTTGCGCTGTCGTAACCGGTAATGGTCAGCGTACTGCCTAGCGGGGTGGTAATCGATTGCGGGAAACCTGCGCTGACGCCACCGCTCACCACGCTGACCCCGCCAATGCTCAGGCTCTGCACACCGTCGAGGGCGGTGATGGTAAAGGTGCCGCTTTGGGTCAGTGCGCCAGCATCCGGCGCGCTGCCGTCGCCCAGGTTTTTCTCGTAGACGGACAGCTCGCCGCCTGACACGCCGAGCCCGCCGATATCGATCGGGTCATCGTTGTTGTGAATGTTCAGCACCAGCGTTGCGGTGCTGGTATCACCATCCGAATCGGTGAGGGTGTAGACGAAGCTTTCCGTGCCGCTGCCACCACCGTGCAAGGCTTTGAAGTCGGCGTCATCGGGGTTCAGCGTGTAGGTGTAGGTGCCGTTCGGATTGAGCACCAGGGTGCCGTAGGTGCCGGTGAACGTACCGCCGATTACCGGTCCGCTATTGGGGCCGGTGGGAATGCGGTCGGCACCCTGGATATCGTTGGGCAGCACGCTGCCGGTCAGGGTCAACAGCGTTTCCGAGGCGGTATTGGCGTTGCTGTCGTCGATCGCTGTTGGTGCATCGTCGGTGATGTTGATGTCCAGGGAACCCGTAGCCGTGTCGCCATTGGTGTCGCCCGCCACCACGGTGAATTGTTCGCTGAGGGAGTTCGCGCCATCACCCGCCGAATGGGTGTCGTTGCCATTGAGGGTGTAGCTGTAGCTCACCACACCAGTGGCCGGGTCATAACCTGTGATCGTCAGCGTGTTACCCAGCTGCGTGGTGATCGATTGCGGGAAGCCTGCCGCCACGCCACCGCTGATCACACTGATACCGCCCACGTTCAGGTTCAGCAGGCCATCGGCCGCTGTCACGGTGAAGGTGCCGTTCTGGATCAGGGCCGAGGGGTTGCTGGCCGTGCCGTCGGGAAGATTGGCCTCGTTGAGGGTCAGCTCGCCGCCCGAGGTATTCAGGCCGCCAAGGATGACGGGGTTGTTCACGACCAACGGTGGCACGACGACAGGAGGTGTGGCGTCGTCCTGGTTATCGAGGCTGTTGTCGGGATCGTTGAAGATGCGCTCCAGGGGAAACTCTGGAATGCCGTTGAATCCTGCCGTCGGGAAACCCACGGTCGGATCGACCCGGCCTGCCACTTCTTCGAGCAGGACAAAACTGTGTCCGCCGCCCAGGGCTCCGGCAGCGGTGCTGCCCGTTGGCCCGGCCGCAGTGGCTTCACCGGTTTGAGTCGGGTCTTCGCCAGCGGCGATGGCTTTCTGCAGGCGTTCGACGTCGGTCAGTTGTGCCTCGCTGGGCGTCACGGCTTCCGGCGTCTGCACATGGGGCGCCTGGTGCGCGAGCAGTTGCGAGGTCATTTGCAGGCTGCTGCCACGCCCAAGCGTCAGCTCCTGGCCATTGTGCAGCTTCACCGCCACCGCCCCTTCGGCCCCGGTGACCAATTGATCGCCGGCAAACAGCCGATCGCCCTCGACCAGCGCGCGTCGGGTGCCGTCACCCGCTACAGCAACCACCTGACCAATGACTTTAGTGACGATACCGATGAGCGTAGCCATGTGCATTTCCTCCGCTGCCAACCGTTGCCGGCAGCCTGTTTTTTGCGAAGATCGTGCTCATGGAAAAAAGCCAGTTGCCGGGTGAATCGTCTACCGGGCTACGGGTTTTTCCCCGGATTATTCCGGGTCAACCGTGGCCCTGGCGACTTTCTCGCCAAGCCTGTCGCGTATGGGCAATCAGCGCCTGATTCGAATAAACCCAATACATTCAATGGCTTTGGGCTACTAATCGGCAAAAATGATCACCTGCCAGCGATGCGTTACAGTTCTGAACCGGTCAAGTGACAAAAAAATGTCACCCCCAAACTGCCCCGCCTCCTTCCCCTCCAGCACTCCATCGTCCGTTATCGATAAATGGTTGGAACTTTCGATTTGCCCTTGCAAGCTCCCTAGAGCTCGTAATACAAGGGTTCCACGAGTGAACAATGTGCTGGATTTTTCAGAGCTCATAAGTTTTTTTTGGCATAAGACTTATGAGAAAAATTTCTTAGCTTTGCTCTAGAATGTTCTTAGCTCTGTTGTTACAAGCTTGAAACGGTTTTCACTATAAATGCCGTCAAATATTTGGCGACTGATAAGCATCATTAGGAATCAGGGAGATACACCCATGCGCGTTTTAACCCCCCTCTGCAGCGCGATTTTGCTGGCCATGGCCTGCACTTCACAGGCCCAGGCCATGTCCTTGACCGAGGCCATCCAAAGCACCATTGCAACTCACCCGGAACTTGCCTCACGCGTGGACGCGCGGCTGTCCGCGGACGAAGAAGTCAAAATCGCCAAAGGGGGCTTCTATCCATCTGTCGATCTGAACGCTGCTTACGGCCGCGGCTACAGCGATAACACCAGCACCCGCGCACAGGGCAATCACAACACGGAGATCCTGACTTACACCCAGTCGGAACTGCGCCTGCGGCAGATGCTGTTTGACGGTTTCAACACCGCCAACGAAGTCGAACGCACCAAGGGTGTGGTCAATTCCCGGGCCTATTACGCTCAGGGCACTGCCCAGGACCTGGCCCTGCGCACCATCGAGGTCTACCTCGAAGTGCTCAAGCGTCGCGAACTGGTGACCCTGGCCAAGAACAACCTGCAAGCTCACCTGCGCGTCAATGACCAGATCGGCCTGCGCACCGAGCGCGGCATCGGCAGCACAGCCGACGCCGACCAGTCCACCGCTCGTCGGGCACTGGCGCAAAACAACCTGGACACCGCCGAAGTCGACCTGGCTGACGCCGAATCGAATTTCTACGCCGTGGTGGGTCGCCTGCCGGATGAACTGGAAACCCTGCCTTCGACCCGCGGTGAGTTGCCCGCCACCCTGCAGGAAGCCCAGCAGAGCATGGTGGAGAACAACCCGTACCTGAAATCCGCCCAGGCAGACGTGCAGTCCGCCGAGAGCCAGTACGAAGTTGCCAAGTCGCCGTTCTTCCCACGCTTCGACGCTGAAGCGGCCGTGGGCGCGAACAACAACGTCCAGGGCGATGAAGGTCACGACAACGAGTGGCGGGTCGGTGTGGTGATGAACTACAACCTGTTCCGCGGCGGCAGCGACAAGGCCCGTCTGCAGTCCAACGCGCACCAGATCAACCAGGCCATGGACATCCGCAACAACGCCCTGCGCCAGCTCAACGAAAATATCCACCTGGCCTGGAACGCCATGCTCAACGCGAAGAAGCAGACGCCGACCGCGCGCGAGTACGCCGAAACGACCAAACGCGTACGTGCGGCCTACCAGGACCAGTTCGGCCTCGGCCAGCGCACCCTGCTGGACGTGCTCGACAGTGAAAACGAGCTCTACAACGCCAACCGTCGCTACACCGAAGTTCGCTACACCGAGGAATACTCGATGTACCGCATCCTCTCGAACATGGGCCTGTTGCTGAGCAAACAACGCGTGGTGCTGCCTGCCGATGCGATCGCCCAGACCGAAGTGAAGAACGAAGCCCGCTTGCCTGAACTGAGGTAAGTGCCGAGGCAGGAGCTGCCGCAGGCTCGGTCCTCTGATTTTTTCAGATCAGGAAATCGCAGGCTTCGCCCGCTCCTCCCCGTGCGGTATGTGTTGTGTTGATGTGGCAGCCCGTTCACCTGGAGCGATCAATTTGACCAGCATGGAAACCGGCAACACTGGTGTCGATCCGCGTCTTGGCTTCGACGACCCGCTTCTTGACGGGCTGTTGATCCTCTGCAAACTCCACGGCGCGACGGTCAGTCGCGCCAGCCTGAGTGCCGGGCTGCCCCTGAACAAACAACGCCTGAGCCTGGACCTGCTGCCCCGCGCAGCAGCCCGGGCCGGTTTGCAGGCGCGCGTGCTGCGCCGGGACCTGGCGGATATTTCTCCTCTCAACCTGCCAGTCATGCTGATACTCGGCAACGGCCGCACGGCCGTTCTGCGACGTCTGGGAGACGATGGCCGCCTGCTCATCCTGCCCAGCGAAGCCGACGGTGGCGAACAATGGGTCAGCCGTGAAGAGCTGACTGAAAATTACAGCGGCCAGGCATTGTTTGCCCGGCCACGCCATGAACTTGAAGACCTGCGCTCGCCCCTGGTTCCCCGGGTGGAAGCCTGGTTTCGCGACACACTGAAACTGTCCAAATGGCTGTACAGCGACGCCATCCTGGCGAGCTTCCTGATCAACCTCCTGGGCCTGATGGTCCCGCTGTTCGTCATGCAGACCTACGACCGGGTCGTGCCGAACCAGGCCACATCGACCCTGTGGGTGCTGTCCATCGGCTTGCTGATCGGCACCGGTTTTGAACTGGTGCTGCGCGTGGTGCGCGCGCACCTGCTGGACACCGCCGGGAAGAAAACCGACGTGATTCTCTCGGCTACCCTGTTCGAGCGCATCACTGGCATGTCGATGAAGGCACGGCCGGCCACCATCGGCGGGTTTGCCCAGAGCATCCATGACTTCCAGGGCCTGCGTGAATTTCTCACCGCCGTGACCCTCACCAGCCTGATCGACCTGCCATTCGCCGTGCTCATGCTGGTGGTGATCGGTCTGCTGGGCGGCTGGCTGGTGGTGATTCCGCTGCTGGCATTTCCGATCACCATCATCTTCGCGATGATCATCCAGGCACGCCTGCGCGACACCGTGCAAAAAAGCCTGACCCTGGGTGCGGAACGCCAGGCGCTGCTGATTGAAACCCTGGGCGGCCTGGAAACACTCAAGGCCTGCAGCGCCGAAAGCGAGCGCCAGCACAAATGGGAAACCACCCACGGCGCCCTGACCCGCCTCGACAGCCACGCCCGCAATCTCTCGGCCCTGGCCACCAACGGCACCCTGTTCATCCAGCAATTTTCCGGCATGGCGACCATCGTCGCCGGGGTCTACAGCATCATTGCCGGCAACCTCAGCGTTGGTGCGCTGGTGGCGACCTACATGCTCGGCAGCCGGGTGCTGGCACCGCTCGGGCAGATTGCCGGCCTGATCACGCGTTACCAGCAAGCGCAGTTGACCATGAAAAGCACCGATGCGCTGATGGGGCTGCCCCAGGAGCGCGACGCCCGGCAACGGCCGCTGGAGCGCACGCAACTGCAAGGCGCCCTCGACGTCAGTGGCGTGACCTTTCACTACAACGGCCAGAGTGCCCCGGCGCTGCACAACGTGAGTTTCAGCGTGAAACCTGGTGAGCGCATCGGCATTATCGGCCGCAGCGGCTCGGGCAAAAGCACCCTCGCCCGCCTGGTGATGGGTTTCTACACACCGGAAGAAGGCCAGTTGCTGCTCGACGGCCTGGACCTGCGGCAACTGGATGTCGCCGACTTGCGCCAGCAGATCGGCTACGTTGCCCATGACTTGCCGCTGCTGGCCGGCAGCCTGCGCGATAACCTGACGCTGGGCGCCCGCTATGTCAGTGACTCGCGGATGCTCGAAGTGGCGGAGCTCACCGGCGTCACCGAGCTCGCCCGTCAGCACCCGCAAGGCTTCGACCGACCGGTAGGTGAACGCGGCCAGTTGCTTTCCGGCGGCCAGCGCCAGGCCGTGCTGCTGGCCCGGGCCTTGTTGCTCGACCCACCGATCATGCTGCTCGACGAACCCACCAGTGCCATGGACAACAGCAGCGAAGACGTCCTGCGCCAGAAACTCCACGGCTGGGTCCAGGGCAAGACCCTGCTGCTGGTCACCCACCGAACCTCGATGCTCAGCCTGGTGGATCGGCTGGTGGTGCTGGACAACGGACGGATCGTCGCCGACGGTCCGAAAGAAGCGGTCATCGATGCACTGCGCAAGGGCCGCGTCGGCTCTGCTGCGGTCTAGGAGTTGCCCATGGCCCGATCATCATCCGACTCGCCCGATGCAAAGCCGCGCGGTTATTTCGGCAGTTTCAGGAAAAGCGCCGAGAGCGAGTTCATGCCGGAGACCGCCGGCGCGACCCTGCAGGATTCCCCGCGCTGGTCGCGGATCACCGTGTGGCTGGCGGCCGGGCTGATCGTCAGCGCCGTGGTCTGGGCAAAATTCGCCGTGCTCCAGGAAGTCACCATGGGCGAAGGCAAGGCGATTCCGTCGAGCAAGGTCCAGGTGATTCAAAACCTGGAAGGTGGCATCGTCACCGAGATTTTTGTCCGCGAGGGGCAGATGGTGAACAAGGGCGATACCTTGCTGCGCCTGGATGACACCCGTTTTCTATCGAACAAGGGTGAGAGCGAGGCCGACCGGTATGCCTTGACCGCCCAGGTAGAACGCTTGTCCGCAGAGGCCGAAGGGCGGCCCTTCAAGTTGTCGGCCGAGGTGATCGCCAAGGCGCCGCAAGTGGCCGAGGACGAGCGCTCGCTCTACGAGCAACGGCAGCGTCGACTGGCCAGTGAACAGCGCACGCTCAGCGAACAGCTGCGGCAAAAAACTCAGGAACTGGCGGAGTTTCGCTCGAAACAGGGGCAATTCAGTTCGAGCCTGGCCCTACTGCAGCAAGAGATGAACATGTCAGCACCGCTGGTCGGCACCGGTGCCGTGTCACCCGTGGAAATCCTGCGACTCAAGCGCAGCGCGGTGGAAATTCGCGGCTCGTTGAACGCCACGACCCTGGCCATTCCTCGGGCGGAATCGGCGATTGCTGAAATCAAGAGCAAGATTGACGAGTCCGAACAATCCTTCCGTTCGGACGCTGCCAAGGAGCTCAACGAGAAACGCACCGACCTGTCAAAAATCACCGCGTCGAGCATCGCCATCGACGACCGCGTCACCCGCACCACGGTGGTCTCGCCGGTTCACGGGATCATCAAGGTGCTGAAGGTCAACACCATAGGCGGTGTGGTCCAGCCCGGCAGCGACATGGTGGAAATCGTACCGCTGGAAGACAACCTGCTGATCGAGGCCAAGGTCCGTCCGCAGGACGTGGCGTTTCTGCATCCGGGGCAGCGGGCGATGGTCAAGTTCAGCGCCTATGACTACACCATCTATGGCGGCTTGAGCGCCAAGCTGGAGTTGATTGGCGCCGATACCATTACCGATGACAAGGGCAACAGCTTTTATCTGATCCAGGTGCGCACCGACAAGAACCACCTGGGTGGGGATGCGAAGCCGTTGCTGATCATCCCGGGGATGGTGGCGACGGTGGATATCATCACCGGTGAGAAGAGTGTGCTGGACTACCTGCTCAAGCCGGTGCTGAAGGCGCGGACCGAGGCGATGCGTGAGCGATAGGTCTGGTCTGGAGTGGTAGTAACAGCTCTACCGTCTTCGCGGGCAAGCCCGCTCTCACAGGGTAATGTGGACGCTGATGATCCCATGTGGGAGCGGGCTTGCCCGCAAAGAGGCCGGCACGAGCAACGCCTACTTCGGCCCATGATTACGCAAAAAAACCTCCTCCCCCATCGCCGCGATCTGCCCCTCGATCAACGCCTCGAACGGCTTCAGCAATGGCTCAAAGCAAATCGGCGCTTCCAGCACCTGCAACGCCTGCGCAATGGCCTCCACCGTCGATAAAGCCCCCGGCCCCGGCGCCTTGCGCAATCGATACCGCGACACTCCGCCCTGCGCCAGTGATACCCGTGGCAAGGTCGCCAGCAGCGGATTGAGGTGCAGCAGCTTGCGCGCCTTGCGCCAGGTACCGTCCGGCACCACCAGCAACAGCGGCTGATCACCTGCGCCATAGCCCTGCAGCGTCTGCGCATCCTCGCCCGGAAACAGCAGCCGCGCCTGGTACCCCGGTTGATTCAACAACGCCGGCAGATCCGCGAACACTTCGCCGACGATCAGCTCCGCATTGGTCAAGCCAAGCGCGGCCAAACGTGCGGTATTCAGCGCGTGGTTGACTTCACTCGGATGCTGCAGCACCAGCACCCGGGTGCGGCTGTCTAGGCTCGGGATCAATGGGCACAGGCAATGGGCTTCTGGGCGCTGGCAGCGCGGGCAATGGATTCTGGACATTATTTCAAGCCTGATTGAGTTGCGCTTTGAGCAGGTCGCGGAAGGTCTGAATCAGCGGTTCGCGGCTGCGGCCACGGCGCACGATCATGGAGAATGGCGCCTGATAACCAAAAGTCGCCGGCAGCAGCACCCGCAAATCGCCCTTATCGGCCCAGGCCTGGGCGTAGTGTTCGGGCAAGTAACCGATGTAGGCACCAGACAGCACCAGGATCAACTGCGCCTCCATGCTCTCCACCGTGGCAGCGCTGTGTTTGAAGCCGTGGCGCGCCAGTTCCGCCTGGCTCCAGTAGCCCCGACCGACCATGCGCTGCTGGGTAATGACCTGCTCGGGGATACGTCGTTCGGTGAACAGCGGGTGCCGGCTGCTGCAGTACAACCAGTGCTGCTCGCGGTACAGCGGCATGTAGACCAGGCCGCTCATGCGCGTGGAAAATGCACCGATGGCCAGGTCCAGGCGATTGTCCTGCACGCCGAGTTGCAGCTCGTAGGGGCTCATGACCGACAAGTGCAGATGCACGGCCGGGTGCTCCTGGCTGTAGGCACCAATGGCTTCGGCAAACGGCAGGGCCTTGTCGCTGACGGTGGAGTCGATGACCCCCAGGTTCAGCGTGCCGCGCAACTCGCCCTTGAGTGCGGCGGCATATTGCTCGAATCCTTCGAGCTCGGCCAGCAACCGCAAGGTTTCCTGGTGGAACAGCTCACCTTTGCTGGTCAGGCTGAAACCGCCACGCCCGCGATGGCAGAGCACCAGGCCGAGGGCGGCTTCGAGCTGGCTCATGTAGGTGCTGATGGCCGAAGTCGAAAGGTTGAGCTCCTGCTGGGCAGTGGCAAACCCCTGATGGCGAACCACGCTGACAAAAATGCGCAGCAGTTTCAGGTCGGGTAAAGCGTTGGCCATGGGGACTCCGGATTTGCAGCAGCTACCTGTAGGAGCTACCGCAGGCTGCGATCTTTTGACTTTCGGCGGTACAACGCCGCGAAGAATAAAGATCAAAAGATCGCAACCTGCGGCAGCTCCTGCCATCAGCCGTTAAGTTTACCGCCGCCATGTTCCATTAGTTTAGAAAAATCTGAACTAAGTATTTGTGCGTAGCGATTCTTCCCCGCCACTACATTTCGCAAAATCGGCGCCTAATACAAAAAAATGATGAGGCCTGAACCCGTGGACAAGATTCTTCACCAACCACTGGGCGGCAACGAAATGCCGCGCTTCGGCGGCATCGCCACCATGATGCGACTTCCCCATGTGCCGACCGCTGCCGGTCTGGACGCTGCCTTCGTTGGCGTGCCCCTGGACATCGGTACCTCCCTTCGCCCAGGCACCCGTTTTGGACCTCGGGAAATCCGCGCCGAATCGGTCATGATTCGCCCGTACAACATGGCGACCGGCGCTGCTCCGTTCGATTCGCTGTCGGTGGCCGACATCGGCGACGTGGCGATCAACACCTTCAACCTGCTGGATGCCGTACGGATCATCGAAGAATCCTACGACAACATCCTCGAACACGACGTGATCCCCCTGACCCTGGGCGGCGACCACACCATCACCCTGCCGATCCTGCGTGCCATCCATAAAAAGCACGGCAAAGTCGGCTTGGTGCACATCGACGCCCATGCCGATGTCAACGATCACATGTTCGGCGAAAAAATCGCCCACGGCACTACGTTCCGTCGCGCAGTCGAAGAAGGCCTGCTGGACCCGGACCGCGTAGTGCAAATCGGCCTGCGCGCCCAGGGCTACACCGCCGACGACTTCAACTGGAGCCGCAACCAGGGCTTTCGCGTCGTGCAGGCCGAAGAGTGCTGGCACAAATCTCTTGCGCCGCTGATGGCTGAAGTGCGCGAGAAAGTGGGTGGCGGCCCGGTGTACCTGAGTTTTGACATCGATGGCATCGATCCGGCCTGGGCGCCAGGCACCGGCACCCCTGAAATTGGCGGACTGACGACCATTCAGGCGATCGAGATCGTGCGCGGCTGCCAAGGCCTCGACCTGGTCGGCTGCGATCTGGTAGAAGTCTCGCCCGCTTATGACACCACCGGTAATACCTCGCTGCTGGCCGCCAACCTGCTGTACGAAATGCTCTGCGTGCTGCCTGGCGTGGTTCATCGCTGAGGACGGGTCATGAACGAACGCGATCAAGTATTGCAAGCCGCCGCCGATCTGGTGTCGGCCTTTGCCGGTAACGATCGCGAAGCCTATTTCGGCGCCTTCAGCGCCGATGCCAGCTTCGTCTTCTACACCCTCGAACAGCCCCTGCTGTCGCGCGATGCCTATCAGGCGTTGTGGGACAGCTGGCGCCGCGAGGATGGCTTCGAGGTGCTTTCGTGCACTTCAAGCAACGCTTTCGTCAGCCTGCAGGGTGACGTGGCGATTTTCATCCATGACGTGGCCACCGAGCTGCGCATGCAAGGGGAGCAACACTTCAGCCAGGAGCGCGAGACGATTGTTTTCAGAAAACACTCGTCTGGCCAAGAACAACAAGGCCATTGGCTGGCCTGCCACGAACATTTATCCGCGATGCCGGAAGGGCTGCCACCCCCTTAGCCAAACAGGTGACGCTCACACACGATGAGCGCGCCTTTATGATCGGAGCAGATCATGAATAACAACAACAACGAAAAAAGCCTTAGCAGCATCGAAACAAACGGGGTCGAACAGATCCCGGATCACGAACGCGATGCCCGTCCCGGCGATTTGTTTCGCCTGATCTTCGGCGGCGCCAACACTTTTGCGACCGCCGTGCTCGGCAGCTTTCCGGTGTTGTTTGGCCTGTCCTTCCAGGCGGGTGTATGGGCGATCGTGCTGGGCGTCGTGCTTGGCGCGCTGATCCTGGCACCCATGGGCCTGTTCGGACCGATCAACGGCACCAACAACGCGGTGTCTTCCGGTGCGCACTTCGGCGTGCACGGGCGGATCGTCGGTTCGTTCCTGTCGTTGCTGACTGCCATCGCCTTCTTCTCACTGTCGGTGTGGAGCTCGGGCGATGCGCTGATCGGTGGCGCCAAACGCCTGATCGGCCTGCCGGAAACCGACCTGAGCCTGGGCCTGGCCTACGGATTGTTCGCCATCCTGGTGCTGACCGTGTGCATCTACGGTTTCCGCTTCATGCTGTGGGTCAATCGAATCGCGGTATGGGCGGCCAGCGCGCTGTTCCTGCTCGGCATCTTCGCTTTTGCCCCGACCTTCGACAGCCAGTTCGCCGGCACCGTCGCCCTGGGCCAGGCCGGCTTCTGGGCCGCCTTTATCGGCGCAGCACTGGTGGCCATGAGCAACCCGATATCCTTCGGCGCGTTTCTCGGCGACTGGTCGCGGTACATCCCGCGCGAAACCCCGAAAGGCCGGATCATGTTTGCAGTGATCGCGGCACAGCTTGCCACCCTGATCCCGTTCCTGTTCGGTCTGGCCACTGCCACCATCGTGGCGATCAAGGCACCGGATTACATCGCGGCCAATAACTATGTGGGCGGTCTGCTGGCGGTCTCGCCTAGCTGGTTTTTCCTGCCGGTGTGCCTGATCGCGGTGATCGGCGGCATGTCCACGGGCACCACTTCCCTTTATGGCACCGGGCTGGACATGTCCAGTGTGTTTCCGCGAGTGCTGTCACGGGTCAAGGCCACGTTGCTGATCGGGGTGATGTCGATTGCCTTCATCTTCATCGGTCGCTTCGCCGCCAACCTGGTGCAAAGCGTATCGACCTTCGCCGTACTGATCATCACCTGCACCACGCCATGGATGGTGATCATGATTATCGGCCTGGTGGTGCGCCGTGGTTTCTACTGCCCGGATGACCTGCAGGTCTTCACCCGAGGTGAAAAAGGTGGTCGCTACTGGTTCACCCATGGCTGGAACTGGCGCGGCCTGGGGGCGTGGATCCCGAGTGCGCTGGTGGGTCTGTGCTTCGTCAACCTGCCCGGCCAATTCGTTGGACCGCTGGGCAACCTGGCCGACGGCATCGACATCAGCCTGCCGGTCACCCTGGGGCTGGCGTCGGTGGTGTACCTGGTCCTGCTGAGCCTGTTCCCGGAGCCCAAGTCGGTGTTTGGCCCGGATGATTTACGCAGCGAAGGCACAGCGCCGCTTGATGCAAGCCCTGTGGGAGCAAGGCTTGCCCGCGATTGAGGCGCCGCGATTTATAGCTGGACCGCGTCATCGTTCATCGCGGGCAAGCCTTGCTCCCACAGGGAATGAGTTGCCCGCGGGGACCGAGCAGCACCACAGAACCATTTTTGTTTCACCATAAAAAAGACAATCGGAGACACGCCATCATGGCTTTGGATTTATTCGTCGTTCTCATATACGCCGCCGCAATGCTGGTCCTTGGCTACTTCGGCATGCGCAAGGCCAAGACCAACGAAGACTACCTGGTAGCCGGTCGCAATCTCGGCCCGACCCTGTACATGGGCACCATGGCCGCGACCGTCCTGGGTGGTGCGTCCACCGTCGGCACCGTGCGCCTGGGCTATGTCCACGGTATTTCCGGGTTCTGGCTTTGCGCGGCACTGGGCTGCGGGATCGTGGCGCTGAACCTGTTCCTCGCCAAGCCGCTGCTCAAGCTGAAGATCTACACCGTTACCCAGGTGCTGGAAAAACGCTACAACCCGATGGCCCGCTCCGCGAGTGCGGCGATCATGCTGGCGTACGCGCTGATGATCGGCGTGACCTCGATCCTGGCAATCGGCACGGTCCTGCAAGTGCTGTTCGACCTGCCCTTCTGGATCTCGGTGCTGCTGGGCGGCGGTGTGGTGGTGGTCTATTCGGCGATCGGCGGCATGTGGTCCCTGACCCTGACTGACATCGTCCAGTTCGTGATCAAGACCGTCGGCCTGATGTTCATCCTGCTACCCATCTGCCTGTACCGCGTTGGCGGCTGGGATGAACTGGTGCTGAAACTGCCGGCGACCGCCTTCAGCTTCACCACCATCGGCTGGGACACCATCATCACCTACTTCATGATCTACTTCTTCGGGATCCTGATCGGCCAGGACATCTGGCAGCGTGTGTTCACCGTCAAGACCGCGAAGATTGCCCAGTACGCCGGTACTTTCGCGGGCTTTTACTGCATCCTCTACGGACTGGCCTGCGCCCTGATCGGCATGGCCGCCCACGTCTTGATCCCCGGACCTGGACAACGTCAACAACGCCTTCGCCGCCATCGTCAAACTGTCGTTGCCGGACGGCATCCGTGGCCTGGTCATCGCTGCCGCACTGGCCGCCATGATGTCCACCGCCAGCGCCGGCCTCCTCGCGGCGTCCACCACACTGACCGAAGACCTGCTGCCGAAGCTGCGTGGCGGCAAACAGTCGAGCCTGGGCATCAACCGGCTGTTTACCCTGCTGACCGGCATCGCCGTGCTGGGTATCGCCCTGGTGGTGAACGACGTGATCAGCGCACTGACCCTGGCCTACAACCTGCTGGTGGGTGGCATGCTGATCCCGCTGATGGGGGCCATTTTCTGGAAACGCGCAACCACCGCCGGCGCCATTGCCAGCATGGGCCTGGGCTTTGCCACTGCCCTGCTGTTCATGTTCAAGGATGGCCTGGATGCCAACACGCCGATCTACTACAGCCTGGCTGTCGGCCTGGTGAGCTTTGTGGTGGTGAGCCTGGTGTCTCGTCGCCCTTCGACGGTGGCGAGCGCGATCTGATAGCGCACAAATGACTTAATGTTTTCTTCGACGGGTGTGGCGTCGGTTGCCACACCCGTTTTTTTTCGCCCGCCGAAAAGATCATGGTAAGAACAGCCACAGCGCGGCTTCGGTAGCGGCCTGCTGTACTGGGAGAGTAGAACTGGGATGAACCGCGTTTACTGGCGGGAAACTGGATGCTCAGAAACGCAAAAACGGCCAATGATCTGAGCCGTTTTGATTGGGATGGGGAGACATCACGTTACTTGGCAGAGGGTTGCCGGAGCCAGGATTGCGAGTGCTCTGCTGCCAGTGGGAAACCTGAGGGAGTCCGCGGGAGCAAAGCTTGCTCGCGATGGATCGAGCGGCGCATGCAGCCTGCCAGCCTGCCCGTGTGATCATTCGCGACCATCGCGAGCAAGCGAGCGCCTGCAACCACGATTAACGGTGGCGCGGCTGGCGTCGGCGCTGTTCGTCGTCTGTACGGATAGGCACAGGTTGCAGAGGCGGTTCGATCAAACCGAGTGCGACACCCAGGTCGTGCAGCCAGTTTTGGATTTTCTCTTTCATGGTGCCCCCTTCAGGGTAGTGCCGAGCGACCGGAATTCTGAAGTCGCTTCGCACTGATAATAGTCCGAAGTACTACGCAATGCTCGGCAAAAGAAACAATGATCTGTTACTGAATTGATCTAAATCCCGCACGCATAGTTCAAGCAATCGCTTGCACCGCCGTCGAAAGCCCCGGGTAGACCGCCTGCTGCTGTTCTATCCATGCATTCAGATTGGCCCCGACCATGCCCTTGCGCCACATCAGCCAGGTGGTTGCACTGGCAAACGGTTCGGCCAGCGGGTGCACGGCCACACTTTCGCGCCCTGGCAAGCTGGCGAGCATGGATTCCGACATCAGCGCCACACCCGAGCCTGCGATCACACAGGCGAGCATGCCCGGGTAACTCTCAATCTCCATGGCCCGCCCCATGGCTGCATGATCATGGGCGAACCAGGCCTCCAGACGCATGCGGTAGGAACACCCCTGGCGGAACGTGAACACCGAACGCCCCTGCACATCCAGCGCGCTGCGCACCGGCGGATGGTCAGCTTCGCTGATCAGCACCAGTCGTTCGTCGCACAGCGGCAAGCCGTCGAGGCCGGCCAGTTCGAGCGGTCCGTCGACCAAAGCCGCATCCAGCCGACCGGTCAACAGTCCTTCCAGCAGCTCGCCGCTGGGGCCGGACTGCACCTGCAGGTTCACCGCCGGGTAACTGCGGTGATAACGCGCCAGCAGCGCCGGAAGGTGAATGGCCGCCGTGCTGTACATGGTACCGAGCACAAAGTCGCCCGCCGGCTGCCCACCTTGCACGGCCGCCTGCGCCTCGTCGTGCAGGCTGAACAGCTTGCCGGTGTAGTCCAGCAGCACTTTTCCTGCAGGCGACAGCTGCAAACGCTGACGTTCGCGCAGGAAAAGCTCTACACCGAGTTGCTCTTCCAGTTGCTTGAGCCGGGTCGACAGGTTTGACGGCACCCGATGCAAACGCTCCGCAGCGCGGGTAATGGAACCCTCCTCGGCGACTGCCTGGAAGATGCGCAGTTGACTGAATTCCACGCCATTCTCCAAAAATGAACAAGTTACTCACTATTATTCATTTTTAAAGAAAGTCAATCAGTCCTAGCCTGACGGTCATTGATCTTCAGCAGGAGTCCACCATGACCCCCTTGATTCGTTTGTCTGCCAGCTTTATCGCCTTGATGATGGCCATGGGCATCGGCCGCTTCGCCCTGACACCTCAACTCCCGCACCTGCTCAGCGAAGGCCAGATCGACCTGACGGCGGCGGGTTTGATCGCTGCAGCAAATTATCTGGGTTATTTCGTCGGCGCCGTGGACGCGATGTTTTCCCGCAGGCCTGCGCAGGTCCGCAGCCGGCTGCAAGGTGGGCTGTGGCTCTGTGTCCTGCTGACCCTGGCGTCGTTCTGGGCCCACGGTTTCTGGTCGCATCTGCTGCTGCGCTTTGGTACCGGTGTGGCCAGCGCCTGGGTGCTGGTGATGATCACCGCCTTGAGTCAGCCCCTGGCCGTCGCGGCCGGTCGTCCACGTCTGGGTGCCCTGGTATTTGCCGGACCGGGCCTGGGCATTTTCCTGACCGGGATGCTGGCGCTGGGCTCGAACCTGCTGGGGCAGACCTCGGCCACATTGTGGCTGGTATATGCCGCAGTCGGGCTGGTGATGTTGCTGGGGATCCTGCCATTCCTACCTAGGCCAGCCGCACCAGCGGCTAGCGCACCCGTCGACGCAGGCACCGCACAACGCGGCATCGGCCGTCTGGGCCTGGTCTATGGTTTGTACGGTTTGGGCTACATCATTCCCGCCACCTTCCTCTCACAGATGGCCAGCGCGCAATTTCAGGGCCAATGGCAGGCCGATTTGTTCTGGCCATGCTTCGGCCTGGCCGCTGCATCCGGTGTGGTGCTGGTGAGTTTGCGCCGACACAATCCGAACGCCACCCGGCACTGGCTGATGGCGACCTTGTGGCTGCAGGCCGCGGGCGTCTTTGCCTGCCTGCTGGGCAGCGGCACGGGCCTGGCGTTGGGTGTGCTGTTGTGCGGCGGACCGTTCCTGGCCTGCATGCAACTGGTGATGCAACGCTCGCGGGAACTGGCACCCCACGCCACTCAGCGCAACGCGGGGTTGCTGACCGCGTGCTTCGCTATAGGTCAGCTCGCAGGTCCGCTGCTGGCTGCGGCAAGCAGCCATTACAGCGGCAGTTTGCAGCCTGGGTTGATCGTTGCCGGCAGCGGCTTGCTGATCGCGGGTGCGCTGTCGGGCAGCGCCGACAATGCTGCACGGAGGATGAGCGCGGGCGACCGCACAACCATCGTCCAACGTTGAAGGGTCACAGCGCCTTGCGGGCAGCCCAGTAACCAACGGTGCAGGCGACGCAAGTGGCAAAGGCGCCCCAGGCCATGTCCATGAATACCAACTGGGCCGACCAGCCTTTCAGCGTCGCCCAGTTGCTCAGGTCATATGTGCCATACGCCACCAGGCCCAACAAGGCGCCCATGCACGCTGCGCGCTGCCAACTGGTGGCTGGCAACACCACGAACATCACGCAACCGAAGACATACAAAAGATAGAAAACCGCTGCCGGACCCAGCAGCGGTTTGTCGAGCATCAGCGAGCCAAGCAGTGCCTTGTACTTCGACGCCATCAACACGCCGAGCCAAAGGCCATCCAGGACCAGAAACGCCAGCAAGGTGCCCGCGTACGCAAATAACTCTTTTTTCATGGTCGTCCATCCCCCTGTTGATAAGCATGGGGCTGGTCGGCCATCAGCTTAGTTCAATACGATCTGCGTGAATGACGATCTGGCCGTTCTTGTACAACGCGCCGATCGCCTTCTTGAAGTTGCCTTTGCTGACGCCGAACATGCTGCTGATCAGGGTCGGATCGCTTTTGTCGCTGATCGGCAAGGTACCGTTGTTGTCGCGCAACTTGGCAAGGATCTTCGAGTTCAGGCTGGTGGCCGCTTCTTCGCCAACCGGCTGCAGGCTCAGGCTGATCTTGCCGTCGGGACGAACCTCCTTGATGAAGCCCTTCTCTTCCTTGCCGGCGCGCATGAACTTAAAGATTTCGTTCTTGTGAATCAAGCCCCAGTGCTTGTTGTTGATGATTGCCTTGAAACCCATATCGGTCGCTTCGGCTACCAGCAAGTCCACTTCCTGGCCGGCGGTGTAGCTGGCCGGGGTCTTGTCCAGGTAGCGATCCAGCCGTGCAGTAGCGGTGATACGACGCGTGTGCTTGTCGAGGTACACGTGCACCACGACATATTCGCCGGCGGTCATCTGGCGTTTTTCTTCGGAGTACGGCAGCAGCAGGTCTTTAGGCAGGCCCCAATCGAGAAATACGCCGATGCTGTTGACTTCAACAACTTTCAAACTGGCGAATTCACCGACTTGAACTTTCGGCGTTTCGGTAGTTGCGATGAGTTTGTCATCGCTGTCCAGATAAATGAAAACGTTAAGCCAATCTTCGTCTTCGCTGGGAATATCTTTGGGGATATAACGATTCGGCAGCAGGATTTCGCCATCCGCGCCACCGTCCAGATATAAACCGAAGTTAGTGTGTTTAACCACTTGCAAACTGTTGTAACGCCCGATTAAAGCCATGTCCAATACCCTCATTGCGTGGGCGGCATTCTACCCGGTTTTGCGGTCAGCGTTCTGCGCCCGGCCCGGTGGCGCCGCAAAATTAGCTCAAAAGCTTGATTTTCATGGGTTTGGCTCACCGGCAACCAGCCGCTCGTCCGACGAACCGACCCAGCTTCAGCGCCCATCGCCTGCACAAAAAACGTTTTCTCATCCACACGTCTTTAGATAAAACAGCAGCTTAGGGCGACCGAAAGATTATTAATCCGGTTTAAATCCCACCGCCGCCAGGATTAAATCGGGGAGATATTTCCCGAGCAATTGTCAAGTATTTCCTGTATTATTCATGGCCAAGTTAATTTTCTATAGGTTAATGGCCGCCATGCGTCAAAAAGCATCCAACAGCAAAGCAAAGCCAGCTCCAGCCGTTGAAACCAGCGAATCGATCAACAACCAGATCGCTGCATTCCTCAAGTCCGGCGGCGAGATCCAGCAAATTGCCAAAGGCGTCAGCGGTCAGACGTTCGGCCCGTCCAAGCAGATCACGCTGGGCAAAAAGTAATAGCGGCATCAACTGGTCCTTAGGCGCTTTGAGCTTCGAAGCGCTTGGACTGAACCCTCTCGAAATACCCGCACAAACTCCCAATTCTCAAAAATCGACGAACGGCCTTCAGCGCCGGGCATTCGCCGGTATCCTTGCACACGTCTAGATCAAGCGTTTCAGCAGCTTTCAGGTTTCTGCTTCGCGCTGTTCATGGAGTGACGCATGTTCAAGCCCCCACTCATATTGCTCGGCACCCTGCTGTCGTGTTCGCTAGCCCATGCGCAGATCTTCCAGCGCGAGTTGGGCGACTTCGACCTGAAACTTGGCACCTCGCCCTCCCGCAGCATGGCCCAGGGCCTGGTCAAACCGGCCGCCGTCGGCTCATTCCATGGCGGCCTTGACCTGAGCCACGACAGCGGGTTCTACGTCGGCCAATGGTCACCCAGCATGGGCCTGAGTCCAGGTAACAACCTGGAAGTCGATTCATACATGGGCTTCAAGCAGCCCTTCGACCAGACGCTCGGTTACGAGGTCGGGATGATTCACTACAGCTACCCGAAAGTGGACACCCTCGACAGCCAGGAGCTGTTTGGCGGCCTGACATTTCTGGGCAGCCGCTTCGGCGCCGCGTTCAGTAACGACCCCGACAAGCAAAACAGCACCGTGTTTGCCGATCTTGGCGGCAACAAGCCGTTTGGAATTGGGGTCAGCATGAAGTACACCAGCCACCAGCTGAACGCGCCGGTCTCGGTCGACGGCGGCTATATCGGCAGCTTTACCGACTGGTCAGTGCAGCTTTCCCGCCCCTTCATGGGCATCGACCTGAACCTGATCTACAGCGATTCCAACCTCAGCGGCAATGATTGCTCCGCCTATTCCGGACACAACAGCCAGTGCGACGGGCTGGTAACCCTCAAGGCCGAGCGCAGCTTCTACTGAGCGGCCGGGTGCTGTGCGCCGATGATATGAACTGCAAGGCTGATCCTGCGATCACATAAGAATCTCCTCAAATAGCCAGGCTCTTGCAAGGACTCGCCCATGTCGCGCTGGTTTAAATGTCTCGCCGTCATCCTCACCCTAAGCCTGGCCCTCGGCGCGTGCAGCCGCGTCGGCCTGGCCTATCGCAACCTCGACGTGATCATTCCCTGGACGCTCAGCGACTACCTGGACATGAATGGCGAGCAGAAAGGCTGGTTCAACGAACGCCTCAAGGAACACCTGAGCTGGCACTGCACGACACAACTGCCAGGGTATCTGGACTGGCTGGATCGCCTGCAGACCATGGTCGAAAACAATCAGGTAACCGACGAAGCGCTGCAAGCCCGGACCCGGGAAGCCAAGGAAGCCATCGCGCAGACTGCCCGGGAAATCACCCCCTCAGCCATCGTGCTGTTGCAGGGGTTGGACGACAAGCAAGTGGCGGAGATGAATGAAGCCTTTGCCAAAGATCAGCGCAAGCGTCAGGACGAATACCTCAAGCCATCCCTGGACCAACAGATCAAGGACCGCACACGGCGCATGGAGAAACGCCTGGATGATTGGCTCGGGCCGTTGAGTTCGACCCAGAAGCAACGTGTAGTGGCCTGGTCTGCGGCTCTGGGTGACCAGAACACCCAATGGATCGCCAACCGGGCCCACTGGCAGAAGCAATTCAGCGCGGCCGTGGCGCAGCGCCAGAGTCCGGAGTTTGCGCAACGCATCGAGACGTTGCTGGTGAACAGGGAGAGCTTGTGGACGCCGGCTTATCGCCAGGCCTTCGCTGCAACCGAAGCACAGGCTCGATCGCTGTTTGTGGATTTGATGGCCGAAAGCACGCCGGCTCAGCGCGAGCGGTTGCTGAAGAAGATCGAGGGAGTGAGAAAAGACTTCAACGATTTGAAATGCCTGAAAGCGGCGCAGCAAAATTGAATAAAGACCCGTTCAGATTCCACAATTGCATGTGGGAGCGAGCCTGCTCGCGATAGCGTCATCCCATCCAACATCAATGTTGAATGCTGTACCGCATCGCGAGCAGGCCCGCTCCCACAGATTTGAGCCGCACGGGCATCGCGGGCCTTCAGGCAATCTGAGCTTTCGACGCGACCGTATCGAACGTGACCTCATCCAGCGCATCTTCCTGCTCGTCCAGCACCTGACGCGGGTGGTCATTGCCCGGAATGCTGCTGTCGATCAGGCTCAACAAACTCGAGCCTCGCGCCGTCAAGATGTAGTTGGACCCCGAGCCACCCTGCTCTTCTGGCCGAGGTTCGATGTAACCGCGCTCCAGCAATAGCTTTTCGTACTCTCCTGCCACGGCTTTAAGGTGATCAAGGTTTTCGGGTTCCCCGCCCTCTGCCGCCTTCGCCGCCGCATACTTTTCTGCATAAGCACGTGGCGCGAAGCTTGTGTCATCGCTCTGCACTTCATGCAGCAAACATTCAATCAAATCCCAGTTATAAGTCGTCATCCTGATTCAACCTCCAAGCCAGAGAGTGAGATGGCCTTCATAGAGTGTGACCTGCACCGATCCCAGCCGTTCAGCCTGGATTTTCAGCGGCACTGACCGGCGGTATGTCGAATTGGGCGAAGGCCGTACGACTAGTGGGTGTGAGCTACCTCGACGCTGACTGTAGGAGAAACCACCATGAACGTTCAAAACCATCCGGTCGTGAGCCGCGAAGAATGGCTCGCCGCGCGCCGGCAACACCTGGCCCAAGAAAAAGCCTTTACCCGCGAGCGCGACAAACTCAGCGCCGAACGCCGCGCCTTGCCATGGGTGAAAATCGATAAGGACTACCACTTCCAGGGCCCAGGCGGCGAACTGAAACTGGCCGACCTGTTTGGCGGCCGCAGCCAGCTGATCATCTACCACTTCATGTTTGCCGAGGGTTGGGACGAAGGTTGCCCTGGGTGCTCCTTCCTGAGCGATCACATCGACGGTGCCAACCTGCACCTGGCCCATCATGACGTCTCTGTGGTTGCGGTCTCCCACGCGCCTTATGCCCGATTCCAGGACTTCCGGCAACGCATGGGCTGGAAGTTTGACTGGGTGTCATCTGAAGGTTGCGACTTTAACTACGACTTTGGCGTCTGCGCGCGGGCTGAGGATATTGCCGCCGGAAAAGCCACCTACAACTACGAAAAATCTGACGGTACAGAAGAAGAACTGCCTGGCCTCAGCGTCTTTTATCGCAACGAAGCCGGGGATATTTTTCACACCTACTCCACCTATGCCCGGGGCCTCGACCTGTTGGTTGGGGCATACAACTACCTGGACCTCACGCCCAAGGGCCGTAATGAGGAAGAAATCATGGAGTGGGTGCGGCACCACGACCGCTATGAGGAGCAAGCACCGGCAAGCTGCTGCCATCGTTGAACGTAGGGGGCGCTGTGTTTCTGAACTTTTTGCGTACCAAAACGCTCAACCCGTTATACCGCCCTCACCGGAAACGAGGCTGCCCCATGAAGACATTGCTGAAAATCACCCTTGCCGCCACGCTTGCCTGCGCCCTCCCCGCCTGGGCCTGCACGCCTGAAGAAGCCACCGCCAAACGCGAGCAGCTGGCCAAGGAAGTGACCCGGCTGACCGAGCAGAACCCGGCCAAGGCCAAGGAAATCAACGCCGAGTTGCAGAAGATGGACCTGGGCACTGCCAGTGCCGATTTGCCGGATAAATGCCAGCTGATTGACCAGCGGCTCAAAGAGCTGAATTCAGCAGAGAAAAAAGCTGAAAGCTAAAAGCCATAAAAAAACCCGGACACTAATCCGGGTTTTTCTTGTTGCGCTGGAACCACTTACTCAGCGGCCGGCGCTTCCGGCTTGCGGCGCTTGAGCGGCGCCATGCCGTCCTTGCTCACCAGCGACAGGGCGTCGGTCTTCGGGCGGTTGGCGATCTTGCGCTTGGTCGGGGCCTTGGCGCCGGTCTTCTTCTTGTCGCCCTTGGCGTCGACCTTTTTCTTCTTCACGCCAACAGCCTTGCCCGAAGCCTTGACCTTCTTCGGTCCGCCGTAGGTGCCTTTGACTTCCTTGATGGTACGGCGCTCGAAGCTCTGCTTGAGGTAGCGCTCGACGCTCGACATCAGGTTCCAGTCGCCGTGGCAGATCAGCGAGATCGCCAGGCCATCGTTACCGGCACGCCCAGTACGACCTATACGGTGCACGTATTCGTCGCCGCTGCGGGGCATGTCGAAGTTGATCACCAGGTCCAGGCCGTCGACATCCAGGCCGCGAGCGGCCACGTCGGTGGCAACCAGGATCTTCACGCCGCCCTGCTTCAAGCGGTCGATGGCCAGTTTGCGGTCTTTCTGGTCCTTGTCGCCGTGCAACACGAACGCTTTGTAGTCTTGCGCCACCAGGCGGCCGTAGATGCGGTCAGCCATGGCGCGGGTGTTGGTGAACACGATGGCCTTCTGGTAGGTCTCGTTGGCCAGCAGCCAGTTGACGATCTGTTCTTTGTGCTGGTTGTGGTCAGCGGTGATGATCTGCTGACGGGTGGTCGCGTTCAGGTCGCTGACGTTGTTGAGCTGCAGGTGCTCAGGGTTGTTCAGCACCGCGGCGACCATCTCGCGCAGGCCCGAACCACCGGTGGTCGCGGAGAACAGCATGGTCTGCTGGCGGTTGGTGCACTCCTTCACCAGACGCTGGACGTCCTCGGCAAAGCCCATGTCGAGCATACGGTCGGCTTCGTCGAGCACCAGCACTTCGACTTCTTTCAAGTCGAGGTTGCCGGCGTTGAGTTGCTCGATCATCCGGCCCGGCGTACCGATCAGGATGTCCGGCACCTTGCGCAACATGGCGGCCTGGACCTTGAAGTCCTCACCGCCTGTGATCAGGCCGGACTTGATGAACGTGAACTGGGAAAAGCGCTCGACTTCCTTGATGGTCTGCTGGGCCAGCTCGCGGGTCGGCAGCAGGATCAGGGTCTTGATGCTGACGCGGACTTTAGCCGGGCCGATCAGACGGTTGAGGATCGGCAAAACGAAAGCAGCGGTTTTGCCGCTACCGGTTTGCGCAGTCACCCGCAGGTCACGCCCTTGGAGCGCCAGCGGAATAGCCGCTGCTTGCACAGGCGTTGGCTCGACAAATTTTAGCTCGGCCACGGCTTTGAGCAGGCGTTCGTGCAGGGCGAATTGGGAAAACACGGGTGCTACCTCGAAGAAATACAAAAAAACAGCTGCATAGGTTACCGGTTTCGGGCGCCGAGGCCGAGTTTCTTTATACAAACGGCGCTAATCAGTGGCTTTTTGTTGCCTTGTTTGTCTCCAGTCGCAATATAAAGCGTCTTAAATGCTCTAATCGACCCGTCGCGTCTTACAGAAGAACCGTTTTAGCTTATGGATATCAAACAGCTCTGGCTCAACGTCCAAGACCTCTGGGGTGCGCTCGATCAGCACCCGCTCCTGCACTCCAGCCTGGCGCTGGTGGTGTTGCTGGTGGTTGCCCTGGTCCTCGGACGAGTGGCGCGCTACCTGATCCTGCACGCCGCCAAACTGCTCGGGCGTCAGCCCGCCATGCACTGGATGAATGACCTGCGGCACAACAAGGTCTTCCATCGCCTGGCCCAGATGACGCCGTCGCTGGTCATCCAGTTCGGCCTGCACCTGGTGCCCGAGCTGAGCAAGACCAGCCTGGTCTTCCTTGGCAACGTCGCACTGGCCTTCACCATTCTTTTCCTGCTGCTGGCCATCAGTGCCCTGCTCAGCGCCTTGCTGGACATCTATGCGCGCACCGAGCACGCCCGCACCCGGTCGATAAAAGGCTACGTGCAACTGACGAAAATGGTGCTGTACGTGTTTGGCGCCATCATCATCGTCGCCACCCTGATTGACCGTTCGCCGTTGTTGCTGCTGTCGGGTCTCGGCGCCATGTCGGCGGTGATTCTGCTGGTCTACAAGGACACCCTGCTGTCATTTGTCGCCAGCGTGCAACTGACCAGCAACGACATGCTGCGGGTGGGCGACTGGATCGAAATGCCGCAGGTGGGTGCCGATGGTGATGTGGTCGACATCACGCTGCACACGGTCAAGGTGCAGAATTTCGACAAGACCATCGTGTCGATCCCGACCTGGCGCCTGATGTCCGAGTCATTCAAGAACTGGCGCGGCATGCAGCAGTCCGGCGGAAGACGGATCAAGCGCAGCCTGTACATCGACGCCAGTGGCGTGCGCTTTCTGCGCGATGACGAGGAGTTGAAGCTGTCCCAGGTGCATCTGCTGACCGACTACATCAGTCGCAAGCAGGCTGAACTCAAGGCCTGGAACGAAGCCCAGGGCAACGTCGCGGCGATGTCGGCCAACCGGCGGCGGATGACCAACATCGGCACGTTCCGCGCCTATGCCCTGGCGTATCTGAAGAGCCACCCGGAGGTCCAGCCGAACATGACCTGCATGGTTCGCCAGATGCAAACCACTGCCCAGGGCATTCCGCTGGAGATCTACTGCTTCACCCGCACCACGGTGTGGGCTGATTATGAGCGGATCCAGGGCGATATCTTCGATTATCTGCTGGCGGTGCTGCCGGAGTTTGGCTTGAGTCTTTATCAGCAGCCCAGTGGGGGGGATTTGCGCGCGGGGTTGTTGCCGGCTGTGCTGGGCGCGAGTGCGGTTCCAGAACCGGAGAAACACGTGATGTAGGCGTTGGCGCAGCCTGCGATCTTTTGATCTTCAACATCCAAAGATCGCAGCCTTCGGCAGCTCCTACACCCGTTTCGGGTCTGGCCTGATACCCAGTCGACTGATCCACACTGCTGCCAGAATCACCATGCCGCCAAAGAGCAGCCGTCCCAGCTCTTCATGCTGGTTCCAGATCAGCAGGTTGAGCAGCAGCCCCACTGGCACGTGCAGGTTGTTCATCACCGCCAGCGTCCCGCCGTTGACCATGCACGCGCCCTTGTTCCACCAGTACAAGCCGAGCGCGGTCGAGACCAGCCCGAGGAATACCAGCACCCCCCATTGCAGCGGCGCTTCGGGCAGGAAGTCGGCTTTGCCGAACAGCAGGAACGCGGGCAGTGCCACGGCAAACCCGCCCAGGTAGAAGTAACCGAAACGCCGATAGTGCGGCAGGTCGCTGGGGTGTTTGGCGACCAGGTGTTTGTAAAGCACTTGCCCGGCGGCGTAGGTGAAGTTCGCCAACTGCAGCAGCAGGAAGCCCATGAAGAAGTCCGGGTTAATGCGGTCATAACGAATGACTGCGGCGCCAAGCACGGCTACCAGTGCAGCGACCAGGGCCCAGGGGTTGAAGCGGCGGTTCAGCGCGTCTTCGATCAAGGTCACGTGCAGTGGCGTGAGGATGGTAAACAGCAGCACTTCGGGCACGGTCAGGACCCTGAAGCTGAGGTACAGGCAGACGTAGGTGACGCCGAACTGCAGGGCGCCGATCAGTAGCATGCCGCGCATGAATGCGGGTTCAACCGAGCGCCAGCGGGTCAGGGGGATGAAGACCAGGCCGGCGAGCATTACACGTACCAGTACGGCGAAGTAGCTGTCGACGTGTCCGGCGAGGTATTCGCCGATCAGGCTGAAGGAAAACGCCTGGATCAGGGTGACGAAAAGTAGATAGCCCATGGGTCGCCTCGTTTTGAATGGCGGCGACGATAGCGGTTTTTTTCGGTTATCGCGATGTTGAGTTCGTGTGCATATCCCTTTCCGGGTGATGGATATGTATCCGAAGCAAGATCAGAAGATTGCAGCCTCGTTTCTCTCGACAGCTCCTACAGAGAAATCAACGGCCGCAGGTAGCCCTCACCACAAACCCAAAACCTCAAGGCAAAAAAAAGCCCGATCTCGCTAAAGCGTTCAATCGGGCGGCAGCACTCAGGAGCAGAAGTGCAAAGGGAGGTTCGATGCGCGTAAAAGCCTTGAAGGGGTCACGCCAGTTCACTAGAACATCCAGCGATTATCTGACGATTAACATATCAAGCAATCTGGGCCAGCTTGGCTTTCGCCTGATTCAGGCCCTTCTCCTGGAAGTCACCCCCCAGGTTCATGCCTTCGGCGTGGATGAAGGTCACATCGTTGATGCCAATGAACCCCATCACCTGGCGCAGGTACGGTTCCTGGTGATCCGCCGGGCCGCCGGCGTAGATACCGCCGCGTGCGGTCAGCACGTAGGCGCGCTTGCCGCTGAGCAGGCCCTGAGGGCCGGTCTCGGTGTATTTGAACGTCACGCCGGCACGCAGCACATGGTCCAGCCAGGCTTTAAGCGTGCTTGGAATGGCGAAGTTGTACATCGGCGCAGCCATCACCAGAACGTCGGCAGCCAGTAACTCGTCGGTCAGCTGGTTGGAACGCTCCAGCGCGGCATGTTCGCTGTCATTGCGCTGGTCAGCCGGTTTCATCCAGCCACCCAGCAACGTGCTGTCCAGGTGCGGTACCGGATTCACGGCGAGGTCACGGACGGTGATCTGGTCGGCCGGGTGCGCGGCTTGCCACTGGCTAATAAAGGTTTGGGTCAGTTGGCGGGAAACCGAATCTTGCTGACGAGCGCTGCTTTCGATGATCAGGACGCGTGACATGGTTTGTAGGCTCCATCTGAGAATGCTGTAAGGCGATGGAGTGAAGGTTAAACAGAACCATATCGATGAAAAAGCGCAAATAACTGCTACAACCAATCAATAAATTCGTTTATAACCTCAGGGCATGCGCCTGTGGGAGCGAGCCTGCCCCCGTTAACGGTGTATCTGTTTATGCAGTGTCTACAGACGGATCGCCATCGCGAGCTGGCTCGCTCCCACAGGAGTTTCCCAGACGATGCTATTTGGGGGAGCAAGTCAGGTTGATGCGCATCTTGATAATGGTACGGGTGAATTTGGCGGTGGCGAAGCTGTGCTTCCCGGCGGGCACCTCGATCTTGCGAGTGCGCGGCGCTTCCGGGCCATTGGTGAAGACCACCTTGCAGGTTGCATCGACAGTGCCGTAGTTGTTGACCTGGATGGAGGCAATGTCGCTATCGGTATCAGTGGCATCGTAGTCGATGCTCATGCCATTGAGCTGCTTGGTGACGTCGATCGGATAGGCAAACGCAGTCAGTGGCAACATCGCCAGCACCAGATAACAGAATTTTTTCATTCGGCAGTCTCCAATAAGTGCTGCCAGCTTAGGACAACAGGAGCCCAACATGAAAGCGCCCCGCGTGACCCTTGATCAATGGCGAACGTTGCAGGCCGTGGTCGATCACGGCGGTTTTGCCCAGGCCGCCGAGGCGCTGCATCGCTCGCAATCGTCTGTCAGCTACACCGTGGCGCGTATGCAGGACCAGCTCGGCGTGCCGCTGCTGCGGATTGATGGTCGCAAGGCCGTGCTGACGGAGGCCGGCGGCGTGCTGCTGCGCCGCTCCCGGCAGTTGGTTAAACAGGCCAGCCAGCTGGAAGACCTGGCCCACCACATGGAACAGGGTTGGGAAGCGGAAGTGCGCCTGGTGGTTGATGCCGCCTACCCGAGTGCCCGCCTGGTGCGCGCCCTGACCGCATTCATGCCGCAAAGTCGTGGCTGCAGGGTGCGGCTGCGCGAAGAGGTGCTGTCCGGCGTCGAGGAAGTATTGCTGGAAGGGGTTGCCGACCTGGCCATCACCGGTTTCAGCATTCCCGGCTACCTGGGGGCGGAATTGAGCGACGTCGAATTTGTCGCCGTGGCTCACCCCGATCATTCGTTGCATCGCCTGAACCGTGAATTGAGCTTTCAGGACCTGGAAAGCCAGATGCAGGTGGTGATTCGCGATTCCGGCCGCCAGCAGCCGCGGGATGTCGGCTGGCTGGGGGCTGAGCAGCGCTGGACGGTAGGCAGCCTGGCCACCGCCGCCACTTTTGTCAGCAGCGGCCTGGGTTTTGCCTGGTTGCCCCGACACATGATCGAACGCGAATTGAAGGAAGGTTCGCTCAAGCTGCTACCGTTGGATCAGGGTGGCAGTCGTAATCCGAGCTTCTACCTGTATTCGAACAAGGACAAACCCCTGGGCCCGGCGACGCAGATCCTCATCGACCTGCTGCGTACCTTCGACACCGCGCCGCTGGATGCGCCCTTCGCG
The DNA here is from genome assembly GCF_020295325.1 of Pseudomonas sp. Y24-6. Lineage (NCBI taxonomy): Bacteria > Pseudomonadati > Pseudomonadota > Gammaproteobacteria > Pseudomonadales > Pseudomonadaceae > Pseudomonas > Pseudomonas sp. Y24-6. Next base: position 97,258 of record NZ_JACBXG010000003.1, on the reverse strand, counting down.
GCCCCTGAACAAGCCTGACATGGAGTGACTGCATGGCCTATTTCGAACATGAAGGTTGCAACCTGCACTATGAGGAATATGGCCACGGCACCCCGTTGCTGCTGGTCCATGGCCTCGGTTCGAGCACTCTGGACTGGGAAATGCAGATCCCGGCGCTATCAGCCCGCTACCGGGTGATTGTCCCGGACATCCGCGGCCACGGCCGTTCCGAAAAACCCCGGGAGCGCTACAGCATCGCCGGGTTCAGCGCCGACCTGGTCGCGCTGATCGAGCATTTGAATCTTGGCCCCGTGCATTACGTCGGCCTGTCGATGGGCGGCATGATCGGTTTCCAGTTGGCCGTGGACCAGCCGCAGCTGCTCAAAAGCCTGTGCATCGTCAACAGCGCACCAGAGGTCAAGCTGCGCAGCCGAGACGATTACTGGCAGTGGTTCAAGCGCTGGAGCCTGATGCGCGCGTTGAGCCTGGGCACCATCGGCAAAGCCCTGGGCGCCAAACTGTTTCCCAAGCCGGAGCAGGCAAACCTGCGTGAGAAGATGGCCCTGCGCTGGGCAACAAACGACAAACATGCTTATCTCGCCAGCTTCGATGCCATCGTCGGCTGGGGCGTTCAGGAACGACTCTCCAGAGTCTCCTGTCCAACGCTGATCATCAGCGCCGACCGTGACTACACCCCGGTCGCGTTGAAAGAAAACTATGTAAAACTGCTGCCTGATGCGCGGTTGGTAGTGATTGCCGATTCGCGCCACGCCACCCCGCTTGACCAGCCCGAACATTTCAATCAAACCCTGCTCGAGTTTCTCACCGCAGTCGACACCACCACACTCAGGATCACTGACCCATGCTGAAAAAAATCGCCCTCGCCGCCGGCACCGTTCTGTTTGCCGCCAACCTGATGGCCGCCACGCCTGCCAAGGCGCCGCACGTGCTGCTGGAAACCACCAATGGCCAGATCGAGATCGAACTGGACCCGGTCAAGGCGCCGATCAGTACCAAGAACTTCCTTGAGTACGTCGACAGCGGCTTCTACAACAACACGATCTTCCACCGCGTGATCCCCGGCTTCATGGTCCAGGGCGGCGGGTTCACTCAACAGATGCAGCAGAAAGACACCAAGGCGCCCATCAAGAACGAGCACAAGAACGGCCTGGTCAACGTGCGCGGCACCCTGTCCATGGCCCGTACCTCGGCACCGGATTCTGCCACCAGCCAGTTCTTCATCAACGTCAAGGACAACGATTTCCTCGACCAGGGCGACGGCTATGCGGTGTTCGGTAAAGTCGTCAAGGGCATGGACGTGGTCGACATCATCGTCAACTCGCCGACCACCATGCGCGGCGGCATGAAAGACGTGCCTGCCGATCCTGTGTTCATCAAGTCGGCCAAGCGCATCGACTAAGCTGCAGGAAAGTACCGGGCGGCGCTCCTCAGGGCGCCGTTCGCACTGTCAAAGGAGAGCCCGTGCGCGGGCGGAGAACCGATGCTTTATCGCCGTTTTGAACAACTGATCGACATTTTTCGCGATGCTCCGACAGCGGCTCCGCCAGATCGGGTTCTCCCCTTCTACACCTATTACCTCAAGCAGGTCTGGCCGAGTTTCGCCGCCCTGTTGATTGTCGGCCTGATCGGTGCACTGATCGAAGTGGCGCTATTCAGTTACCTGAGCCGCATCATCGACCTGACCCAAGGCACACCCAACGTCAATTTTTTCCAGGAGCACGGCATCGAGCTGGCCTGGATGGCGGTGGTCGCCCTGGTCTTGCGGCCGATTTTCGTCGGCCTGCATGACCTGCTGGTGCACCAGACCCTCAGCCCTGGCATGACCAGCCTGATCCGGTGGCAGAACCACAGCTATGTGCTCAAGCAGAGCCTGAATTTCTTCCAGAACGACTTCGCCGGCCGCATCGCCCAACGCATCATGCAGACCGGCAACTCCCTGCGCGATTCAGCCGTGCAAGCGGTGGACGCGCTGTGGCATGTGCTGATCTATGCGATCAGTTCCCTGGTGCTGTTTGCCGAAGCCGACTGGCGCCTGATGATTCCCTTGCTGACGTGGATCGCGGCCTACATTGGCGCGCTCTGCTACTTCGTGCCGCGGGTCAAAGAACGTTCGGTGGTGTCCTCTGATGCCCGTTCCAAACTCATGGGGCGCATCGTTGACGGCTATACCAACATCACCACGCTGAAGCTGTTCGCCCACACCAACTTCGAACAGCAATACGCCAAGGAGGCCATCGAGGAACAAACGGTAAAGGCCCAGCTCGCCGGGCGCGTGGTCACCAGCATGGACGTGGTCATCACCAGCATGAACGGCCTGCTGATCGTCGGCACCACCGGCCTGGCGCTGTGGTTGTGGACCCAGTCGCTGATCTCGGTGGGCGCCATTGCCCTCGCGACCGGCCTGGTGATCCGCATCGTCAACATGTCCGGCTGGATCATGTGGGTGGTCAACGGCATCTTTGAAAATATCGGCATGGTCCAGGACGGTCTGCAGACCATCGCGCAACCGGTCAGCGTCACCGACCGCGACCAGGCCAAGCCGCTGACCGTGCCGCATGGCGAGGTGCGGTTCGAGCACGTCGATTTTCACTACGGAAAGAAAAGCGGGATCATCGGCGACCTCAACCTGACCATCAAGCCGGGGGAAAAGATCGGCCTGATCGGGCCATCCGGCGCCGGCAAGTCGACCCTGGTCAACCTGCTGTTGCGCCTGTATGACGTGCAAGGCGGGCGCATCCTCATCGACGGCCAGAACATCGCCGAAGTCGGCCAGGAAAGCCTGCGCGAGTGCATCGGCATGATCACCCAGGACACTTCGCTGCTGCACCGTTCGATTCGCGACAACCTGCTCTACGGCAAACCTGACGCCACCGATGCTGAACTCTGGGAAGCGGTGCGCAAGGCCCGCGCCGATGAATTCATCCCGCTGCTGTCGGACTCTGAAGGTCGTACCGGCTTTGATGCCCATGTGGGCGAGCGCGGGGTGAAACTCTCCGGCGGCCAGCGCCAGCGAATCGCCATTGCCCGGGTGCTGCTCAAGGACGCACCGATACTGATCATGGACGAAGCCACCTCGGCCCTGGACTCGGAAGTCGAAGCCGCGATCCAGGAAAGCCTGGAAACCCTGATGCAGGGCAAGACCGTGATCGCCATCGCCCACCGGCTTTCGACCATTGCGCGGATGGACCGCCTGGTGGTCCTGGAAAACGGCAGGATCGCCGAAACCGGCAGCCATTGCGAACTGCTCGCCCATGGCGGATTGTATGCGCGGTTGTGGCAGCACCAGACGGGTGGGTTCGTCGGGATCGACTGAGTTGAATGTTCCCACAGGGGTTCCTTTACCCTGTCAAACCGCCACAGGCCTCAGACCACGGGCCCTGGCGGTTTTTTTTCGGCGCTGGCATTCCACAAAAACCCTGCTGTACTCAGCCAAGGTTCTGGAGACGAACCTGTCGTAAATCTGCAGGATGCATCACGCGATGCAGTCTCGATAGCAAGCCTATCAAGGACGCTCTCATGTCTCTGTTCAAACGTTCAGTTACTGAGTTGTTCGGTACGTTCTGGCTGGTGTTGGGGGGTTGCGGCAGTGCGGTCCTGGCCGCGTCTTCTCCGCTTGGAATCGGGGTACTGGGTGTGGCCCTGGCGTTTGGCCTCACGGTACTGACCATGGCCTTTGCCATTGGCCATATCTCCGGTTGTCATCTGAACCCGGCCTTATCGTTCGGTTTGTGCGTCGGCGGTCGATTCCCTGCCCGGGAATTGCCGGCCTACATCATCGCCCAGGTGATCGGCGCCATTATTGCTGCAGGGTTGATCTACTACATTGCCAGCGGCAAGGAAGGGTTCGATCTGTCGACGGGGCTGGCCTCCAACGGCTACGGCGAACACTCTCCCGGCAAGTACTCGATGGCAGCAGGCTTCGTCTGCGAACTGGTGATGACGGCGATGTTCGTGCTGATCATCCTCGGTGCCACCGACAAGCGCGCGCCGGCAGGACTGGCACCGATCGCCATCGGCCTGGCCCTGACGCTGATCCACCTGATCTCGATCCCGGTGACCAATACCTCAGTCAACCCGGCCCGCAGTACCGGCCCGGCACTGCTGGTGGGCGGCTGGGCGATCGCACAGCTGTGGATGTTCTGGGTCGCGCCGTTGCTCGGCGCGGTGGTCGGCGGGGTGACATACCGCTGGCTGGGCAAGGAAGACAGCTGAGACCGGGGGCGAGGATCATTCCTGTCGATAAGGCAGGGCGGTCCTCGCTTCCTCGGCGTAAGCCAGCACGCCCAGACGCTCCTGTTGCAGGAAGTCTTTGACCGCAGCCTTCAGCCCGGGATGGCGCAAGTAGTGCCATGAATGAGTGATCACCGGTTCAAAGCCGCGGATCAGCTTGTGCTCGCCCTGGGCGCCAGCGTCGAAGCGCTGAAAACCATTGGCGATGGCGTAATCCATGCCCTGGTAAAAACAGGTCTCAAAATGCAGGCGGTCAAATTCCGCCAGGCAGCCCCAGTAGCGCCCGTAAAAACTGCCGCCGCCCACCAGGCTGAAAGCCATTGCCACCGGGCGTGCACCTTGTTTTGCCAGGACCACCCGAATTGACTCGGGCATGCGCTCGGCCAGCAGGCTGAAAAACGCCCGCGTCAGGTAAGGCGCCTGGCGCCGTACCGCGTACGTGTTGGCGTAGCAGGCATAGACAAAATCCCACTGTGCCTCGCTCAGCTGCCGACCTTCCAGCCACTCGAACTCGATGCCCTGCCCCGCGACCTGCTCGCGTTCCTTGCGCATCTGTTTGCGTTTGCGTGAACTCAGGGCGTCGAGGAAATCCTGGAAGTCCCGATAACCGCGATTCTGCCAGTGGTACTGACAGCCGATTCGCTGCAGCCAGCCCGGTTGCTGGGCCAGAGCGGCGTCGGTAAAGGGATCGGTAAAGTTGATGTGGGCGCTGGAAAGGCCTTCGATTTCCAGGTAACCCGGCAGGCTCTGCAGCAATTCAAAGCCGTCCTCCACGCTGGCCGCCAGCAGTCGCGGCCCGCTGACCGGGCTGAACGGCACCGCTGTCAACAGCTTGGGGTAATAGTCGATGCCCGCCCGTGCGCAGGCATCCGCCCAGGCGTGATCGAACACGTATTCGCCGTAGGAGTGCCACTTGCGGTAACTGGGGAGCGCGGCGATCAGCCGGTCACCCTCGACGTGCAACAGATGCTCGGCTTGCCAACCCGAATGCGGGCCGATGCTGGCGCTGTCTTCCAGGGCACTGAGAAAGGCATGGCGCAAAAACGGCTGGGCCTCCGGCACCAGGGCATCCCAGGTGCGCGGGGCAATGTCGGACAGATTTTCCAGTCGCTGCAGCGGCATAAATTCCTCTTCACCTGAATGCGTGAAAGCTTCGCGAGTATCGCTTATCGCGACGCAACCTACACGACCTATCCGACCGCAGTGCTCTGGACGGCGTCTTCCAGTTGAATTCGTATCGTCATCGCAACGCCATCACTTTGCCACTGCTCTGTCATAAACGATCGCGATACTGGCGCCTGTTTTTAGAGCGTCGGGTTCTACCCGGCCACTGTTTTCCGTCCATCAAAGGTCGGTTGTGTCCTGGATGGCTCAGTCATCCACTCTCATCTTCGGAGATTGATATGCGTCTTGCTTCCACGAAAACTGCGGCGGCCCTGTGTGGCGGTCTGTTACTGGCCATGAGCGTTCCGGCCAGTGCCGCAGTCGACGCCAAACTGCTCGACATGCTCAAGGCAAACGGCTCGATTACCAACGCGCAATACAGCGAACTGCAAGCCGAGCTGGCCAGGGATCAGAAAGACCAGCAGATTGCCCGTCAGGCTCAGCAAGAGACCAACGAGCAGATCGCGGCCACCGCGAAGAAAACAGACGCACTGAGTACTTTCGACCAGAAACTGGCCTGGGCGGCGAAGACCCAGTTCAAGGGTGATGTGCGGTTCCGCCAGGAAACCATCAAGAATGATGGCGTTTCCAACAACCGCGACTCCGATCGCCAGCGTGTTCGTGCCCGCCTGGGTGCCTACACCGAGATCAACCCGCAAGTCGACACCGGTATCCGTATAGCTACCGGTAACAACGACGACGCGCGCTCCACCAACCAGAGCCTGGACAACTACTTCGACAAGAAATCGATCTGGCTGGATCAGGGTTACGTCGACTACCACCCCGATGCGATCAAGAACCTGCACATCGTTGGCGGCAAGATGCCGCAGCAATGGGTAAGCATGGGCGACATCATCTGGGATAGCGATATCAGCCCCGAAGGCCTGGCCGTCACTTACAAATACCCGTTGGGCGCGAGCACCGAACTGTTCGGCAGCGCCGGTCACTACACCCTCAAGGACAACGTCGACGGTGAAGGCGTGCAATTCAAGCACGACCTGCGCCTTTACGCAGGCCAGTTGGGCGCGCGTTTTGCCCTCACCGACAACCTGAAGCTGACCCTGGGCGGCAGCATCTACGGCTACGACAACGACGACGACATCACCGCCGGCGGCACCAGCATCCCATCGGTACTGGCCACCAACGGCAACACCCCGAACGAGCAGTTCAAACTGTACGAAGGCTTTGGTCAGCTGGACATCGGTGGCCTGGCGATGCCGCTGTCGCTGTACGGTCAGGTGGTCAATAACCAGGATGCCAGCAACGACCAGGACATGGGCTGGCTGGCGGGTGTGAAGACCAAGGTCTACGGCTTCGGCCTGGACTACAACTATCGCGACGTACAGCGTAACGCCGTGGTTGGCGCCTTCACCGACTCTGACTTCGCTAACGGTTTCACCGGTTCGCGCGGCAGCAAGTTGAAAGTGAGCTACGAGCTGGACAAGAACTTCTCCCTCGGCGCGACTTACCTGATGGCGAAATCCGACTATACCAACGCCACTTTGCGCGACTCGAAAATCAACACCCTGCAACTGGATGCTGAAGCCAAGTTCTGATAACCCCGCTGTCCGGCTCGGGCAGGGATGCCTGAGTCGCCTTTCCAAACCCGCTTGCGCTATCGGTCCCCATCATCTGTCCGATAGTGCATAGCGGGTTTTTTTGCGCTCGCGCATTCCCCTGCCCCACTGCAGGAGCGGGCTTGCTCGCGATGGTAGTGAGGACGCCGCGGGGTGCCAGGCTCCCCGCGGTATCGTTGACGACCATCGCGAGCAAGCTCGCGCCTACAGGTGTGGGCGTTTAGCGCTTGCGCAGTATCACGCTGCCAATCGAGTAACCCGCACCGAACGAGCTGAGCACTGCCAGCGAGCCCGCCGCCAGGTCATCCTGGTTCTTGTGAAACGCAATCACCGAACCCGCCGAGCTGGTGTTGGCATAGGTGTCCAGAATCACCGGTGCTTCCTCTTCCGTCGCCTCACGGCCCAGCAGCTTCTTCACGATCAGGTGGTTCATGCTGAGGTTGGCCTGGTGCAGCCAGAAGCGCTTCACGTCAGCCACGTTCAACTGGTTTTCTTCCAGGTGAGTGGCGATCAGCTCGGCCACCATCGGGCAGACATCGCGGAATACCTTGCGGCCTTCCTGCACGAACAGTTTGTCCCTGGCACCAATGCCCTCTTCCGCCGCGCGGTTGAGGAAGCCGAAGTTATTGCGGATGTTGTTGGAGAACTTGGTCAGCAGCTTGGTGCTGACGACGTCAAACTGGAATTGGGAAGTCGCGAGGTCGGCACGTTCGATGATCACCGCTGTGGCCGCGTCACCAAAGATGAAGTGGCTGTCACGATCACGGAAATTGAGGTGGCCGGTGCAGACTTCCGGGTTAACCATCAGGATGGCCCGGGCCTGGCCCAGTTGTACGCTGTTGGCTGCCGCCTGAATGCCGAAGGTCGCCGAAGAACAGGCCACGTTCATGTCGAAGCCGAACCCCTGGATACCCAGCGCTTCCTGGACTTCGATGGCAATGGCCGGGTAGGCACGTTGCAGGTTGGAACAGGCGACGATCACGCCGTCGATGTCTGCCGCGGTCTTGCCGGCGCGTTGCAGGGCCTGCTCGGCAGCACCCATGGCCATCTGGCACAGCACCGACCACTCGTCATTCGAACGCTCCGGCAGGCGCGGCGCCATGCGCTGCGGATCGAGGATGCCATCCTTGTCCATGACAAACCGGCTCTTGATGCCGGAGGCTTTTTCGATAAATGCGGCACTGGACTCGGTCAAGGCTTCGACTTCGCCGCGGGCGATGGCTTCGGCGTTGTCGGCGTTGAACTGCGCGACGTAAGCATTGAAAGACTGCACCAGCTCTTCGTTGGAAATGCTGTTGGCCGGGGTGTACAGGCCGGTGCCACTGATGACGACATTATGCATGGTCGTTTCTCTAATCTGTTCAGGCAGAAAGCATTGGCACCGACGTACCAACACACAAAGGGTTCATTCCCGTCCGTGGAACGCAAACCTGGCATCGCTTTATTCCGGTCCGCCTGTAGCCGCGAAGGCTCAAAACCGCAGGGCCGGCGTTTATAGGCGCGAAGTTTGCCATAAACACCGGGTTTTCGCCCTATATTGCACGACCCAACGATTTTACGCGGCCCCAACGTAGGAGCTGCCGCAGGCTGCGATCTTTTGATTTTTGTCGCGACACTGGAAGATCAAAAGATCGCCTTCGGCGGCCCCATGCAGGAGCTGCCGGGGCTACGGCTCGACCTGGGACCACTGCTTGCTCAGGCGCTTGTCCGAGATCGGCACCTTGGTGCCCAACTGCTGGGCAAACAGCGAAACCCGGTATTCCTCGAGCCACCAGCGATACAACTCCAGCTGCGGATCGCGCTTGCCTTCCTGGGCGTGCTTGTTCGCCCGGGTCTGGTACTGAGCCCACAGGCCGGACAGTTCACCACTCCAGACCCGATCCTTCTGCACCTGGGCGCCCAGTTTCTCGAAGCGCTGCTCGATGGCTTTCAGATAACGCGGCAACTCCTTGAGCCACTGCATCGGTGTTTCACGCACAAAGCCCGGATACACCAGGTTGCCGAGCTGTTGCTTGATGTCGTTCAGGGCCACGGCTTGCGCCAGGTCGATCTTGCCCTTGAAGCGCTTCTGCAGACCATGCCAGAGCTTGAGAATGTCCAGGGTCAACCGGGCCAGGCGCTCGGCGTGTTCGGTCCAGGCTCCGCGTTTGCGCTCGGCCAATGCCGCGAGTGCGGCGCCATCGCGGGGCAGCGGGTCCTCGCCCTCGAGAATGCAACTGTCGAGGCTGGCCAACAGGATGTCTTCCACCAGACTGTCGATGCGCCCCATGTCGCGGTACATCAACCCCAGCTCGGTCAGCCCCGGCAACTTGCCACGGAGGAATTTGGCCGGCTCCGCCAGTTGCTGCATCAGCAGGCGCTGCAGCGCGCGACGATGCTGGAACTCGGCTTCGGCCGGGGTCGAGAAACGCCCTTCCTTGACCGTGCCGGCCTCCTCCACCAACGCCGGGTACACCGTCATCGACAGGCCGGCGATCTTCTGTTGGGTTTTCTCCGCCACTGCGGCAAACACCTTCGCCTCTACCGGCTGCTGGCTTTTGGCGGTTTGCGGCACGGCCAGCGCGGCCTGGCTGGCCTCGGCAAAACGCGCAGTCAGCTCGGCCAGATCACGACCCTCGCCGAGGAACTTGCCCTGGCCATCGACGATTTCCAGGTTCATGCGCAGATGACTGTCGACCTGCTGCGCCGCTTCGGCCCAGGCTTCGTCACTGACCCGCGCGCCAGTCATGCGCAGCAATTCGCGACCCAGTGCCTGGGGCAACGAGCCCTCGGCGAAGGTCATGCGCTGCAGGGCGGCCTTGACGAAGTCCGGCACCGGGACAAAGTTCTTGCGCAGGGCCTTGGGCAGGTTGCGCACCAGGGCGATGCACTTGGCCTCGATCACGCCAGGCACCAGCCATTCCAGGCGCTCCGGTGGCAGCATCGGCAACAAGGGTGCTGGCACCCGCAGGGTCACGCCGTCCCGGGGATGGTTCGGTTCGAAATGGTAACTGAGGGCCAGTTCCAGATCGCCAATGTGCAGGGTGTCCGGGTAATGGAGTGCGGTGACTTCGCTGGCCTCCCTGGCCAGCACGTCTTCCTCGCGCATGATCAGCAACTGCGGATCTTTCTGGCTGTTGACGCGATACCAGCTGTCGAAAGTCGCGGTCTGGTGAATCTCCGCCGGCAACCGCGCATCGTAGAACGCAAACAGGGTTTCTTCGTCGGCCAGAATGTCGCGACGACGGGCCTTGGCTTCCAGCTCGTCGAGCTGTTCCAGCAACTGCGCATTGGCCGACAGGCATTTGGCTTTGGACTGGATCTCGCCGCGCACCAGGCCTTCGCGGATGAACAGCTCGCGCGACACCACCGGATCGATCGGACCATAGTGCACCGGTCGGCGACCGACTACGATCAGCCCGAACAGGGTGATTTGCTCGAAAGCCACCACCTGTCCGCGCTTTTTCTCCCAATGCGGTTCAAAGTGGTTTTTCTTGATCAGGTGCCCGGCCAGCGGCTCGATCCAGTCGGAGTCGATCTTGGCGACCATGCGCGCATAGAGCTTGGTGGTTTCCACCAGTTCGGCGGTCATCAGCCATTGCGGACGTTTCTTGCCCAGGCCCGACGATGGATGAATCCAGAACCGTCGCTGCCGCGCGCCAAGGTAATCGCCTTCGTCGGTCTTCTGGCCGATCTGGCTGAGCAACCCGGACAGCACGGCCTTGTGCAGTTTCGGGTAATCGGCCGGCTCTTTATTGAGGCTCAACTGCATGTCGCGGCAGATCAGGCTCAGCTGGCGATGGGAGTCGCGCCATTCGCGCAGGCGCAGATAATTCAGAAAGTTCTTGCGGCACCAGTTACGCAAGGGGCTCGCGGTCAGCGCCTGGCGCTGCTCCTCGAAACCACGCCACAGATTGACCAGCCCGGCGAAATCCGAGTCCACGTCTTTCCACTGCGCGTGGGCCTGATCGGCAGCCTGCTGGCGTTCGGGTGGACGCTCGCGCGGGTCCTGGATCGACATGGCACTGGCGACGATCAGTACTTCCTGCAGGCTGCCCAGCTTGGCCGCTTCCAGCAGCATGCGGCCCATGCGCGGGTCTACGGGCAGCCGCGCCAGCTGGCGACCGAGCGGTGTCAGCTGGCTGTTGCGATCGACCGCCGAGAGCTCTTGCAGCAGGTTAAAACCGTCGCTGATGGCCTTGCCATCGGGCGGTTCGATAAACGGAAAATCGGTGATCTCGCCCAAGCGCAGGTGCAGCATCTGCAGGATCACGGCCGCGAGGTTGGTACGCAGGATTTCCGGGTCGGTGAATTCCGGGCGCCCGATGAAATCCTCTTCGCTGTACAGGCGGATGCAAATGCCCGGTTCGACGCGACCGCAACGGCCTTTACGCTGGTTGGCGCTGGCCTGGGAAATGGCTTCGATGGGCAGGCGCTGGACCTTGGCCCGATAGCTGTAGCGGCTGATGCGCGCGGTGCCGCTGTCGATCACGTAGCGGATGCCGGGCACTGTCAGCGAGGTTTCCGCGACGTTGGTAGCCAGCACCACCCTGCGCCCCGGGTGCGACTGGAAAATGCGCTGCTGTTCGGCCGGTGACAGCCGTGCATACAGTGGCAGGATTTCAGTGTGCTTGAGTTGGGCCTTGCGCAGCATGTCGGCGGCGTCGCGGATTTCCCGCTCGCCGGGCAGGAACACCAACACATCCCCGGGACTTTTACGCTCGCTACGCTCGAACGCGGCGACTTCGTCGAGGGCGGCGAGGATCGCCTGATCCACGGTCAAGTCATCTTCGACGCGATTACCCTCTTCGTCCTGCTCCAGGGTCAGCGGGCGGTACCAGGTTTCCACCGGGAAGGTGCGACCCGAGACTTCAACGATCGGCGCATCATCGAAATGCTTGGAGAAACGCTCCAGATCGATGGTGGCCGACGTGATGATGACCTTGAGGTCCGGACGGCGGGGCAGCAGGGTTTTGAGGTAACCCAGCAGGAAGTCGATGTTGAGGCTGCGTTCGTGGGCTTCGTCGACAATGATCGTGTCGTAGCGTTCGAGGTAGCGGTCGTTCTGGGTTTCCGCCAGCAGGATGCCGTCGGTCATCAGCTTGATGAGCGTATTGGAATCGCTTTGATCTTCGAACCGCACCTGATAACCGACCAGCGCGCCCAGCGGCGTGCCCAGCTCTTCAGCCACCCGGCTCGCCACGCTGCGCGCAGCGATCCGACGGGGTTGCGTATGGCCGATCAGCCCATGCTGGCCACGGCCGATTTCCAGGCAGATCTTCGGCAACTGGGTGGTTTTGCCCGAGCCGGTCTCGCCCGCGATGATCAGGACCTGATGCTTGAGCAGCGCCGCCTTGATTTCATCGCGCTTGGCGGCGATCGGCAGGCTGTCGTCGTAACGCACTACCGGCAGACTGGCACGCCGCGCCAGCACCTGGTCGCAGGATGCCTGCATGCGCGTCACCCACTGGGCGAGCTTGGCCTCGTCTGGCTTCTTGCGCAGTTCAAGCAGCTGCCGACGCAGCCGGTGGCGGTCGGCGAGCATGGCGTGATCGAGGTTTTTCAGCAGTTTGTCGATGGAGGGCGATTCGTCAGTCATCAGGTACGCAAAGGTCGTCTAGTGGCGCAGGGGGCCGATTGTCGCAGATTTACTATGGATTGCGGATGTTCAAAGCGGGGCATGCGTAGGCGCTGCCGAAGGCTGCGATCTTTTGATCCTGATTTTGTCGGTGCTTTTGAGCAACAAAATCCAAAGATCGCAGCCTTCGGCAGCGCCTACAGGGTTGTGGCGTTATTCGTTATCGAGGCCCCTGCGCCGATACGGGAACACATCAATGATTTTGCCGGCGCGAATGGCTTGCTGCAGGCTTTTCCAGTAATCGGCGTTGTACAACTCCCCGTGCAACTGGTCAAACAGCTTTCTCTGCCCCGAGTCGGCAAACAGGAAAGGCGGAAACTCTTCAGGGAATACATCCAGCGGCCCGATCGAATACCACGGCTCGGAGGCCATTTCATCTTCAGGCGTACGCGGTTGCGGGATGTGGCGGAAGTTGGCTTCGGTCAGGAAGCAGATCTCGTCATAGTCGTAGAACACCACGCGACCGTGGCGGGTGACGCCGAAGTTCTTCAGCAGCATGTCGCCAGGGAAGATGTTCGCCGCCGCCAGTTGCTTGATCGCCAGGCCGTAGTCCTCCAGCGCTTCGCGGACTTGGTCGTCATTGGCGTTTTCCAGGTACAGATTGAGCGGGGTCATCCGGCGTTCGGTCCAGCAGTGGCGGATCAACACCGTGTCGCCCTCCACCGACACCGTGGAGGCCGCCACTTCAAGCAATTCCTCCAGGCACGCCGGGTCGAACTTGCTCAACGGAAAACGAAAATCGGCGAACTCCTGGGTGTCGGCCATGCGCCCTACCCGGTCGACGCTCTTCACCAGACGATACTTCTCGATCACCGTGGCACGGTCGACGTTCTTCGACGGCGAGAAGCGGTCCTTGATGATCTTGAACACCGTGTTGAAGCCCGGCAGGGTGAACACGCTCATCACCATGCCGCGCACGCCGGGGGCCATGATGAACTGGTCGTCGGTGTTGGCCAGGTGGTTGATCAGCGCCCGGTAAAATTCGGATTTGCCATGCTTGTAGAAGCCGATCGAGGTGTACAGCTCGGCGATGTGCTTGCCTGGCAAAATACGCTTGAGGAAGCCGATAAACTCCGCCGGCACCGGCACGTCCACCATGAAATACGAGCGGGTGAACGAGAAAATGATCGACACATCGGCTTCGTCGGTGATCAGCGCATCGATCTGGATCCCGCGACCTTCGCGGTGCAGTAGCGGTATCACCAGCGGCCATTGCTCGTCCCGGGTGTAGATGCGCCCCACCAGGTATGCGCCCTTGTTGCGGTACAGCACCGAGGAAAACAGTTCGACGCTCAGTTCAGGGTCCTTGCAGACCCAGTCCGGCAGGTTCTCGCGCAGTTGCGCCTCGAGGCGGCTCAGGTCTCCTGGAAGATCGGCGTAAGCTTCGCTGAAGCTGTAGTCGGCAAAAATGCTCGCGAGCATGCCGGACAGCTTGCCTTGGGGCTTGTAGGTGCGCGTTTGCGCAGCACGGGCCCGGCGCAGGCTCGGCCGGGTGGTGTGGATGAACATGCACCCGTCGCTGATCAGGTCATGGCTGAACAGCCCGCAGAAGATCGAGTTGTACCAGGTCTCGGACAGTTCATCGTCGAAGCGCAGGTCGATCAGGCTGATGTAGGCGCTCTTGACCAGCGGCCAGCAGCTGACGTCCATCAACGCATCGATCTGGAAAGAGGCGCGCAGGCGCTCCACCGTCTCACCGACTTTGTCTTCGTAGAGATTGATCCGCGCGGCCGACGCCGATTGCGTTTCCTGCCACAGCGCCTGTTCGAATCGCGCGCGTGCGCCGTCGGTGATCTGGCGGAAATGCTCGCGGTAATCGTCAAAGCCATCGAGGATCATTCGGGCGATGTCGGCGGCTGGCCATTGCTGCGGCATAGGTAAAACCTCGGCGGCTGTTCTTGTCATTGGAGCCTGAGCTTAGTGGCCCTTTGTTACGCAACGCAACCATTGCCTTGTGCCCCGACTGGCGCGACACTTGCGCGCCAATCAAGGAAGGAACGTGCCGTGAACCCCGTCGATATTTTTCGCATGCTGTCGTTGGCGGCCATTTGGGGTGCGAGCTTTCTGTTCATGCGCATCATCGCCCCGGTCATCGGCACCGTGCCCACCGGGTTCTTGCGGGTGTCGATCGCCGCCGCCGGGCTGTTGGTGATTCTGGGACTGATGCGCATCAGCTGGGATTTCAAGGGCAAACTCAAGACGGTGATGCTGCTCGGGGTGATCAACTCCGGCATTCCGGCGACCCTCTATTCGGTTGCAGCCCAGGTGCTGCCGGCGGGCTACTCGGCGATTTTCAATGCCACCACGCCGTTGATGGGCGTGCTGATCGGCGGGCTGTTCTTCAGTGAAAAACTCACTCCGGCGAAATTGGGCGGAGTGTTTCTCGGTCTGTTCGGCGTCGGCATCCTGACCCGTGCCGGGCCGGTGGCGTTCGACCTGCAATTGCTGATGGGCGCCCTCGCCTGCCTGCTCGCCACCACCTGCTATGGTTTCGCCGGGTTTCTCGCGCGGCGCTGGCTGGATCAGGCCGGCGGCCTCGACAGCCGTCTGTCGGCGCTGGGTAGCATGCTCGGGGCGACCTTGTTTCTGTTGCCGCTGTTCGGCTACAGCGTGATCACCCAGCCACCGGTGAGCTGGGGCGGCTGGAATGTCTGGTTATCACTGCTGGGATTGGGCCTGGGGTGCACGGCTTTCGCGTACATCATTTACTTCCGCCTGCTGACTTCAGTCGGGCCGGTGAAGTCGATGACGGTGACCTTCATGATCCCGCCGTTCGGGGTGTTGTGGGGGGCGTTGTTGCTCGATGAGCCGTTGTCGATGGCGCATATCTATGGCGGAATGTTGATTGCCGTGGCGTTGTGGCTGGTGTTGAAACCGGCCAGGGGGGCTGGCCGGTAGATTTGTTCAAGGCTGATTGTCGCCATCGCGGGCAAGCCCGCACACATTGGTGAACCTGTGAACACATACCTGTGGATCACTGAAGCCACCTGTGGGAGCGGGCTTGCCCGCGATGGCGGCCTTACAGCCCCCCTACAAGGCAGCCTGACTCACCTCACCATCCACCAACCGCCGAATCCCCAACGGATTGGCATTCTGCAATGCCTCAGGCAGCAAGGCATCCGGGTAATTCTGAAAGCACACCGGCCGCAGGAATCGGTCTATGGCCAGTGTGCCTACCGAAGTCCCGCGGGCATCCGAAGTGGCCGGGTACGGCCCGCCATGCACCATCGACTCGCACACCTCGACCCCGGTCGGATAGCCATTGAGCAAAATCCGCCCGACCTTTTCCTGCAACCGTTCGGCCAGCCAGCGATACTCCATCAACTCCGCAGCCTCACCGATCAGCGTCGCGGTCAGTTGCCCGCGCAAGCCATCGAGCGCTGCCGCCAACTGCGCCTGATCTTCAACCTCGATGACGATAGTGGTCGGCCCGAACACCTCCTCCTGCAGCAATTCGTCGCCCTTGAGCAACAGGCTGACATCCGCCTGGAACACCTGCGGCTGCGCCTGATTGCCCTCTTGCGGTTTACCCGCCAGATGCTTGAGGCCGGGATGTTCGTGCAATTCACCCAGCCCGCGGCTGTAGCTGGCCAGTGCACCGGCGTTGAGCATGGTCTGCGCCGGTTGCTGGTTCATGCTCGCGCAAAAGGTTTGCAGGAACTGGCTGAACTGCGGCGAACGCAGGCCGATGACCAGGCCCGGGTTAGTGCAGAACTGCCCACACCCCAGCGTCACCGAGCCGGCGAGCTGCGCGGCGATCTGCTCGCCACGGGCCTTGAGAGCCTCGGGCAGCAGGAACACCGGGTTGATGCTCGACATCTCGGCAAATACCGGGATCGGCTGAGGACGGCTGGCAGCCATCTGGCTGAGGGCATTGCCGCCCTTGAGGGAACCCGTAAAACCTACGGCCTGGATGGCCGGGTGTTTGACCAGCCACTCGCCCACGCCACCGCCATAGATCATGTTGAACACGCCCGCAGGCATCTGCGTGCGTTCGGCAGCGCGCATGATCGCATCCGCCACCCATTCGGCCGTTGCCATGTGCCCGCTGTGCGCTTTGAACACCACCGGGCAGCCCGCGGCCAGGGCTGATGCGGTATCGCCACCGGCAGTGGAAAAAGCCAGGGGAAAGTTGCTCGCGCCAAACACCGCCACCGGCCCCAGCGCAATTCGGTACTGGCGCAGATCCGGACGTGGCAAGGGTTGGCGATCCGGCAATGCCTGATCGATACGCGCGCCGTAGAAGTCGCCGCGACGCAGCACCTTGGCGAACAAACGCATCTGCCCGCTGGTACGCCCGCGCTCACCCTGGATACGCCCCGCCGGCAGCGCAGTTTCACGGCAGACAATGGCGACAAAATCATCGCCCAGCGCGTCGATTTCATCGGCAATCGCGTCCAGGAACTGCGCGCGCTTCCCGGCGCTCAGGTTTCGGTAGACCGGGTAAGCCGCCGCGGCAGCTTCGGCGGCAGCGTCCACCTCGGCTTCGGTTGCCTGGAAAAAGCTTCCCGGCAATGGCTCGCCGGTGCTTGCGTCAAGGCTGTGCAGTTGCAAAGAACCCTTGGCACTGCGATGCCCCCCGATGTAGTTGTGTCCGGTATGCGTGGTCATGAAAGAGTCCTTGGCCGGCCGACAGCGCCGGGAGTTGAAGGCTTAAAGTGCACGAACCTGGCCTATTTCCAGCGGCTGGGCACTTTCGCCGATACCGTTTTCCAGAGGGGCGCCGAACGCATCGAGGCTGACCTGGAATCGATCACCCGGCTGGGTTTTAATCCCGTCGGCGAACGACAGCGTGGCGGTACCGAAGTAATGCACGTGAACATCACCAGGGCGCAGGAATTGCGCGTACTTGAAGTGGTGGAATTCGAGATTGGCCAGACTGTGGCACATGTTGTCTTCGCCGCTGAGAAACTCTCTTTCCCAGATCGTTTCGCCATTGCGCGTGATGCGGCTGGTGCCTGCCAGGTGGCGGGGTAATTCACCCACGCGCAACTCCGGACCATAGGCGCAGAAGCGCAGTTTCGAGTGGGCGAGGTACAGGTAATTGCGGCGCTCCATCACATGGTCGGAGAACTCGTTGCCCAAGGCGTACCCGACCCGGTACGGCAGGCCGTCGTCGCCGATGACGTAGAGGCCCGTCAGTTCCGGCTCTTCACCGGCATCCTCGGCGAAGGCCGGGACCGGAAAATCGGCACCGGGGCGCACGACAATGCTGCCATCGCCCTTATAGAACCACTCCGGTTGCGCCCCGACCTGCCCGGCCGCCGGCTTGCCGCCTTCCAGGCCCCATTTGAAAATGCGCATGGTGTCGGTCATGCCGGCCTCCACCACGCCCTCCTGCTGATGCATCTTGTCCCGCGCCGAAGCGCTGCCCAGGTGGGTCAGGCCGGTGCCACTGATCAGGCAATGGGCCGGGTCTTCGTGGTCGAGCGGTGCCAGGACTTTGCCCTGCGCCAGCAGTTGCGCGTAGTCCGGGCCAGGCTCGGTGCCACGCAGCGCGGCCTCTTCCTGCAGGCTTCGTCCGGCGCGAATCGCCGCCAGTGCCAGTTCACGTGTGTTGCGAGTGTCGCGCAGTACCTGGACCAAGGGCCCGTCGACGAGGCCGACGTGGCGTTCACCGGCAGTGTTTTCAAATTGAATCAGGCGCATGTCGGCCCTCCACAGAGTCGGGGGATGGCGCCGCCGTGAGCGGCGCTGCAAGGTCACTCGATGATGTTGAAGTCGCTCAGGTATTCATCGGAGATTTCCAGGCCCAGGCCCGGCGTGTTGTCGTCGAGCTGGATGTAACCGTTGACCGGTTGCGGCTCGCCCTTGAACACGTAGTAGAAGAGTTCGTTGCCGACCTCGACGTCGAACACGGGGAAGAATTCGGCCATCGGCGAGGCGGTGGTGGACATGGTCAGGTGGTAGTTGTGCATCTGCCCGGCGTGGGGAATCACCGGCACCGACCAGGCTTCCGCCATGGCGTTGATCTTGCGTGCCGCGGTGATGCCGCCGACGCGGTTGGTGTCGTACTGGATCACGTCGATGGCGCGGCGTTCCAGCAGGTCTTTAAAACCGTAGGAAGTGAATTCATGCTCGCCGCCGGAGATCGGCATGATGCCCATCTTCTTCAGCTCGATGTAGCCTTCGATGTCGTCGGCAATCACCGGTTCTTCAAGCCAGCGCGGTTCGAACTCTGCCAGTTTTGGCAACATCCGACGGGCGTACTCCAGGGTCCAGCCCATGTAGCATTCGAGCATGATGTCGACATCAGGGCCGGCCAGTTCACGCAGCGCGCGCACCTGCTCGATGTTCTTGCGCATGCCCGCCGGGCCGTCCTTAGGGCCATAGCCGAAGCGCATTTTCAGCGCGGTGAAACCCTGGTTCAGATAACCCTGGGCTTCTTCGAGGAACAGGTCGAGGTTGTCGTTGGCGTAGAGCTTGGAGGCGTAGGTCCAGATCTTCTCCTTGGTGCGCCCGCCGAGCAGTTTGAACACCGGCTTGTTCACGGCCTTGCCCATGATGTCCCAGATGGCGATGTCGATCGCCGAGATCGCTGCCATGCCGATGCCTTTGCGACCCCAGGCGTGGCTCTGGCGGTACATCTTCTGCCAGATGTATTCGTTGTCGAACGGGTCTTCGCCAATGGCAATAGGCGCCAGGTAGGTGTCGATGATTTCCTTGGCCACTCGCGGCGCCAGGGCGCAGTTACCGATGCCGACCAGACCGGTGTCGGTCTCGACTTCCACCACCAGCCAGCCATGGAAACGAAACGAGCCCATGGCATCGCCGCGTTCGAACAGGATGTCACTGGCGTTGGTGCAGAAGTGTGCCTGAGGTGGAACGACTTTACCTTTCCACTCAAAAACTCGGGTTCGGATTGCTTTGATTTTCATGGGTACTGTTCCTTGCGCTGCCGGCTTCTTGTTATTAAGTCGCTGAGTTAGATGGGGCGACTTTAGCCAGCGCGTAGGGGCGCGGATAATCACTTATGCGTATCCGGCGATAACCTGGGGTGATCGCAATTCGCAATTTATGCTGAAAGAAGGTTATAGGGAAAAAGCAAAAAGATCGCAGCCTTCGGCAGCCCCTACAGGTGAATACGATCCCCGTAGGAGCTGCCGAAGGCTGCGATCTTTTGATCTCTACCCCTTAGTAGTTGTTGGCTCCCATCCGGCAGGCGATTTCGAACGCCTGGCGTATCGCGCCGACATTGGCCTTGCCCTGCCCGGCAATATCAAACGCCGTGCCATGGGCCGGCGTGGTGATCGGGATCGGCAAGCCACCCTGCACCGTCACCCCACGGGAGAACCCCATCAGCTTGATCGCGATCTGCCCCTGGTCGTGATACATCGTCACCACCGCGTCAAAGGCACTGGCATCTCCCTGGACCTTGAGGAAAATAGTGTCTCCCGGATACGGACCTTCCGCCGCGATACCCAACGCCTGGGCCGAGCGCACCGCCGGACCGATGATGTCCAGTTCCTCGCGGCCGAACGAACCGTTGTCACCGTTGTGCGGATTGAGTCCGCACACGCCAATGCGCGGTTTTTCCAGGCCATTGCGCTTGAGCGCGGTATCGATCAGCTGGATCGCTTCCACCACACGTTCCTGGGTCAGCATGCCGGGCACTTGCGCCAGCGCCACGTGGGAGGTCACCCGGGAAGTCCAGAGGTTGTCGAGCACGTTGAATTCGCAGAACGGCCCGTGGAAATCCAGCAGCTCGGCGAACCAGTGCAACTCGTCGCTGTGGGCCATACCGGCCATGTGCAGGGAGGTCTTGTTCAACGGGCCGAACAGCACCGCATCGGTGGTGCCGGCTTCGGTCAGGCGCAGTGCTTTTTCCAGCGTGTCGAGGCTGTAGCGACCACCGGTGACACTGGCTTCACTGCGGGCAAACTCACCGAGGGTGTCCCCCCGATAGTCGTAGAACAGCGGAGTGTCATCGACGAACGCCAACTGCTCCAGGGACTCGACGCGCCGGTAGGGAAATTCCACCCCGGCAATGCGCATGCCGCGTTGCATTTCCGCTTCGTCGGCAATCAGGATCACGTTGGCCTGACTGCGCACCGCAGGCTCGGCGAGCAGTCGTGCAATCAGTTCCGGGCCAATGCCCGCCGGGTCGCCGAGGACCATGGCGATGGATGTCTTGTTCATGCTTCACTCCTCAAAGGTTCAGGCCGTGTCCGGTCGATAGTGCCAGGCTCGCAGCGATATACGCGCTGCGCATTGCTGTAGAACAAACGCTCCTGGTCCGCCCGCGGCAGATCAGCAACGATGGATTTGAAACCGTTGTAAATGACATCGAACGAGCCGCACAGGCTGTCCACTGGAAAGTTGCTGGCGAACATCGCCCGACCCGGGCCGAACATCGCGATGACTTCGCGCACGATCCAGGCATTGTCCTTGGTGCGCCACGCTTGGCCGGCCTGGCCGAGGCCAGAGATTTTCACCTGCACGTTCGGCCACTCGGCCAGTCGCGCCATCGCCAGGCGCCACCCGGCCAGGCCTTCGGCGCTGCGGTCACTGGGCAACCCGGCATGATTGAGAATCAGCGTGGTGCCGGGAAAATCCCGCGCCAGGCGTTCTGCCTCGTGCAGATTCCACCACGGCGTCTGCAGGTCAAAATGCAGCCCGAGCCCTTGCAGCGCCGCGTAACTACGGCGCCAGTGTTCATCGCTCATCAGGCTGCGCCTATGCCCGACCTGTGCCCGGGTGGTCGGGCCACCGGGTTTGTGACGCACGCTGCGCACGCACTTGTAGCTCGCTTGCTCGGCGAGCACCGCAACCGCGTCCGGGTGATCGAGCCAGGCTTGCGCGACGATTGCATTGGGCGCGCCATAACGTCGGGCCAGTTGCTCGATGAAACGGGTTTCGCCGATCGGGTCCTGCGGGTCCCATTCCGATTCGATGTACACCGTTTGCACAACGTGATGGGCGCCAGCATCGGCGAAATAATCGTCAGGTAAATAGCGACGCTTGATCGCACTGTAATTTCCGTAGCGAAAAGCCAGGTCGGCATCTGCAGCCAGCCACGGATGGGGGTTGATCGACGGGTCCCAGAAATGCTGATGGGCATCGATGATCGGGCCGCTCCACAGTTCAGTCATCATGCACCTCGCAGCAAAAAGCACTGAAACGGGCCATGGCGCATACCTCGTTTTATTTTTGTTCTGGACGCTACACACCGCCGAAAAACGGCGATGACAAGCACTATCGAAGGCTGGGTGATAACCGTCCAATCAAAACTTGAAATAAGCCGATAGCCTTAGGTTATGTCACAACCACCTTTCACATGACTGCGAGCATATTGCACTGTGAGCGACTTTCCCCTCAAATGGCTCTGGCACAGAGCTCTTGGCGGTTGATGCGATTTTTGATGCGCCGAGCTATAACCTCAGGCTATCGGTGTATGTATTGTTTTGACTAGACGCGGGGCTTGCACCTTCCCACACTCACTCCAGGCTTGCGGCTTAAGCGCTCAGACAAGCCACTCATAACAACTACAAAAACGAGGCCCTTCCATGCGAAATGCATTCGTCCGTCGCACGTCCCGTCTGTTCCTCGGCTGCTCGCTGGTCGCCGCTGGCGTCCTCCCGGCGCTCGCCAACGCAGCCTGGCAACCCGACAAGAACGTCGAAATCGTCGTCGCTGGTGGTCCCGGTGGCGGCACCGACCAGCTCGGCCGGCTGATCCAGTCGATCATCTCCACGCACAAGCTGCTCGAGGTCAATACCATCGTCCTCAACAAGGGCGGCGGCAATGGTGCCGAAGCGTTCCTCGACCTGAAAATGAACAAGGGCGACCCGGAAAAACTGGTGATTGGCACCAACAACATTTACCTGTTGCCGCTGGTTTCCAAACTCGGTTACCAATGGCAGGAATTGACCCCGGTCGCCGCCGTTGCCGAGGATGACTTCATCCTATGGAGCTATAAAGATGCGCCCTGGAAAGACGCCAAAGGCTTCTACGAAGCGGCCAAGGCCGACCCGGCGAAAATGCGCATGGGTGGCAGCCAGTCCAAGGATGTCGACCAGACCCTGACCCTGCTGCTCAACCAGACCAACAACAGCAAACTGGTGTACATCCCGTTCAAGAGCGGCAGCGAGGCCGCGACTCAACTGGCCGGCAAACACATCGCCGGCAACGTCAACAATCCCAGCGAAAGCATCAGCCAATGGCGCGGCGACCAGATCGAACCACTCTGTGTGTTCAGTAAAGAGCGCATGACCTACACCGAGAAAGTCGCTGGCGACAAATCCTGGGCCGACGTACCAACGTGTCACGAACAAGGCCTGGGCATCGATCAGTACCGCTTCCCGCGCACCGTGTTCATGCCCGGTGAAGTCACTGCCGAGCAGCGCGCGTTCTATGTCGAACTGTTGCGCAAAGTTACCGAGACACCAGAGTTCAAGGCCTACGTGAAACAGAACGCGCTGGTGCCTACGTTCCTCGAAGGCGAGCCATTGACCGCCTACATTGAAAAGGACACCGCCCGGGTCACGCCGGTGTTCAAGGAAGCCGGCTGGCTGAAAAACTGAGTCGCCCGCGGCCGTTCGACTGCGTACGGCCGTCACCTGCTGGAGGTGTTTTCATGTCCCATTCTTCGGATTCACCGGCGCTGGTCGGTACCCGCTGGGTCGAGCTTGGCCTGACCGTCTTCACCACCCTGATCGGTGTGGTGGTGATGTTCGGCAGCATCGAACAGGGTATCGGCTGGGGCGATTCCGGCCCTGAGCCGGGTTACTTTCCCTTCTATATCGGCCTGCTGCTGAGCGCCGCCAGCCTGGGTAATGCAGTGCTGACGCTGGTGCGCTGGAATGCGCTGGGCGTGGCGTTCGTCAGCCGCAGTGCGTTTCGCCAGGTGCTGTCGGTGTTCATTCCGATTGCGCTGTTCGTCGCGGCGATGCCGCTGGTGGGGATCTACGTGTCCTCGGCCTGCTTCATTGCGTGGTTCATGTGGAGCGACAAAGCGCGCGCCACGCCGTACAGCAAGTGGAAAATCGCCAGCATCTCCCTCGGTGCGGTGCTGGCCAGTTACCTGATTTTCGCGCTGTGGTTCAAGGTCCCGCTGGATGCCGGCCCGTTGGGCGACTGGATTGCCCTGGCCGGGAGATACTTCAAATGAGCGAATTCGACTCCCTGTTGCAAGGCATGAACCTGATCCTCACCCCGGGCCACATTGGCCTGATGGTGGTTGGCGTGCTGCTGGGCATCCTGGTCGGCGTGTTGCCAGGTCTGGGCGCCCCCAATGGCGTGGCGTTACTGTTGCCGCTGACGTTTACCATGTCGCCGGTGTCGGCGATCATCCTGCTCTCTTGCATGTATTGGGGCGCGCTGTTTGGCGGCTCGATCACCTCGATTCTATTCAACATACCCGGCGAGCCCTCATCGGTGGCAACCACCTTTGACGGCTACCCGATGGCGCGCGAAGGCCGTGCGGCGGAAGCACTGACCGCAGCCTTCAGCTCCGCCTTGATTGGCGCACTGGCCGGCGTATTGCTGCTGACCTTCCTGTCGACGCGCATTGCCGAATTCGCCATGTCGTTCAGTTCACCGGAATTCTTCGCGGTGTACCTGCTGGCGTTCTGTACGTTCATCGGCATGAGCAAGAACCCGCCACTGAAAACCGTGGTGGCGATGATGATCGGATTTGCCATGGCGGCAGTCGGCATGGACACGGTGTCCGGCAACCTGCGCCTGACGTTCGACATGCCCACCCTGATGACCGGAATCAGCTTCGAAGTGGCAGTGATTGGCCTGTTCGGTATTGGTGAAATCCTCTGCACTGTCGAGGAAGGCCTGGTGTTCCGTGGCGAACATGCTCGAATCACGCCAATGGTGATCCTGCGCACCTGGGCGAAGCTGCCGCGTTACTGGTGGACGATTGTGCGCAGCACCATGGTAGGTTGCTGGATGGGTATCACCCCCGGCGGCCCGACGGCGGCATCGTTCATGAGCTACAGCCTGGCCCGGCGCTTTTCGAAAAACCGCGAGAACTTCGGCAAAGGCGAACTCGAAGGCGTGATAGCCCCGGAAACCGCTGACCATGCCGCCGGCACCAGCGCCCTGTTGCCAATGCTGACCTTGGGCATCCCCGGTTCAGCGACGGCCGCCGTGATGCTCGGAGGCCTGATGATCTGGGGCCTGCACCCTGGGCCAACCCTGTTCGTCGAGCAACATGACTTTGTCTGGGGCCTGATCGCGAGCATGTACCTGGGCAACGTGGTGAGCCTGATCGTGGTGTTGGCCACTGTGCCACTGTTCGCCTCGATCCTGCGCATTCCGTTTTCGATCATTGCGCCGATCATCATCATGGTTTGCGCCATCGGCGCCTACTCCGTGCACAACTCGTTCTTCGATGTGGTGCTGATGCTGGGCTTCGGCGCCCTGGGCTATCTGTTCAAGAAACTCGGCTACCCGATTGCGCCACTGGTGCTCGCGGCG
Source organism: Pseudomonas sp. Y24-6 (assembly GCF_020295325.1). NCBI lineage: Bacteria > Pseudomonadati > Pseudomonadota > Gammaproteobacteria > Pseudomonadales > Pseudomonadaceae > Pseudomonas > Pseudomonas sp. Y24-6. Next base: position 72,241 of record NZ_JACBXG010000003.1, on the reverse strand, counting down.
GTGCTGGGTGACAAGGCAGAAGATGCATTCCGTCAATCGATGCTGTTTTCTGACGGTCACATCGGTATTTTCTGGTCCAACCCGTTGGTGGGCGGGCTGACCACGGCAGCGCTGCTGATGCTGTTCTGGCCGTTGATCTCCAAGGTGTTGCAAACCCTGCTGGGCCTGCGCAAGCCAGCGGTTGCCAAACCAAAATCGGTGCTGTGACACAGCAATGCTGGCAACGCCTGACAATTGTTGTCAGGCTTGCCGCAGTCTTTCTTGCGAGTGCGGCCCATGACCCGAATTCCTGATGCCAATTTGATCCACAGCCGACTGCGTCTGCGCCAACTGCGGCTGATGCTGGCGCTGCAGGAATTCGGTTCTTTGCGCCGCGCCGCCGACCATATCGGCATGACCCAACCTGCTGCCACCAAGATGCTGCACGAGGCCGAAGACCTGCTCGGCGTCGAACTGTTCGAGCGCTTGCCCCGGGGCATGCGTTCAACACCCTTCGGCGAGACCGTGACCTATTACGCGCGCATGGTCTTTGCCGAACTGAGTGGCATGCGTGAAGAACTGGTCGCTCTCGAGTCAGGCAACCTGGGCCGGGTTGCGGTGGGGGCCATCCCGGCCCTCGCCTCGGGGCTGCTGACCCGTACCATCGCAACGCTGAAACAAAGCCACCCACGGTTGTCCATGAGCATCCAGGTCGACACCAGCGATGTGCTGGTCCAGGCCTTGCTGCAAGATCAACTGGACATCGTGCTGGGACGAATTCCAGCCGGGGCGCGAGCCGAGGAACTGCTGTTCGACAGCCTGGGCGAAGAAGCCTTGTGCGTCATCGCCGGCGCGCAGAACCCGCTGGCCAAGGAGAAGCAATTGAGCTGGGCGGAATTGCAGAACATGACCTGGGTGCTGCAACAACACCCAAGCCCGATGCGCGCGATCATCAATCAGGTGTTCCACAACGCGCGGGTCGATATCCCCAGCAGCATCGTCGAGACCACGTCGATCATGACCTTGCTGTCCCTGATCCAGCAGACCGACATGCTGGGCGTGACGCCCGTTTCGGTGGTGGAAGATTATCCGGGGCGCGATCTGCTGGCCGTGTTACCGATCAAGTTCGAGGCACGCCTGCCACCGTTCGGCTTGATTACCCGCAGGCACCGGATTCAGTCGTCGGCGATGCAGGCGTTCATGAATTCGGTGCGGGCGGAGCATGTTTTGACTAAATAACGAGCTGGCAGCCTATGGAATCCGTGGACCCTGATCACTCCATCGCCAGCAGGCGTTGCTGCCACAGGTCATGATTGCAAAATGAAAGTGCCTGGTGCTTCACGGACGGCTTCAGCCGAACAGCCAATACCCCAGCAACCCCAACACCACCACTGCCAACACCGGCCGCAGCACCCTGTAGGCCTTGGGATTACGCCGCTTCCACTGCTTGATCACACCACTGAATCTATCGCTGGAATTCTTGCTCCAGGCATAGGCCTGGTTGATCCCGCCCACCCGCTCGTCATCCAGGTTCTGCGGCGCGGTAGCACGGCCCAGCAAGCCGCTGATCCAACGGTTGATCCGGGTCATGAGGCGATTGCTCAGCGGTCGCTCGATGTCACAGAACAGGATTACCCGAGTCTGGTCAGTCTCGTTCTTTACCCAGTGCACGTAAGTCTCATCGAACATCACGTCTTCGCCATCGCGCCACGCGTACTCCTGGCCGTCGACGAAAATCCGGCATGCATCGGAATTGGGCGTCGACAAGCCCAGGTGATAACGCAACGAACCTGCAAATGGATCACGGTGCGGATTCAGGTGGCTGCCACCCGGCAGCAAGGCGAACATGGCCCCTTTGACGTTGGGAATGCTGCTGACCAGTGCCACGGTTCTAGGGCACAGCGTCTCGGCTGAAGGCAGGGGTTTGTCGTACCACTTGAGGTAGAAACGCTTCCAGCCTTTCTTGAAGAATGAGCCGAAACCCGCATCGTTGTTCTTCTCGGCGGCGCGAATGTAGCCCTCGTCGAACAGGTGCATCGCCTCTTCGCGAATCACTTGCCAGTTGTCCTTGAGCACATCCAGTTCCGGAAACTTGCTGCGGTCCAGGTAAGGTTTGGACGGTACTGCGGAGAACAGGTACATCAAGGCGTTGTACGGGGCGAACAATGCCGAATGATTGACGAACTGACGCAGGACCGGCAGTCGTGCCTTGCCGCGCAAATGCACATAGAGGGTACTGCCCAGGAACAGCAGCAACAGAGATGCCTTCGCGGCAAAGGAAAAGGTCATCAACAACTCCTTGATAATAGGCAACTCTGCACAACGCCATTTACCCGACGTGGCAGCCGGCCATGATAATCACTACCGGCCCGGGGAAAAACCCGCAAATTTCGACATTCAGTGTTAAGGATTCAGTAACAAATTAATTAGTAGCACAGAGTTGCTGAACGGGGGCTGACTTGGGTCAAGCCCCGCAGCCCTCTGCAACCTGCAACCTGCAACCTGTGGGAGCGACCTGCTCGCGATAGCGGTGAACCCTTCAACATCAATGCCGATTGATCTACCGCCATCGCAAGCAGGCTCACTCCCACAGAGGCACATCCAAAAAAATAGCGATGATGCTTGTTACGCCTGGTTTTCCTGTTCGGTGAACAAATCACTGAACAACATGCTCGAGAGATAACGCTCACCGGAATCAGGCAGGATTACCACGATGGTCTTGCCCTGCATCTCCAGGGTCTCGGCCAGTCTCACCGCGACGGCCATCGCCGCTCCGCAGGAGATACCACACAAGATGCCTTCCTCCTGCATCAGGCGCAAAGCCATGGCCTTGGATTCTTCATCGGTCACCAGTTCGACCCGGTCGACCATCGACAGGTCTAGATTTTTAGGTACAAAACCGGCGCCGATTCCCTGGATCTTGTGCGGGCTCGGTTTGATCTCCTGACCGGCCAGCGCCTGGGTAATCACTGGCGACACCATCGGCTCCACGGCCACCGAGATAATCGGTTTGCCCTGGGTATTCTTGATATACCGCGAAACCCCGGTGATAGTTCCACCGGTTCCCACTCCCGCTACCAGCACGTCGACCGCACCGTCGGTGTCATTCCAGATTTCCGGCCCGGTTGTCTTCTCATGAATCGCCGGGTTGGCCGGGTTTTCAAACTGCGCAGGCATGAAGTGAGTGGAGGGATTGCCGGCGACGATTTCGGCGGCCTTTTCGATCGCGCCTTTCATGCCTTTGGCCGGTTCGGTCAAGACCAGTTCAGCGCCAAGGGCTTTGAGCACCTTGCGTCGCTCGATGCTCATGGAGGCCGGCATCGTAAGCAGCAGTTTGTAGCCCCGGGCCGCGGCAACGAAGGCCAGGCCGATCCCGGTGTTGCCCGAGGTGGGTTCGACGATGGTCATGCCAGGCTTGAGTTTTCCGGAGCTTTCGGCGTCCCAGATCATGTTGGCGCCAATCCGGCACTTGACCGAGTAACCGGGGTTGCGCCCTTCGATCTTGGCAAGGATGGTTACGCCGCGCGGGGCGATGCGGTTGATCTGTACCAGGGGCGTATTGCCGATGGAATGGGCGTTGTCAGCGAAGATACGGCTCATGGCTGGGTCCTTATACAGCATTGAAATAGCGCTCCAAGGTAAGCCTGTTGTTCGTGGTCGTCCAGTCAGGTCGAACGTCCTGCTGCAACAGCAGTCAATGGCTTTACACCGCTGGAGATTTGTCCTCATGAAACGTCGTTATAGTTGGCCGCTATGGATCATTGCCGGGGTCGTGGTGCTACTGGTTGCGCTGCACATCGCCCTGCCCTACATGGTACGTGACTACCTGAACGAGAAACTGGCCGACATGGGCGACTACCGCGGCCAGATCACCGACGTCGACCTGGCGCTGTGGCGCGGCGCCTACAAGATCAACGGGCTGAAAATCGTCAAGGTCGACGGCAAGGTTCCGGTGCCGTTCGTCAACGCGCCGCTGATCGACCTGTCTGTCAGTTGGCACTCGCTGTGGTACGACCACGCGGTTGTGGCCGAAGTGCAGTTCTTTAATCCCGAAGTGAATTTCGTCGACGGCGGCGCCAACAAACAGAACTCGCAGACGGGTCAGGGCACTGACTGGCGTGCCCAATTGAGCAAACTGGCGCCCATCACCTTTAACGAAATAAAGATCAACGACGGCAAGATCAGCTTTCGCAACTTCAATTCCAAACCACCGGTGAACATGAACGCCACCCAGGTCAATGCGAGCATCTATAACCTGACCAACGTGGTAGATACCGAAGGCCGGCGTGACGCACGCTTCGAGGGCAAGGCCCTGCTGCTCGGCCATGCGCCGCTGGAAACCACGGCGACCTTCGACCCGCTGAGCAACTTCGAAGACTTCGACTTCCGCCTGCGGGCGCGGGACATCGAACTCAAGCGCATGAACGATTTCGCCTCTGCCTATGGCAAGTTCGACTTCAATGCCGGCCATGGCGACGTGGTCATCGAAGCGGAAGCCAACAAGGGTCGACTCAAGGGTTACATCAAGCCACTGCTCAAGGATGTCGACGTGTTCAACTGGCAACAGGACGTTGAAAACAAAGACAAGGGCCTGTTCCGCTCAGTCTGGGAAGCCATCGTCGGCGGTTCGGAGACGGTGCTGAAAAACCAGGTCAAAAACCAGTTCGCCACCCGGGTCGAGCTGAGCGGCAACGTGCATCGGCAAGATATCAACGCCTTCCAGGCGTTTTTGCAGATTTTGCGCAACGGATTCGTCCAGGCGTTCAATGCCCGCTATGAGCGACCGAAGCCGGATGCGGGTTGAGTCACCGGGTGACTCTCCATTCAGAGACTGAATAAGCCGTCTGCGTTCACAGTCGACCGGCCTGCGCGTTATAGTCGGGCATCACATTTAATTCGCCCGTCCCGCCCTGCTTAGCTCAGGCCGGCGTCACCGTTCGAGGATTAGCAGATGAAGTTCGAAGGCACCCAGGCTTATGTCGCCACCGATGACCTGAAGCTGGCGGTCAATGCCGCCATCACTCTGGAGCGGCCGCTGCTGGTCAAGGGCGAACCGGGCACTGGCAAGACCATGCTTGCCGAGCAACTGGCCGAATCCTTCGGTGCCAAGCTGATCACTTGGCACATCAAGTCCACCACCAAGGCCCACCAGGGTCTGTACGAGTACGACGCGGTCAGTCGCCTGCGTGATTCGCAGCTGGGCACCGACAAGGTTCACGACGTGCGCAACTACCTGAAAAAGGGCAAGCTGTGGGAGGCTTTCGAGTCCGATGAGCGGGTGATCCTGTTGATCGACGAGATCGACAAGGCCGATATCGAGTTCCCCAACGACCTGCTCCAGGAACTCGACAAGATGGAGTTCTACGTCTACGAAATCGACGAGACCATCAAGGCCAAGAAGCGCCCGATCATCATCATTACCTCCAACAATGAAAAAGAGTTGCCGGACGCCTTCCTGCGCCGCTGCTTCTTCCATTACATCGCGTTCCCGGATCGCACCACGCTGCAGAAGATCGTCGACGTGCATTACCCGGACATCAAGAAGGACCTGGTCAGCGAAGCGCTGGACGTGTTTTTCGATGTGCGCAAGGTGCCGGGCCTGAAGAAGAAGCCCTCGACCTCGGAACTGGTCGACTGGCTGAAGCTGCTGATGGCCGACAATATTGGCGAGGCCGTGCTGCGCGAACGCGATCCAACCAAGGCCATTCCACCCCTGGCCGGCGCTTTGGTGAAGAACGAACAGGACGTACAGCTGCTCGAGCGCCTGGCGTTCATGAGCCGTCGCGGCTCCCGCTGATCCCTCTTTTAACAAGATAGAGGGCGATAGCCATGCTGCTCAACCTGTTCAATGAAATGCGCGCAGCCAAGGTGCCGGTCTCGGTGCGTGAGCTGCTGGACCTGATCAACGCGCTGAAACAGCGGGTGACCTTCGCCGACATGGACGAGTTCTACTACCTGTCCCGGGCGATTCTGGTGAAGGACGAAAAGCATTTCGACAAGTTTGACCGCGCTTTCGGTGCGTACTTCAACGGCCTGGAAAAGCTTGACGACCACCTGCAGGCGCTGATTCCCGAGGACTGGCTGCGCAAGGAGTTCGAACGCTCGCTGACGGATGAAGAGCGCGCAGCAATCCAGTCCCTCGGTGGCCTGGACAAGCTGATCGAGGAATTCAAGAAGCGCCTTGAAGAACAGAAAGAACGTCATGCCGGTGGCAACAAGTGGATCGGCACTGGCGGCACCAGCCCGTTCGGTTCCGGCGGTTTCAATCCGGAAGGGATTCGCGTCGGGGATGCGGGCAAGCGCCAGGGCAAGGCGGTCAAGGTCTGGGACCAGCGCGAATACAAAAACCTCGATGATTCGGTGGAGCTGGGCACGCGTAACATCAAGGTCGCACTGCGCCGCCTGCGCAAATTCGCCCGCCAGGGTGCGGCCGAAGAGCTGGACATCGACGGCACCATCGACCACACCGCACGCGATGCCGGGCTGCTGAATATCCAGATGCGTCCAGAGCGGCGCAACACGGTCAAACTGTTGCTGCTGTTCGACATCGGCGGTTCGATGGACGCCCACGTGAAAATCTGCGAGGAACTGTTCTCGGCCTGCAAGACCGAGTTCAAACACCTGGAGTACTTCTACTTCCACAACTTCATTTATGAGTCGGTGTGGAAAAACAACATGCGTCGCACGTCCGAGCGCACGTCAACCCAGGACCTGCTGCACAAGTACGGCGCCGACTATAAAGTGATTTTTATCGGGGATGCGGCGATGGCCCCCTACGAAATCACCCAGGCAGGGGGCAGCGTCGAACACTGGAACGAAGAAGCCGGTTACGTGTGGATGCAGCGTTTCATGGAGAAGTACAAGAAGGTCATCTGGATCAACCCTTATCCGAAGGACACTTGGGGCTATACGTCTTCGACCAATATTGTGCGGGACCTGATCGACGACCAGATGTACCCGCTGACGTTGCGCGGGCTGGAGGAAGGGATGCGGTATTTGTCCAAGTAGCTTGTGTTGCCTGGACGGGCCTTATCGAAAGCAGGCTCACTCCCACAATGGACTTCTGCTGCATCGCAGATCCAGGGTGGGAGCGAGCCTGCTCGCGATGCTTTCTGTCGGGCCTATCTCTTGATCTCAGAGCCCACGCACATCGCGGTCTTCAATCGGCCGGCTCTGGCGCAGACGCTTGCCGCCCAGCACCACCCAATCAATCAGCCGGAACAGGCACTCGATGCCAAACGACAGCAACAACGCGCCGCTCATGCCCCAGATCATCGCTTCCGGCGTCAGCAGAATCTGGTAGCTGTAGCCGTTCCAGGTTTCCTTGCGGATGTCCGGATCAGCGGCCAGGGCGACCTGCAGTACGCGGATGTACCACGGGCCTTGCATGGCCTGGAATTGCTTGTCGAGGGCCAGCTGGCGAGTGAGCATGGCGCTCAGACTGTCGGCATCGCTGCGGAAAATCGGGTCTTCGCTGGCGCGGTAGTGGTTCACCAGCGCTTGCATGTCGCCCTTGAAGAACTGATTGGCCGTGCCCTGGAAACCGCTGAGGCCAGTCTGCGCCTCAATCAGATGCGCCTCGACCCGCTTGGCGTAATCATTGATGAACCCTGGCACCTGCACCCCGATCAACAGGCCCGCCGCGAACAACACCAGCCGTAGATAACTGAGCAACATCGGGAAGATCCTTATGCGGTCTTGCCCTGGCTGACGCATTCACCGCGTCGCCATAGGCTCCATTGGCCCGGTTCGTAGCGGGTCCAGGTTTCGTTTTCGGTCAGCGGTTCGGTGGCGATCACCGTGACCACGTCATTGGGCGTGGTTTCCGCCTGGAAATCGACGATCACATCGACATCCTTCAACCGCGCCGGGCCGAACGGGGCTCGGCGAGTGATCTGGGCCAGTTTGGTCGAGCAATAGCAGAACAGCCAGTCGCCGTCGCTGAGCAGGCAATTGAATACGCCCTTGCTGCGGTACTCGGCGCAGGCCGCGACCAGGTCGGGCAGCAACGCTTCGACTTCAACCGGCTCCGGAAACGCGGCGCGCACCCGGTTGAGCAGGTCGCAGAACGCCGCTTCGCTGTCGGTATCGCCCACTGGGCGGTAGAAGCTGGTGATAGGCTGGAAATCGGCAAGCTGGCCGTTGTGCGCGAAGCACCAGTTGCGTCCCCACAATTCGCGGACGAACGGATGAGTATTGGACAGGCAGACCTTGCCGACGTTGGCCTGGCGGATGTGCCCGATCACTACCTCGCTCTTGATCGGATAGCGCTGCACCAGATTGGCGACCTCGGACTCGCAGCTCGCGGCCGGGTCCTGGAACAACCGCAATCCACGACCTTCATAGAACGCGATGCCCCAACCGTCACGGTGCGGGCCGGTACGCCCGCCGCGCTGCATCAGCCCGGTAAAGCTGAACACGATATCGGTCGGGACATTGGCGCTCATGCCCAATAACTCACACATGCTCGGACTCTCGATGAAAGGCGGGGGCACGTCTACAGACGGGGTTCGACCCGCAAACGCTGGGGGTTGCCGGGTACCGGGGGCCGACCATAGCGATCATCGCCGGCACCACCGAACAGGTGCTCGTCTTCAGGCTCGTCGACCCGGGCGGCAGCCTTGGCAGCATCGGCCTGGGCCTTGCGGGCCCTGGCTGAGCGTTCCATGGCGAAACGGATCGCCACGTAAACCAGATAGACGCCGAAGGCGAGCATCCCGTACATAAACAGGTCGCTGATTGCTCGCCAGGCGTTGTTACCCACCTTGAACATCAGGTCCAGAGCGGTGATGGCGACGGCCGGGGCCACTTTGGCCTTCACCGGATCGACCACGGTCGGGCTGAACAGCAACACAGCCACCAGCAGCCGCAGCGGCTCGCGCAGCCAACGCCACATCCAGCGGGTCATGCGCATCCATACCAGCAGGCAGCCCAAAGCGGCAAAGGCGTAGAGGCCCCAGGCGATCAGATAGTCGTTCTCGGTCATGGTGTCCATGGCAAGGCAGGCAAAGAGGCGCTTATAGTAACGACTTTTCGCACGTCCGGCTTGTCTCCTGTAGGAGCAGAGCTTGCTCGCGATGACGTCAGCCCAATCGAAATCGATTGTGAATGCTGGTGCGCAATCGCGAGCAAGCTTTGCTCCCACAGTGCTGCAACCCAACAGACAGTGCCTGCACAGCCCTATTCCGTACATCGTCCGAGAGCCCTTCATGCCCCCATCCGCCAACATTCAAGACGCACCCATTGCCCACAAGGCTGAAGGTCCAGACCCGTATGCCTGGCTGCAGGAACGCGACACCGGCCCGGTGCTGGACTATCTGAAGGCTGAAAACCACTATCAGGAAGCACAGACCGCCGATCAGGCCGGGCTGCGTGAAAGCCTGTTCGAAGAGATCAAGGGCCGGATCCTCGAGACCGACCTGTCCCTGCCCTCCCCCTGGGGCCCGTACCTGTATTACACCCGCACCACTGCCGGTGACGAGTACGCGCGTCATTACCGTTGCCCGCGCCCGGCCGATGACAGCCTGCAGCTCGACGAAAGCCAGGAACAACTGCTGCTCGACCCCAACGCCCTGGCCAAGGGTGGCTTCTTTTCCCTGGGCGCGTTCAGCATCAGCCCCGACCACCAGCGCCTGGCCTACAGCATTGACTCCACGGGCGATGAGATCTACACGCTGTTCGTGAAGGAATTGTCCAATGGTCGCGTGAGCGAACTGGAGTTCGAGGACTGTGACGGCAGCATGACCTGGGCCAACGACAGCCTGACCCTGTTCTTCGGCGAGCTTGACGACACCCATCGCCCGCACAAGCTATACCGCTACCGGCTCGACGGCACGGCGGCCGAAGAAGTGTTTCATGAACCGGACGGGCGCTTCTTCCTGCATTGCTACCGCTCCAGTTCCGAGCTGCAACTGCTCCTGGCGCTGGGCAGCAAGACCACGAGCGAGGTCTGGGTGCTGGATGCCGCGCAGCCACAACAAGGCTTCACTTGCGTGGCGCCGCGCCGGGAAGGCCATGAGTACGATGTCGACCATGGCGCGCTTGATGGCCAGTGGAGCTGGTTTATCCGCACCAACCGCGACGGCATCAACTTTGCCTTGTACCACGCTGACGACACGGGTGTGGCCCCGACCGAGGAACAATGGCAGAACCTGATTCCCCACAGCCACCTGACCATGATCGATGGCATGAGCCTTAATGCCGCAGCCATGACTCTCAGCTTGCGGGTCGGCGGGCTGCCGGTGATTGAAGTGCACCCACAGGATCTGCCCAGCTACCGCGTGCAATTGCCCGACGCGGCCTACAGCCTTCACGTGCAGAATAGCCTGGAGTTCGCCAGCGAGCGGATCCGCCTGCGCTACGAAGCATTGAACCGGCCCGCGCAGATCCGCCAGCTGGACCTTGCCACGGGCGAACAGCAGGTGCTAAAGCAAACCCCGGTGCTCGGCCCTTTCGACGCCGATGCCTACGTCAGCCAGCGCCTGTGGGCAACGGCACCCGACGGCACACAGGTGCCGATCAGCCTGGTAGTCAAGCGAGATGCCCTGGGCCAACCGACTCCACTGTACTTGTACGGCTACGGCGCCTATGGCGAAAGCCTGGACCCATGGTTCTCCCACGCGCGCCTGAGCCTGCTGGATCGCGGAGTCGCGTTCGCCATTGCCCACGTGCGCGGCGGCGGCGAACTCGGTGAAGCCTGGTACCGTGCAGGCAAGCAGGAGCACAAGCACAATACCTTCAGCGACTTCATCGCCTGCGCCGAGCACTTGATTGCCAATGGCTACACCACCGCGCCGCAGTTGGCGATCAGCGGCGGCAGCGCCGGCGGCCTGTTGATCGGCGCGGTGCTCAACCAGCGGCCCGAGCTATTTGGTGCGGCCATCGCCGAAGTGCCTTTCGTCGACGTGCTTAATACCATGCTCGACCCTGATTTGCCGTTGACCATCACCGAGTACGACGAGTGGGGCAACCCTGAAGAACCCGAGGTGTACGAACGCATCAAGGCTTATGCACCTTACGAAAACGTTACTGCCCAGGCTTATCCAGCCACCCTGGTGATTGCCGGCTACAACGACAGCCGCGTGCAGTATTGGGAGGCTGCGAAGTGGGTGGCCAAGTTGCGCGCCACCAAGACCGACGCCAATCCGCTGCTGCTCAAGACTGAGCTGGGTGCCGGGCATGGCGGGATGAGCGGGCGTTACCAGGGCTTGCGCGATGTGGCGCTCGAATACGCATTCGTGTTCAAGGTGCTGGGTATCGCCTGACACCCCCGGGCTTTTTCCTGTAGCCACTGGCGAAGTGCGAACAAGCTTGCTCGCGATGACGGTTTCGCATCCAGCATTGATGCTGACTGTCCCCCCGCTATCGCGAGCAAGCTTGGCTCCCACAGTTGGCCAGCGGCTACAACCGTTGGTTATCCGCCGGGGGATTTGATTTTGGTGCTGTTTTGCTCAAGGCCCGGCAATGTCTGGTCCTTGGGCGGATTGGGCATTTCGATCGGCGGCAACAACGGCGCGCTGCCGCTGCCAGGGCCCGCCTTGGGCACGCTGGTCGGGGTGATCTGTGGGTAGGGAGTCGGTGTCGCGGTGCCCGGTGAACCGGGCATTGGCGCAGGGCTCGTGGGAATGGTTTGCAGCTCCTGGGCCTGCACTGCAGTTATCGAGAGCGCGGCCAAGGCAATGACCGTTAGAATGGTGCGCTTCATCAATGGCTCCGTTAGCCTTGTTGTCTGGTCTCAGGCTACTCCCAACTGCGCGCGTTTGCCCTCCCCCATGCCAATTCTTCTCAAGCCAATTTTTCAAGAGAGCCACATGAAACGTTTCGTACTGCTCGACACCACCCCCATCCCTGAAAATGGCGGTGCCCTGTGCCTGTTCGAGTACGGCGAGGACTTCGTCATCAAGATCCAGGGGGGTGACGGAGGCCAGTTGATGAACACCCGCATGCACGGCTCCGAGGATGCGCTGGCTGAAATCCCTTGCCGCAAAGTCGCCGGACGGCCGAATTCGCGGGTCTTGATCGGCGGCCTGGGCATGGGCTTTACCCTCGCCTCGGCGCTCAAGCACCTGGGCAAGACGGCTGAAGTGGTGGTCGCCGAACTGGTGCCAGGCGTGGTCGAATGGAACCGTGGGCCGTTGGGCGAAAAATCCGGTAACCCGCTGCTCGACCCGCGCACGGTGATTCGCCTGGAAGATGTCGCCAAAGTGCTGCAGGCCGAACCTCAGGGCTTCGATGCGATCATGCTGGACGTCGACAACGGCCCCGAAGGCCTGACCCAGAAGGCCAACAGCTGGCTGTACTCCGCTGGCGGCTTGAGCGCATGCGCCAAGGCGCTGCGGCCCAAAGGCGTGCTGGCCGTATGGTCGGCGAGTGCCGACCGGCAGTTTTCCGACAAACTGAAGAAGGCCGGGTTCAAGGCCGAGGAAGTCCAGGTCTTTGCCCACGGCAACAAAGGCACACGCCACACCATCTGGATTGCCGAGAAGCTCAAGGGCTGAGCTAAACTCTGTTCATAACCGTCATCAGTCTTTTTTACAAAGGTGAACCCATGAGTTCGTCAACAACCCCGACCAACACCTCGAAGCTGGACCGCATCCTCGCCGATAACCAGCGCGACAAGGAAATGGGGTACCGCGACAAGGCCCTGAAGATGTACCCGCACGTGTGTGGCCGCTGCACCCGAGAATTTTCCGGTAAGCGCCTTAGCGAATTGACCGTGCATCACCGTGACCATAACCACGACAACAACCCCCAGGATGGCTCGAACTGGGAGCTGCTGTGCCTGTATTGCCATGACAATGAGCACTCGCGGTACACCGACCAGCAGTATTTCAGCGAAGGTTCGTTGAGCTCGCCGAAGATTGCCAAGGCGACTCACAACCCGTTCGCGGCGCTGGCAGGGTTGATGAAGAAGGAAGACTGAAGGCAGTCATAGACTGGGCTGGCCCCTTCGCGAGCAAGCCCGTCCACCACAGTGCTCCAAACCAGCACCCCTGCCCCAATCCCCGTATAATCGCCGTTTTTTCCCGAAGGCACCCCGCTCGTGGCAGACAAACGGTACAGCTGCATTGGTTTGTATAACCCCAAGTCACCGGAAAACGTCGGATCGGTCATGCGCGCCGCCGGCTGCTATGGCGTGGCCTCGGTTTTCTACACCGGCAAGCGCTATGAACGCGCCGCTGATTTCGTCACCGACACCAAGCGGGTCCACTACGATATCCCGCTGATTGGCATCGATGACCTGAAAAAAATCCTGCCCCTGGGTTGCGTCCCGGTTGCGGTTGAACTGGTCGAAGGTGCCCGCGCCCTGCCTGAGTACACCCATCCCGATCGCGCCCTGTACATCTTCGGCCCGGAAGACGGCTCGCTGGACAAGGAGATACGTGACTGGTGTGAAGACGTGGTCTACATCCCGACAACCGGCTGCATGAACCTCGCAGCAACCGTAAACGTGGTGCTCTACGACCGCATGGCTAAAGGCCTGAACACCCGCTCCGGGGCGAAATTCCGCTAAATTGCTGCACATCCAATGGAACAAGCCGCCCGCGATGGCAGTCAGCTTAATTATCTATTCTTGAAGCAGTCCATCCAGCCAGGAGACAGATCATGAGCGAACTCAAACGCGTACAGCGCATTGAATCCACCCCGTTCCAAACCTACCCCGAGCAGAACGTTCACGGTTGGGAACGCATCGGCTCACTGGCCGGTGGCGTGGTGATGATGGGCAAAGGCCTGCGTCGCGGCGGGATTTTTGGTTTGATCCAGGTGGCGATCGGCGGCGTGGCCCTGGCCCGTGGTATCACCGGCCACAGTTCGGCCAAGAGCCTGCTGGAAAAGAGTCGCCAGGACATGAACAACGTGCGGGCCAAGATCGAGCGCGCCGGGCAAGAATTGACCCAGTTGAAGAAGAATGCCGAGGCAGCGACCAGTACGGCTACTGTGACTGGCAATGATTCGCTGGTTTCTCCGAAGACTGGGGTTTAAGGACAAAAGATCGTCCGAACGCGGCCCGACCCTCCGGCAGCTCCTACAGTAACCAGTCGTATACAAGATGTGAGAACGACTCGATACCTATAGGAGCTGCCGGAGGGTCGGGCCGCGTTTGGACGATCTTTTGACTTAGTGGAGTAACCCAATATCCAGAACGCTGGAAGGCTCGCCAATCACACTCTCGGCCAACTGCACAAATTCCCTGGTATCTACACTTTCCAATCGCATCGCCCCGCGCAGCACATCGTCCAGCGAGCGCTTGTTGCGGGTCTTGATGCGTATCTCCTGGTCCAGCTCCCCCAGCAGCAACACCGCCCTGCCAATCTGCGCCGAATCGACCTGCTCGCCGCGCAGGGTCTTCACCTTCTCGCCCTCTCGCGCCAGTTTTTTGTGCAAGCTGGCATACCGCTCATCGCTCATGCCGCCCGCCCGGCGCACCAGTTCGATGGCGTAGTACTCGGCGAACCCCTCACTGATCCAGTCGCTGCGCTGCTTATCATTGATGCGTGCAAACAGCTGGGCCAACTCGCGCACCAGTGCACTGCTGCCGCTTTCGCTGACCAGCGGTAACCGGGAGTTGAGGTATATGGATTCACGTGCCGCCAGACTGCCGCGCCACATAGGGTCACTGGCGCCGACGATCAGCAGTTTGGTCGGATGCCGAGGGTACACCGCCTGGACCTGGGGCCAGATGAACGTCAGCAGCGTCAGCACGTCCATACGCCGCATGCCCTGTCCCTGAGGGGACGCCACCGTGACCTCGGTTTCCCCAAGCCGCGTGCGACGAGTCCCCAAGTGGCCGGCGAGCATCCATCCTGTGGGTCGGTCGAACAGCCGGGAGATGTTATCAATGCGGAATTTGTTCCGGCCGATCCGCGGCCAGGCGGTCTCCACGCTGTTCCAGCCCGTCGGCAACTCGAACTCGAGACGCGACACCAGCTCGATGCCGTCCTGCTGATCGAGCCTGGCGGCGGGCACCAGATCGTCGCCGCGCATCAGCGCCCAGGTGGGCGTCATGCGCGTCTCGAGGCTGCCGCCCTTGCGACCATGGCTGATGCGCACGCGATAGGTCAGGCTGGACTTGTCGGCAGCCGGTCGCCAGATGCCGCGCGCGTGCTTGCCCGGCACGAGTTGCCACTGGCCGTCGGCCTTGAAGTCGCTGTAATGGCTGCCATCGCCCAGGTCGAAATCCAGGCTTCGGACGGCCGAACCCTGGGCAAGTGTCAGCCGCACCTCGGCCTGGTCGCTTTGCGGCAACAGGCGCACGTGGTAATCGAGATCGACTTTCTTCGCCGCCCACACCGATGAACTCAGGGCCAGCAGCCCCACCGCCAACGCCAGGCGCAATCCCACAGCCATACACTCTCCTTGTGGCGAGCGGACAATCAACCCGCGCGGAAAATCAGATGGTCTTCCCAATCGTCTTCGGCCACGCTGCCTTCGGCCAGCATGCGCCCTGATTGTGAAATGCGTTCATGGTGCACCGCATCGCGATCACCGCAGACCAGATGGTGCCAGAGTGGCAGGTCCTTGCCCTCACTGACCAGGCGGTAACCGCAGGTCGGTGGCAGCCATTTGAACTCGTCGGCCTTGCCAGGCGTGAGCTGGATGCAGTCTGGCACCGATGCTCGACGGTTCGGGTAATCACTGCACTGGCAGGTCTTCAAATCCAGTAACTTGCAGGCGATTCGCGTGTAATAGACGCTGTTGTCATCTTCATCTTCGAGTTTTTGCAGGCAGCACAGGCCGCAGCCGTCGCACAGCGATTCCCATTCCTCTTGATCGAGTTGATCGAGGGTTTTGCTTATCCAGAACGGTTCGACTTTGGCGGCCATGGTTCGAGCATCGACATCAGGTGGTGAAAAGGCCGCCAGTCTAGTGCCACAGGCCCTGCGGGCCAAGCATTGGCGACTGCCGGTAGAACTCACTTGTCAGTTTTGACGCCGCCACGTAGGGTTTTGCGTCGCCCACTTTCATACCAAGCAAGGAATCTGTCGATGAGTGCCAACCCGCGTGTTGCCGATTACGCTATCCACCCACAGTTCACCGACCGCTGGTCGCCCCGCGCATTCACCGGCGAAGCCATTCCCGAGGAAACGCTGCTGAGCTTCTTCGAAGCCGCACGCTGGGCGCCCTCGGCCTACAATTCGCAGCCGTGGCGGTTCCTGTACGCACGTCGCGACACGCCAAACTGGGAGCGTTACCTCGGCCTGCTGAACGAATTCAACCGCAGCTGGGCGCAACATGCCTCGGCGCTGATCATTGTGATCTCCAAGACCAGCTTCACCGCCCCGGGCGCCAGTGAAGAAACCCCGGCGCTGTGGCACACGTTCGACACCGGTTCGGCCTGGGGGCATCTGGCCCTGCAAGCGAGCATCAGCGGTTGGCACACTCACGGCATGGCCGGGTTTGACCAGGCGCTGACCCGCAAGGAACTGAACATCCCCGAGGGTTATGCCCTGCACGCGGCGGTGGCTGTGGGCAAGTTGGGGGACAAGGCGACCCTGGCGGAATACCTGCAGGCACGCGAGTTGCCAAGCCCGCGTCGGCCGTTGGCCGAGTTGGCGGCTGAGGGTGATTTCACCCTCTAAAAGCAAAAGATCGCAGCCTGCGACAGCTCCTACAGGTGTACAACACATGGCCCTGTAGGAGCTGCCGCAGGCTGCGACCTTTTCGGAGACGACTCAATACCCGCGACTGAAATCCACTTCCCCGCGCAACGCTTCGCCCGCCCGGTACGCCCGCAGATTCTCGACGAACAGTTGCACCATCATCGAAGGTGAGGTCGGTGCCGAGCTGTGGCCGGTCAGCAGCAAGCCCCACGCTGTCCAGAACGGATGCCGCTGCGGCAATGGCTCCTGGCGGCAGACGTCGATGACCGCGCCGGCCAGATGCCCTTCCTTCAAGGCTTCCACCAGATCGGCGTCGACTACCGCGACTCCACGACCCACATTGAGGAACAACCCGGTGGGCTTGAATTGCTTGAACAGCGCAGCATCGTACAGATCGTGGGTGTGAGGCGTGTTCGGCAACAGGTTGATCACGTAATCCATTTCACCCACCAGCCGAGGCAGGTCCGACAGGGTGCCGACCTCGACAAATGGTGCCTGCTCGCGGGCTTCGCTGGCGATGCCGTACGACTCGACGCCAAAGGGCTGCAGAAAACGGGCAACGGTCTGGCCGATGTCGCCAGTGCCGACGATCAACACCTTGCGACCCGCCAGGCTCTGGCCCTGGCGACTGTCCCACTTGCGCTCGACCTGGCTGACCAGGCGCGGCAGCACCTCGCGCTCGTGACCCAGCAGATAGGTAAGTACGTACTCGGCCATGACCTGGCCAAAAATCCCCACCGCCCGGGTCAGACGGTAGTGCCGTGGCAAGCCGTCGGCGAGCAGCGGTGTGATTCCCGCCCAGGTCGACTGCAGCCACTGAGGTTGGTGACCTTGACGCAGCAGGTTCGCCAGCAGATCCGGCTGGCCCAGCCAGACCGGACAGTCGGCAGCCTGGCTAGCCAGTTCGGCGGAGTCACCACTGGTCAGCACTTCCAGCTCAGGCGCGGCCTGGCGCAACAGTTGGGCGTACACAGGATGGTCGTGTTCAGCAATCAGAACGCGCATGGTTCAAACCTTTCGAAAACAGTGCGGACAACCGCCGCTGGAGTCAGCCTCCATCGCGCGGTCATCGCCAGATATCAATTCCAGTGTTTCAGGGAAGCTCGCCGCCTTGGCCGATTACATCGGGTCGTTGCGTCGCAGCAACTCTTCCGGAAGGTGCTCGATGTACTCGTCTTCGGCGGGCGGCATTTGCAGGTGGTAACCCTGTTTGTCGAGGTTTTCCAGCACCACCGTGATGTCCTCGCGCGACAGCTTGCGCTCAGGCGTGAGCACCAGGTCGAACGCGTGGTGCGGCTTGCCGAACGCCGCCATCAGGCTCTCCGGCACGCGCTCCAGGGCATCGCTCTTGAGCACATACAGATACATCTCGTTCTTTTTCAGGCTTCGATAAATGGAGCAAATACGTTTCAAGGCTGTTCTCCGGCGGTGGCCAGGCTGTCGAGCAGCGCCTGGCCCATCAATTCGCGGCGCCAGCCACGCAGCGAATCAGGCAATTGGTAGGGACCATTGGGAAAGCCGCTCTTGAGCAAGGCTTCCAGGGTTTTCTTGCGCAGCATCAGTTCCGGCGCAATGTTCAGGCGTTCGGCTTCGGCCTGGCCGATCGCACGCAGTTGCTTGACCAGCGCGGCGGCTTCCACCGGCAAGGGTTCAGGCACGGCAGGCGGCCATTGATCAGGCGACACACTGCCTGAGCGTTTGATCAGATCAAGCAGAAACTCGCCGTCCTGACGCACGGTACGCGGGTGCATGTCCTCGATCTTGCCCAGCGCGCCCAGGCTGTCCGGCTGAGTGCGCGCCAGCGGCCACAAGGAATGCTCGCGCACGATGCGGTTGCGCGGAAGATCACGGGCGCGGGCTTCGCGCTCGCGCCAGGCGCACAATTCACGCAACACGGCCAGTTGGGCACGGGACAGCTTCCAGGCCAGCTTGGCTTCGCGGTAGACCTCGTACGGATCGACCTCGCGACGCAAGTTGGCGACCAGTTCGGCACCATCTTCCAGAACCCAGTTGTATTTGTCTTCAGACAGCTTCGGACGCAGCCGTACGAAAACTTCCGCCAGATGCAGGGCGTCTTCCGCGGCGTAGCTGATCTGAGTGTCGGAAAGCGGACGTTGCAGCCAGTCCGAACGAGTCTCGCCCTTGGGCAGGTCGATCCCCAGCACTTCCTGCACCAGCCGCGAATAACCCATGGAGAAACCCAGGTTCAGGTACGCGGCCGCCAGTTGAGTGTCGAACAGCGGCGCCGGCAGGCTGCCGGTCAGGCGCAGCAACACCTCGAGGTCTTCGCTGCACGCGTGCACCACCTTGACCACCGCCGGGTTTTCCAGCAATGCGGCCAGCGGCTGCCAGTTGTCGATGGTCAACGGGTCAATCAGGTAAGCGCGTACGCCATCGCCGATCTGCAGCAGGCCTGCAATCGGGTAAAAGGTGTCGACCCGCATGAATTCGGTGTCGAGGGCAACGTAGGGCAGTTGCTGCCATTCGGCGCAAAAGCGACCGAGGCTATCGTTGTCGCGAATCCAGTGAATATCGATGGCCACACGGCTCTCCCTTGAAGAATGGCGCGCAGTATATATCGCCCCCGGCGATTTCCGCGCCTCCACTGAACAAGAGCTTTAGCGAAAAGATGTACATGACGGCAAGAAATGTCTGACGGGCGGAGGTTTACGGGGTGCAGGCCGCTTCGCTTGTCCTACTGTTTGGCCAGCACTCCATCGATCACCGCACCGCGACAGCCGGCAAACATATCCAGGTCCTGGTCGTAGACCTTGCTGTTGACCTCCAGCAGGCCCAGCATCGAGTGAAACAGGTTGTCCTGGCTCAGGGGTTTGTCACGACTTAGCTGCAGGCAGTGGGTGTCCACCGAAAACGACTTTTGATAACTGTCGGAGAACCAGGCCAGCATCGCCACATGCTTTTGCTGGTCCGGTGCGAGCATGTAAGGCGTGCCATGCAGGAACAGGTTGTACTCACCCAGAGATTCGCCGTGATCCGACAGATAGAGCATCGCCGTGTCGACTTTGTCCTGATTGCTGCGCAATACGTCGATCAGCGAAGACAGTACATGGTCGGTGTACACCAAGGTGTTGTCGTAGCCATTGATGATACTTTCGCGACTGCAATTGTTCAGCGCATTACTTTCGCAAACAGGGGTGAAGTGTTCGTATTCCTTGGGGTAACGCTTGAAGTATTCCGGGCCATGGCTGCCCATCTGGTGCAGCACCAGCACGGTGTCCTTGTCCAGGGAGTCGATGAAATGCTGCAGGCCCTGCAGCAGGATTTCATCGCGGCATTCACTGCTGGCGCATAAACCGGGCGTCTGCAGATTGCTGACGTCTTCAAAGGTGACGCGGTCGCAGGTGCCTTTGCATCCCGACTGATTGTCACGCCAGATGACGTCCAGCCCTGCCCGCTTGAGCACATCCAGCAGGCCCTCTTCGCTTTTTGCCTGGCTTGCGTTGTAACCCTTGCGGCCCATGTTGGAAAACATGCACGGCACGGAGACAGCCGTTTCAGTGCCGCAGGAATGCACATCAGTGAATGCGATCAGGCCCGCCTCCTTGTCAAGTTTGGGCGTGGTATCGCGACCGTAGCCAAGAATGCCGAAGTTTTCCGCCCGGGCACTTTCGCCCACCACCAGCACCGTCAGGGATTTGCGGCCGTGGGTTTGCCAGGCAGGATTACGCTGGGCGTCTTCGCCAATCTTCACAAAGGGGCGCTGTGCCGTCGCAACCTGCTCCTTAATAAAGCCAAGCGAGGCAGCAATATAATTACTTGGCACCACCATCAGGCGTAATTCGTGGTGGTTGCGAAACAATGAGGACAGGCCTTGATAGTTAATAAGCGCAATCGCTCCAATGACCGCAGCCGACGCCAAACTCACCAACCCTTTGCTTAATAGCTCGCGGTGCCAACGCCGATAATTGACAGGCAACTTCCACAACAACCAGGAGGGTAAAACCCCAAGCAACAACATATAAGCCAGCAACTTACTTGACAGTAAATCGCGAATTTCCGTTGCGTTGGTCTGGGCAAAGTTGCGCAGCATGCCAATGTCCATCAGCACGCCATATTGACTCATGAAGTACGCTACCCCGGCGCTGCACAGGAAGATCAGCGTCAGTGCAGGTTTCAGGACAGGCCGAAACGCCAGCAATGTCAGCACGATGTTGAAGGCTGCCAGGATCATCACCCCGAACGCGATCCGCATCGCCAGCCCCTGGCCGTCGTTGGCGGTGATCTCGGCCAGGTGCTGCCACAGTACGAAATTAAAACCTGTTAATAAAAAGACACTGGCAGCAAGTGTCACCCACTCGGGGCGAACGGCTTTTAACTTCAACATGATGTCGGCAGTTCCTGAAGAGAGGCGCCCGGGAAAAATGTGAAAAAATCATTTATCCCGGCGACATTAACTCTAGGCAGCCAACCATCAATTTTTTGTGAAAAATTAGCCAACGATTAGTTGGCTAATGGCACATTGATCAAACTTGCAGCCTATTTGAGAATGATTCAGCCTGCCCTTAGGCCTGGTGCAAGTACCAGCGCCAATCCTGTTCGCCGACCTCGCCCATGAATTGCCGATACTCGGCACGCTTGACCGCCAGGTAGACCCCGAGGAATTCAGGACCGAACGCCTCCCGCGCCCAACTCGACGCTTCCAGCGCGCGCAGGGTGGTCAGCCAGTCAGTGGGGAGTAATTCCTTGGCCTGGGCATAGCCATTGCCTTCCACCGGTGCCCCGGGGTCGAGTTTTTCAAGAATGCCGCGATGGATACCGGCCAGGATCGCCGCCGCCGCCAGGTACGGGTTGGCATCAGCGCCACAAATGCGATGCTCGATATGCCGGGAAAACGCCGGGCCGCCGGGCACGCGCAAGCTGACCGTACGATTGTCCACGCCCCAGGTAGCAGCCAGCGGCGCGTAGCTGTTGGTCTGAAAGCGGCGATAGGAATTGGCATTCGGGCAAAACAACAGCAACGAATCCAGCAAGGTGCTGAGCATGCCGCCGACCGCATGCCTGAGCAGCGGCGTGCCGTCCGCCGCTTCGCTGGCAAACAGGTTGTTACCCTCGCAGTCCGCCAGGCTGACGTGCATGTGCATCCCGGTGCCCGCCAGGTCATCGAACGGTTTGGCCATGAAACACGCCGTCATCCCGTGCTTGTGCGCCACCCCCTTGACCAGCCGCTTGTAGCGTACCGCTTCGTCCATGGCCTGCAGCGCATCAGTGCGGTGTTCGAGGGTGATTTCCACCTGCCCGGGCGCGTATTCGGAAATCGCCGTGCGCGCCGGAATGCCCTGGAGTTTACAGGCGCTGTAGAGATCGGCCAGGAACGGTTCAATCTGCTCCAGCTCGCGCAGGCCATAGACCTGAGTACCCCGTGGGCGACCGCCGTCGACGTCCCGCGCCGGCTGTGGGCGTCCGTTACCGTCGCGCTGCTGATCCAGCAGATAAAACTCCAGTTCCGCCGCCATCACCGGGTAATAACCGTCGGCCTGCAAGCCCTCAATTACTTTGGCCAGCAGATGCCGCGGGTCGGCAATGGTCGCCGGCATTCCTTCGGTCGGGTGCATGCTGACCTGCACCGCCGCCGTCGGAATCAAGCGCCATGGCATGCGCGTCAGGCTGCCGCTGACCGGGTAGGCGCGACAATCGATGTCACCCACGTCCCACACCAGCCCGGAGTTTTCCACGTCATCGCCATTGATGGTCAGGCCAAGGATAGTGCTCGGCAGCGGGCGGCCAGTGGCGTACACCGCCAGCAGCTCATCGCGGTGCAACAACTTGCCCCGTGGTACTCCATTGTTGTCGAGGATAAACAGCTCGAACATCTCGATGTCCGGATTCTGTTCCAGAAAGGTCAGGGCTTCCTGCTGTGTGGCGAAGGCGGTCGTGGCACTGCTCATGGGATTTCTCTTGTTTGCGTGTCAGGCAAGCGCGCACGCGCTGCCCGATTGATCCCGAAACGTGCCGGGACCGGTTATTGATGAATCAACGCAGAACGCAGAAATCCGGCGGGCGCGCGTGACGGCAGTGCCACAGCGCCCAGAAGGCCAGTTCGGAAGGAAGTGTGACGGGGCAACCGTCCATAGGACAAACCGTGCAAAACAGATGACAGCAGCGTCACACGGGTGGTTGGGGTATTAAATCGGCATTTGAAGAACCTTGGGTGTGGGTTGGCTAAACAATCAGCACTATTTAGTTTCCAAATACCAAAGACGACTTTCTGATTTGCCGCCCGCCAACTCGCGCCGGCTTAATCGGCACCTGCTCATTCAAGGTCCGATCCATGGAAACCGTCCGCGCCACCGCCCGCCCCGCCCTTCTACTAATGTTTGCCATCGTCCTGGTTGCGCTCAACCTGCGCCCCTCCATGGCCGCCATCGGCCCGTTGCTGTCGGCGATTCGCGGGGACATTGAACTGAGTTTCAGCCTGGCGTCGCTGCTGACCATGCTCCCGGTGATGGCGATGGGTGTGGCCATGTTCTTCGGCATCCG
Source organism: Pseudomonas sp. Y24-6 (assembly GCF_020295325.1). Lineage (NCBI taxonomy): Bacteria > Pseudomonadati > Pseudomonadota > Gammaproteobacteria > Pseudomonadales > Pseudomonadaceae > Pseudomonas > Pseudomonas sp. Y24-6. The sequence goes on along the minus strand of NZ_JACBXG010000003.1, from coordinate 49,163 downwards.
CGTCAGCCAGCGCCTGGGCGAACAACGGACCGTGTTCCTTTCCCTGCTGATCATCGGTGTGGCTACCGCATCACGACTGTTCCTCGACTCCGCAGCCGAACTGATTCTCAGCGCCGTGCTGGCAGGCGTGGGCATTGCCCTGATTCAGGCGTTGATGCCAGCCCTGATCAAGTCGCGTTTCAGGGACAACGTCGCCCTGTGCATGGGCCTCTATGTCACCTCGATCATGGGCGGCGCGGCCATCGCCGCCGCCTTTGCCCCGCTGGTGATGATTCGCACCGGTAGCTGGCGAGTCGGCCTGGCAGTCTGGGCCGCGCTCGCGGTGGTCGCCCTGATTTTCTGGATGGCACAGCCCGCGCAGCAATCGCTGATCCAATCAAAGTCGGCCACCAGGCAGTCTTTTTTCAACAATTCCCGCGCCTGGCTGCTCGCCATCTTCTTCGGCCTGGGCACCGCGTCCTACACTTGCGTGCTGGCCTGGTTGGCGCCGTACTATGTGGAAAAAGGCTGGAGCGAACAGGACGCCGGCTTGCTTCTGGGTTTCCTGACAGCCATGGAAGTGCTGTCCGGCCTGGCCACCCCGGCCATCGCCAACCGCAGCCGTGACCGCCGCCTGGTGCTGGTGGTGTTGCTGGGACTGATCATGGCCGGCTTCTGCGGCCTGATCCTCGGCCCGCAGCACTTGAGCCTGATGTGGCCATGCCTGCTGGGGCTGGGCATTGGCGGGCTGTTTCCAATGAGCCTGATCGTGTCCATGGACCACTTGGACAACCCGCAACGTGCGGGAAGCCTGACCGCGTTCGTGCAGGGCATCGGCTACCTGATCGCCGGTGTCTCGCCACTGCTCGCGGGTATGATTCGCGATCATCTGGGCAGCTTCGAGTGGGCCTGGTGGGGCCTGACTGCCGTCGTGGCGCTGATGATCCTGATGGTCCTGCGCTTCGATCCCCGGCACTACGCTCGACACATTCACTGAAGGACGATTCTCCTGAATCCGTCGATCCGTTAGGATCCTTCGCAGACCGTTGCGCCCACCTGCGCAACAAGGACTGCGAGACGCAATGGATGCTCAACAGCAACGTACTTAGAAAGCTCGACATGCAGGACCTCATGGTGTTCGTTGCCGTGTACCAGCAACACAACGTCACCGCCGTGTCCGAAGCCCTGTGCGTCAGCCAGTCGACGGTGAGTTACTGCCTGAAGAAACTACGCGCGGCTTTTGCCGATGAGTTGTTCCTTTACAGTCGTTCCGGCATGCAGACCACTCACAAAGCCGACCGCATGTACCCGCACGTGTTGAAAGTCCTCGAACACATCAACCTGTGCCACGCCGGCGCAACGACCTTCGACCCCGCCCTGCGGCCAACCACCTTCAACCTGTGCGCCCCGGAATATTTCGAACAACTGATCCTGCCACGTCTGCTCAAGCACTTCGCGTTTGCTGACTGGCCGGTGACCGTCAACGTGCACAAACTCGAATCCGACATCCCGGCCCAGGCCCTGCGCGACGGCAGCCTCGACCTGGTGATCTGCTTCGGCCCGAACTTCCATCGCAGCCACGGCGACATCAAGTCGGCGACGCTGCTGGAAGATCAACTGGTCTGCGTCTTCGACAAACCCGCCGCCCCCGGCGAGCCCCGGTTGAGCCTGGACGAACTCGTCGAACGCCGCCACGTGTTCCCCACCCCGTGGACTTCCAGCAGCAACATGGTCGACGGCTGGCTGGCACAACAGGGGCGCAGCCGCCAGATCGTAGCGCGGGCCAACAGTTATGGCGCGGCATTGAAGATGATCAAGGGGACGGAGTTCGTGGTGATGTTGCCGAAGAGTATTCAACAGGCGCTTGCTGGCGATGGCGGGTTTGGGTGTTGCGAAGCGCCGGTGGGGTTACCAGGTTTTTGCCTGAATATGCAGTGGCATCAGGGAATGGAGAAGGATGGCGCTAATGCCTGGTTACGCGAGCAGATCGATCTGGCATGTGACCGTCAGAGCAAGTAGCGCAAGGACCAGGGCTCACACTGTGATGGGTGAGCCTGTTCCAATCCCAAGTGGAGATAACTGGCTGACAGCTCCAACTCAATCAGTGCCCAACCGCCGTCTTCGAATAAGACTCCCGATCAATATCCAGAATCTCCACGCACAACTGCACTTCCACACCGGCTGGCCATTCGCACAAATCCTGCACCACTGCCAACAGGCTCTCCGACAGTTGCTTCTTGATCTGCGGTGATCTCCCGCTGAGCAGCGCCAGTTTCACATGCACAAACCCACGCTCGGCCATGGCGGTGCCGACCTTAAAGGTCTCGACCTTGATCGCGCGGCTTTTGATGTCGAATTCGGCAGCGAACTGGCCAGACCCCACCAAGGTATTGTTCAGCCGGATCAAGGCGACGTCGGCGTTCAGGCCTGGCAGGTTGGCGGTGTATTCCATGTGCAGGTGGGGCATGTCGAATGCTCTCTGAAGTGGCGCAAGGGTCGTACGTATAGCACAGAGTTTGCGGGCTCACGGCGCTGGGGGCATAAGATCGGTCGCGCTCATGAAGGTTTCCAGGCGTTTGCGCAACCAGCGTTCGGCAGGGTCGGTGTCGACGTGGCTGAGCCAGACCATCGACAGGTCGAGGGTCGGAGTCTTGAACGGGAATGGCTCTTTGAACAGTGCACCGGACGCGGCCATGGCTTCGGCCGTGTAGTCCGGCAGGCTGGCGATCAGGTCGGTGCCTGCCAGCAGCGCGGGCAAGGAACTGTATTGCGGCACGGACAGCACGACCTGGCGGGTGCGGCCGATCTCTGCCAGCCATTCATCAGCGTAGCCACTGACGTTGGCGGTGTGGGACACCAGCACGTGGGGACGCGCGCAGTATTCGTCCAGGGTCAGCGGGGTGTCGGACGCATCGGCGCGCAGGATGCTGGGCTGGATGTGCCGCAGCAATTTGCGCTTGGCGTTGGCCGGCAGACCGCGGGTCTGGCTGATGCCGACGGTGATGTCGCCAGACGCCAGCAAGTCGGGAATGCGCCAGTAGTCGACATGCTGCACCACGAACACCACTTTCGGCGCTTCCTGGCGCAGGGCCCGCAACAGCGGCGGCAGCAGGCCGAATTCGACGTCATCCGACAGGCCAATGCGGAAGGTCATGGTGCTGACTGCGGGATCGAAATCGTGGGTCAGGCTCAGGGCGATCGACAGCGAATCCAGGGCCGGCGAAAGATACTTGATCAACTCTTCGGCGCGTGCGGTGGGTTCCATGCGATGGCCGACCCGAATGAACAACGGGTCGTTGAACATCGCACGCAGGCGGTTGAGCGCCGAACTGATGGTCGGTTGGCCGAGAAACAGCTTTTCGGCAACGCGCGTGACGTTGCGTTCGAGCATCAATGTCTCGAACACCACCATCAGGTTGATGTCGGCCTTGCGTAGCTCATTGCGATTCATCCATTGCCCCCTGGTCCCCTGAACTGCGGGCAGTGTAGAAAGACCTGGGGCCTGGCGTCCATCGGCATGAACGCCAGCGGCGTGACGTGCACTCACACGGGCAGCGGATAAAGGGCCTCATCGAACTGCGCCAGGCGCGGGAACGTCAGTGGCTGCTCGTCGCTCAGGTGCTCCAGGCGCTGCTGGTAATCGTGCAGGAAACCCTTGCGGGCCTCGTCGCTGATGTAAGGCACGTGCCAGGCGACAAAGGGTTGCAGCACGTCGAAGCCGACGTAGGCCAGGGTGCCTCGCAGTATAGGACGCAGCATGTCTTGCAGCGGACCGTGAATCGCGCCCTCGCCGAACATGTGCTCGCGCCCGCCGAGGGTGACTGTCACCAGTGCCTGCTTGCCGCTCAAACCGCCCTGGTCGTAAAAACGCTTGCCGCCATAACACACGCCGGACACCAGCACCCGATCGATCCAGCCCTTGAGCATGGCCGGTGCGGAGAACCAGAAAATCGGGAAGTTGAGGATCAGCAGGTCTGCCCACAGCAGTTTGTCGAGTTCCTGCTGGATATCCGGCGCCAGGGACTGGCTCTTGACGCCCAGGCGTTGCTCCAGGGCATACACCAGGTAGTCGGGATTGTCCCGCGAGGAAAAATCATCGGCGCTGGCCACCGGGTTCCAGTTCATCGCGTACAGATCGCTGACCTTGACCTCGTGCCCCTGGGCCTGGAGTGTCGCGACAGCCTGGTCACGCAGGGCTGCGGTGAACGAGTTGGGTTCGGGATGGGCGTGAACGATCAATACTTTCATGGGTATTCCTTGAATGCTGGCACGTTGGGGGGAGTCATACCTGGATCGCCTTCACTTCGATGAATTCGTTGAGTCCTTCCTCCCCCCATTCACGACCATTGCCTGACTGTTTGTAGCCACCGAATGGCGCCTGATAGTTGAACGCCGCGCCGTTCAGAAAGCACTGCCCGGCACGCAGCTGCCGGGCCAACCCCAGGGCCCGCTCCCGGCTGCCGGTCCAGACGCCGCTGGACAGACCGAAAGGCGAGTCGTTGGCCATGTGGATCGCCTGCGCTTCATCGGCGTACGGAATCAGGCACAGCACCGGCCCGAAGATTTCTTCCTGGGCGATGCGCATGCGGTTGTCGACGTCAGCGAACAGCGTCGGACTGACGTAGAACCCGCGCTCGAATTCGCCAGTCTCGCCACCGAGCACCAGCCGTGCGCCTTCCTGCTGGCCGACCTGGATGTAGTCGCGCACGGTGCGCCGCTGGGCCGCAGAACACATCGGCCCAAGGAAGCTCTGCGGGTCCAGCGGATCGCCCATGCGCAAGCTTTGGGCCTCGGCGATAGCGATTTCCACAGCCTCGGCGTAACGGCTCGCCGGCAGCAGCATGCGGGTCAGTGCAGTGCAGGTCTGGCCAGAGTTGATCATCACGTCCTGAACGCCATAGCGCACCGCTGCGGCCAGGTCCGCATCCTCGGCGATCAGCAGCGGCGACTTGCCGCCCAGTTCCAGGCACACGCGCTTGACCGACGGCGCCGCCGCCTGGGCCACACGAACGCCAGCGCCGGTGGAGCCAGTGAACGACACCATGTCCACGTCCGGATGCCTGGCCAGCGCTTCTCCGACTTTCGCACCCGGCCCGCTGACCAGGTTGAACACCCCCGCAGGCAAGCCGATTTCCTCGATCATCTGCGCCAGGAAGAACGCATGCAGCGGTGTTTCCTGGCTCGGCTTGACCACCACGGTGCACCCGGCAGCCAGCGCCGGCGCCAGTTTGCCGATCAACTGATGCAGCGGGTAGTTCCAAGGGTTGATGAACGCGCAAACGCCCACCGCCTCGCGCACCACCCATGAGTTGCCGACCTCGCGGACTTCATCCATCAGGCCGGCCAGTTCGATGTATTGCTCAAGCCCCTCGATGGGCCCGTCCACCTGGACCGCACGGCACCACTGCACCGGCATGCCCAGTTCCGCGGTGATCACTGCGGCCATTTCGTCGGCACGCTCGCGCAATTGCCCGGCCAGCGCGCGGATGTAGCCGGCGCGCACGCTTGAAGGTGTGCGAGACCATGAACCGAAGGCACGCCGAGCCGCAGCTACCGCGCTGTCGACATCCCGTTCATCGCCCAGCGGCACTGAACCGGCGGCGGTCTCGGTCGCCGGGTTGATCACCTGGGCGACGCCCTGCCCTGACGGCGCCTGCCAGCGGCCATCGATAAACAGCGCTGTGTAATCATGCATAGTGTCGGGTCTCCATCAGTTCACTGGCGCAGCGGGCGATGCGCCGGCAGGCGTCACTCAGGTGTTCTGCCCCCACCACCAGGCCCAGGCGTATATGCCCGGCGGCACTGGGGCCGAAGGCTTCACCGGCCAGCACCGAGACGCCATGGCGGTCGAGCAGACGGTCGGCGAATGCCTGGGCGCTGAGCCCGGTTTCGCGTATGTCGACCATCACGAACATCCCGCCATCGGGCGTCAGGGGGCGCACGCCGGGGCAGTCGGCAAGGCTGGCGCAGACTAGATCGCGTCGCTGGCGATAGGCATCGCGCATGGCCTGCAACTCCGGCAGGTTGCTTTGCAGCGCCACCACGGCAGCGTCCTGAATGAATTCGGGGGAGCCATACAACATGCACAGCGCGAGGTTTTCCAGGTGCTCCGCCAACGCCGGCGGCGCCACCGTCCAGCCGACTCGCCAGCCGGTCATGGCGTGGGATTTCGACAGGCTGTTGAGCGTCGCGGTGCGCTCGGCCATGCCCGGCAAACTGGCCGGGCTGACGTGCTCGCCCTCGAACAGCAATTCGCTGTAGACCTCATCGGAAATCAACCACAGGTCATGGTCGATGCACAGCCCGGCCAGTGCCTGCCAGGTGGTGCGCGGCAGGCTGGCGCCAGATGGATTGTGCGGACTGTTCAGCGCCAGCGCGCGAGTCCGCGGGGTGATGCGCGCCGCAACGTCTTCGGGTAATACCCGGAAGCCATTCTCGGGCCGCACCGGCACCGGGATCACCACCGCACCGCAGGCCCCGAACACCGCTTCGTAGGTCACGTACATCGGCTCGGCGATTATCACTTCATCGCCTGGATTGAGCACGCACTGGGCCACGCAAAACAGCGCGCACTGGGCACCGGCAAGCACCGTGACCTGGTCGGCCGACACCGCCTGGCCGCTGCGTTGCTGGTGCCGCCTGGCAATGGCTTCGCGCAGGGTGCGTTTGCCGCGCACGTCGGCGTAGTGAGTGTTGCCATTGAGCAGGCTGTCGATGGCCGCCTGGACAATCGGCACCGGGGTGTCGAAATCCGGATCGCCCACGGACAACAGCAGAATGTCTTCGCCCTGTTCCTGCAGCGCCAGCGCGCGGTAATGGATGTCCCAGGCAGCGGCGCCGTCACCGGCGATTCGTTGGGTCAGATCGGAAAAACGCATGGCCTGCTCCTTTTTAAAAGCCAAAAAAATGAAAATCAATGCGCGCAGGCATGCTTGAGCTCGATCAGCGTGACGCCGTTACGCTTGAAGCCATGGCGCAGATCGGTCTGCAACTCGGCCAGGCTTTGCGGCTGGGTGACGGTGCAGCCGAACGCCCGCCCGAGGGCGGCGAAATCCGGATTGCGCGGCAACACGCCGATGGGTTCGATGTCCAGGCCGAGCATGTCGTCGCGGATCTGCCCCAGGGCATCGTTGTTCCACAGCAACACCACCAGCGGGCTGTCCAGTTCCTCGACCGCCGTCGCCAGTTCCTGCGCGGTGTAGAGGAAACCACCGTCGCCGACCAGCACCAGGCCCGGCCGATTGGGCGCGCCAAACTTGGCGCCGATGCCGGCCGGCAGGCCGTAACCCAAGGTGCCGTAGCCGGTCGGGTGCAACCAGCTGCGCGGGGCGCGGCTGTTGAAGGCGTAGTTGCCGGTGTAGGCCAACTGGGTCATGTCGGTGCTGATGAAGGCGTTGTCCGGCAGCTCGGCGGCAATGCGCTCAAGAATGCCCTGGTGAATCGACTGCAACGGGCCGTGGCTGTTCTTCACCGCATCACGCAGTTTCGCGACGCTGGCGATTGCTGCGTTGGCATCACGGTCGGTGGCGGGCAGACGCTCCAGCAGGCCGGCGAGCGTCTGTTGCGCGTCGCCTTGCAGGGCCACCGCACAGGGATAGAAGTCGTTGAATTTTCGCGGATCGATGTCCACCCGCAGCAGTTCGGCGGTCAACGGCAAGCGCTCGCGCCAGAAATCGGTGTCGGCCATTTCGGTACCGACCGCCAACACCACGTCGGCTTCGGCGATCAGGTTCCAGCCGGGCTCGAGGCACAGGCTCGAACCGGCGTGGAGCGGATCATCCGGTGGCAACAGCCCTTTGCCGGCGACGCTGGTGAACAGCGGCGCGGCCAGTCGGGTGCTGATGGTTTGCAGCTCCTGCGTGGCGTGCAGGGCACCGCCACCGGCAATGATCATCGGTCGCTTGGCGTTTTGCAGCTTGGTCACGGCGTGTTCCATGGCCGTGTTCGAGGCCGGGCCGCGTCCCGGACGCCGCACCACGTCGTTGCTCCAGTCGCGATTCACTGGCGCCGCCAGCACGTCCAGCGGCACCGAAATGTGTACCGGGCGCGGGCGTTCGCTGTCGAACACGGCATAGGCGCGGGCGATCAATTCGGGCAGGTCCTCGGCACTCAACGCCACCGCCGAGAACGCGGTAATCGGCGCAGTCATGGCGCGCTGATCCTGGGTTTCGTGCAGACAGCCCCAGCCCTTCCCGAGGCTGGCCGTGTGGTTGACGCTGGAGATCACCAGCATCGGAATCGAGTCGGCGTACGCCTGGCCGATGCCGGTCGCCGCGTTGGTCACGCCCGGCCCGGTGATGATGAAGCACACGCCCGGTTTGCCGCTGACCCGGGCATAACCGTCGGCCATGAAGCTGGCACCCTGTTCGTGCCGGGTCAGCACATGGCGAATGCCGCTGCCCGGCAGGCCCCGATACAGCTCCAGCGTATGCACGCCGGGAATGCCAAACACGGTGTCGACGCCGTAGTTGGCCAGCAATCGCACCAGGGCCTGGCCACCGGTCAATGTCTTGGTTTGCATGTTCATATCCTCACTCGTGGCCGAGGCGAATCAACGCATCGACCGCAGTCGTGCCGTGGGCGCCGACCAACAATGGGTTCACATCGAGTTCCAGCAGGGCGTCGGCGTTTTCGCAGGCGTAGTCCGCCACGGCGCGGATCGCCGCCACCAGCGCGTCCAGGTCGGCCGCTTCACGGCCGCGAAAACCTTGCAGCAAACCGGCGCTGCGCAGGCTCAGCACCGCGCGGCGAATGGCGCCGTCGGTGGTCGGCAGCAGCAGGCTGCGACTGTCCTTGAGCAGCTCCACCAAAATGCCACCGGCGCCGATAACCAACGCGAGGCCGAAGTCGTTTTCGCGCTTGATGCCGACGATCAGTTCAGCCAGGGGCGGCGTGGCCATGGGTTCCAGCAGCACCTGATCGAAGGGCACTTGCGGAGCGTAATCGGCGATGCTCGCGTGCATTTTTTGCAACGCGGCGCTCAGAGCGGCGGCGTCCTTCAGATTGAGCGCGACTGCACCGGCCTCGGTTTTGTGGGGCAGTTGTGCACTGACGGCTTTGAGCACCAGCGGGTAACCCAACCCATTGGCATCGACTAGTGCATTCGCCGGCGTGCTCAGCACACCCTTGGGCGTCGGCAGGCCAAATGCGCGCAACGCCTGTTTCGAATCCCACTCGTTGAGCAGGCGACCTTCACCCGTCAAAGCTCGAGGGCACAGCGGTACCAGTGCCGACTCGCCGAGCGCCAGCAGTGCCTGGCGATTACGCTGATAACCGGCAATGCGGCCCCAGGCAGCCAGGCCATCTTCGACCCCTTGCAGCGCCGCCACGTCCTGGGCATGCAGGCGCTCGCGGGCGCTGGCCGGCAGCAGCTCGGGGAACGCCGAGGTGACAAAACCGGTCTTGCCGTGACGCACCAGCGCGGCGCAATAAAGCTCAAGCAATAGGTCGCATTCCTTGCGTTCACCGGTCGATTCCGCCGGATAATCGAGCACCAGCATGGCCGCGTCGGCCTCGGTCCGCAGGGCGCTGTCGAGCATGCGGTTCAAGGCTTCGCCGTCACCCCAGATCGCAGTGGTGAAATCCAGCGGATTGACCAGGTTGGCGTAGCTGGGCAGCACCTGCGCGAGTTCTTCACGCTGGGTGTCGTCGAGCTTGGGCAACGTCAGATCATTGCGTTCGGCGTAGTCGGCAATCAGGCCAGCGTCACCACCGGAACAGGCCAGGGCGATCAGGCTGTCGCCTGCGGGGAGTTTTCCGCAAGCGGCGGCCTTGAGGGTTTCGACGAAGCTCACCGGCCCGCTGACCCGGATGACGCCCAAGCGCGCAAACAGGCTGTCGTACAGCGCATCGGAACCCGACAGCGAACTGGTGTGACTGAGGGCCAGTTCGGCACCGATCTGTGACACGCCGGTTTTCAGCGCGATGATCGGAATGCCCTTTTCGAGCGCCTTGTGCGCGGCGCGGGCGAAACCCGGCACGTTCTTCAGCCCTTCAAGGTGCAGGCCGATGGCCGTGACCCGCGGCTCATCGAGTAATACGTCCATCAATTCGGCGACGCCCAGTTGCGCCTGGTTACCCACCGATGCCATGTAGGCCACCGGCAGTGAACGGTCGCTCATGGACAGGTTGTAGGCGAAGTTGCCGCTCTGGGTCAGCACGGCGACGCCCTTCTCCACTGGCTTGCCGCCATGAGCCACCGGCCACAGGGCCGAGCTGTGCAAGTAGTCGAGCAGGCCGTAGCAATTGGGACCGAGCAAGGCCATCTGGCCGGCTGCCTGCAGCAGCTGTTGCTGCAAGGCCTGGCCTTGCGCCCCGGTCTCGGCGAATCCGGAGGCGTAGCAGATCGCGCCACCCGCGTCCTTCGCGGCCAACTGCGCCACGGCGGTGAGGGTCAGCTCACGATTGGTCGCGATGAACACCGCGTCCGGGCCACAGGGCAGCTCGGCAATGCTGTGCACACAGGGCACACCTTCGAGGCTTTCATGTTGCGGGTTCACCAGCCACATCTGCCCCTGGTAGCCGCCTTCGGTACAGCGCTTGAGCGCACGGGCCATGCTGCGACCGCCGACGAATGCCAAATGGCGTGGGGCAAGCAGGCGCTTGAGGTTGTCACGAATAGTCTGCGACATGGGAATTCTCCAGGACGATCAGCGCAACAGCGGCCGCAGCAGTTCACGGGAAATGATGTGCCGCTGGATTTCCGAGGTGCCTTCCCAGATGCGCTCGATCCGCGCGTTACGCCAGATGCGCTCCACCGGTCCTTCATCCATCAGGCCCATGCCGCCGAATATCTGCACCGCCTCATCGGCGGTGCGTCCGAGCACTTCGCTGGCGAACAGTTTGGCCATGCCGGCTTCGCCATCGGTCATGGTGCCCTGGTCCATTTTCCACGCGGTATGCAAGGTCAGCAGTTCCGCCGCGCGGATCTGCGTGGCCATGTCGGCAAGCTTGAACGAGATGCCCTGATACGTGCCGATCGGCTGGCCGAACTGCTTGCGATCCGCCGCCCATTGCAGCGATACGTCGAGTGCGCGCTGGGCCTGGCCGACGCAGTTGGCGGCGACCATCACCCGGCCGGCCGTAAGCCAGGCGTTGGCCACTTCCCAACCCTTGCCGACTTCGCCGAGCACTTTGTTGGCCGGCACCCGGCAGTCGTCAAAGAACATTTCGAAGGTGTGGTAACCACGGTTGCTCACGCACTTGGGGCCACGGCGAATGGTCATGCCCGGGGTGTCGCGATCCACCAGGAACGAGGTCACGGCGTTGCGCTTGCGGCCGTTGTGTTCATAGGTGTCGGTAACCGCAAAGACTATGGCGAAATCGGCGTGCCCGGCGTGGCTGATGAAGTGCTTGCTGCCGTTCAGGATGAAGTCTTCACCGTCGCGCACGGCGCGGGTCTTGATCGCATTGGCGTCGGACCCGGCACCGGGTTCGGTCAGGGCGAAGCAGTCGATTTTCTCGCCCTGGATGCAAGGCAGCAGGTAGTCGCCGATCTGGCTGCCCGTACAGGCCATGAGGATCTTCGAAGGCCGTGCGACGAACACGTGCAGCGCCCACGAAACCTTCGACAGCTCACGCTCTATCAGCGCCTGGGACAAGTAGTCGAGCCCGCCACCACCGACCTCCTCCGGCATGTTGAAAGCATAGAAACCAGCGGCGATGGCTTTGCCGCGAATCTGCGCCGCCAACTCTGGGGAGACTTCGTCTGCGCGGTCGACCGCTTCCTCGTGGGGCAGCAGTTCCTTGGCGACAAAGCTGCGTACCGCTTCCACCAACATTTCTTGTTCTTGGGTCAGTTGGAAATTCATGGTGCTACCTGTTGTTCGTTCACGGGGTATGAGGGTGGTGCAGGCTTATTTGCCGACGAAACGTGCCGGGCGTTTTTCCACGGAAGCCCGCAAGGCTTCTGCGCCGTCTTCACTGCGACCACACAGCAGGCCGGCCGCCAGTTCGGCTTGCAGTTGCTGCGGCAGGTCGCGCTGGGCGCCTTCGCGCATCAGTTTCTTGGTCTGGGCGAAAGCGAAGGTCGGGCCGTTGGCCAGGCGCGTTGCCAGTTCGCCGGCGACGTCGAGCAGTTGTTCATCGGCGCACACTTCGCCTACCAGCCCGGTGGCCAGGGCCCGGTCTGCGCCCCACAGTTCATCGAGGAACAGCAGGCGCTTGGCTTGTTCGGTGCCGATCAACCTGGGCAAGTGCCAGCTGGCACCGGCGTCCGGGGAGTACGCCATGCTGGTGTAGCCAGCCTTGAACCGCGCCGATTGCGCGGCCAGGCGCAGGTCGCAGCACAAGGTCAGGTCCATGCCGGCGCCGACAGCGGTGCCGTTGATGGCGGCGATGGTGGGTTTTTCCAGGCTGTACAGTCGGCTCATCAGGGCGTGGGCGGTTTCGGTCCAGCCATAGGTTTCCAGATCGCCACGGGCCTCGGCTTCAGCCCACTCCGCGAGGTCCGCCCCGGCGCAGAAGCTGCGGCCGCTGCCGGTGAGCACGACAACGCGAACGGCCGGGTCGGCGTTGAATTCATCCAGCAAAGCGTGCAGGTTTTTCAGGGTCGGGATGTCAAGGGCGTTGCGCTGAGCCGTGCGGTTGAGGGTGATCCAGGCAACGCCTGCTTCGACCTGGCTGAGCAGTGAAGGTTGAGTAGTCATTGCGGGGCCTCGGATTATTTTTGATTGGAATGAGGTGATGCGACTGAGGCCATACTAAACGAGTGTTCAGTAAGGCGGCAATTGGTCGCTAGTGCGAACTAATTTCTTTATATCTAGTTGATATATATAGGTTTATTGATGATTTAACGGGCTGGGAGGCTGCGCCTGTTACAACTTTGAACAACTGGGCACATGCCCCTGCCCATTACAGCGGGAATGACTGCGTGCGCAGCCTTGAAACAAAAAACGCGACGGTCACCCGTCGCGTTCTTTGTCCGCCTCAAGCCATCAAACAGACGGCAAGCTCGGCGCCAGCACCCCCTGACGCTTGCGATAAATCAGGAAGTAAGCGCTGTAACACAGCGCGATAAAGCCACCGCCCCAATACAGTGAAGGCCGTTGCGTCTCGTCCAGTGCCAGGAATACAAACAACGAACAGCACAACACAATGCACGTCAACGGAACCAGCGGAAACCAGGGCGCACGGTATTTAAGATCGCTCAGTTTGCCGCCCTCACGCAGGTAGGCCTTGCGGAACTTGTACTGCGCCAGGGCAATGACAATCCAGGTCACCGTGCCCGACATGCCGCTCACCGCCATCAGCACCATGAACAAAGTATCGGCGGCGACAAAACTGGTCATCAGCGACACCAGCGCAAAACACAGGGTGATGCTCAACGCCCGCAACGGCACGCCGCGCTTGCTCAATGGCGAGAGGCTTTTCGGGGCCATGCCGGTCTTGGACATTGCCCACAAGATGCGCGTCGAGGCATACAGCCCGGAGTTGCCCACCGACAAAATCGCCGTCAGGATCACGAAGTTCATCAGGTCGGCAGCGTAGGGAATACCGACCATGTCGAACACCTGCACGAACGGACTCTCCATCAGTCCGGCCTGCTGCCAAGGCACGATGGCCGAGAGCACCACGATCGCCAGCACGTAGAAGATCAATACGCGAAACACCACGTTGCGAACCGCACGGGGAATGCTTTTCTCCGGCTGATCGGTTTCGCCAGCCGCCACGCCCATGATTTCGCAACCCTGGAACGCGTACACCACGGTCATCATCACTGCGAACACGGCTGACAGGCCGTTGGGGAACAGTGAGTCGCCGATCAGGTTGGTCATCATCGGCGCCGGCTCGCCACTGGTCAGCGGGATGGCGCCGAAGATCACCAGCACGCCGACCACGATAAACCCCAGAATCGCAGCAACCTTGATCCCGGAAAACCAGTATTCCGCTTCGCCGAACGCACGGGTCGCCAGGGCGTTAAGGCCGAAGAGTACCGCGACGAACAAGGCTGACCAGTACCAGATCGGCACGCTCGGAAACCAGCGTTCCATCAACATGCCCGCTGCGGTGAATTCGAGCCCCACGGTGGTAGCCCAGCTCATCCAGTAGACCCAGCCGATCATGAAGCCGGTGCCGGGCCCGATGAATTTGGTGGCGTGAGTCTGGAACGAGCCGGACACCGGCATTTGCACGGATAGTTCACCGAGGCAGACCATCACCAGGTACATCAGGAAGCCCGCGACCAGGTAGCACAGGATCGCCCCGACCGGGCCGCCCTGGTTGATGGTCACGCCGGAGCCCATGAACAGCCCGGTGCCGATCACACCTCCCAGGGACAACATGAAAATATGCCGGCTTTTCAGGGCGCGGGTCAGGTGGATACCTTGGCGGTCGATTGATTCGCTCATGTCGGCACCTCAGCAGTCGGCGCGGTGCGCGGCGGCTGACAGGACGTCATGGCGCGAGGAAGGATGAGCTTTACGGCAGTTCATTATTATTATCTCCAATAAGCTTCGAAGACCGCGCTGTGGCGGTTGCGTCGATTATTGGAAAGGCATGTAAGTTCGAGTTGAACCTGAGGATCAAAGATGTAAAAAGTCGTAACAAACTTGTACGTCAGGCCTGCAACAGGTCTGCCAGGGTCTGTCGCGAGCACCGCAGCTGCTCGTGCACCTGTGGCGCCAACCCGCGTAACGCCGCCTCATCGTTGATCATTGCGGCTTGCTCCAATGCGCGCAGGACGTTGGCCAACGCGCGAAATCCCAGGGAGTCGCTGCTGCCAGCCAGGCGGTGGGCCAGGTGCGCGACCTCGGTGCAGTCGTCTGCCGTGATCGCTTCGGCGAGTGCATGGCTATGCTGTTGAATCGAGTCGCGCAATACCTTCAACAATCCCAGGAGTTTCTGTTCACCGAGCAAGGTACGGTGGGTTTCCAGCAGCGGCCAATCCATGACCGCGTCATCGAGTGGCGAAGTGGCTACGGGGGTCCGGTCAGCCAGCGCCTGGCGCAGAGTGTCGAGTTTCAGGGGTTTGGCGAGGATGCCATCCATGCCGGCATCCAGATAACCGCGAACCAGGGCCGGCTGCACACTGGCGGTCAGGGCAAACAGGCGGCTGTGGCGATTCGGTCCCGGCGTGTCGCGCAGCCGTTTACACAGCTCGACACCGCTGATGCCGGGCAGGTGCACGTCGAGCAAGATCAGATCGAAAGACTGCGCGGCACATTGAACCAATGCCTGCTCGGCGTCCTCGGCTAGCCAGACCTGATGCCCGTCGCGCAGCAAAAGGCCCTCGACCACCTCGCGGTTGAGCGCCACGTCCTCGACCACCAGAATGCGCAAAGCCTGCCCTGCAACACTGTCTGCCGCAACGGGTGCCACGCCGCTGGCCGGTTGCAGCGCCAGTTCGAACCAGAAACAACTGCCGCGCCCGACCTCACTGTCCACGCCGATACGCCCGCCCAATTGCTCCACCAGATGCTTGCTGATCGCCAGCCCCAAGCCGGTGCCGCCGAAGCGCTGCGCCACCTCTTCACTGGCCTGGGTGAAGCGCTCAAAAATCTTCTGCTGCATCGCCGGCGCGATGCCGATGCCGTCGTCGGTAACGCTGATGCGCAGCCGTTGTCCAGGAGACCCAGGCAACAGCGCTACCGCCACGTCGACCTGCCCGCCCTCGGTAAATTTGATGGCGTTGGCCAGCAGGTTGCTCAGCACCTGGCGCAGGAATTGTTCGGCGCCGTGATGCCGCTGCGCTACCCGTGGGTCGATGTAGCATTGCAGGATCGTGTCGTTGCCCAGCGCACGGGGTTCGAGCAGTGTCATTACCTCATCAAGCAATTGCCGCAGCGAGAACTCCACTGCCTCCGGATGGCTGGCGCCCTCCTCCAGCCGGGCGAAATACAGCACTTCGTTGAGGATCGACAGCAACCCTTCTCCCGCTTTGTACAGCGCATCCAGCCGCTTGCCGCCGAGTGCGTCCAGCGGCGCATCGCGCAGCAATTCGGCCATGCCAAGGATGCCGTTGAGCGGGGTACGCAACTCATGGCTCATGGTGGCAAGGAAACGCGACTTGGCGAGGTTGGCCGCTTCCGCTTCATCCTTGGCCCGCATCAGGCTGGCGGTGCGCCGCTCGACCATTCGCAGCAGTTCATCACGGTTATCCTGCAACGCCAGCCGATCGCTTTCGCGGCGGTCGATGTCACTGAGAATGGCCCGGCGCATGTCGTCCAGAGCATGGGCCACGGTGTCGATTTCGTCTTCGTCTTCGTCCGCACGGCGACGCTTGTCCAGGCGTAACGGCTCATGGGAATCGCCCGCAGCGATGCGCCGGGCAAACTCGGCCATGACTAGCAGGTGGCGAGTGACCAGGCGATAAAACAACCCCGACAGCACCACCGCCAGGCCGCACAGAAACACACTCATCCACAGCAGGCTGGTCAGCCCGGTGGTGAACAGGCGCTCATGCACCGCCCCCAGGTCGGTGGTGACCTCCAGTTGCCCCAAATGACGCACCGCCCCCGATGGCGGCTGGTAGTCGAGGGCAAAACGTTCTATTCGCAGCGGCCCGACCGGCTCGGCAGTGCCTTGCAGCAGATCGAAATCAGGGCTGATCAGGCGCACGCGCGCCACGTCGGAAAAGTCCACCAGGCCGCGCAACTGCACGTTGAGCTGATCCTGGTTCAGATCCCACAGACTGCGCTCCAGGCTGGCCAGGTAGCCGGCGCGAATCAGCTCCATGCGCGAGTCGATTTCGCGCATCTCGCGTCGATACTCAAAGTACAGCTGCACGCTGCTCGCCAGCACCGTAAAACACAGGCTGAAGAATAGGATAAATAGCAGCAGGCGCCGCAACAGGCCGCCGGGCCGGGCCCGAATCATGGTCGATCCGCCGGTTGCTGGAGCGTGTCGCGGTAGATGACCTCACTCTCGTGAAGCAAGCGGTCGATCTCGCCCGAATCGACCATGTGCTGCAACTGCCCATTGATATCGACCATGCGACTGGCCAGGGGCGAGCGCCGCGACACGGCCACTCGCAGGTAATCCACACCAAAGGAATCGGCCAGGGCCACAATGTCCCGGGTGCCCGGCAGGGTATCGACGCGCATTTGCCCGGTGCGCCGCTCGGAAACCACGAAGTCGATGCGGCCGCGGATCAACTTGCCAAAGTTCTGCTGGCTATCAGACACCCGTTCGATGTTCTGGTGCTGGTCGACAAAGCGGTCGAACGTCTCGCCATAACTTTCTCCGAACAGGAAACCACCACGGTAGTGCGCCAGGTCCTCCAGCCGATCTATTTTTACTGGGTGCCGGCGATTGATGAACACCGCAACTTCCTCGCGCAGTACCGGCACCGTCGAAAAAGCCAGTCCCTGCTCACGCTCTGCAGTGCGATAGGCCAGCACCACATCCACCCGACCTTCAACGGCATCCAGCACGCAGCGATTCCAGTTATCCAGCTCGACGAGCTCGACCTCGTAGCCCAATTGCCCGAACAGTTTTTTCACCACGCCGGGAGCGAGCCCGCGTATCTGTTTGCCGTCGCTCCAGGAGATCGGCGGGTAGACCGGGTAATCGCAATAGCGAATTTTTTGCGCAGCCGTCACCCCGGTGGATGCCAGCATCAACAACAACCAGATCCCGCGCCACATGCCGCTCAGGCCGCGACGCTGGCGGTAAACAGATAGCCCGCACCGTGGATGGTGATGATCAGTTCAGGCTCGGCCGGGTCGTCATGCAACTTGCGCCGCAAGCGTCCCACCAGCACATCGATGGAGCGATCGTTGGGCACCCATTCGCGGTTGCGGATCTGGTCCATCAACTGATCCCGGCTCAAGGTGTGCCCGCTGTTGCGCAGGAACACGCTGAGCAATTGGTACTCGCCATGGGTCAGCAGGGTTTCACTGCCGCTGTGGTCGATCAACCGCCGGCGATCAGTGTCCAGCGCCCAGGCGGCGAATTGCTTGACCGGGCGGGCAACCGCAGCAACAGGATGCGGCGTGTGGGCGTGGCGCACCCGGCGAATCAGGTTCTTCGCCCGGGACACCAGTTCCCGCGGATTAAGCGGCTTGATCACATAGTCATCGGCGCCGCACTCGAGGCCGACGATGCGATCGATTTCATCGTTGCGCCCGGTGATCAGGATGATCCCGACCTCCGAACGCACCCGCAGCTCCCGGGTCAGGGTCAGGCCATCCTTGCCCGGCAGGCGGATATCGAGCATCACCAGGTCGACGCTCTGGCTCGCCAGGAAGGTCTCGGCCAACTCTGCAGTGGCGGCGCAATGCACTTCATAACCTTCCTGGGACAGGTAGGCCTGCAGCAGTTCGCGAATCAACGGATCGTCGTCGACGATCAATACCCGAGGAGTCATCGCTAGGTGTCCCGCGTATGCCCGAAGGCGTGTTTCTTATTAGAGTTTGGTTACCACTGGAGGCAGAGAGTAGCCACTACTGAACGATCGATCAACAGCCCGTCGTCTGCAAAGTAAATCGCTGCCGACCACCGGCCTGCAAACCGTCGACCCAGGCTTCGCAGATCTGCATGCCCTGCTCCGGCGTGAAGGTCCCGGGGTTCAGACCCGATTCCAGCCACAAGCCGTCGAGCAAGGCGCTGAGGCTGATGGCAGCCAGGTCGGAATCGAATTGCTGCCAACCCTCCTCCTCCGCCAGTTCGTTGAGCACCTTGCGCAGGATGGCCCGGTACTCGCCATAGGACTGTTCGTGGGCGAGATTGATCGCTTCTGCCGTCTTGACCGCGCCCCAGAACGCCAGCCAGGCATCAAGCAGTTGCGGGTCGAGCAGTTCGGCAGAAAACGAGCCGCGAAAAAACGCCGACAAACGTTCACGGGCATTGGGCGCGGCCTGTTCCATGGCCGCGCGAAGCAGTGCCATGACGCGGCCGGTCACCGCCAGATAGGCTTCGGCGACCAGCTCGTCCTTGCCGGAATAGTGATGACTGATCAGCCCGACCGATACACCGGCCTCGGCGGAAATCTTGCGGATCGACGCGCCCTGGAAGCCATGGCGCTGCAGGCACACGAGCGTGGCCTCGATGAGATTGGTTTTGCGCAGTTCCGGCGCCATTCTGGAGAATCGGACTTCCTGAGTCATTGCACGACCTTCCTGGAGGCGAGGGTTGAGCCCTGTACGAGCCATTCAAGAGCTGAACGACTGTACAGCAACTGCCCTCGCCGACTCCAGACGTCGCGCTGCTTTACATACCCGGCAGCACGTCAGGCGGAACAATCGCGCCGCCCTTCATGACCACCGGGGTCTTCTCCAGAATCGTAATGTCAGCCAGCGGATCACCCTCGACCGCGATCATGTCGGCAAAGCGACCGACACTGACAGCGCCTACGTCCTGCTGCCAATTGAGCAGGTCTGCGGCGACCACGGTGGCGGACTGAATCGCCTGCATTGGGGTCATTCCGTACTTGACCATGTAGGCGAACTGCCGGGCGTTTTTGCCGTGCGGGTAAATCCCGGCATCGGTGCCATAGGCGATTTTCACACCGGCCTTGACCGCCTTGCGGAAACCTTCACGCTGTACTTCGGTGGTTTCGGTGTTTTTACGCAGGTAACTTTCCGGCCACTTTTCCTCGCGCCCGATCTTGTCGATGAAGTCTCCGTTGTAGATATCCATGACCAGATAGGTGCCGTTGTCCTTGGCCAGCTTGATGCCTTCATCGTCCAGCAGCGAGGCATGCTCCACGGATTTTGCGCCGGCGCGGATAGCCGCCTTGATGCCGTCGGCGCCATGGGCGTGCACGGTCGCATAGCTCTTGTGCACCTTGGCCTCCTGCACTACCGCGCGCATTTCGTCCTCGGTCATTTCCATCTGGCCAGGCTCGGTGCCTTCGGCCAATACGGCGCCCGTGCCGACCATCTTGATGGTGTCGACGCCGTGCTGGAACAGGTACCGGGTCTTGAGTTTTGCGTCATTGGTATCGCGATAGACGCCCACCCGCATATCGTCCGGCACCGTGATGCCCGGTGCCAGGCCCGTCACCTCACCGCCGCCACCCGCTACTGAGAGATAAGCGCCGACTACATTCATCCGCGGCCCCAGCACCTGATTGGCGTTGATCGCATCACGTAGCGAGACGTCGGTAAACGCGCGGTAGGTCCCCACGTCGTGGACCGTGGTGAACCCTGCGCGCAAGGTCTGATAGGCATGCTTGGCGCCCAGCAGCGCGTAGTCCTGGGCAGAATGCAGCAGGGGTTCGGCAACGTTGTTGGTCATGTCCCAGTCGGCGATATGCGTGTGCATGTCGATCAGGCCCGGCAGCACGGTCTTGCCCGACCAGTCGATAACGGTGCTGTCAGCCGGCGGTGCACTCCAGGGCTCAACGGCCACGATACGCTCGCCATCGACCTTGATGCGCTGGTCCGTCAGCACCTTGCCCCGCTCCACGTCCACCAGGCGACCGGCATGGATGTAGACCGTGTCGGCCAGTGCGGACAACGACAGCGACGAGAGG
Organism: Pseudomonas sp. Y24-6; assembly: GCF_020295325.1. Lineage (NCBI taxonomy): Bacteria > Pseudomonadati > Pseudomonadota > Gammaproteobacteria > Pseudomonadales > Pseudomonadaceae > Pseudomonas > Pseudomonas sp. Y24-6. The sequence continues at coordinate 28,768 of NZ_JACBXG010000003.1, read as the reverse complement.
GTTACGGCCAACGCGATACTCGAGAGCTTCATGGGATACCTCTTTTATTGTTATGGGAGGGATGAACGCATATCAAAAAATATTGATCGGGTATTGAGTGATGATCCGCAGTTGTTTAACACTGTCACCGCTAAAGGCATGTTCGGCGTAACGCACCCGAACCGACAAATCTTTCAGCGGGCCCGTTTCAACAACGGTTTTAATATCGACGTCTCGCTCTATCTGCTTATCCGCATGAGCGAAGTAAGCGTACAACCCGTCCGGATCAACTTGCTCATTATCGATATCAAATCCATAGATATACTTGAAGCCCAGCGTGGTATGTAAAACACCCGTAGAACCAAAATCATATTCATAGGCCAGGCCGACTGACTGTTCGCCAGGGCCATTGAAGTCCCCGTACTGCGAAGAGTTGGCCAGATAGATCGAGTCCATGTAAGTCCCATCGGAAGCCATCAGATAATCAAATGGCTGACCTCCATGGATCTTTTGATAAGACAGCGTCAGCGTATGCGGGCCATTGGCATAGGCCGTCGCCAACGACCAGGCGGTGACATTGATATCGCCGGCATTGGCCTGGCCCTGATCCAGTGATCGATAGAGATTGAAGTCAACGCCGAGAGTCTGTTCCGCAGTCAGGACAAAGCTGTAGTTGCCATTGACATAGTACTGGCGCCACAAGTCCTGCGCCTGGGACACATAGAAGCCGACGCCGCCCTGTTCTACTGGCGTGTAGGTGAAGCCTGCATAATCGACATCGCCGCTGTCCACCCCGGCGTAACCTGCCATGAAGCCACCGTCGTGACCTGTACTGGTATAACCTCTGGTGGAATGGAAGTGCCCGATATCGATGCTGACTTTGTCGATATCATCACTCAACAGTTGTAGGCCACGGGTCGTCATCGGCATCAGGCGTAAATCGGGAGTCGCGAATACCGGATTGTATGGGCGCAGATCGCCATACTTGATGACAGTGTTTGACCATTTCATCTTTACCGAAGCGTTGAGTGTGGAAGACTCGGTTCTTTCGCGATCTCCCTCAGCGGGAAACATTCCCGTGCCAACCGTACCGCGACCGCCATCCAGCTTGTAGGCAGTATAGGCACTTGCATCCAGCCCAAGGCCGACTTCACCTTGAGTAAATCCGGACTGGTAATCCATCTGAAAACCCTGCCCCCAACCACGGGCATCGGGATAATGCGAGAGTGAGTTGCGATTAAAATACATATTGCGAGCGGTAATAGTTGCCGAGCCACCCTCGACCAATCCTTCGCCCACATCTTCTGCCTGCACTTTTACATAACTTCCAGATGCCGATAGAACAACCACACCCAATAGTGAACGCAGCTTCATTGTAGGCCTCAGAGCTTGATTATTATTGTTTTCTGCAAATGCCTGTACCTGCCAATGGTAGGCACCCTGTCATTGCCATTAATAGAATTTATATGTTGAGAATTGCTCGCCTTGGGCAATCGAAGTAACGGATTTGTAACATCGGCATTACATCTATTTTCCAGTCGACTTAGTAAACAAAACTGTTGATTTTTTACTGAAGGTAAATTCTTATAGAAAAATAATAACGCCGAAAACCGGCCCTTTCGGCTTCAGGCCGCCTGGAGTAGCCCCACCATGAGCACCTCGTCCCCCGCTTTCTCGCACCTGTTCGAACCCCTGCTGCTACGCGGCAAACGCCTGAAAAACCGCATCATGTCCAGCGGACATGACACTTCGATGCCCACCGACAACCTGGTTAATGATCAACTGATCGCTTACCACCAGGCGCGCGCGGCAGGGGGGGCCGGGCTGATCGTGCTGCAGGTAGCAGGTGTGCACGACAGCGCGCGTTACACCTCGCACGTGTTGATGGCCACGGATGACGCCTGCATTGAGGGCTACCGCAAACTCGCGCAAACCTGCCATGCGCACGGGACGGTGGTGCTGTCGCAGATCTTCCACCCTGGGCGGGAAATCATGGAGTCCAGCGACGGCCTGCTGGCGGTGGCCTATTCAGCTTCGGCGGTGCCCAACGAGCGGTTTCGGGTGATGCCCCGGGCACTGGATCAAGCCATGATCGACGAGATTGTCGCCGGGTACGCGGCAGCGGCGCGGCGCCTGTTTCAAGCCGGGGTCGACGGCGTGGAGGTGGTCGCCAGTCACGGTTATCTGCCCGCGCAGTTCATCAACCCGCGAGTCAACCGCCGTACCGATGGCTACAACGGCGAGCTGGAACAGCGTCTGCGCTTGCTGCGGGAAATCATCGCCGCTGTGCGGGTCAGTACCGATGAAAACTTCATCATCGGCCTGCGCATTTGCGCAGACGAGCGCGACCCGGAAGGACTCACCGAAGACGAATCGCTGCTCGCCGTGCAGGCATTGCAAACCAGCCTGGATTACGTGCACATCGTCGCCGGTACTTCTGCATCCCTGGGCGGTGCCGTGCACATCGTGCCGCCCATGGCGATCGAAGCGGCCTATCTGGCCAGGGAAGCCGGAACCTTCAAGGCCGGTCTGTCCATACCGCTGTTCGTCACCGGGCGCATCAACCAGCCCCAGGAAGCGGAGCTGATCCTGGCCCGGGGTCAGGCCGACGTCTGCGGCATGACCCGCGCGCTGATCTGCGACCCGCAAATGCCCAACAAAACCGACAGCGGCCGTGTAGAAGACGTGCGCGCCTGCATCGCCTGCAACCAGGCGTGCATCGGCCACTTCCACAAAGGCTTGCCGATCTCCTGCATCCAGCACCCGGAGACCGGGCGCGAGTTGATCTTCGGCATCCGGCAACCTACCGGCCAACGCAAGCGCATCATGATTGCCGGCGGAGGGCCGGCCGGCATGAAAGCCGCTGCGGTAGCGGCCCAGCGCGGGCACGAGGTCACCCTCTATGAAGCGACCGCGCAACTCGGCGGCCAGGTGCTGCTGGCGCAGCTGTTACCGCGACGCAGCGAGTTCGGTGGGGCCAGCACCAACCTGCAGCGGGAGATGGAACTGGCGGGTGTACGGGTGGTGCGCAACACCCGGGTCGACCGCGCCCTGGTGGAGCGTGAGCGCCCCGACCTGGTGATCATCGCCACCGGCGCCGAGCCCTATTGGCCAACCTTCGAGCGTGGCGGCGAACTGCAGGTGGTGGACGCCTGGCAAGTGCTGCGTGATGAAGTACAGATAGGTCGTTCGGTGGTCGTGGTGGACTGGCGCTGCGACTGGATCGGCCCCGGCATCGCCGAGCGCCTGGTGCGCGCCGGGCACCAGGTGCACCTGGCAGTCAACGGCACCCATTGCGGGGAAAACCTGCCGCTGTACGTGCGCGACCAACTGGCCGGCGAACTGCATAAACTGGGTATCCCCATCACCCCCTACGCCCGCCTCTACGGCTGCGATGACAACACGGTCTACCTGCAACACACCGCGAGCGGCGAACCGATGTTGCTGGAAAATATCGACACCCTGGTGCTCTGCCAGGGTCATCAACCGGTCGACACCCTGGGCGCAGAACTGCAAGGCCTGGTGGAGTTTCGCCGGATCGGTGACTGCCTGGCGCCGCGTACTGCCGAAGAGGCCATCTACGAAGGTTTGAAAGTCGCCTGGGCGCTTTGAGCCTGTTTATACTCCGGGGTTTTCCCCCAAACCCCGGCCTGGAGTACGCATGAGCAACGGCAGTAAAGAAAGCGCCGCACCAGAGCCCAGTTTTCTCGGCACCCGAATCCGCGGCCTGCGCAAACGCCGGGGCATGACCCTGGCCGACCTGGCGAACATGAGCGAGCTGACTGCGGGCTACATCAGCCAACTCGAACGCAACCTCGCCTACCCTTCCATCCCCGCCCTCTTCAATATCGCTCGCAGCCTGGGGGTGACCATCCAGTGGTTCTTCGCCAGCGAAGCCGCCACCGCCCCGGAAGACCACGGCGTGGTGGTGCGCAAGAACACGCGGATGAGCGTGCATTACGAGGATGGCATCGTCGACCAACTGCTGACCCCGCAGCCGAATCGGCAACTGGAGATGTTGCACTCACGGTTTCCGCCTGGCACTTATAGCCAGCAGAGTTACAGCCATGAGGGGGAAGAAGCCGGGTATCTGCTGTCGGGGCGTTTTGAGTTGTGGGTTGGGCAACGGCATTTTCTGCTGAGCGAGGGAGACAGTTTCAGCTTCTCGAGTCAGGAGCCGCATCGGTATGGCAATCCTGGAGAGGTGGATGCGGTGGTGATTTGGGTGATTACGCCGCCAACGTTTTGATGGGATGTTTGAGATAAAGAGGCCTCGAAGTTTGATCAGCTTTGGGGCTTTTTTTTGAATGGAGGCCGGGGAGTTTTTCCTACATTTTTTCGAACGAATTGGCGCTGACTTTGTGAAGGCCCTGTTCCCCTTTGCTCCGCACGTCTGCTCTGAGATCTGGGAGCAGTTGGGCTACGACACTATTGACTCTGCACCATGGCCCCAAGCTCGAGTGCGCCCGGTCAAGGCGACACGAATCTACATTAACGGCAAGTATGTGGATGATCTTCCGGAGGGGACCGGTGAGGAGTTGGTCGACGTCGATATGGCTCGGAGCAAAGTCATCGAGGCCCTTGAAAGACGTGTAGTAACCAAGGTGATCTATGTACCGAATCAGGTCGTGAATTTTCTCTGCGCTCATTAGGTTTGAGCCGAACTGGAGTTGATATTCAGGCTGAGGTGACGTACGCGGTATCGGATTTACCGCGTCGACAAACTGACAGTTATCACCGGCAGTAACACCTCGATCATCCGCTCCCATTAATCAACATTAAATTGCCGATGGCGGCTCATCCGCTGCTCCAAATCGACTGGAGGTTACGCACTTCACCCGCTAAGTCCAAATGAGACCGCCCTCTAGCTGAAGGCGTTGATAAACCAGGTGATCATCGGGATGGCCACAATGTCGATCAGCACGGCGCCGCACAACGGCACGATGATGAAGGCTTTATACGAGAACACTTTGTAGTGGTCACAGATGGCACCCATGTTGGCCACGGCGTTGGGTGTAGCGCCCAGCCCGTGCCCCATGAAGCCTGCGCAAAGGACGGCAGCGTCGTAGTTACGGCCAAACAGGCGGAACAAAACGAATACGCACAGTAAAATCATGATCACCACTTGTACCACCAGGATCACCAGCAGCGGCAATCCCAGCTTTTCCAGCTCCCAGAACTTAAGGCTCATCATGGCCATGGTCAGAAACATGCCCAAACACACGTCGCCAATGGTGCTGACAGCATGGTCCGGCATCTCGATCGCCTGGCTGCGGTCATTGAGGTTGCGCAAAATAATCGCCACAAACATCGCGCCCACATAGCTGGGCAACACGATGCCCAAGTGTTGCTGCAAGCTGGCGCCCAACCACAAACCCAGCACCATGATCACCACGATGCAGGTCAACAAGCGCAACAGAGTCGGTGCATCCAGCGCGGCAGGCGGGTTGTGGACTACGTCTTCGAACGCCTTGAGGCTGCCCACCGCTTGCGCTTCAACCGTGAGTTTGTTGCGCTCAATCAACCAGCGCGCCAGCGGGCTACCCAACAAACCGCCCGCCACCATCCCAAAGGTCGCGGCCGCCAGCGCCGCAGTAGTCGCGCCGACGGCACCGAGGTTTTCAGCAATCGGGCCAAATGCCGCCGCCGCACCAAAACCGCCTTCCAGGGACACCGCACCGGCCATGATCCCCAGTAACGGATCAATACCCAACAGTTTGGCAACGCTTACGCCGACTACGTTCTGCACCAGCGCCAAGCCCCAGCACGCCCCCAGGTAGATAAACAGTAACTTGCCGCCTTTACGCAGCAAGCCCAGGCTGCCGCCCAGCCCGACGGTGGTAAAGAACGCTACCATCAACGGGGTTTGCAAGCTGGTGTCGAGGGTCAGGTTCAGCCACTGCTGGCTGCGTAGCAGCCAGATCAGCAGGGCAAAACCAAAGCCGCCAATCACCGGTGCGGGAACACACAGTTGGCGCAGCCAGTAACTGCGTTTTTTCAGTTGTGCACCCAAGCCCAGGAGAAGCAACGCGAGAGCAAGGGTACTCAGCGCATCCAGTTCGAATGTCAGCATGGCGAATTTCTCTTTTTCTTATGATTTAACAAGTGGTTTTTCAGGGATTTTCGAAAACTTAATCAATCAGGCTTGCGAGCAGACGCGCGCCAATGCGGGCGGTTCGGTTCTCGATATCAAGGCTGGGGTTGAGTTCGGCGATGTCGGCCATGCGCAATTTGCCGCTGGCTTTGGCATAGCGCGCCAGATGCTCGACGATTTGCATGTCCACGCCATGGGCAGACGGCGCACTGACCCCGGGCGCTTGGCTAGCGGGCAGAACATCGAGGCAGATGGTCATGTAGAGGTAATCGACGTCTTGCAAAAAATCATCGATGAATCTTTCGCAGGCGGTAACGTCCCAGCTGTTCATCTCACGGTCGAGGCGAAAACGCACATTCAGCCGCTGCGCCTGCTCGAACAGTGCCTGAGTATTGTTGAGCTGACTGACACCCAGGCAGCCATAAGTGAAGGGCATTTCAGCGCGCTGGCAATACTCGGAGATCTGGCGAAAAGGGGTGCCTGAACTGCTTTGTTCGGCAAGGCGCAAGTCAAAATGCGCGTCGAAATTAAGTACACCGATACGGGCCTTCGCCGTGCGTTTGCGCAAGTGATCGGCCAGACCGCTAAAACTTGCAAAAGCGATTTCATGGCCACCACCCAGCCCCAGCGGTAAATGGCCCTGATCGAGCAACTCGCTGACTTGGTGGGCGTAGCTCTGCTGTGCGCCTTCGAGGTTGCTGTCGGTACAACCCACATCGCCGGCGTCATACACCGGCGCGTGGCCGTGCCACGCCAGGTTGGCTAAAGCCTTGCGCAGTTCTGTCGGGCCTTGGCGTGCACCGGTGCGGCCCTGGTTGCGTTTGACCCCTTCATCACAGGCCAAACCAACCAGTGCGACACCCGCAGGCTGGTTTTGCGCGAAGGGTTTGACCCATTGGTGCCAGCGCAGCGCGCCTTGCCCTTCGGCGTCGTCAATGCGACCCGTCCACAATGGCATGTCAGGAACAACGGTCATGTTTGAAACTCCAGTCAAATTCAGTCGAGCCGGGCGCTCAGACGCAGCGCCACATCCCGGGTCCAGCGGATCAGGCGTTCAGTGCGCTGTTGAGCCCGGAAGGCAGGGGCCATGAGGCTGATAGCGCCTTGCAGGCGGTCGCGGCTGTCGATCAAAGGCGCACTGACCCCCCAGATGCCGTCGTCGATTTCACTTTGACTCACGGCGTAACCGGCAGCCCGGATCTCGGCAAAACTGCGCTGATAGGTCGCAACGTCGCCGCCGTCGACGCCTTGGGCCAGCAGCGCCGACAGGCTTTGCGCCTCATCCATGTGCGCCAGCAACACCCGCGCCGAAGCGCCCACCAGCAATGGTTGCGCCAACCCTTTTTGGTAGCAGCAGCGCAGCGGTTGCGGGCTGTCGATCAGCTCAATGCAAATGGCCTGACCGTTACTGGGTACCATCAACGCAACGCTTTCCTGGGTTTGCTCGGCCAGGCGCTTGAGTTCGGGCTTGGCCAACGTCACCAACACCGCTTCGCGGTCGAACTTTTTGGCCAGTTGCAAACAGGCAGGCCCCGGCAAGTAGCGCCCGTGACCGTTTTCTTCGGCCAGGCCCCAGCGCAGGAGGGTTTTAAGATGGCGATAGATGCTGCTGAGCGGCTGGGCCAGCTGCTCGGAGAGCTCTTTGGCGGAGATCGCCTCGCCGGACTGCCCCAAGGTTACGAGGATTTGCAGCAAGCGATCGGTTGGCGTGTTGTAGTTCATTGTTGGCCCCATGCTATTGCCTGCATGGTGGCACGATGTTTCTCATTAACTGAAACAGGTTTCCCACTCAGTGGGAACAATCGGCCATATAACGATCAGCGGTCGCTCATTCGCATTTTGGTAGTCACAAAAACGTGGGTGTGCGTCGGAGCTATTCATCGCTCCTACTCCCTGTTCGGTAGTCATACGTTACGCCAATGCATCAAGCGTTGCAGCCAGGACGAAGTGACAGCAAAAGCGTCACGCAATTGTTTGGCCGTGATCGTTCGATCCGCCACGTCGAAAGCCAAAGCTGCACGCAGGGCAAGCCAACAGTGCTTGGGTAAGTTCGCGGGTGCTTGCAGCTCGTGCTCCAGATGCTCATCGCGGGCCTGGATCGAGGGCAAGCGGCGGAACGGGGGTTTGCCTCCCGCCAGCTCGTAGATCACACAAGCCACGCTGTAGACGTCGGCGCTGGCCGACAGTGGCTGGCCTTCCAGTAACTCCGGAGCGACGTAGCCGGGAGTCCAGCCATTGAAGCGCTCGCGACTCAAGTGCGGCAGGCCGGGCATGATGCCCTTCTCCGCTTGGCCGAGACCGAAGTCAAACAGGCGCACGCCTTCTTCGCTGAGCATCACATTGCTCGGCTTCATATCACCATGCAGCACGCCGCGAGCATGGGAGTAAGCCAGTGCATCGAGCAGCGGCAGCACGATGTCGCGCAATGCCTCCCACGGCATGCCTTGGGGGCGCTCGCAGAGCAAGTTATCCAGGGTCAGGCCACGCATGAGCTCCATGGTGACGAAGGCACGCTGGCAGTCAATGTCCACCTCAAAAGTGTGCAAACGCAGCACGTTGTCGTGGCGCAAGCGCCGGGTCAGGGCAAACTCGTTGTAAAGCAACGCGCTGGCGTCCGGCGACTCGGCAAATTCTTCGCTGAGAACTTTCAGCGCGACGTAAGGGTCGGGATCGCCGAACTGTTCGCTCAGCAAGTCCCGCGCACGGTAAACCGCTCCCATGCCACCGGCACCGAGCAAGCGCTCGACGCGGTAACGGCCTGCCAGCACATCGGGTATTTCACCGATGGTAGCCCTGGTTGGCGCTAGCGCAGCTTCAGCCTTAAACGACTTGGCGAACGCAAAGTAGGTCAGGTTGCTGTCCTGCTCTTCGCTCTCCAGCAGGTCGTCGATCGGGCGCATAAGTTCAGTCATTGGCGGATGACCACAGCTGTCAGGTTATCCCGGGCCGAACCACGCAGTGCACCGTCAAACAAACGTTCCAGTGCAACCTGCGGCGCGGTCAGGCTCAAGGCATTGCCAAGTGCATCGCTGCTGAGCCCTTGATACAAACCATCGCTGCAGAGCAAAAACACATCGCCGGGATAGACCTCAAGCTCCAGTACGTCCAGGCTAAATTGCTCAGCCGCCCCGACCGCTCGGGTCAAGGCATATGCAGCAGGATGGGCCTTGGCCTGTTCGACGCTCATTTGTTGTTCGTCGATCAGTTGTTGTTGCAGTGAATGGTCCTTGGACAGTTGATACAAACGCTGGCCACGCCACAGATAGCAGCGGCTATCGCCGGCCCAGATGCAAGCCGCTCGATCGCCTTCCACCAGCAGCGCCACCACAGTGCTGCCCATTATGCTGTCGTGGCACCCGGCGGTGACGGTCAACTCCTGACCCAAACGACGGTTGAGCCAGTGCAGGCACTGGCGAATGCCTTTGAGTCGTTCGTCGAAATCATCCTGCACCGGCAATTCCGCCAGGCTGGCGACGATCAACTGGCTGGCGATATCGCCTCGCTGATGACCGCCCATGCCGTCCGCAACCACCCACAACCCCTGCTTTGGAGCGTCCAGGAAAGCATCCTCGTTGCGCGCCCGAACCTTGCCCGCATCGGTGCGCGCTGCGCTGCGCCAGGGGCTGGCCACTAGCATCAAAGCTGCGCCGGCATGCGAAAGGTGCGCAGCACGCCCATGTCGAACGGGTTTGGCGTGCGCTGGCTGGTCAGCAAGTAGTTGGCGCGTAGCCCCCCTACGTCAGCCTTGAGCACCAGCACGTCACGGCCGGTCAGGTATTCAGTCTGCATCAAATCAAACAGACGGAACAACGACCAAGGGCCGGTGTTCTTCTCGATACCCAGCGGGCGGCCGACCATTTTGTCGAGCACCAGGCTGGTACGCCCGTCTTCAGCGTCGATTGGCCACTTGAACGACACCGGTACTATCGGGCCATGACGGTATTCGATGGTCTTGTCGCCGAACTTGAACTCGGAACGGCTGACAGCCGGGTCGAGGGTGTAAGGCTCCAGTTTGAACTGCACCTGAGGTTCGGCTGGATTGTCGGCGAAGAAGCTCTGGCGGATCACGAGCGCGGCGGCCATCTGATCAAGGTAGACCTTGGAGATCGGCAGACTATGACCATCGACACTGCGCATGCGGTAGTTACCCGGATCACCGCTGACAAACGGACGCAGGTAGCTATCGAAGAAGCGGTCCGCAATCCCCTGGGCCTTGAAGAACTCGCGAAAGTCGCTGATTGCCACGTCACTGGCGCTGTGGGCGCTGAACGGATAGCGCTTGCTGATCGCCTTACCGTAGAAGCTGTACAGCTCACTCTGATAGCGCTGATTCAGATAGCGATAAGAATCGCTGAGTACCAGACGCCAGGTATCTTCAGCCAATACGTTGAACCACACACTCACCGGGCGCGGCAGACGGGCCGACGCATTGCGCAGGTTGCTCAGCGCATCACGCTGGCCACCCATGCGGGTCTTGGCCATTTCGAACGCGGCTTGCTCTGGCGAACTGGCCCGGGCCAGGCTGGCCATCTGCGTTTGCAGGTCATTGAGGGCGGTCAGGGCCGGGATCAGGTCAGCGGTTGGGCCGTTGTTGTCATCCAGCAAGCGGTGCAGCGACTCAAAGCGACTTTGCAGGGACTTCTTCGCGGTGTCCGGCAATTTTTTCACCAAGGCGTCAGCCGCCTTGCCAGCCGCGGTGACCGCTAGTTTTCCGAGCTTACCGCCCTTGTCTGCGAGTTTGCCTGCCGCATCGGCGGCTTCATCTGCCGTGTCAGCGACCACTGGGAAGCGGGTGTTTTCACGTACTTGCACCAGCAGTTGCAGAATCGGCGAATTGGCAGATGTCAGGCCCGCCAATTGCTCGGCGCCGTCACTAAAGTCGTTGATGGCCGGCAGCGCGATCCGGCCCACTGCTTCACCCCAGTAGTTGGCGTAGTCGCGAAAATACAGCTGCTCGAGTTCGACCATCAGGCGACGTAAGTCCATACCACTGATACTCGAGCCTTCACCCAGCACCCAGTTGTCACTCAGGATATCGGTAACCAGCATCGAGCCTTTAACCGAAAAATACTGCTGATAGCCCTGTTGGGTATAGAACCCTGGGATCACGTAATCGGTGCCAACAAACAGCGACCCCTGTGGGCCAAGATGTTGGCTCAAGCGGTACTCCAGCAGGTTACGGGCCTGCTCGCGCAGCATCCGATATACCACGTTAGCCAGGGACTCGCTGCGTAAAACCTGGCGCGCCTGAGCCACCAACTGATCATTAAGTGGATAGATAAACGGCTGTTTCAGCAAGCGTTCGAAGTGGCTGTTCAAGCCGTTTTGCACCGCGGTGTTGCCGGTGTATCGCCGGGACCATTCGGCAGCGACCCAGTCCTTGAGCCACAGCGCGTCGCGGCGATCCTTCATATTCAACATCAGGTACGCACGCAAGCTATTGAGCAGGCGTTCGCGGTCCTTCATGTTGGCGCGAATCTGCCCTTCTAGCAGGGTCGCGACCCGTGACAATAGCTGTCCCTCAAGCTCACGTTCATAGGCCTTCTTAACCACCGGATTAACGTCTTCACCTTGATACAGACCTCCACGCTCGTGGTAACCCACATCGCCTTTTTTTGGGAACACTTGAGTCGCCGCGTAGCGGGTGTCCAGGGTCTTGAGCACCGCCATGGGATCATCACGGGTGGTGAGAGGCGAGCTCCGTTGGCTCCAGGTTTGTGCCAGGTTACGCAGGTTTTCCAGGCGCTCGTAGTTCGCGGAGAAACCGCCCGCCCAGAGCATGCCAAATAGCGCCAGCGCGGCCAGTGCGCCCACGTACAATGCACGCTGGCCCCAATGGATGCGGCTGCGTTCGCGTTTGTCCAGCCCTGCAAGATCGGCCTCGGGAAAAATCACCCGGCTGAGCACATGGTGAATGAAACGCGAACGGCCACTGCGCAGCGTCGGCAGCACGCCGGCGTTCATGCCCAGGTTGGCACCAATGCCGGCTGTGGTTGCGTCCATTTCCTCAGTCAGATGCGGCGCGCTGGTCAGATAAAAGCCGCGCAACTGGCTGACACGCTGGTAGCGGTTGCCGGTGAACGCCATGTCGACAAACAGGCACAGACGCTCGCCGATTTGCCCCAGTTGATGCGGGAAGTCGAGGATGCGGCCACGGCGCTGGGTGTCGCGCTCCTGGTGCATGCGCATGATCACTTGGCTGTTGAGGCGACGCAGCAGCTCTTCGAACTCGGCGCGCAGTACGGCCACGTCGTTGCCGCTCTGCTCTTTGCGGAAGCTGGTGCCGAGCACCTGATCGCTTTCTTCGCGGGTCAGTTGATCGAAGAATTCGTCGAAACCGAGCAGCTTGTCGGCCTTGCTCAGCACCAGATAAATAGGCACGTCGACGTGGAGTTTCTGATGCACGTCCTGCAAGCGCGCACGTACCTGGCGGGCCAGGGTGTCGAGGTCTTGCTCGCTGCCACCCACCAGGGTTTCCAATGGAATGGTCACCAGCACGCCGTTCAATGGGCGGTTGCGGCGACGCTTGCACAGCAGGTCGAGCAAGGTGCTCCAGGCACTGCCATCGACTTCGGCATCCGGCTGGGTCAGGTAACGCCCGGCAGTGTCGATCAGCACACCGTGGTCGGCGAAGTACCAGTCGCAATGACGGGTGCCGAGGGTATCGCGGGTCAGTTTGCGGTCGATCTTATTGATCGGAAATTCAAGGCCCGAGAAGTCCAGCAAGCTGGTCTTGCCACTGCCCTGCGGGCCGATCAGCAAGTACCATGGCAAATCGCTGCGCCAGCGTTCGCTGCGACCCCGATACAGGCTGGAGGTCTTGAGGGTTTTCAAGGCGTCTTTGAAACGCGCCCTCAACGCTCGTTGCTCCTCGTCGATCAACTCTTCGCGGCGGAGACCGTCCTGGCCGTCTTCGGTGTCTTCGATGACTTTTTTACGCACATCGGCGCGCCAGCTGACGAAGACCATGGTCAGGCCCCAGATCAAAAACAGCACGCTGATGGTCAGCAAGCGCGAGGTCGAGCCTTCCCAGAACTTGTAGTCATCCACCGCCAGCAGCGGCCCGACGAACCACACCAGCAGTGCGACAAAGAGCACCACCAGCAAGGTCCAGACCCAGGTCTTGCGCAAAAATGCGCCGACTTTCTTAAAAAACTTTTTCATCACACGTCCCTGTTTACGGCTGCGACTGCGGCTGGACCGCGGCCGGATCCAGCGGCTTGAAAGGTTGTAGCACGGTGTCGCGCTGCTCGCCGAGCACCCAGGCAAAGCCGGAATACATCACCACCAGGCAGACGAAGGTGAACAGCGCCACCATCCACGCCGGCACGATGCGCACCAGGCTGCGGCGCTGATCGTTCAGGCCTTCCCAGTGCGGCGACAGCTCACGCGGCACGTCGCCACGCAGTTGACGGATCTGCCGGTACAAGGCGTCGCGGATGCCTTCGAGCTCGAGCATGCCGCGCGCTTGTACGCGGTACTTGCCTTCGAAACCGAGGGACAAACACAGGTACATCAGCTCCAGCATCGGCAGGTGCTTGACCGGGTTTTTCGACAGGCTATCCAGCAGCTGGAAGAACTTCTCGCCACCGAAGGTTTCATTGTGGAAGCTGCTGAGCAGGCTCATCTGCGACCACTCGCTTTCGTTGCCACACGACGTGGTCACGACGGCTTCGTCGACCACGGTGCAGAGCACGTAACGCGCCGCCATCACCTGGCTGCTTTCGGCGCCGTTGTGCAGTGCGCGCACATCAAACAGCTTGATCCCGGCGGTCAGTCGCGTATTGAGCACGTACATGTCTTCGCGGGCGGCGCTGTGCTTGAGTCGCACCACTTCCGAGAGCAGCTCGGAGGCGGCGGCCACCAGCGAATTGAGGCTGATATTGAACGCTTCGGCCGGACGCAGGCGCGCGGCGTAGATCATCCGTTCTTCGAGCTGTTCAAAACGTGGCGGCGCTGCGAAATCGGTCAGCGGGCTTTGCGCCGGGCCGTGGCCCTGGCGGTCGAGCAAGACGGTTTTATCGTCCTGATGGTGTTCCATGTCCTTGATCATTTCAGTCAATTCCTGATGGCCCAGAATTTCAGATCGAGCTCGGCAAATTCACCGGAAACATGGAACGCGAAGCCGCCGGAGCGCTCCAGGTCGGCCAGGTCTGCGGAACTGAGTTCGAGGATGAAATAGGTTTTGTTGGAATGGAACGCGATCTGCCGGGGGGCCACCGGCAACGGTTTGACCTTGATGCCCGGCAGATGCAGGTTGACCAGTTGGCGGATGCGCTCCACCGGGCCGACCTTGAGGTGCGCCGGCAAACGGTGGCGCAGTTCTTCGGAGTCGCAGTTGGCACTGGCCGCCAGCACGAACGACGCCGTGCCCAGCAGTTTGTGGTCGTGCAACGGCGAGACGATGATCCCGTACTGACGTTCCTGCAGGATCAGTTCGATGGCGTGCTGCTCCAGCACCATCGACAGCACCTGGCGGATCGCTTCCATCAGCTTGCGAAAGCTCGCTCCCTGATCGCTGTGCTGGTAACGGCTGTCCAGTCGCGGGCGTTTGCTGTCACTGGAGAAGGTCGCCAGATCACCGAGCATGCTCAGCAGCGTGCGGTACAACTCTTCCGGGTGGACCTGCTCCAGACCGAGGTAGTGACGCAGCAGCAGCTCGGTGCGGTTGATCAGTTGCAGCATCATGAAGTCACCGACTTCCGCGCCACCAACCTTGCCGTTGGAACGGATGCGGTCAGCGATGGTGTCGCCACGGTGACCGAGCATGCTGATCACTTCTTTGAGGCACGACAGCAGGTAGCTGGAGGAATGCGCCTGAATGTAGGTCGGCACGAAATCCGGATCGAGGCTGATCACGCCGTCGGCCGTGGTGTCGAGCACGTTGCAGATCTTCAGCTTCACGTAAGCCTGATCGCTCTGCTGCTCGCCGAGCAACAGCTTGAAGTCCGGACGAGCGCAGCGCACCTGGCTGGCGGAATCATCACCGGCGTTGGAGTCGGCGACTTCGGCCTCGTACGCGGTGTAGCGCGCCAGCACGTCGGATTGCTCCGGACGACGCGCCTCGATGTGGTTACCGGTGACCAGCGGCAACACCAGGTAGATCGGCGTGTTGCCGGTATTCGGCGGTACATCCAGCGCCAGCGGCTCTGTGTTGCCACCCAGTTCGAACAGACTGCCGTCCGGCAGAATCCCCGAGGCCTGGCTGACCACCAGTTTGCCCATGTTGAGGAACTGCAAATCGATGTCCAGGTTGAGGAAGCCCCAGGTGTAACTGCCCAGCAATTGGGTGCGGGTCTTCATCTGATGATCGTAGTAACGATCGTTGTGCTGGAAGTGCTGCGGGCGCAGCAGCATGCCTTCCTGCCAAATGACTTTATGGGTATTCATGATCAGTCATCTGCCTTGGCGAGCATTTCGTGGCTGCTGCGGATACCGGCCTGATCAAGAGTCAGGTCAGCGTCGGTGACTTCCACCGGGGTGATTTGCACGGTGTTGCGCCACTTGGTTCCCGGCAGGTCGCGGTAGGCGGCGAGCACGCCAACGTAGCGGCTGCCCTCCTCCACGCTGAGTTTCAGCTCAATGGTTTCGCCCGGACGCAGCTCAAGCTCTTCGCTAGCGACCAGGTCTGGGGCCAGGGATTCCTTGGCGCGTTCATACAGGCTAAAGAAGTCGGCGTTTTCGAACGTCACCGGGTGCTTGAGCTCGAACAGGCGCACAACAATCGGCGACGGACGCCCGTTGAGGTCCGGGTTCAGCTGATCACTGGCGGTCAGCGTCAGGTTAAGCTTGGTGACTTTCGAATATGGCGACATCGACGAGCAGCCGGCCAACAGCACCAAGGCCATGAGCGCCGTCAGCGTCTTGAATAAAGCGGTCGAACAGCGAGACATGCGGATCATCCTTGATGGTCGGTGTGTAGGGTGGAAATCAGGCGAATCTGCTCTTCGTAGGCCTGAGCGAAGTCACGAGCCAGCAGGCGTTCGCTCCAGTCATTGTCCTGACGCAGGGCCTGGTGATAACGACCGTAGGCTCTCCAGCGACTGCCGGAGGTGGCGAGCAACGGCTTGTTGTCGCGCTCGAAACGCAGGGTCAATTGCTGCGGCGAAAAGTGCTCCAGCGTGCCGCGAACAGCGGCGCGGCTCGCGGTCAGCAGCGCGACCTGGTGCGCCTGCACATCGCGGAACGCGCGGGAGATCGCCTGCTCGGCCGGCAATTGGCCCGGCTTGTTCGGCTGCAACAAAATGCCCAGTGCTTCACCGGCATCGACCGCGAATTTCAGCGGGTTCTTTTGAGAGCCTTGCACAGTGGTCTGGGCCAGACGCAGTTCGTTTTTCAGTTCGCTGCGGGTGCGCAGGCTCTGCTGTAAACCGCCGACACTTTGCTTGAGCAAGCGCGCCGCATTGAGCGCCAAGGCTTCGCGGGCATCGTGGTCGAGGCTTTTGAGGTCCACGCCCAGCGCAGCACCGAAATGCTCCCAGAAGCCTTCGCTCTGACGCTCTTCCTCTTTTAGCGCTGGAGCCGGGGCTAATTCTGCCGGAGCGTTGATCAGCTCAGGGACCAGCAGGCTTTCCATGTCGATGCGGGCGTAATCGGCGCGCTGACGGGTGTCCTCGATCGTGGTACTCGGGGAGATCAGCTCTTCGATTTCCGAATACACACGTTCTTGCTGTTCGAGAGCTTTCAGCGGGTCGAGATCGAGGAAGGCATCGTCCGGAATGATGCTGCCCGCCGCACGCGGACGGCCAACTTCGCCGTCGAACGTCGCCGGGTCACGCACCAGCCGCGCGCGGATCTCGAAATCGCCCAGCACGTAGGTGTTGCCGTGTTCGATGCGTACCGGTTCGCCTTTGCGCAGGCGTGCACCGCTTTCACCGGACTGAACACCGTTGCTGCTGGTGTCGGTCAGGAAAAACGTGCCTTCGCGGTAGCTGATCATCACGTGGTGATTGGACAGGTGACGCTTGCCGTCCGGGATGATCCAGTCGCAATCCTCGCCACGACCGATCACGCCACCGGCCTGTTTGAAGGTCTTCTGGCATAAATCGGTGGGCACTAACTGCTTGGTGTTGAGCATTTCGAAAACCAGTTCCATGGTGATTCTCCTTGCGATCACTTGCCGCGATTGACCGCCTGCGGATCACCCAATGGGCGATAGGTGTTGTCGTTGTATTTGTAATTGCCGCTACAGCCGCCAAGGCCGAATAGAACGACGACGGTCAGCAGGACGGCTTGCCAGTGACGAACGGGCATCAGAGGGTCTCCAGAGGTAGACAAAGCACAAAGCGCCAGCCCGGCTGGGTGGTGCTATCAGAAGCGGACGAGGTAAAATTGACGGTCATTGGCCTAACCATTGAAATCCCCCAGATTGATATTCAGTCGCCCGAGGCGGTACAGCAGCGTGCGACGCGGCAACCCGAGTTCGCGGGCCGCGAGAGTCTGGTTGCCGTTGTTTTTACGCAAGCAATCGAGCAAAAAACTGCGTTCTACCTGCTCCAGACGTCCACGCAGGTCCAGGCTGCTGTCTTCCAGCATGGCTTCCAGGCGCTCGCGCAACTTCAAATGATTGTCTGGCGGCATGACCGCCCTGAGTTCGCAGAGGCTCACACTGTTGTCATCCGGTATCGGGGCCGAACGCAGGGAGAAATGCTCCGCCAGCAATTCGCCGCCTTCGCACAGCAACACCGCACGCTCGACCAGGCCTTTGAGTTCGCGCACGTTGCCGGGGAAGGCGTAACCGGACAGGTGATCCAGTGTCGCGTCGGACCAGTACACCGCATCGCGTTGCAAGAACTCGCAGGCCTTGTCGGCGAAGTACCGGGCCAGGTTGGGAATGTCGCCCTCGCGCTGACGCAGGGCAGGCAACTCGATCGGGAATTGCGCAAGGCGGTAGTACAAGTCCTCGCGGAACTTGCCTTCGCTGACCAGCAGCGACAAATCACGGTGGGTCGCGGCGATGATGCGCACGTCGATCTTGTGGGTGTCGTTGGAACCCAGCGGGCGGATCTCGCCTTCCTGCAACACGCGCAGCAACTTGGCTTGCAACGACAACGGCATGTCGCCGATTTCATCGAGCAACAAGGTACCGCCGTTGGCCGCATCGAACAGCCCGGCTCGGTCGTGGTCGGCGCCGGTGAAGGCGCCTTTACGGTAGCCGAACAGCTCGCTTTCCAGCAGGTTCTCGGGGAGCGCCGCGCAGTTCTGTACGATAAAGGCTTGAGAACGGCGCGGACCGCAATCGTGAATCGCCCGTGCGACCACTTCCTTGCCGGTGCCAGTTTCGCCGCGCAACAGCACGGTGTACGGGCTGTGCAGAACTTTGCTGATCAGCGAATAGGTCTGGCGCATGGCAGCGCTCTTGCCGATCAAACCGTAGTCGCTGGCGCTCGGCACGCTGACTGGCGCGGGTTTTGAGTCACCCGCGGGACGACGTAAGCGTTGCAGCAAATGCAACTGACCTAGCACGAACGACCCCAACTGCCCGAGGGAATCGGCGAAGCCTTGCAGGTCGATGTGCTGGAGACTGGCGCACAGCAGCAAGCCTTCGACCGCGTTCAGCTGATTCACCAGCGGCACGCACAACAGCGACTGCCAAGGCGTGGCCTGCGGTGGCAGAAAACTGGTTTCGTGCAGGCTGCCGCTCAATTCGCTGAGGCTCACCACGCGGTTCTGGCACAGGGCGAATTGCAGCGGTTGTTCCCCGTTGTAATCGACAGGCAGGCTCGTCGCTTCCCGGGGTTGCAGAATGCCGTTCAGGCACTCGGCGTTCATCCCAAGGCACGTGTGAGTGGCGTCCAGCAGGTACAACTGCGTCAGTTCGCAACCGCTGAGCTGAGCCACCGCGCGCACGAAGTCACCCAGCAGCGCAGCACCGTCCGCCGCCCGCGACAGGCCGGCGAACTGCGCCATCAAGGCTTCGGCATAGACCAGCGGTTGCGGCACTTGAGTGAACATCACACCCACCTCAGACGAACTCGCAGATCACGCTGGCGTCGCCATCGAGCGTGGCGTGTACACGCTTGAGGCTTTCTCCGGAGGCCATCGCGTCGAGCAAGCGGTCGGCCACCAGCGGAAGCACGTGCAGGTCGAGCAAATGATCGATCAGGCGCGCGCCGCTGTCGCTCTGGGTGCAGCGCTCGGCCAGGTGATCGACGAGGTCCTGGGAGTAAGTGAAGTCCAGCTGACGACGATTCAGGCGCTCGCCCAGACGACCGAGTTTGATTTCGATCAGCTCGCGCAACACCGGGCCGCCGACCGGGTAGTAAGGCACCACGCGCATGCGCGCCAATAGCGCCGGTTTGAAATGCTTGCTGAGGATCGGGCGGATGGTTTCTTCGAGCACTTCGGCGATCGGCCGTGCGCCGTTTTCGCAGAGTTCACTGATGCGGTCGCTACCGAGGTTCGAGGTCATCAGGATCAGCGTGTTGCGAAAATCAATCTCCCGACCTTCACCATCGTTGGCCACGCCTTTATCGAAGATTTGGTAGAACAGGTTGAGCACGTCCGGGTCGGCTTTTTCGACTTCATCGAGCAGCACGACGGAGTACGGTTTGTGCCGCACGGCTTCGGTGAGCATGCCGCCCTCGCCGTAACCGACGTAGCCCGGTGGCGCACCGATCAGACGCGAGACGGTGTGCTTCTCCTGGAACTCGGACATGTTGATGGTGGTGATGAAACGATCACCGCCGTAGAGCAAATCAGCCAGGGCCAGCGCGGTTTCGGTTTTGCCGACGCCGCTCGGGCCGACCAGCAGGAACACGCCCACTGGCGCATCCGGTTTGTTGAGGCCCGCAGCGGTGGCGCGCATCGAGCGGTCCAGTGCGTGAACGGCTTGTTCCTGACCACGGATGCGCGTGCGCAGGTCGGTGGCGAAGCTCGCGACCTTGGCGTTGTGCTCGCGGGCCAGTTGCGCCAAGGGCACGCCGGTCCAGGCGCTGATCACTTCGGCGACCAGACGCGGGCAGACTTCGAAGCTCACCAGGCGTTCTTTGACCTGAAGCTCGGTCAGCGCTTTGTGCGTTTCGTTGAGTGCCGCTTCCAGGGTTTCGACGCTGTGCGCTTCGTCCACCGGCAGGGTTTCGATCACGGTGCCTTTAGTGTCTTCTTCAACCGTGACGGTCGGTTCGACGGCGGCGACCTCGCGGGCCTTGGACAGTTGCTGACGCAGCTCCAGCAAACGCTCGGCCAGTTCCTTCTGTTGGGTCCACAGGGTTTCCAGCGCGCCCCTTTCGTCTTCGGCTTCACCCAGACGCGCTTCCAATGCGTCCAGCGCTTCATGATCGATCAGCAAACCGGCTTCCGCATCACGGCGCAGGGCCTGACGCTGACGGCCACCTTCGGCCAGCTCGCCACGCAGGCGTTCAAGGCTTTGCGGAGCGGCGGCGAGGCTGATGCGCACGCGGGCGCACGCGGTGTCGAGTACGTCGACCGCTTTGTCCGGCAGTTGGCGACCGGCGAGGTAACGGGCGGACAGTTCGGCAGCGGATACCACCGCGTCGTCGCGCAGGTAGATGCCGTGACTTTTCTCGTACACCTGAGCCAAGCCGCGAAGGATGGTCACTGCTTCGCTGACGGTCGGTTCGTGCAGTTGCACCGGCTGGAAACGACGGGCCAGCGCCGGGTCTTTCTCGAAGTATTTTTTGTACTCCGCCCAAGTGGTCGCAGCGATAGTGCGAAGTTCGCCACGAGCCAGGGCCGGTTTCAGCAGGTTGGCCGCGTCGGAACCGCCGGCATTGCCGCCCGCGCCGATCAGCGTATGGGCTTCATCGATGAACAGGATGATCGATTTCGGCGAAGCTTTGACTTCGTCGATCACGCCCTTGAGGCGGCGTTCGAATTCACCTTTGACGCTGGCACCGGCCTGCAGCAGGCCCATGTCCAGCAACAGCAGCTCGACGCCTTTGAGCACCTGGGGCACTTCACCGGCGGCGATGCGCGAGGCAAGGCCTTCGACGATCGCAGTTTTACCGACGCCGGCTTCACCGACCACAATCGGGTTGTTCTTGCGGCGACGGGCGAGGATGTCGATCATCTGCCGGATCGCGCCATCGCGGCACAGTACCGGGTCAAGTTTGCCGTCGCGGGCCTGCTGGGTCAGATTGTGGGTAAAGCGCTGCAGCAACGATTCGCCCGCCACGGCGGGTTTGCCATTGGCCGGCGGCTCTTTCTGCGACAGGGCAAATTCTTTCAGGCGATCAATGTTCAGTTTGGCCAGCACCGCCTGATAACGGCTGCCGGCGTAACGCATCGGGTTGCGCAGCAGGGCGAGGATCAGCGCAGCCTGTTCGACCTGGGTCTGGCCCAGTTCGAGATTGGCCACCAGCAACGCATCCTGCAGCCACTGCACCAGTTCCGGGGCAAACACCGGGTTGCGCGACGCGCTGTGCTCGCCCCGCGATTGCAACGCGGCGCTCAGCTCGCCGGCATCCACTTCGGCGTCTTGCAGCGCACGTGCGAGCAGGCCTTGCGGGCGCTCCAGCAGGCCGAGCAGCAAGTCTTCGACGAGGATCTTGCTGCCGCCACGGGCGACGCAGCGTTCGGCAGAACTTTCCAGGTCACGACGGGTTTCGGCGTTCAGCGCCTGGATAAGTTGTTGCAGGTCTACGTTGATCATTGGTCATCGGTCCTTAATGAATTTTGCTGCCCAGGGTGACCACGCCGTCCGCTTTTTCGCGGCCGAGCCAACTGGTCCAACCCAAGCGACAGGCGTTCTGCTCACCGATACGCAGTTCCGGGATTTCTTCGTGGCGCAACACCAGGCGAATGTCGTAATCGAGCGGGTCACGCAGGGTGAAACGCACCAGCGCGCACAACGGCTGGTAGCCGAAACCGATGGGCAGGAACTCGTGAAAGCGTGGCCAGTCGAGTTCGCGGATGTGAATGCGGAATTTGCCGCTGCGGTCGCGCACGTGTTCACCCAGCACCAGGTCTTCGCCGAGCAGGCTGTTGGCGCGCCCCAAACGATTGAGCTGCTCGTCGAGGATTTCCACGCGGCGCTCGATGCACTGCTCAATGGTCAGCTCGGCGTGCTTGAAGTAGTAACGCAGCACGGCTTCGATCAGCGCCGCCGAGTGCGCGCGCAGGCTGAGCAAGCCGAGGTACGGCAGCAGGCGTTTCCAGTTCAGTTCGCCGGCCTTGCGGATCTCTTCACCGCCCAGGCCAATCAACGCAAACAGTTGCGCAGAGAACGGGTCGAGCGCGCCGCTCTCGAAGCTGGCGCGGTAGCGGTATTTGCGCCAGATCGGCAGCATCAGCCGTTGCAGGCGGTGGTGGAACAGGTCGAGGAAGTTGCGGGTCGGGTTGCCATCTTCGCTGTCGCCCAGGGCCTGTTCGCCGTAGAACGCCGGCAGTGGCGAACCGGAACCGACCAGGCCGATCAGGTTGAACCGCAGGCGCGCACGCATCTGCCCGTGCTCGTGGAAAAACTCCACGCGATCAACATCGCTGCCGGGGAACCCCAGGCTCGGGTTGGCCTGGAATTCCAACTGGTCGTACAGATCGTCCTGGCTCAGGTGCGGGTGGACATCGCGCAGCCGGTCAACCACCAGCAGCACGGCCTGAAACAGCGAGTACTCGCGTATTCCTCGGGTCAGACCGCTTAAAGCAGCGGCTGAAGGCCCATACGTGGTGTCCATTGGTACACATCTCCCTGTGTGCTTCTTACCCGCAGCTCGTGGTAGGAATTAAGACTGGCGTAAAGCGCGAAAAACTCGTTAAGAACCGAAGCGAACACGAACAGGTCGCCTTCGCCGATGTAGCCTTCCGGGTCGATGGTCAGCTCGGTGCGCAACCCGCGCACCGGCAAGCCGCGATGCAGGCGGTCGACGTGTTGGTGTTTGATCGACTTGAGCCCGCCGAGCAGGCGTTTGCTGACCTTCGCCGCGTGCTGGTCGTGGTAGCGCGGCAGGTCGTAGGTTTCGAGAATCACCTTCAACGCATTGACGTCGGCCAACGACAGGTAGTTGAGCGACATGTTGCTGATCAGCTTCCAGAGGAAGTCGCGATTCAGCGGCGGCGCATAACTCGGAGTCGCCGGGGTGATGTTGCGGAAACTCAGGAACTCCGGCGTCTCTTCACAGGCCTGGCTGATGTCGCCGAGCTTGAGTTTTTTCGGCAGGTTCTGGTTGGTGCACGTCAGCTCGATCGACAGGGTTTCGTGGGCTTCGGTGTGGCGGATGCCGAAGCTCAGGTAAGTGTCGAGGCCGTCGTGCAACAGCGAGGAGCGCTGGCGAATGCTGTAGTGCGGACGGCTGGTGGGCACGTCGAAACTTGGGTCGTGCTCGAAGGATTCGAACGGCACGTACTCTTGATAAGCGAGGGCACCGGGTTTCCAGCCGGTGACGCTTTCCACCGAAAACACACCGCAGTTTTCCAAGTCGTATTCGGCGGGCAGCAACAGGTATTCATCCTGTTTGCCGTCGAGGCGTATTGGCAACGCATCGTGCTTGAACAGGTTGACGATCGGCGTGCAATACAGCTTCACGTTGTCCAGGGTCGGACGCATGCGCAGGATGCCGCTTTTGCGAATATCGAAGCGCAACTCCAGGCCGCGCGTCTGCTTGAGCGTGTCTTCCGGCAGCGCCTTGAGAATGTCCAGACCGTTGACGTCGACGAACAGGAACTTGTCCTGGAAGGCGAAATACTCTTGCAGGTATCGGTAGCCACGGAAGGTGTTCAGCGGATACGGGATCAACGCTTCTTCTTCGGAAAAACCCACCGGCTGCACGCGATCGCCAGGCATCTTGAACGCCATCGGAGTGCCGTTGACGCCATTGATCGGTTTACCGGTGCCGTCCAGCGGGATCAACTCGATGCCTTCCAGATTGCGCAACAGGCTCAGGTACAGCATCTGGCTGATGTAACGCTCGCCGGCGAAGTGCAGGCGCAAGCGACTCAATTCCAGCTCACCGAGATGACCCTCGGCGCTCATCTCCAGGCGCAGGCTCAACAGCGAACCGTCGCCCTTCACCGAGTAGGTCAGCGCGGCGAGATCCAGCGCCTGGACTTCGGTCGGGTAGCAGGTGCGGAAACGGCAACGCACGTCTTCATTCGGAACACTTTCAATCGGCGTATCACGCTTGACTTTCAGCGCTGGGCCGGAACGCTTGAGCGGGTCGAACTGCAAAATACTGAACGCCGGCAGCGGGCGCATGTAGTTTGGCCATAGCAGCTGCATCAGCGAGTGGCTGAGCTCTGGCAATTCGTCGTCGAGTTTCTGACGCAGGCGACCGGTCAGGAACGCAAACCCTTCCAGCAACCGCTCCACGTCCGGATCCCGCCCGGCCTGGCCGAGGAAAGGCGCCAACGCAGGGTGACGCTCGGCGAAACGGCGGCCTAACTGGCGCAGTGCGGTGAGTTCGCTTTGGTAGTAGTGGTTAAAAGACACGGTCAGCTCCCTGCTTGTCTGGTGGGCGACGGTGTGACTCAGTGGCGGTAAGCGACCCGCCCTGAACATCCCTACCGATCAACCCATAAATTAAAATGTGCGCGAACCCCGGCCCTCGACGTCAGGCACACGCAGCGATCACCGGTAGCAGCAGCCGTCTGGCCAACATCGCTGCCTTATGAACTGACGTTGACCTGACCACGGCCATCGAGGCGCGCAATGAAACTGACCTGACGTTTGCCCCCCTCCACTTCCAGCAGGCCTTCGATGCTGAAGGACAGGCGAAGCTGATCGTGGTCACGCGGCAGGGAGATGACACGCACGTTGCTCAGTCGTGGCTCGTAGGCTTCGATGAAATCTTCGATGGCCAGACGGGCCTTACTCAGGGAGTCGTGCAGGCTCAGACGCATGTCATTGAGATCGGGCAGCCCGTAATCGGAGAGCGTTTGCACGCTGCCCGCACGGGTGCTGAGCATCTTGGCCAGATGGGCAGCCACGGACGCCATGGCGCAAACCTCGCGGCTCCAGCCGACGCGTTTGTCCGCGTCGCCACCCAGGCGTTCGAAAAGGCTGCCGTATCCAGTCATGAGTGAGCTCCGCTTACTCTTTGTCCAGCTTGCCAACCAGCGACAGGGTGAAATCGGCACCCATGTACTTGAAGTGCGGGCGCACGTTCAGGCTGACGCGGTACCAGCCAGGCTCGCCTTCGACATCGCTGACGATGATCTGGGCAGCGCGCAGTGGACGACGGCCACGCACTTCGGCGCTCGGGTTTTCCTGGTCGGCCACGTACTGGCGGATCCACTTGTTAAGTTCCAGTTCGAGATCGGTCCGTTCTTTCCACGAACCGAGTTGCTCGCGCTGCAGCACTTTCAAGTAGTGAGCCAGGCGGTTGACGATCATCATGTACGGCAGCTGGGTGCCGAGCTTGTGGTTCAGCTCTGCAGCCTTGCCTTCTGCGCTGCTGCCGAAGGATTTCGGCATCTGCACCGAGCTCGCGGAGAAGAACGCCGCGTTATCGGAGCCTTTGCGCATGGTCAGGGAGATGAAACCTTCCTCGGCCAGTTCGTATTCACGACGGTCACTCACCAATACTTCCGTAGGAATCTTGGTTTCAATTTCGCCCATGCTTTCGAAGTGGTGCAACGGCAGGTCTTCCACCGCGCCACCGCTTTGCGGGCCGATGATGTTCGGGCACCAGCGGAATTTGGCGAAACTGTCGGTCAGCTTGGTGCCGAACGCGTAGGCGGTGTTGCCCCACAGGTAGTGCTCGTGGTTGTTGGCGACGGTTTCCTTGTACACGAACGATTTGACCGGGTTGTCTTCCGGGTCGTACGGGTTGCGCAGCAGGAAACGCGGCACGGTCAGGCCAACGTAACGGGAGTCTTCCGACTGGCGGAAGCTCTGCCATTTGGCGAACTGCGGGCCTTCGAAGTGATCTTTCAGATCCTTCAGGTCCGGCAGGCCGGTGAAGCTTTCCAGACCGAAGAATTTCGGGCCGGCCGCGGCAATGAACGGCGCGTGGGACATGCAGGCAACGCTGGACACGTACTGCATCAGCTTCACGTCCGGCGAGCTTGGGGACATGAAGTAGTTGGCGATGATTGCGCCCACCGGCTGACCACCGAACTGACCGTATTCAGCGGTGTAGATGTGCTTGTAGAGGCCCGACTGCATCACTTCCGGCGAATCTTCGAAGTCGTCCATCAGGTCGTCCTTGGAGACGTTGAGGATTTCAATCTTGATGTTTTCGCGGAAGTTGGTGCGGTCGACCAGCAACTGCAGACCTCGCCACGACGACTCCAGGGACTGGAAAGCCGGGTGGTGCAGGATTTCGTCCATCTGGCGGCTGAGCTTGGCATCGATCTCGGCGATCATGCGATCAACCATGGCTTTCTTGACCGGCTCACCATTGTTCTGCGGCTTGAGCAGCTCTTCGATGAAGGCCGATACACCACGCTTGGCGATGTCGTAGGCTTCGTCGTCCGGGGTCAGGCGGGTCTCGGCGATGATGCTGTCGAGAATGCTGTATTCGCCGTTCTCGTTGCTCTTTTGCTGTGCTGCGCTAGTGCTCATTGTTGGCTTCCTTGACTGATGGGAACTCAGACGTTCTGGGTGGCGTCCTGGCCGGCGGCGTTCAAGCCCAGCTCACCCAATACGCGACCGCGGGATTCGTCGTCGGCGAGCACGCCTTCGATGGCTTTGCGGAACGCAGGCGCGTTACCCAGCGGGCCTTTGAGGGCCATCAACGCGTCGCGCAGCTCCATCAGTTTTTTCAGCTCCGGCACTTGCTCGACCAGGCTGGCCGGGTTGAAGTCCTTCATCGAGTTGACGCGCAGTTGCACGGCCAGTTCTTCGGTGTCGCTACCTTCCTGAAGACGGTTCGGTACGCTCAGTGCCAGGCTCAACTCTTGCTTGGCCAGTACTTCGTCGAAGGTCATCTTGTCGATGCTGATCGGTTTGCGATCTTCGACTTTGCGTTCGTCCTTGCGGTGGGTGTAGTCACCGATTGCCAGTAGTTTCAACGGCAGTTCGATCTCTTCCTGTGCACCACCGGTGGCAGGTTTGAACGTGACGTTGATGCGTTCCTTTGGGGCTACCGAGCCTTCTTTGGCCATGGCTTTTCTCCTTGAGATTGTGGCCCGGGGGCCTATTCGAGTACCACCTCGAGATCGAGGTGGCACAGCCTGCGATAAATCTCTTCCTTGCGTTCACGGACGGCATGGTTCTGCGGCAACAACTCGCAGCAGCTATGCAGTAAATGCAGCACTTCCAGCGCAAGATCGGGCTCCCAGGCGTTCAGGCCTGAGTCCTGTAAGGTTTGGTCGAGGGTTTCGAGTTGGGTCTTGGCCAGTTCGTATTTCTTGGCCATGAAACACAGCCGCGCGAGGGCGAACTGCCAGAAAAATCGAACCCGCTCGCCCTGGGCGCTTTGCAGGCCCTGCTTGAGGATTTGCACGGCAGCCTTGAGGCCGTCCTTGCGCAAAATCGGCAGGACTTCTTCGAGGGCCAGTTCCCACGCCAGCTGCGTGTCAGCCACTTCGACCTTGCGCGGAGCACTGTCGGTTTGCAGGTGCGGCATGACGTGGGCGCTGATCCATGCGCGCGTGGCTGGATCGGCGAATGGCGCGCCATCGTGGTAACGCAATTCGATGATGCCGGGCAGGCGCCGAATCAAAAGCGCGAAATGGATTTCCACTTCGCGCATGGCCATCTCGGCGTTCAAGGCCTGAAGGCATTCCCACGCCATTCGCTGGCCATCGAACCAGAACGGCGCCTTCGCCAGGCTCGCCTCCAGTTCCACCAGCAGGTCAGCGTAGTTGCCCTGGTCGAAACGGTCCTGATAGGCCTTGAGCTTGT
Organism: Pseudomonas sp. Y24-6; assembly: GCF_020295325.1. Taxonomy (NCBI): domain Bacteria; kingdom Pseudomonadati; phylum Pseudomonadota; class Gammaproteobacteria; order Pseudomonadales; family Pseudomonadaceae; genus Pseudomonas; species Pseudomonas sp. Y24-6. Next base: position 950 of record NZ_JACBXG010000003.1, on the reverse strand, counting down.
CCGCCGGCAACCCGCGCAGCACGGTGATTTGCTCGGCGTTGCGCTCGGGGACGGTGTCGATGGGCAACCATAGCAACGTGCGATTGAGGCGCAAGGCACGCAGGTCAGTGGCTTTCTGTTTGAGCCACCATGCACACAACGGCCGCGCGTTCTCTTGCTGGGCACGCAGGGCCTTGTGGGCTTCTTTTTCGTTGTCGATCGGTGCGCCGGGGGTGAACAACTGCGTGGCGGCTTGCTTCACCTGAGCCACTGCGGCCCCCACGAGCCCTGCCGGCGGCTCACTGTCGGCGGCACGCTGGACCATACTGTTCAAGCGCCGGGTAATGGGCAGCAGCAGTGGTACGTCGTCGCCTAAGTGCTCGGTGCAGACAGCATCGAGCCCTTCCAAGTGTTCCAGCAAGCGGCGGAACAACGGCAGCTGCTCTTTGATCGAGACGTTTTCACTCAATAAGAGCTCAAGACGTGGCACTAGCCAGCCGATGGCAGCAGCGCGAGTGCGCGGTTTGGCTGGGTGAAGCTGGGCCCAATGCTGTTCGCACAGATGCCGCAAAAGGCCACAGCCGGCCAGCAGGCCCGGAAAGGATTCGCGCTGATACAACGCCCAAGCCAACCAGGCGGCCACCCGCAGATCCTTGGATTGGCTACGGAGCAAGGTCTCAGCGATTTCCTGCACTTTCAGCCAGTCGGTTTGCCCACTTTCATGCATGGATTGAGCTTTGGACAGCTCATTTTCCAGCGCCTCGAACTCACTCGAAAATCGAACATCGTCCCCGGCGAACTGCTGTGGGGAAATGCCAGAGTTCGCGAGTTCAAGATAGTCGGTGGATAGCTTACTTGAATAGGACATCTACCGACGTTCGATCAGCGAGGATCCATTCAGGCACATCATCAGCACTGCTGAAAAAGGCCTTGTAGTGGTCTAATGAAACCGGACACCCATTTAGGCGAGA
>NZ_JACBXG010000029.1:0-8689 GCF_020295325.1 Pseudomonas sp. Y24-6 | reverse complement strand
ACCGACGGTTCCGGTAGCAATGTCACTTCGACCCTGAACATTACCGTTGTGGGTGTGAATGATGCACCGATCGCCGCACCGGTTACCGTCACAGGTACCGAAGACACCCCGCTGGTCCTCGGCTGGTCGACCTTCGGCGTCCGCGATGTCGACAGCCCCGACGCCAGCCTGGGTGTAAAAATTACCGGCCTGCCGGGTGACGGCAAATTGCAGTACCTGAACGGCTCGACCTGGACCGACCTTACGCCTAACCAGATCATCACCAAGACTGACATCGACGCGGGCAAGTTGCGTTTCATGCCAGACACCAACGAGTCTGGCGCCAACGGTAACCCCAACGGCACGGGCAACAAGCTGGCTGACTACGCGCAGATCCAGTTCCAGCCAACCGACGGCTCGCTGCTGGGCAACACCGGCACGATCAAAATCGACATCACCCCGGTGGCAGATGCACCAACGCTGAACGTCGCCAGCAACAACGTCACCTCGACGGGCTTGATCAAGGAAGTCTGGACCGGCCTGGCTGGCCTGGGCACCAACGGTAACGGCGCGCCATCCGACACGCTGAAATCGGTGATCGATGCCGCCGGCAAACCAAACTCCAGCACCACCGTCGGCAACGTGCAATCCAGTGGCGACGTGGCTGTGGGCACCGCGTCGAAAACCTCCGGCCTTATTTACCTTGAAGCCGGCAAGACTTACACCTTCAGCGGCAGCGCTGACGACAGTCTGTTGGTGACGATTGGCGGCAAGGATGTAGCCAGCGCGCTGTGGGGTAAAGGTGGAGCCATCTCCGGCGCAGGCTTCAAGCCGACCACCAGCGGCTACTACACCATCGACATCTACCACCACAACCAGAGTGGCCCGGGCAGCTATGACGTCAACCTGTCGATCAACGGCGCCGCCGCTGTCGACCTGAGCAGTTCCGGTATCCCGCTGTACACCGGCGTGGCCAACCTGGCCGCATCCGGCGTGACGGTGTCCGAGCTGCACGGCGCTAACGGTGAAGGTTACTACGAGGGCTACAAGCTCAACGAAGGCGCGGAGAACGGCAGCGTACACCTGTCGAAGATCACCACCGCACTGACCGACACCGACGGCTCGGAAAGCCTCAGCGTGACCATCAGCGGCTTCCCGAAAGGGATGGTGCTGAGCGACGACGCGGGCCACACCTGGACCGTGGGCACCGATGGCAAGGCGATAGTGACTGGCTGGAACCTGGCCAACCTGACCCTGACGCCACCTGCTTACTACAACGGCAAGTTCGACCTGACCGTGACCTCGACTTCTACCGAGCAACTGGGTGGTTCGGCCTCGAGTACGGCGACGATTCCGGTCACCATCTACCCGGCGACGTACAACCCGATCACGCTGACTGCGGGCGACGACGTTCAGGACGGCACCTTCGGCAACGACATCATCGTGGCGGACATCGCCGGGCTGACGACGACACCGGGCCAGAACTACAACATCGCCTTCATGGTCGACAGTTCGGGCAGTATGAGCTCCGCCTCCGTGACGTCGGCCAAGAACTCCCTGATTGCGGTGTTTACCTCGCTGATCGCGAGCGCCACATCCCAAGGTGCAAACCCTGGAACCGTGAAAGTGTTCCTGGTTGACTTCGATACGCAGGTGAACAAATCGATCTCGGTCGACTTGTCGAGCAAGGGCGCGCTGGACAGCTTGAAAACAGTGCTCGAGAGCATGAAATCCGGTGGCTGGACCAACTACGAGGACGTGTTCAAGACCACGGCCAACTGGTTCCACAGCGAGGAGGCGCTGAGCAACTCGAATGCGACCAACCTGACTTACTTCATTACTGACGGTGAGCCAACTGCCTACACGTCGTCTGAGCAGGTCAATCCAAAGGTCGTCGACTATCACTGGTCGAACACCAACACCGACATCAATCTCGACAGCCTGATGAAGGCCGGTGATTACACGCCTGGTACCGCGTTCAACACGATGATCGGCGGCAAACTCCGGACATTGGTTGATGCCAGCGGCAACGTTTACAAATGGACCCAGGACATTCTCGGCAACTGGACATCTTCGAAGGTCGACAGCGACTTGAAGATTCACGCGCAGGGTGATGGGACTTACGAGCTGTCTTACAACGACGGCGAAGGCAGGGTAGATCGCCCAAGCGCCACTAACGCAGGACTGGCACTGGCACTGTTCGCAGCCGCCAACTCCACCGTACAGGCCATTGGCTTGAACAACTCAGTTACCGAAAACGACCTGGCTCCGTACAACACGACCAAAGGCAAACCGCTGGCCAACATCAACCCTGATGACCTGGCTAACGCGATCCTCGGCCACAGTGAGGCCACAATGCCAGGTAGCGACACCATCAACGGCGGCGATGGCAACGACATCATCTTCGGCGACCTGGTGAGCTTCAACGGCGTTACCGGTGAGGGCTACACCGCGCTGCAAGCGTTCGTCGGCCAGGAAACAGGTGTCGAAACCAACAAGGTCACCCCAAGCAACGTGCACCAGTTCGTGACCGAGAACTACAAGGCGTTCGACATGTCCGGTGCCCATGATGGTGCAGATACGCTGCTGGGCGGCACCGGCGATGACATCATCTTCGGCCAAGGCGGCGACGACAAACTGTACGGCGGCAATGGCAACGACATCCTGCTCGGCGGAACCGGCAACGACCTGCTCGACGGTGGCGATGGCAATGACATCCTGATGGGTGGCAAAGGCAACGACACCCTGATCGGCGGTCTGGGTGGCGATACCTTCGTCTGGAAAGCAGGCGACACCGGTACCGACGTGATCAAGGACTTCAAGGCCGCCGAAGGCGACCGTATCGATCTGCGTGACTTGTTGCGGGGCGAGACCGGTAGCACCATCGACAACTTCCTGAAGATCACCACGGCGGACGGCGTGTCGTCCCTGGAAGTGAACTCTGCCGGCAAGTTCAACAGTAATGACGCAGCAGCTGCCAAGGCCGATGTGACGATCAAACTCGAAGGCAACAACTGGTCTACCGCCAACCTGCACAACCTGATTGCCGGTAGCGATCCGACCATCAAGGTTGATCACAACAACAGCTGATAGCCAGCGGATGGCCGCCCAAACCGGGCGGCCGTCACGTTTGCGACAATCACCCCGGTGACGATTTCGTCGTCGCACCGCATACTCGTGCGCAGTTGTCCTATGCTGCTGACAGCATGAAGCTGGTCCATTTCTGAGGGATGCTCAATGTTTTACGTGCAACGCGATGCGCAAGGCCAATTAGTGCGCGTGGAGGCGGCGGTTTACGCCGAGGCCACCGAGACGCTGCCCGCGGATCATCATGAGATCCAGGCGTGGTACGCCAACGAAGTGATGGAAGTCAGCCTCAAACAGCTCAAGCAGAGTGACCTGGAAATGATCCGGGTACTCGACGACTTGATTCAGGTGCTGACCAGCAAAGGCGTGATTCGGGTGACGGACTTGCCGGCGGCGGCGCAGGCCAAGCTGATGGACCGGAACCAGGCGCGTGAGGCGTTGGGTGGATTGAGTCACTTGATTGATGATGAAGAGACGGGGTTGATTTAGGACCGTTGCCAAAGCAAAAGATCGTCCGATAGCGGCCCGAGCCTTCGGACGATCTTTTGTGCTTCTGAAGTGTTTACTGCCAGGGCTTGGGCTCACCAAACAACTGCCCCTGCACCCCGTAAAGCCCCATCTCGCGAATCACCGACAACTCCCCTTCAGTCTCGACCCGCTCAGCTATCAGCGGCAGATCAATGCTGTGCGCTGCGCGCTGGATCGCCTCGATGAACAGGCGCTTGTCGCCCTCCTGATCAATCGCACGGATGTAGCTGCCATCGATCTTCAGGTAGGCCAGGCCGAGGCGTGCAAGGTTGCCGATCATGCTGAAGCGTCCGCCAAAACGTTGCAGGCTCAGGGAGAAACCCAGTTCACGCAAACGCTTGGTCAGTTGCTCGAGCACGGCTTGCTCGGGAATCTGTTCCTCGCCGATTTCCAGGGTCAGGCGCGGCCCCATGTTCGAATGTGCGCGCAAGATCTCGAACACCTTGTTCAGCATCTGCGGATCCGCCAGCGTGGCCGAAGACAAGTTCAGCGCCAGTGACTCGTCATGACCGGCCATTTGCTCCAGCACCAGTTCCAGCATCAGCCGGTCCAGGCGTGCGGTCCAGCCAAAGCGCTCCAGCCAGGGCAGGAAACGCCCCGCCGGGATGGTCTGGCCCTGATCGTCAATCAGCCGCGACAGCACCTTGTAGTGCAGCACCAGCTGCGGGTCCTGACTGGCGACTACCGGCTGGAAGTACAATTTCAGGCCTCGATTTGTCAGTGCCTGATCCAGCAGATTGTGCCAGGCATGGTGGTCATCCGCGACGCGGGAAGAGGCGCTGTGATCCAGGCAGGCCCAGCTCGGTTCACCCTGGGTTTCCGCCTGCGCCAGAGCCTGGTCGGCTAACCCGATGACCGCCTGCGGTGAGTCACCATGGACAAACGGTGCCAGGCCCAGGGAGGCAACCGAGGCCACATCGGTGGCACCCGTGGCATGCAGGCTCGCCAAGGCGCTGTCGAGATTGCGCGCCAGTTGCAGCGCTTCTTCGCGGACCAGCCCAGGGGCCAGCACGGCAAACTCGCCGCCGCGAATGCGCGTGACCAGGTTGTGAGTCTCGGGATACTTGGCGCACTCCCGCGACAGCTGCTCGCCGACCGCAATCAGCAACTCGTCGGTGCGCTGACCGCCGAGACGCTGGTTCAGACCGGCCAGATCCTTGACCCGTAGCAACAGCAGATAACCCGAGCTGGCCTGCTCCGGATTGCTCACCCGGGCATTCAATTGCATCTCGAAGTACCGCCGATTGGCCAAGCCCGTGAGGTTGTCCTGGTACGATTCGATTCGCAGTTTTTCACTGCGCTCGGCCTGCTCCTGGAACAGCGCCTTGAGCTTCTCGACCATCTGGTTCATGGCCTGGACAACGCGTCGCAATTCGGGGGTGCGCGGCAGGTCCGGCAGGCTGAGAAACTCACGCCGGGCAATCGCGTGGGATTGCTTGACCATGTAGTCCAGGGGCTTCAATTGCCGACGCAGCAGCAGCGCACCCAGCACCGCACTGACGGCGCCACAGAGCAGCAACCAACCCAGGCTGCCCAGTGCGCTCTGCCACAACTTGGCCAATGCAAACATTGGGTGACTGACGACCTCGACCCGCGCCGCCTGCTCCCAGCCACGGCTGACGATGGCATCACCACCGGCGGGCTCCAGCCCGATCAGCTTGACGAACCAGTCGGGCACGTTGGTCACCGCTGGAATGCCGCTGCGCTCCACGATGACGTTGTCGTTGCTGACGTCTATCACCCGAATGCTGGCGTAGTAGCCACTGTCGAAAATCGAGCTGACCAGCAGCTCGACCATCGCCGGGTCATCAATATTAGGCGTCAGGGACAACGCCAGGGCCGTCGCTGCATCCTGGGCGTGGGAGCGCAGCTGGTTGACGTATTGGGTCCGCGAGCTTTCCAGGCTGACCATGAAGCTGCCAGTGAAAGCGACTACCAGGAACAGACAGATAGCGATCAAAAGCTGTTTGAACAAAGACATCTGAGCGCGTGCTCCTAGTTAGTCGTCTCGACCGGAAAACCTTCGGCCTGCATTTTCTTTAACACATCCTGCCAGCGGGACAGGCGTTTAGTGTCGCTGACTTTCTTGTTGCCCTTGGCGCCCGGAAGGTACAACCCTTCTGCGTTGAAAGAGTAGACCGGCAACAGGTCGGTTCGTTGATTGGCGGGCTTGATTGCATCGATCAAGCTGTCGAGCACCAACGGCATCGCCTCGGGACTCGAATAGTAGGTCAATACCATATGCGCGCGATTCTGGCGCAGGGCCTTGACGTAGGTGATGCGCAGTTTGTCACTGGAAACACCAAGATGGCGCAGGCTGAAATACTTGGCGATGGCATAGTCTTCGCAATCTCCTGCGCCCTTCCACAACGCTTCGACCGGCGTCTCCCAATAATCAACCTCGTTCCACAGGTCGATATCCTCCACATAACGCACTTTGCGGTTGAAGAACTGATTAACCAGATTGAGCTGCTCGAGTTCACCGACCTGCTTTTGTGTAGCCAATAAATGCTGCCAGGCGTCAATGCGTTGCTGCCCTTCGCCCAAGGGCCCGTACAATGCCTGGGCACGGCGACTGATCAGCGAGAAATCCCAATCGGCATGCAGGCCGCCCAGCATGACGCCAGCCAGCAGCAGGGCGCATGAGAGCCAGCGCAAAGTCCGAGGGATCGCGAAACGTACCGCCAATGCGAGGCATCCAGATCAGGCAGGTGGAATTCGGTTGATGGTGCAGGTTAGCCCGACAAAAGACAATGGCACGATGAGATCACTGATAGCGCGCTAAACTTTCAGGGAGGCCGCCGGTTTGACATCTTGTCCGACAGTCTCTAGTGTAAATTTGGATCCAATATCATTAAAACTTATTCAGGGTGCGTTGTGACACAAAAGCCCAACCCTCTAGGCAGTATCAAGATCAACGCGCCAATCCCCGCACACATGGCCCGCGCGGTGATTGAAGAGACCTTGCGCTCGGCGATTCTCGACGGCCGAATCCCGTGTGGCACAGCGTTGCGCCAACAAGACCTCGCGGATTTCTTCGGGGTCAGCCGCATGCCGGTTCGCGAAGCACTGCGTCAGCTTGAGGCGCAGTCGCTGCTGAGCGTCATCGCACACAAAGGCGCCGTTGTTGCGCCGCTTGTTCAAGGCGATGCGGTGGAAACCTACGCACTGCGCATTCTGCTGGAGTCGCAAGCACTGCGTCTGTCGATCCCTCTGCTTACAGCCGAGGACATTGAACAGGCAGCGCGGCATATCGATGATCTCGAGACAGAGCGCGACTTTACCGAGATCGGTCGTCTAAATCGCCTCTTCCACATGGCGCTCTACAGTAAAGCGCCCAACCGCAGGCTGTTGCGGCTGGTGGAGGAGGGGCTGAATGAAGAGGAACGCTTCCTGCGCTTCAATCTGGAGGCGATGAACCTGGGTGAATTGTCCCAGGAGGACCACCGGGCGCTGTTGCGCGCAGTGGGGGACCGTGATGTCGAGGGCGCAGTGCGCTTGCTTGAACAGCACCTCAATCGTGCGGTGGAAGTGATTACGCGTTATCTCAATAGCCCCGAGCAATAGCCGTTCCAAGAAGGTTTGATCGATGTCATTCGACAGACGCGGGGCGATCAGTTGCGTAATTGGCTTTCGGTGAAAGACAATGCGACTAATTATCATTGTGACATCCGGGCAGCCGCATCATGTCTTCATCACCGTTGGCAGCACAGATGCCTGATCAACATGTCGTGAGACAGGCTATCCACTGGCTCCTGCGCTTGCGCAACAACGCTGGCAATTCCCGGCTGCGCCTGCAATGCGATGCATGGCGCGCGGAGCGCCAGGAACACGAACTGGCCTGGCAGCGTGTCAAATCCCTGCAGGCCGAGCTGAACAGCGATCCGCGCGCCATACCAGGCGCCCCGGACCACTTGAATACCTCGCCAGCCAGTGCCTTGGGCGTAGGCCGCCGGCAAGCCCTGAAGATGCTCTCGGGCTTGCTGCTGGTGGGTTCGACAGCCTGGTTGGCCAAGGACGCATACCACTGGCAACAATGGACCTGCGACTTCGCCACCACCACTGGCGAACGACGTGGTTTCCAGCTGCCTGACGGCACCCGCCTCGAGCTCAATACCGCCAGTTCGGCAGACCTGGATTACACCCCTCATCAGCGACTGATCAAACTGACCCATGGCGAGATACTCGTGACCTGTGGCGGGATCGATCAAGCCGCCTCGTTTGATCGTCCGTTAAGAGTGCAAAGTGTTCATGGATTGTTCGAGGGAGTGGATGCCCGGTATGTCCTTCTTCAGGAACCGAACCACACCCGGCTCAGCGTAACGGCCGGCAAGGTGATCATTCATTCACCAGTGTCCGCCGCTGGCGTGCCCATTGAGGTGCGTCCCGGGCAAAGTTACCTGGTCGATCACCAACAAGCGTCGCTGGCGTCACCGCCTGACCTGGAGCCAGGTTCGTGGGTGGACGGCCTGATGGTTGCGCGAAATATGCGTCTCGCGGACTTCCTGGACGAACTGGGCCGCCATCGGCATGGCCACCTGAGCTGCGCCACAGATATTGCCGACCTACGCCTCACCGGGGCATTCCGTCTGGACGACACTGACCAGCTCCTCGTTGCCCTGACGCACGCACTTCCCGTCCAGTTGCACTACCGAACGCGCTGGTGGGTGACCCTGCAAGGCAGAGCCTGAGTCATCAGTGATGGGCAAGTGGCATTGATAGGGTGCTAAACGACAAAACCCCTGTCTGCGTTAGCAGACAGGGGTTTTGGAATTCNTCTGTGACCCGCCCGTTACAGCAGTAACGTGCAGGTGAAAATGAGTGACTTCGACAAAAACAAAACCCCTACCTGCATACGCAGATAGGGGTTTCGGAATTTAATCTTGACGATGACCTACTCTCACATGGGGAAACCCCACACTACCATCGGCGATGCATCGTTTCACTGCTGAGTTCGGGATGGGATCAGGTGGTTCCAATGCTCTATGGTCGTCAAGAAATTCTGTGACCCGCCCGTTACAGCAGTAACGTGCAGGTGAAAATGAGTGACTTCTACAAAAACAAAACCCCTACCTGCATACGCAGATAGGGGTTT
>NZ_JACBXG010000028.1:0-10065 GCF_020295325.1 Pseudomonas sp. Y24-6 | reverse complement strand
AACTCTGGTTTTACAGTGCGTATCCTGGCCATCATGCGGCCCCCTTAAGTGCTTTGTCGTGAGTGAACAGGCCATCCCACGTCTTCTTCATTGGAAGCTCGCCTGCGAGGTACAGGTCGTACAGCCGGATCGCGCCCTTCTTCAGCAGAACAGGCGTGAACGATACGAACGGCTCTTTGCCGTGTGGGGTGACTTCGTGCTGGTGCTCGGTCATGTACTTGTCGCGAGCGTAAGAGGCCACACGGAAGCGCAGGCCGGACTTGCTTTCGTTGAACAGCCAGTTGCGACCCTCAAGGAACTTGCCCACCTGCATGACGTTGACCCCATTGAGGCCCTTGCAGAATTGGGTGTGGGTCATCCCTTCCTTGAACAGGTTCTCCATGGAGTGGATCTTCTCGGCCTGGGCTTCGACTTGGATGGTCAACTGCAGGCGCTGCTGCTCAGCCTCAAAAGCGAGGTGGATGAGATCCATGCGGGAGAGTTCGCGGGGTTGGGCGATCTGCCCTTCCAGTTCCTGCCAGCGATCAACGAGTGCCGCTGTGAACTCCGGGCTGAGCTGAGCAACGACGACGAAGCTGTCGCGCTTGCAGACCTGATACACGCTTACGCTCTGACGGAGGTGGTTTCTAACTTCCCCCAATGGGGGAAGTTGAATGGTGCCGCGCTCTGCCAGTCGCTCGATGGATTGTTTGACCTTGTCGTGGCGGGAACCGACCAGCTCCGCAATCTCTTGCGACGACATAGATGTACGCGACACATTTTCACCGCTGCCGAATTGTGTCGCGACATTTGCGGGGGTATTGATCGTTTGGTTTGGATGGTGCATTATTCGCTCCAGAACGTTGTTGCAAGCGCTGTAAAAAGAACCGACCTGATCCGTCGGTTTTTTTGTGCCTGCGATTTGGTTGGTTGGTGTTTCATTGGCAGTTCCTCATGAGTCCCTGAGGGGCTTATCAGCCCTTCCGTCCTATGGAAGCGACGTTGCTCCGGCTCTTTGGTGGCCGGGTCATTCGATCCAGCGCCCGATTCATGATTGTTGCGGCCATCTCTTCTGGCGTTATCCCGTTGCGTCTGGCTAGCAGCTCCAGATCAGCGAGTCCCTGCCAGTCGAGCTGGATTTCCAGCGGTTTTCTTTCAGGCACAGGGCCTCCTCGGCTACTTCAGGCCACGTCTGTTTTCGCGTTAAGCTCTTCCATCATCTGGTTCAGGCCGCGCTCGAGGATTTCTCGAGCGAGCACGGCTTTCTGGGTCCGTTGGAAGCGGGCCATTGCTGTCAACAAATCATCAGCCGCCTCGTCCAGGCGCACCTTGGTCGGCTTGTCGTGGAGGTGATCGGGTTCGAAGTACGACATCTGTGTTTCCTTGTGTGATTGGAAGTGGGTTAAGCGGCAGATTTTTTAGGGTGGGCTTCGGACAGCAACCAAGAGGCCTCGAATGGCTTCCCGTTTGCGGCTGCTAAAGCAGAAATTCGCTCGGCATAGCGCGTCTCACCGGTGTACTCAGTGCGCGGCAGACACTCAGCGGTGAGCCATTTGTAAACGGCACGCGGCGTCTTTCCGCAGGCCAGGGCAACCACCGGAACGCCGCCGGCGTCATCAATCGATTTCTTCAGTGGGCTCATATGGCCTCCGGGTGAATTATGAACTTGCAGTACATATTATGTCGGAACTGAAAGTACATGCAAGGGCATGCGATATTGAACCTATGGTTCATATCGAAGAAATACGCGCTGCTTTCGCTTCCCGCCTCAAAAAGTCAGTTGCCGCAAAAGGCATTGATCAATGGGGGGCGGGCGCTCGCTTGGCTGAAATAGCGAAGGTCACTCCGAAGGCTGCCAGTAAATGGCTGAACGGCGAGTCCATTCCAGGCCCTGCCAAAATGCAGGCCATCGCTTCTTTTTTGGGCGTCAAGGTGGAATGGCTTCAGCACGCTGCTGGTGATGGGCCTGACCGATTAGCAGATACCGCTGAGCCGGAACCGACCACGGCCGCCGATAAGGTGCGAGCAATGCTGGCCGGTAAGACTCTCAGCGAAGAGAGAATTCAGCGGCTTCTCGCCGTTGCCGAAGGTGATGAAGTCGGGGCATCTGGCGGAGTGCTTGTGCACGACGCATATCGCCCAGGCAAAGTCGGGGATGAAGTTTGGATTGCCCACTACGACATTCGCGGCGCGTTAGGTGGTGGCGAGGTCGCCCACGACTACCCGGAAATGCTTCAAGACGTGCGCGTCAGCCCTTCCCAATTACGGGCAATGGGTGTTGAGTTCGTCGAGCACTACCACTTGAAGATGATCACCGGCTGGGGCCAATCGATGACGCCGACCATTAAGCACGGCGACCCTTTGTTGGTCGACATCAGCATCAAGGATTTCATCGGTGATGGAATCTACTTCTTCTCGTACCAGGGCTTTCAGTACATCAAGCGCCTGCAGATGAAGGGCAAGACCAAATTCAAGATGATCTCGGACAACAAGAAGCATCCGGCCGAGGACATTTTTGCCGACGAGACCTACATCCAAGCGCGCGTGTTGCTCGTCTGGAATGCCCACTTGGTATAAAGTCTATGCCCAAACCCAACCAAGATATTCACAGCGATCTCAACGAGTTAGCGCTCGACCTTGAGCAAGCCGCAGACGAAGTGCTGAGAATCACTAAGGACTGCCGAGATGTCGATGCGACAGCTGCCCTTATGCTGATTGCGAAACTCTACAAGCATGCGGATCGGGCGGCGTCGCTTGCGGATGCGGTGAAGGCGTGAAGGTTGTGCGACCTACCTAGCCAGAATGGCATTGCGCACTTGAGCGAGAATTTATGCGTAATCATGGCTTGTGGATATGGGAAGAAGACGAGTGCCTAGCCCTTCGCAGAGCGATTGCCGCTTATAACGCAAGCAGGCAAAAGGCGGATCGTCTAGCTCGGAGCACCATAGCGAGCGAGATAGGGGTATCCACTTCGACCATTAATAATTATTTTCTAGGTACTAAGGCTCTAGACATTGAGGTTGCTCAAGCGGTTCTTAGGCTTACCGGCATTCCTGTGGAGCGGTTCAGTCAGAGGCTCGCAGAAGATCTGAGGTTAAAGCATGACCCTAACCAAACCTAATCAAGACCTAAAGCGCGACCTCCAGGGCATCGCCTCGGACCTCAAGTGGTCCGCTGTCGAACTGATGCGAATCGCTGGGCGATTGAGCCTGGCCGGAAATGAGGCAGACGCCCAGGCCGTGCTGAGGATGTGCACCGTGTTTCATGATGGTGAGGATCGGCTGGTCGGGTATGCGGATGAGGTGAGGGCGGGGCAGATAAGCAGGACTGCGGAACCGCGAAAATGACTGCATGGCGAGAGCAGAGCTTCTGGAGCAAGATCGGGGTCATTGCCTGGCTGGCGCTACTCATGGTGATTCCCGGCGCTTCCGACGCCGGCTGGCTAGGAGGAGGTTCATCCAATCGCAAGCGAGTATTCAGCCCTGGCTTCCTTGCACTGTGCGTATTCGTGGCAGTGATTGAGCTGATAGCGCTGAAACACTTCTACAGTGCTCGCGAATGAGGGCTGGCTGGCGAGAATTATGCTAGAGAAGTTGGATTCCCAAGCGAAATTCGCGCAAGAATCGGCTGAAAAATAACGAAAGAATTAAATATCTGTTGCGAGTGCCGAACATACGCAACCGCCAAGGACGAGCATAAAAATGATAATCAGCTATTTCGGATATTACTTACAGCACAGGATAACGAATGAAAAACATCTCATCGACCTGTCGACATTTCTTAAAACTTTTTCTTCGCTAGAAGAACCCCAATTTAAGGGGAGCTTCATGCACAATTCTGAGCATATTTATCTCCAAAACCTCACCGGAAACGTGTGTGTTCTCGTCATGACACGAGACGGAGAGAAATTCAAAAAAATCAACACAACAGACTTATCTATCAGCGAAATAAGAAAGATGCTTGGGCAGGATGAGAAAATCGGGTTCGCTTCTTATCTGGTACTAAAAAAGCACTACTTCGGATTTGCCTCTACTTCTCTAGCTCCAAAGTTTGATGCTTTCTGCGGCATGGTTAACACACTGTTAAGCTACACTGGAAACGGAAGCTGGCAGTTTTGCATCAAGCCCCTGACTCACCAAGCAACTAAGCAAGAAGCTGTAAGCATGACATATATAGGGAAAACAACAATAGAAGTATCTGGTGAAAATACTCTTGCAAAGCATTTTCTAAATGTCATCGGTGCCGGATCAAACACAGAAGAGCTTGACTCCATAGAAATAATTATAAAACCAAAAAAGAACAGAAGCATAAAGCCAATAATTGAAAAAGTCGTTTCAGCAACTTCCGACGAGGGACTTGAAAAACTAATAATAAAAGCAAAAAACGACGCATCTTCTGCTATGCTAGATATCTATGTTTCTGGCAAGGGAGTGATTTCAGACAACCTTGGAAATCACGATGAAAGTGTAATATCGGAAATAATAGAAGCAAAGATCAGAGAGAATGTAAAACTACGAGAACAGGTTCAGGAGTTTGTTAAAAATGGACAAGTCGACGAAGCGGATTTTAGCTGGATTTTACGTTTTTCTGACGTCTCTTCCTGGGCCGCTCTTGCTTCTGACTTACAAAACAATTACAAACTACAACCCTAACTACTCCTTAAGCCTTTTCAGTCAAAGATCAAACATAGCAGTTATACTTGCAACCTATGCATTCACGATGCTTGGATTTCTTGCCGCAGTGATAGCAATCCTGCTCGGGTTCTCGCAAACGAAAACGTTCAGGGAATACAAAAAGAATGAATATTTAGATATTTTTTTCACAATTTATTTTTACTGCATATTGATCTTAGCGCTTACGTTTTTATGTTCGATTTTGTCTTTATCATCATCATCAGCCGAAATTTTTATGAGAGCGGCATTGGCTTTGGCTGCAAACAGTATCGTGCTGGTAGCAATTATTAGTGCCGCGATTATAAATATTTGCCGAAAATCTCTCTAAGAGTTATCTACTTGCAACGCCAACGCCAACGCCGGCCCAGCGCCGGGCTTCTTGTATCTGGCAAGCGTCCTGCTCTGCTATGGTGGCGCTCTCAGATTGCGATGGAAGCAACGAAGAATGGACTCATGGAAGACCCTGGCAATCGCCGTCATGGTGCTGAGCAGCACTCAGGCCATTGCAGCCGAAAACAACAACCCGTTCCAAGGCGCGCTCATGATCACCACCATCGTGCCCGCAGTGATCATTTCCGCGCCCACGGCTATTACCTCGGAAATTCCAGAGTATTTTAAGTCAGCCAAGACTGACGCCTTGGCGTTCATTGGTTCGGACGGCGAGATTCGCGGCGCGGAGTTTGAGCAGGCGTCCAGGTACTACCGCATCAATTACAGCTCGCCACTGATGTCAGATATGCAACTGGCCCAGGCGATCGCAACTTCTTTCTGATACCGACCAAGCTTGCTACGGCGCCGGGCTTTTCGTATCTGCCCTGTCACGCCTTCGTCACACCTACCAAGCACAATACGGTCAGCCAAAGGGATTTGGCCCCGTCTAGAGAGCCCGGCCCGCGCCGGGCTTTTTGCGCTAAGCTGGAATTTGGTTTTCAAGGAGCGAAACTATGGAGATACCTACCGCAACAGAACTGAAGGCAATGAACCTGCCCAAAAGTCTGTATGGCTTCATAGCCATGCTTGGCATGGAGCGCCCAAGCCTCATTGATAAACAAGAATGGAAGCAGCTATGCGTCCTGTACGCCTCAATGCGAGAACTACAGAATGACGAAGGTCTTGAGGCTCTGGCGAGCCGCCTTAACAGCTATTTAAGGTTTTACCAAAAACTGCAAGTGTCTGACCCAAGGCATTCTCTTCCGCCAAAACTTGCGAAAAAGATCCAGCGCAAAGAAAGGAATCGATCAAGACGATTGGGCTCGACTCCCTACCGGCCCGTATATGAGTCATCCGTCGAAGAGAAAGCGAGAGAGCGATTGGCCGAACCCAAAATTGGGCTGGGCATCGACAGTACTCTGCCACCCACTAAAAAAGTACGTCGCGACCAGGTTAGGATCGACGCACACACGCAGCCCCTCGAAAATAATCAGTCATATCACGCCCTCTATGTCGCTGGATGGACACTAGCGCCAGAAGCAGATTAAGACCAGCGCAGGGCTTTTCGTCTCTGCGCCTAACTGATCGCCAATGGTGGCCGTGAGCCACGAATGGTAAAGTTCCAGCTCAATTATGGGAGGGATCCAATGAAAGGTTTTGGGACTTTTGCACTGATCGTCGGAGCATGTTGGCTGGTGTTTGCGCTGAGCATGGATGTGTCAGTGGCAACAGGATCAGGCGGGAGAGTTAACAACCTGGGGCTGATGGCTGACCGACAGATACATACGATTGTCGGCGGTATGATCATGCTTGGCGGCTTACTGATGATTCTACTTGGCGGTAAAAGTAGCGCTGCACATGCTTCAGTTGAGGCGGATACGCGCCCCTGCCCTCTCTGTGCAGAAACCATTAAGAACGCGGCCATCAAGTGCAAACACTGCGGTGGAGATATTGAGGCGGCAAAGCCTCATCAGTTTAAGGTTGGCTGGGTGGCCTCGACTGCGTGCGAGGACAAGGAGGAGCGGGATCGCACCATTGATGTCATTGCCGCTGCAGGCCTACCCGTTGTGCCTATGGTAGGCATGGACGTAGGAGCTGGCCCATTCAAGACCAAAGAGGAAGCCAGGCAAGCCTTGGCAAATCTGCGAGACGGCCCGAGACTTTTTAGCGAGATCGTTTATCGAGACTCGGTCAGCGGGAAGTACCCGCCGATTACTGACTAGACAAGCAGTCATCCAAGAGCCCGCCAACGAGCGGGCTTTTTGTTGCCCATCAGAAAGGCGCCAGCTCCTCTACTGGCTCGAAAGCTTCCACCGGCCGATCTTCGTCGGCGCTCGCCTCCCACTTAAGCGTCACCGACTCATCGTCGTTGAAGGTCATGTCTATGCCATCCGTCTCGGATAGCAAGCCCATAACCTCCTCCCATTCCCGATCACCGTCATTGTCGAGACGATGGATCGTCACCATTCGCCTTTCCTGCGCGATCGGGTGATTAATCATCTCCGAAACCCGCAGCCCGAGCCTTTCAATTCCACTGACCTCATGCCGCGTCACTGGCTTATCTGTCTTCTTTGCCTTCGCCATTTCCACCTCCTAATGCTGTATATGCATCCAGTATTCGACGGACTATAGCGAAGCGATCCTTGGCGGTAAATCCCTAAACCGTCGACCGGTGAAATTTCGCTGAATCTGTATTTTTTGAAAAATATGTACTTCTGGTACTTGACCTAATGTGAACTGATGGTTCATATTTCACCCATCGCAGCGACACAGTCACTGCGGAGGGCCTCGAAAGAGCCCGTCGCTCTTTACACAACTTGACGTGACCCAACGACGTACCGGTGAACCCGGTGGTGAGAAAGCTAAACCGTCGTCCATGCAGCCTCTGGATTGCTGCCGTACTCCCTCATGTGAGTACGCGAAACCACGCAAGCCAGCCAGGAAGAACACCGGACACGAAATGTGTGACCTGGCCAGAGATATGAATCCGGCGATGCGCGTGGTGGAGACAAGAGATTTCACTGGCTGGCCTTGGCGACAGGGCCAGACGGGAAATCAACCGGAGACAACAGCATGCAAATCAATCAGCAGAAGACGGTGCAGGTCGACGTGACCGAACTGCACCTGCACATCAAGGTGCGCGACCAGTTCACGGCCGGCCTAAAGGATGCGCAGGGCGAAGAAGTAGGTGACTACGAAGGCTACGTTCCGGACTTCTTTCCGGGTACGCACTACGGCGATTACCTGATCCTCAACATCGATCTGGAAACCGGCCAGATCAAAAACTGGAAGAAGCCTGCTGCAGCGGACATTAAAAAGACGCTCGCCCAAGGCGAAGACGACTGATTGAAAGCATCACCTCTGCCCATTCAATGAGTGGGCAGAAGGATGCGGATNACCGGCCAGATCAAAAACTGGAAGAAGCCTGCTGCAGCGGACATTAAAAAGACGCTCGCCCAAGGCGAAGACGACTGATTGAAAGCATCACCTCTGCCCATTCAATGAGTGGGCAGAAGGATGCGGATGATTCTGCACCGCGCAACGCGGCCCCCTGCATCAACGATTAAACGCATCACGGTGAGCCTTATGAGATTTAAGGCTCACCGCTCTTAACATTACCCACCGACACAGCTCGCATGCACTCCCCTCCGCGCCCAACGGCAACCAGCGGAATGGATGAGTGCAGCCGAGTTCTGTTGGATCAACCAAGCATCGGAGGTCGCTATGAGCGATACCAACCGCATTCGTATGGCAGATCAAATCTTCAGCGCGAGCTTGCTCGGCGGCAACTTTCTCGGCGGCTTCAATTCCCGAGTGCATGGTGTCGAGCGCAATGCCGCAGCTGATGGCCCGGCGCGCTTTGAGCGTGGACAGGGATGGGACAAGGCGGACGAACTGGTCCGAGCCGGTCAAATTTACTTCGTTCACCCCTTCCCTCACGGCCAGTGCAAGCAGACCGGCTTCGTATATGGAGGCACCTGGGCCTGCAACACCTGCCGCACTGATGGCTTCCAGAAACCTTGGTGGGCCATCCGCGTGATGAGGGATGGAAGCGCTTGGTGCGTGACCGGCGAAGGGTTTAAAGACCTGCAATCGTCGGCCAACTACGCATTCGGCGATACCCGCGAAGAAGCGCTCAACGCCTACGCCGAACTGATGAATCAGCCGGTAGCCGCATAACCAACCCGCCACTCTGGAGGCGACCATGAACGCAGCACTGATTGCTCAGTTGAACTACGAAAACCGGACGCCGCCTCCAGTGAGCGAGAGCCCTAAGGACGATGCGCGGGCCGAGTGGCTGTACAACGCCGCCGAAGAGTTGCTTCGAGGCTGTGGCGTGTCCTTCCAGCGCCGCATGCGCAAGCCGCAGGGCGTCACCGCTGCCCAGTTCGCTTTGGCCGTTGATGAGCACGTCAACAGGCGCCTGGCGGAATGCGAGATCGAAACCTCGGCTTTGGGCTGGTTGCTGATCTCCGCCGAGCGAGGACAGGCCGACAAGACGTCCACCGCCGAGCTGCTGGGCCGCAGCGACCACCCGCTGGGCAAGCTTGGCGAGATTGCCGAAGGGCTCCTCGCACCGATGGCTGACGACGCCATCAAGGCCCAGGCCGGTCAATGAGCCCTCACATTCTCATCGACCGAGACCTCGACGAACTGAATCACCCTGGCTGCCCTGAAGGCTACGAAGTGCTGGTGATGCGCAACATCACCGCCTTCCTGCAGGCCCAGAAGATCGGCATCGAAGAATTCCACCACTACTGCGAAAGGCTGAATCGTGCGGTTGCGAGCCGGCCAAGGAGTTGCAATGAGCACTGCACCGGTTAAAACGCTGATCGACGAGCAAATCGAAGAGATCGAATCGAAGCTGATCATGCTCGGCTTCGGCCTTCCGTTTAACGAAGTGATCGGCATGTCGCGTGAGCGCAAAGTGTCGAGCCTACCTCAGCGTTTGGCGGCAACCATGAAAGGCGGTCGCATCGCGGTAAGGGTTCGGACATGAGCTTTTACGAAGACAACATCGAGGACGGCAGCCACTGCCTGAGCTGCTGCCAGTTTATCGGCGAGGATGTCGGTTATCCGCGCTGCTGCCGTAACTGTGGCGGCGAAGGCAGCGAGTCAAACCCCGAAGGCCACAAGAAACGCATGAAGGCAGAAGCCATGCAGCGCTTTGAAGGCTGGTTGGCCAGAACAGGTATCACCCACAAGAAGCACAACAATGGCTACCACGTCGTTCTGACACTTCCCGACGGCCGCATGATCGACTGCTGGCCCAGCACGAAGAAATGGCAGCTTCGCGGGCAGCGCATGAGCCGCGACGGCAAGGCGCTGCATGAACTGGTGCTTCAGCAGCTGAGGCCATGGCCTTGACCGGCTACCAGCGCGCTAAGCGCATCTACCTCTGGCGCGGCTCAGCACTCGTCCTGTTCGGCACCACCTTCGTAATGCTCGCCAGCTCCTACTGCTCTCAGCTCACCCAATAACC
>NZ_JACBXG010000027.1:0-16885 GCF_020295325.1 Pseudomonas sp. Y24-6 | reverse complement strand
CACCACGCCTCATCCCCACTACAAAGTATTTTCGCTACTACCGCGTCAATTGAATTACGTAAAAAGGTCCCCATTGCGCCGATTCGGCTGTCACATCAGTGTCGGATGTGCAGACGCCTTCGCGGGCAAGCCCGCTCCCACAGGGATTTGTGGGCATGGAGAATTTGCGGCTGGCAGGATGACTGTGGGAGCAGAGCTTGCTCGCTCCCACGGAAGGCTACGAACGATTAAAGCGTCCACTTCAACGAGAACATCACATTGCGCGGGTCGCCATATGTGCCGCTGCCACTGGCCGTAGGGATACCCTGCCAGTACTTCTCGTCGAACACGTTGTTGAGATTCACCCGCGCATCCCAATGCTCATCCAGGCGATAACCCGCCATCAACCCGAACACCCCGTATGCATCCTGCTCCGCATGACCGGTACCGACCCGGCCGTAGGTCGCGCTCTGTGCAAGTACATCAGCACCAATGCGCATTTTTTCCAGGTTGCCGGTCAAGTGGTAAGTGGTCGCTGCCTTGAACAGGTGCTTGGGCTGACCCGGTGCAAACAACTCGCCTTTCTGATACGTGCGGTCCTTCACGTACTGGCTCAGGACCAGGGTGTAGGCCGCAGACGCCTGCCAGTTCTGCGTCAACGCGCCGCTGATTTCGGTGTCGATACCGCGACTGCGCACTTCACCCGCCGCTTCGTAGCAGGTGCGATTGGTCGCGCGGCAGCTGTCCGGTTGATCCGGGATGGCGTAGGCGCGGTTTTCCTGGGTCATGTCGAACAGTGCCACCGACGCATTCAGCCCACCGTCGAAGTACTCGCCCTTGATGCCGATCTCGTAGCTCTCGCCGGTCATCGGATCCAGCACAGCCCCGGCCACGTCTTGCTGGGTCTGCGGCTTGAAGATTTCGGTGTAGCTGGCATAGACCGAGTAAGTGTCGTTCAGGTCATAGATGATGCCCGCGTACGGGGTGACTTCCTGGGTGACCTTGTAGTCGCCGGGTCCCGAGCGATTGTCGTAGTCGTACCAGCTCAGGCGGCTGCCGATAATCACATGCAGCGGGTCGATCGGGTTGAAGCGGGCCGCCGCGTAGACGCCCTCCTCGGTCGCGGTGTTTTGGCTCGCGTACGGCGTGCGATCCCCGGCATCCGGCTTGGGAATCACGCCCGGATCGAAGTTGTAGATATCCACGGGAGTGCCGGCGCTCCAGAAGCCGCCTTTCTGGTCAAACTTCTCCTGGCGACGGCTCGCGCCGACGGTCAACTCGTGCTCACGTCCGAACAGTTTGAACGGACCGGACAGCGAGCCGTCAAGGTTGGTCTGCACGTCCGTGGTGTCGTACTGGCCCGAAGCCTGGGTGAAGCCGCCGCCTCGGGCAGCGCTGAGGTAGCTGGAGAACGTATGGGACTCCGCCCAGATCCTTGCCATGGCCAGCCTGGAAGTCCAGCCATTGTCAAAGTGCGTGGTCAGGTCGGTGAACAGGGTGACGTTGTCCCGGTCCCAGTAGGCCCAGTCGTTGCTCAGGAAGGTCGACCGTGGCAGGTGCAGGTCCTCGCCATTCGGCCCCGCCGGCAGGCTGCCCCAGTCGGAGGTGGCATCGTCACGCTGCTTGGACGCGCCAATGGTGAAGGTGGTCGAGTCGCTGAGGTCGGCTTCGAGGACGCCGTAGAAAGTCTGGCGCTGCTTGTCGCGAACGTCGATGTAGCTGTTGCCGTCTTCATAGGCGGCCACTACACGACCGCGCAGCGTCCCGGCCTCGTTCAACTTGTTCGAGGCGTCCACTTCAGTGCGATAGCGATCCCAGCTGCCGGCGCTGGTGGTGATGCTCACCTGCGGAGTCGCGGTGGGCCGCTTGCGCACCAGGTTCAGGGTTGCCGAAGGGCTGCCGGCGCCGGTCATCAGGCCGGTCGCACCGCGCACTACTTCGACCCGGTCGTACATCGCCAGGTCGGCGCCACTGATGGTGTCCAGGGTGAAAGTGCTGAGGCTGGTCGGCAGGCCGTCGTACATCAGGTTGTCGACGGTGAACCCGCGGGCGAGGAACTGCTGGCGATCGCCGCCGAACTTGCGCAAGGTGATGCCCGGCGCGTACTTGACCACGTCATTGAGGTTGTTCATGCCCTGGTCGTCCATGCGCTGGCGTGTGATCACGCTGACCGATTGCGGCGTCTGGCGGATCGACAACGGCAGGCCGGTGGCCGTGCTCATGGCCCCGGTGGTATAGGAGCCGCTGCCCTCGGTGGTGGCGGTGCCGGCAATGCCACCGACCGCGTCGATGTTGACCGCGCCCAGATTCACTGTGCCGGCGTCGGGCTGATACACCGAAGCCGAATTACCCTGCACCGAAGCGCTCAGGCCGCTGCCTGCCAGCAGTTGGTTCAACGCTTGTGCGGGTTCCAGATTGCCCTTCAATGCGGGTGCCTGTTTACCAGCGACCGACTGGGTATCGAAGCTCATCCGAAGACCACTGGCCTGCCCCAACTGGGTCAACGAAGTCGACAGTGGCTGGGCCGGCAGATTCAGGTTGACCGGTGTTGCCAGAACGGCAGTTGAAAGACCCAGAGCCAAGGCACCGGTCAACGTGGGCATAAAAGGACGAAGCATCTCTTGAATCCTGTTCAGGGAATGGAGACGTATCGGCTTTGCTGGGCAGCAAACTCGCATTGAAGGGCGATCGGCATATGGCAAAGAGCTACGACTGCGCGGGATAGTAGCGAATAGATCGCATTTGTAAATAGCAATGATTCACAGATACGTATACGTCTTGTTACATTTATCGCCCTGAAAATCGCCCGCAGTCCAGCCCTGCGCGGCTTGCGCCAGAGCGCACAGGGAGGACAGAACAGGAAAAAAATTACGGGAAAAGTAGAACAATTCTGGCAACAGCGGACAGATCAGCCCTTAAGTGCCGCTTCGATCCCGGCAACGTCGATCTTGCCCATTTGCATCATCGCTTCAAATGCGCGCTTGGCTGCTGCCGGATCAGGGTCAGTGATCGCGGCCGTGAGGATGCGCGGCGTGATCTGCCACGACAGCCCCCATTTGTCCCTGCACCAGCCGCATACGCTTTCTTCGCCGCCATTACCGACGATGGCATTCCACAGGCGATCAGTTTCCGCCTGGTCGTCGGTGGCCACCTGGAACGAAAACGCCTCGGTGTGCTTGAACGCATCGCCGCCATTCAACCCCAGGCACGGGATGCCCATCACGGTGAACTCCACGGTCAGCACATCGCCTTGTTTGCCCGACGGGTAATCGCCAGGCGCATGGTGGACGGCAACCACGGCACTGTCCGGGAATGTCTGGGCGTAGAAGGTGGCGGCGTCCAGCGCGGTGCCGTTATACCAGAGACAAATCGTGTTCTTGCTGATCATCATGGCTCTCCAGAAGAAGGTTCTCCAGCAAAGGATTAGCCGATTGAGTCTAGCAGCGCGGAGTCATGGCCTATCCTTCCACTCAATTGATCACTGCGAGTAGCGTCATGACCACCCCTGAGTCCGCCCTGCTGCAAAGCTGGCACCACAACGCCCGCGCCTGGATCGACGCTGTCCGCAGTGGCTCGATCGAAAGCCGCCACCAGGTCACCGACCAGGCCATTTTATTGGCAATCATGGGCCGCCAGCCTGAGCGAGTGCTGGACCTGGGCTGTGGCGAAGGCTGGTTACTGCGGGTGCTGGCTGAACGCGGGATCACTGCAGTTGGAGTGGACGGCGATACGACACTGGTCGAGGCCGCGCGGACGGCGGGCAGCCCACAGGTCTACCTGGCGAGCTATGAAACCCTGGTCGATGCGAAGGTCGACATCGGCCGCGACTACGACCTGATCGGCGCCAACTTTGCCCTGTTGCATCAGGACATCATCCCGCTGCTCAGCGCCATGAACGCCCTGCTCGCCCCTGGCGGCGCGCTGGTGATCCAGACGCTGCATCCCTGGGCTGCGGCAGCAGGCGACTATCAGGATGGCTGGCGATCAGAAACCTTCGCCGGGTTTGCCGGGCACTGGCAACCCATGCCCTGGTACCTGCGCACCTTGTCCAGCTGGTTCAACGCGCTGGACATGGCGGGCTTTCAACTGGTGGGCCTGCAAGAGCCGCAACACCCGCAAAGTCCGGTGCCGCAGTCGTTGCTGATGGTGGCTGAACAGCGTCTCCCGGGCATTTAAATGGACAGGCGAACCAGCGCGCCGGTCAATTGACCCCGCGTTGGGTCCTGAACTCACTGACGATTAACACCGCCGCCCCGGCCATGATCGCGATATCGGCAATATTGAACACGCCGGTATGCACCGACCCAAGATTGAGGATCAGATAGTCGACCACATGCCCTTCACGGAACACCCGGTCGATCAGGTTGGAGGCGCCGCCCAGGGCAATGAAATAAAGCGCCGCGGCCTTGCGTGGCGATTGCGTCCAATGGCTGAACGCCCACCAGATGGCCCAGCACACCACTGCGCCTACGCCCAGGATGAAAATCAGCTGCTTGATGCCCGGTGCCAGCCCCGCGCCCAGGCTCAGGAATGCGCCAGGATTGAGGCTCAGCGCGACGTCAAGCCAGGCAACGCTGCTGCCAAACCTGAAGCTGTCCATTTGCAGAGAATGCAGTGCCAGAAGCTTCACCAACTGGTCAACGGCAATGAAGACAATGCCGGTCAGCACTGCAAACAACCGGATTCTTGCGATTTGTTCCATGAACGATCCTTTTTCATCACTGCCAATTTAATGCCTGGAACTGCCTGGCGTTAGCGGCGGCAAGATAACGCAGCTCAATCGTCGGGTCTAGCGGCATTGCCACCCTCCACGACCGCCCGGCGCAAGGGCTTTGCTCAAGGTCGTTCATGTTGTTCTTTGCCAGTGCAACTCATTGTGGCCACAGATCGACCGGAAAATATTTCTGCGAGATTTGCGTGTACTTGCCCGACTCATGCAATTGCGTGAGTGCCTGGTCGATGCGCTCCTTTAGCGCGGTATCGCTTTTGCGCAGCCCGGCGCCGACGCCCAGGCCGTACAGCATGGGGTCCATTTTCACGCTGCCGGTGCCTTTCTCTTCATATGCCGCGCCATCTGCGGAGCTCAGAAAAGCAATATCGCCGAGCTTGTCGAGAAACATGACGTCAATACGCCCGGCCAGCAGGTCCGCGTTGCAATCATCCTGGGTGGCATAGATGCGAATCTCGGAGTCCTTGCCGTAGGCGCTGCGGATGAACTCGGCGTTGGTGGTGGAACCCTGCACGCCGATGGACTTGCCGGCCAGGCCTTGTGGGGTCAGCGTCAGCCGGGTGTCCTTGGCCGCGACGAAAATCCCTGTGGTTTCGTAGTACGGACGGGAAAAGGCAATCACCTTCTGCCGTTCCGGGCTGATGCCCATGGAGTTGAACAACACGTCGAACTTGTTGGCGAGCAACGCCGGAATAATGCCGTCCCACGCCACCTCCTTGATCTCGCACTCGGCTTTCATCTGCTCGCACAGTGCCCGGATCAGGTCGGGTTCAAAGCCGGTGAATTGCCCGGTGGGCGTCTTCACCAGGAATGGCGGGTAAGGCTCGGCGGCCACACCAAAGCGCAGCTTGTCCTCGGCTGCACTGGCGGGAGCCGCGAAGGAACATAACGTCATGCCGACGGCAGCCAACAACGTCAAATTGCGCAGCATTGATTTCATGGTCAGTCCTTTTTTCTCAGGAAAATGGTTCGATAGCACGGCTGGCTACACCCCGGGTGACGGCAATGGCAGCCAGCCCTGAATGTTTTGCCAGTCCGCTTCGAGGGCGGCAAAACGTGACAGCGAGAAGCTCGAGATGTCGGCAAAACTGCAACGCCCGTCGACCACCAGATCGCGAATCGCATGACCGCTCGCCGGCGACAGGCCGAACCCGACCCCCGACATGGTGGCCACCGTCACATTATCCAGCGCGGCGGGCCGGTCGATCACCGGGCGCCCGTCGGGGGTATTTTCGATGAACCCGGCCCAACTGCGGATCACCCGCTTGTGCGCCACCTTGGGAAACAGTTCGGCGAGCCGTCGGGCAATATTGCATTGCAGCGGAGTCGACTGCGCACGGTTGCGGCTGACGTCGCGCAGGTCGACCCACTCATGCGGCCCGCCGCCATACGCCAGGTTGCCGCGCAGGGTCTGACGACCGTACAGGCCATTGCCATCCACACCGCCCACCTCCAGTAGCGGCAGCGGCTCGGTAACGATCATCTCGGCGCGTGCAGTCACCAACGGAATCTCGACGCCGAGCTGAGCGGCCAGTTCACCGGTATGCGGGCCTGCGGCGATCACCAACTGGTCGCACGAAATCAGCCCCTGGGCAGTGCGCACGCCGGTGACACGGTTACCCTGACGCTCGATGGAAAGAACCGGCGAGTGCTCGAGCAAACGGCCACCCAGATTCTTCAGTGCCCAGGCATAGGCCTGCAAGGTGCGATGCGGATTGGCGTGGCCGCCAAAATGGTAGTAGTAGCCGGCCAATACGTTGTCGCCGGCAATGGGCACCACGTCACGCACCTGTTGGGGATCGAGCCGGTCGACGCGCAACCCGTACCAGGCGGCTTCGTCGACAACCTTTTCATCGATCGAGACCTGATGCTCGGTCAGATCGATACTGATGCGATCCGGACGATATTCGGTGGGATAACCGAGCAGTTCGTCCATCAGTGGCCACAGCCGTTGCTCTTCGACGAACAGCGGACTGTGGTGGTGGGAACAGCCGCCGCCATTACGGCCCGAGGCGCCCCAACCGATCAGGCCCGCTTCAAGTACC
Source organism: Pseudomonas sp. Y24-6 (assembly GCF_020295325.1). NCBI lineage: Bacteria > Pseudomonadati > Pseudomonadota > Gammaproteobacteria > Pseudomonadales > Pseudomonadaceae > Pseudomonas > Pseudomonas sp. Y24-6. The sequence goes on along the minus strand of NZ_JACBXG010000027.1, from coordinate 10,132 downwards.
AGCACGTCAACCCCATCGCGGGCCAGCCACCAGGCGGCACTCAGGCCAGTCACTCCTGCGCCGACGACGATCACGGATGCACGGTTGGACGATTTCTTCACTGCGCGCATGGTGTCAGCCCTCCACAGGTGGCGTATGGGTGGTGCCCGTCGGGCGCCGGGCCACTGTTTGTTGCCCGGTGCACAGCCAGAACGGCGTCCACTGGGACGGCATGTCGAACCAGGCATCCCAATGACCGAGCATCTGCGGCGTTTCCTCCACCTGACCCATCTGTCGCATCGACAGCGGCCGCACGGGCGGGCGAAAAGAGGCCAGTGCGATACCGTCGACACTCAAGCCGGCACCGATCCCCAGCAAGGTCGCCACCTGTTCGCGGCAGCGCCGCCCCTGGCACGGGCCCATGCAGGCGCGGGTCAGGCGCTTGGTCACGTCCGGATTCGGCAGCGACGAAGTCATCGCACTCTGCACGGCAGCATCGGCCGGTATCCATTGCAGATAGCGCGGCGGTTGCTGGCCTACAATTTCACTGGCTGTGACCTCTTCGCACAGGCATACGTAGGGCTCATTGCGGGCATGCACAGTGGATGCGCGGACCCACGCAGCACGAATTGCGGCGACATCGAAGACGGGGCCGTCCGGCAATGGCGCGGGCTCGGGCTCGGGCGAAGGTGTGACTACGCCCAGGGCCGCCAGCGCGGTGTGCGCAGCCACCCGGCCTTCATGCCTTGCGATGGCATCGTCGAGGCTTTTCGCCGTCCAGGTTCCAGCGCAGTCCCCGGCCACCAGGATAAACGGCAACGACGAGCGCTGCGCCCGATCAATGTCGGGGACATGCCCGCCGCGTCCGGCGTGGAAGGAGGTGCGGCAGCCGGCTGCTTCGACCAGTTCGATCGCCGCAATAGCGGCCACGCCGAGCAGTACCGTGTCACATTCAATCTCTGTTGCAACCCCGGGCAGTGGACGCCCCGCCCCATCGATCGCAACAGCAGTGATCCCCTGCACGCCGCGCGCATCTGCGCGCGCCTCGCCAATCACATGCCCGCTCAACACCTGGGCGCCTTGTGCCACCAGCAGGTCGAGTAGCGCAGGGTCAGCGCTGACCCGGTCAGCCTGCTCCACGATGGCCACGATCTGCACACCCTTGGCGATCAGCGCATGGGCCGAGACCAGCGCCTGGGTGTCGCTGCCGAGCAACACTGCACGTTTGCACTCCAGCGCGTCATAGACAGTGGCCAGCCGATGCGCAGCGCTGACCCCCATTACGCCGGGGTGATGCCAGCCGTCAAACGCCAGGCCCATGTCCCGTCGTCCGGCCGCGACTATCACTTGCCTGAAGCGCAGCAGACTGGCGTTGTCTCCGTCGGCCAGGCCGGCAATCGAGCCCTCGATCCAGGCGGTGGTGCGCTGTTGCGGGAACAACCCCCACACCGCTGTGCCCAGTCGCACATCGACCCCGGCGTCGAGCGCCTCGGCGATCTGCGGACGCGCATCAAGCAGGGTCTGCAGCACGCTATTGCGATTGGCGACTGCGGCGCCCATACGGCTACCGAAATGCAACGGCACTTCTTCTCCCATGGTCTCCAAAGGCAATGGATTTTCGTCTACCAGCGTCACGCGCAGGCCATGCCCGGCAGCCGCCAGGGCGGCAGCGAGCCCTGCGGGCCCCGCGCCAACGATGAGGATATCGGTCTCGTCGCGGACCGGCGGAGCCTTGCCGGCCACCGAAGCGGGATCGTAATAGGTGTCTGGATCGAGAGGTTTTGTCATCGTTGTACCCTCGCAAGGACGTGCACAGTAATTGACTAGAACAGCGAAGAAGGCGGCTTGACATCGCCCTCGGCAAATCGCGACAGGCGCAGCTGGCGCATGTCCAGGCCCGGATTGCCCGAGTCGATCCAGTCCGCCAGGATCTTGCCGACGATGGGCCCCATGGCAAACCCGTGGCCGCAGAAGCCGGTGGCCACTGCCAGGCCGCGGGGCGAGGTGTGCGCGTCGATCACCGGAATACCGTCCGGCAACACATCGATGCCGCCGGCCCAGCGATCAACGATCTGCGTATTCACCTGATCGGGAAACGCCGCCTTGAGCGCGCGCATCGCGCTTCCCAGGCCCTTTTCATTGGGCTGCAGCAATGGATTGCGCTGGTGAATCCCGGCGCCCAGCCGCGATGCCTCGGACCACGGCATGCGCTGGTGCAGATCGCTCAGGCAGGCGCCGTTGAGGTTGAAGCGAAACGATTTGCGGTGTGCCCACAGCGAAGGCGCATACCAATGCAATGCCCGCAGATGGCCAAGCGTCATGTCGACGTCGACATGAGCGTCGTCGGCCACGTTGAAGCTGCCGTCCAGCCGCTGGCGGAAGCCCACACCGTTGGCAATCGTGGAAATACCGCTCAGGGTCGGCCCGGCGTTGGTACGCGCCACCGTGCCCCGTACCAATTGCTGCGGCAGGGAAATACCCAGCATTTTCAGCAGTCGAAAAGTGCTGGCACCGGCCGCGCACACCACGGTTTTCGCCTTGACGTAGCCACGCTCGGTTTCCACTCCCACCACCTGGCCGGCAGCGACGTCGATGCCTTTGGCACCGCACTGTTCAATGATCTGCGCGCCGAGTTCCCGGGCGCGCATTGCGAAGGCGCGGGCCACACGTGTAGGTTCGGCCTGACCGTCGCTGGCGGTATACAGACCGCCAAGCTGCGGCATCGCGTAACCCGGCAGTTTCTGTTGCACCTCCCGAGGCGAAAGCATCACCGTATCGACCGAGAAACTGCGCGCCACTGACAGCCAGGAGGCATAGCCCTCGCGCTCGACCTCGTTGCCAGCGACGAACAGGCAGCCGTCATTGCGCCAGCCCAGGTCGGTCTGCAGGTCGTGCTCCAGCGAACGCCAAAGCCCGATACTGGCCTGCATCAACGGCACTTCGGCTTCGTCACGGGACTGCTGGCGAACGAAGCCCCAGGCCCGCGAAGATTGCTGCCCGGCAATGATGCTTTTATCAATCAGCAGAACCCTGGCCCCCGCTTTGCTAAGGTAGTACGCACAGGCACACCCCATCAGGCCGCCGCCGATGATCGCCACGTCGACTGATTCCGGCAGGCGCTGGTCCTGGGGCGCCGAGCGGCTATCGAATGCCATTGCTGGAGTGTTCATGAGGGCCACCGTCCGCTGGAAAAAAGACGCGTAGCGCCGCGTCGTTGTTTCAATCAAGAATGTGCCCCGTACTGGCGAAATAACAGTGATGTATCTGCATTAATCCCATGTGAGGAGCGCATAGAACATGAGCCGCCAACTGCCATCCATCGAGCTTCTGCAGGCCTTCCTGACGGTGGCGAAGACCGGCAATTTCGGCAAGGCTGGCGAGCAGCTCAACCTCAGTCAGAGCGCGGTAAGCCGCCAGGTTGCGCAACTGGAGGCGCGCCTGGACAGCCGCCTGTTCGAACGCCACACCCGCAGGATCGTCCTCACCGCCGAGGGCCGCTCGCTGGTGCCGGTGGCCGAACAGGTCATCGGCCTGCTCTGCGATGCCTCGCACATGCTCGCCACCGTCGGCCGTAGTGTCAGCCTGCGTGCTCACCCGACCATGGCAGCGCGTTGGCTGATCCCGCGGCTCACGAGGTTTTATGGTATGCACCCGCAAGTCACCGTGAGCGTGGATACGGTGTATCACCGCTTCCCCGACTTCGCGTTCGAATCCATCGACGCCATGGTCGCCTACGGCACCGCCACCTGGCCGGACTTCGAAGCGTTGCAATTGTGGGAAGAAGAACTGATCCCGGTGTGCTCCCCGGCCTTGCTCGCCGGGACCACTGCGCAAGAACTGCTCAAGAGTGCGCGACTGGTAGACTCGAGCATGGACCGTCTGGATTGGCGGCGCTGGGCTGAGTACTACCCGGACTCAACCGGCACCGATAACGCCCATTTGACCTTTGATACGCTGGAGTCGGCCATCGTCGCGGTGAAATGCGGCCAGGGGATTGCGCTGGTTGATGCGGTGCTGACCGATGACGAGTTGCGCAGTGGGCAGTTGGCAGTTGGTGCGAGTGCATTCGGGCCGCATCGTGACCGGGGGGCGGTACACGCTGGTGTATCCGCGGCGGGTCAAGCATTCGAGTGGGTTTTCGGAGTTTCTGGCGTGGTTGGGGCAGGAAGCGGGTCTCGACGTTGCCCGCACCTGAGATTCGCTCGCGAATCAGCGATTGCGACCGACCCTTGCAACTCAATCCCGATCCTTCGTTGTGCGAATAAGGTTGTTTCGCAGCTTCACTATCGCTTTCTGCATGTTCACGAAATCCTCCGGATCAAGCCCCGTCTGCGGGAAGCCATCTTTCGACAGCCCTTCACGCAACTCGCGGCCTTCACTGGTCAGATTGATGCGCACCTGGCGTTCATCTTCCGGATCGCGTTGACGGCGCAGATAACCCATGGCTTCGAGCTTCTTCAGGATGGGGGTCAGCGTATTGGATTCCAGAAACAGTTTCTCGCCAAGGCTGCCAACGGTCTGGTTATCCTCCTCCCACAGCGCAACAAGCGTGATGTATTGCGTGTAGGTCAGCCCCAGCCGTTCAAGCATTGGCTTGTAGGCTTTACCGAAGGCCAGGTTGGAGGAATACACGGCAAAGCACAGGAAGTCGGAAAGCTTCAGATCAAGGGCGGCGGTCTTTTCATCGGATTTCATCAGCATTCTCGGTGGTCAGCGACGGAAGGGCACATGCCTGGACTATACATCGCATGCGATGGTGTCGGTAGTGCTCCCCTCCTCCCAGGTCTGAGCGCAATGCGCCAACACCGGCCCGCCAGAATCGATCCTGGCGAGCCGGCGTTGCGGTGGGTTACTCAGTGCGCACGTTGATAGCGACCTCAATGTTGCCGCGGGTGGCCTTGGAGTACGGGCAGATGGCATCGGCGTTATGCGCCAGTTCGGTGGCCACCTCGTGCGTCAAACCGGGTACCCGCAGGGTCAGTCGGGCTTGCAGGAAGTAGGCTGCGCCGGTCTGGCCCAAGTCCACTTCGAGGTCGACGGCCGTATCGGCCGGCAGGGTTACTTTCATTTGCTGGGCGGCCAGGCCTACCGCTGCGATGTAGCAGGCCGACCAGGCGCCGGCGAACAGTTGCTCGGCCTTCGGGTGCGGCTGGACGCCGGTGAACACGTGCTCAGGGGTGGCGTTCGTGGGGGACGACAATTCGATGTCGAGGTTGCCCTTGTTACCGTTGTAGGTGGTGTGGGTTTTGCCGGTGACCAGCACTTTTTCGATCTTGCTCATGATTGAATCCTCAGGACTTTATGTATTAGTACAATTTAATCGCATGCGGTGTATATGACAGAGCTCAAACGGCGGCTCCGATGATCCAGTTATTGCCGTTGTGGCCACGAACAGCAGGGTGAGTGCAGATGGGGCAGTAGCAGGTTCTTTTCGTGTTCATGACCGAGTCTCCAGCGATTGGGTTATTTTCAATCGCTCTCGACTTGGTCGCATGCGATGTAGTTATAGTCACGCAAAGCCCCATTGTTGTCAAAGCCTATTTTAAACATCGACGACGAGCGGTCGGCGCGCAGCTTTGGCTGCGCGCACTCCACTTGCGAGTTACACCGTTGACTGCAGGGCCTTGGCCGGACGCCCTTTGAAGGCCAGGCCGAAGCAAAAGAATATCGCCAGCGCAAACCCGGCCGGAAACAGCCAGATGCTCGTCCAGTCATGGCCGCCCGTCAGCGCAAAGTGATCCGTCACCTGCCCCGCCACCCAGAAGCCAATTAACATGCCCACACCGTAAGTGGCCAGCGTGATCAGCCCCTGGGCCGAACTCCTGTAACGCTCGGGGGCCTTGGCGTCGGTGTAGATCTGTCCGGAGACGAAGAAGAAGTCGTAGCAGATGCCGTGCAACGCAATGCCGGTGAACAGCATGAACGCCAGGTCGCCGTTGTTGCCGTAGGCGAACAACAGGTAGCGCAGCGCCCAGGCGAGCATGCCCACCAGCAGGGCGATCTTGATGCCGAAGCGCTGGATGAACAGCGGCAGGAGCAGCATGAACAACACCTCGGAGACTTGTCCGATGGCCATCTTGGCCGTCGGGTTGGTCACGCCGATTTCGGCCAGGAACGGATTGGCGTTCTGGTAATAAAACGCCAGCGGAATGCAGATCAGGATGGAGGCGATGAAGAACACCAGGTAACTGCGATCCTTCAACAGGCCCAGGGCATCCAGGCCGAGCATCTGCTTGATGCCGCCCTTGCCCGCCTCCGGCTTGAGGGGCGCGGTGCGCGGCAAGGTGAAGCTGTAGAGCCCGAGCACCAGCGAGGCAATCGCCGACATCAGGAAGGTGTTGCGCAGCCCACCCGTGGCGATCATTTCCCGGGAATCCCAGGCAAATACAAAGCTGATCACCAGGCCCGCGACAATCCAGCCGACAGTCCCCCACACGCGGATGCGCGAAAACTCCATGGCCGGGTCGCACATCTGGCGAAACGCAACCGAGTTCACCAGGGCCAGGGTCGGCATGTAGATGATCATGTAGGCCAGCACGAACGGATAGAACGCGCTGAAGTCCGGGGCCCGGTAAAGTTGATACAGCAGAACCGCGCCCACCAGGTGCAGGACGGCAAGAATGCGCTCGGCATTGAAGTAGCGGTCGGCGATCAGCCCGATCACGAAGGGGGCAATGATCGCACCCCAGGATTGGGTCGAGAACGCCATGCCCACCTGCCCGCCACTGGCGCCCAGGTTGCTGGCGAGGAAGGTGCCGAGGGTGACGAACCAGCCGCCCCAGATAAAAAATTGCAGGAACATCATGGCGCTCAGGCGCGCGTTCATCTTGGTCATAACTGTCAGAATCCTATTGTTGTTTTTGTTGGCGCGCACAGCGAACAGCGGTGTGATCAGGCGTCCGGCAACCCGAGTAATCGGCGATTGGAGCCCGCGTCAGACTGCACACTGGCGAAGTCGTCAAAGGCCTTCTGCGTCCTGGTAATCATCTGCCGCTCGATGAATGCCGCGCCTTCGGCTGCGCCCTGGGCTGCGTCCTTCAGGCAGCACTCCCACTCGAGCACGGCCCAGCCGCTGAAGTTGTATTGGGTCAACTTGCTGAAGATCTGCTTGAAGTCGATCTGACCGTCACCCAGGGATCGGAACCGCCCCGGGCGCTCGACCCAGCCTTGATAGCCGCCGTACACGCCCGATCGGGCATCCGGGCGGAACTCGGCGTCCTTGACGTGGAACATGCGAATGCGCTCGTGATAGCGGTCGATGAAACCCAGGTAGTCCATCTGCTGCAGTAACAGGTGGCTTGGGTCGTACAGGATGGCGGCTCGGGGATGGTGATCAACCGCGTCGAGAAACCGCTCGAAAGAGGCGCCATCGTGCAGGTCTTCGCCTGGGTGAATTTCGTAACACAGGTCCACACCGGCTTGCTCGAAGCAATCCAGGATCGGCAACCAGCGCCGCGCCAGCTCTTCAAAACCCTGCTCAACCAACCCGCTCGACCGCTGCGGCCATGGGTAGATAAACGGCCATAGCAAGGCACCGGAAAACGTGGCGTGGGCCTTCAAGCCCAACCGTTGGCTGGCCCGCGCTGCCAGCTTCAATTGCTCGATGGCCCACTCGGTGCGAGCCTGGGGCTGGCCGCGCAGGTGCGCGGGGGCGAAGTCGTCGAACAGGCTGTCGAACGCCGGATGCACGGCGACCAACTGCCCCTGCAAGTGCGTCGACAACTCACTGATCTCGACGCCCGCTTGTGCGCACACAGCGATCAGTTCGTCGCAGTAATCCTGGCTTTCGGCGGCGCGCGCCAGGTCGATGAACTGGGTGCCCAGGGTCGGCAACTGAATCGCCTTGTAGCCTTGGGACGCCGCCCAGCGGGCGATATTGGCCAAGGTGTCGAAAGGTGCTTCGGCGGCCATGAATTGCGCGAGGAAAATCCCCGGGCCGCGCATGCCGGTTTGCGAAGGATTGTTCACAGGCAGGTTCTCCAGGTTCATTCAGGGCAGACCAGTGCGGTCCATTTGCTGTCGCCGCGGTGATTGGCCACCGCGGCTTCAATGAAGGCCATGCCACGCAAGCCGACGTCGACACCCGGTACTCCGGGGGCCGCGTTGCCTTCGCCTGGGTTGCGAATCGCCCAGGCAAAATCGCCGTAGAGGTTGGCCATGGCCTCCAGATAGCCCTCGGGATGCCCGGCCGGCAAGCGCATGCGCCGGCTCGCGTCAGCGCACAACCAGGGTTGACCGACGCCGGATCGCAGCACCCGCATGGGTTGATCCAGGGCGCGATGGAACAGGCTCGACGGTTCCTCCTGGCGCCACTCCAGGCCGCCCTTGTCGCCGTAGACGCGGATCTTCAGCGGATTCTCCTCGCCCGCGCAGACCTGGCTGGCAATCAACACCCCGCTGGCACCGTCGGCCATCTTAAGCAGCATCGCAGCATCGTCATCCAGTTGCCGGCTGGCCACGTGGGTATTCAACATCGCGCACAGGTGACTGACCGGTTGGTCTGCAACGAATTCGGCGAGGGAAAAGGCATGAGTACCGATATCGCCGATGCAACCGCCCAACCCGGACTGCTCAGGCTGATCGCGCCAGGTGGCCTGCTTGTTACCCTGGCCCGCGACATCCTCGCTCAACCAGCCCTGGGGGTACTCGACCAGCACTTTGCGAAGGGTGCCGATCACCCCGTCGCGCACCATCTGCCGGGCCTGCCAGACCATCGGATAACCCAGGTACGTGTGGGCCAGGCCATAAAGACGATCGCCCGATTGCAGCACCTGTTTGAGCGCCAGCAACTCGGCCAGGCTCAATGCCGCCGGTTTCTCGCTGAACACATGAAACCCAGCCTTCAGCGCTTCACTGGCAATCGGCGCATGCAGGTGGTTGGGGGTGACGATGATCAGCAATTCCATGCGCTGATCGGCGGGCAACCCGCGCTCGACCTCAAGCATCTGCTGCCAGTCGGTGTAGCAGCGGGAACCTGGCAGGCCCAGAGCAGCGCCGGTGTCCTGATTGTTGCGGGCGTCGCGACTGAACGCACCGCACACCAGTTCAAAACAACCGTCGAGTCCGGCGGCCTGGCGGTGAGCCCGGCCAATGAACGCGCCCTGCCCGCCACCGACGAAGCCCATTCTTATTTTTGCCCGTGCATCGTTCATCGCAACGCTTCTCTGCAGGTATTGAATTTGAGTGATGTAACCGGTTACATCGCTGCCGAAATTTAGGCGCTGGCAGGCGAAGTGTCAAACGCCTGAATCAATTCCAGGAAAATTTCAGACCACGGCCCACCTGCGCTAAGCTCGCCGCTGCACAGTTCGATATAGAGGTGGTCTTGTCCAATATCCGCGAAGTAGCCAGGCTGGCCGGGGTTTCCGTTGCCACGGTGTCCAGGACCCTGCGGTCGCCTGAGCGGGTGCTCCCCGACACCCGCGACAAGGTCAACGCCGCCGTGGAACAAGCCGGTTACCGACCCAACCTGATGGCCGTGCAGTTTCGCTCCCGGCGCACCGGCAACCTGGTGATCCTGGTGCCCACCATCGCCAACAGCTTTTTCGCCAAGGTCATCAGCGGTGCGCAACAGGCCGCCCAGCTCGCTGGCTACCGGCTGTTGCTGTGCGATACCCAGGGCCGCGAGGCCATCGAGCGCGAGTTTGCCGAGCTGGTGTACGCCCACCAGGCCGACGGCGTGATCCAGTTGCGCGCCTATGACCCTTTTGCAGCGCCCTTCCCCGGCGCCGCACTGCCGCCGATCGTCAATGCGTGCGAGGTGATCCACAACGGTCGTCACCCCAGCATCAGCCTCGACAATCGAGCGGCGGCCAAGGCCATGACCGAGCACCTGATCGAGCTGGGTCACCGCCGCATCGGCCTGATCAAGGGCCCGAAAAGCAGCCCGCTGACCCGCGATCGGGTCGCCGGGTATCAGGATGCATTAAACCAGGCCGGCATCGAGGCCGACCCCGCGCTTGTCTGCCATGGTGATTTCAGCCTCAAGGCCGGTGATGACGGAGCCGCAGCCATGCTGGCACTGCCCGACCGCCCCACAGCGCTGTTTTGCGAGAACGATGAAATGGCCATCGGCGCATTAAAACGCATCAGGCAATCGGGCCTGCGGGTCCCCGAGGACATTTCCCTGGTGGGCTTTGACGACATCCCGTTT
>NZ_JACBXG010000026.1:0-17220 GCF_020295325.1 Pseudomonas sp. Y24-6 | reverse complement strand
TACAGAAAATCGTATTTCTTGGGTTTACGTACAGAGCCTAACAGCCTCCTGTTCAGCAAGCAGCGAGCTCAAGGTGTCCGCCTCGTGAATCAACTCGTGCATCTTCCCCTCAAATTCGTTGCCAACCCGGAGCGTGACCCTCAGCCTAGGAGTAAAAGCTTTTGCCACTTTCTTCTTCACTTGGGGAGCTGCTGGCTTTATAGGAACAACCTCGGANGGAGCGTGACCCTCAGCCTAGGAGTAAAAGCTTTTGCCACTTTCTTCTTCACTTGGGGAGCTGCTGGCTTTATAGGAACAACCTCGGACGCAGGCTCCTGCACCGGAGGAGCAGAAACCTGCACTTCGGGCTCATCCGCACCGAACAGGGCACGACGCATTTCTTCTTCAGTTAACTCAGAGTTCATAGGGCATCTCAAAGGAGTGGTACTTAGCTCGATAATTTTACTAGGATTGTTGCTGATCGGTGTCATCGGTGACTGCTAGGGTTCACATCCCCAGTTCGATTTCGATCCGAGAGCCCCTCATAGCTGGCGACAGCCTTCCCTTCGGCAGTCGTGTGATAAGACCGTCAGCTAAATCACTTGCATGACGTGCGTACAGCGTTACCGTGTCATGAATGGGCCTTCGATCCGGTACGAAAGCGCCCACTCGCTCCTGAGCAATTTTCAGGATATTCAGAGCTTCCTGGCTCATCCTATCGGTGGACAAGTGTTCCACGACGGGTCTAAACGGAGGTGCTGCGCTACCCCACATCTCTACTACCATTTGGAGCAACACTTCTGAGCCAAAATGCTCAACGGCCATATCCCACAGCAGAGCTTCCTGGGACATATCCAGGCGACCCCTAGTCATTACGGAGTTCTAACGGCATGCGGCTCTTTCTTGATTGCGAATTTACCCAGCTCTCGGCGGCAGCTAAGCTTATCTCGCTGGCGTTGGTGGCCGAGAATGGACGCGAATTCTACGCGGAATTGATCGACACATGGCGAGAAGCAGACTGCAGCGACTTCGTAATCAAAATCGTCCTTCCGCAGCTCTGGGGCGGAAGCTATGCACTACCCATCATTGGCGCAAGGTCAGCGCTGTTCGAGTTTCTCACGTCGTTCGACGAAGCCCTGGAGATTGTCACAGACGCCCCACAGTACGACTGGGAGCTTTTCTGTGAACTGGCGTATGACGATGGGAAATGGCCCAGAAATGTCCGAAATCACCCTGTTGATGCTACCACTCTGAGGGTTATAAACGATGGGGTACCGCTTCCACATCACGCTCTCTTGGATGCCCGTATCATCGCAAGCATGTTCGCACCAGGGTAAGAACGCGAAGATATTTCATGAGAGCGAACTCAGATCGCACGCTTCTTAGTCATTGCAATCCCCATCCGCCCCAGTTGCTTAACGCCATACATGGCCTGATCTGCTTCTTTTAGCAACGTATCCAAGCTCTGCCCATGGAGAGGACAGATCGAAACTCCGATGCTGCACGAGAGTGGTACCTCGCCTATGGTCGTGACGACCGGCTGCGCGATAGTTTCTAGCATCCTCGTGGCCTTCATTTCTGCACCTTCTGGACTCCTGAGATCTGTGATCAAGGCCACGAATTCATCGCCGCCATAGCGTGCGACGGTGTCACACGAACGGGTAGCCGCAAGCATGCGGTCTGCAACCACTCGAAGAATCTCGTCGCCGACCTCATGGCCGTGCTTATCGTTAATTTCCTTGAAGTAATCCAAGTCGATTAATAGCACTGCAAACGGAACACCCTTCACTTGCCAGTCGGCATAAACCTGATGAAAGCGTTCGGCGAAAAGGTAGCGATTCGGCAATTGAGTAAGCACGTCATGGGTTGCGAGATAGGCCGAGCGCTCATGCTCGACCTCAGCCCTTTCAATCGCCTGGAAATGCCGAATTAAAACAAGCGGCATCATTACGAGTGCACCTCCCAGAACCGCGAGGATAATCAATGTCTCCGCCGTTAAAAAATCCTCTACACGCAACTGACGCTCAAACAGCAGTGTCATCGGTTGTGAAGTGGTTCTGATCTCAACTCGGCTGGCCAGGCGCGGCAATAGCAGGCGATCCAGTAAACTTGCTTGCTGAGTCTGCGTGGAAAACACATCACTTTCAGACCCGGCTGCAGTTTTCAGGATAGCTCTTATGTGAACCAAGAAGTCTACGTTCGCGTTGTTCACGGCATCGAGCAGCGAGTTCGTCTTGACCAACAGCAAAGTCACCATCGTACTGCCGAAGAAATTGGGACGGGTGTCCTGTCTTACCTGCTTTGGCCGACTGACTGACTGCATCAGTATGTAAGCATTGCCTCCCTCGTACATGGAGAATACCGGTGAAACCACAGGTTTCTGGCTGCTGTGGGTTCGTGCCAATGCGTAGGACAGGTAGGCCACGGTTTCCAGCCTTACTCCGTAGATTGAGCTGGATTCAGGGAGTAGCGGGTACATAAACAACACCGGCCACGTCTCATTGAGAAATGCCTGAGGTTGGCTAGGCTGCTGAGTGAGGCTCGGGAAATCTTTCAGCTCGAAGTCATGCCGCCATGTTCGCCGCAACAGTTCTTCAAAGGCGGCTTGCTCAGCTAGGGGAACAGCCCGCGCGGCCTCAAGCATGTAGATATGTGGGTATGCTGATAGGACGGCTGCCGCATAACGGGCCGCAGCATCCGTGTCGCTTTGATCCACGGCCTGGAGGAATGCTGAAAAACCCGCAAGAACAGCTTCATTGGTATCAAGCTGATTTCGCACGATGCCGGAAATATTTTGCACGTATTCGGAGAATCGCTGTTCTCTGCGTTGAGTCTCGGACTTCAACAGCAGCCAAGCAGAAAAAGTAACCAGGCCAACAGCAAAAAAAATAAAACCAACCATAGAGCTGCGGCGCTTAGTCAACATCATCCTGATTTCCCACTGCGCAGAGCGTTAATCATCATCGTTCCGACTTTGTCAGCTTTCCTAGGGTCACTGAATTTGGGCTCTCAGCTGGACGTACGCACCAGTAGCCAGAACCCATCTGCGGCAGGCTAAGGGCCCCCAGGTCGAGTTCTTTGGACTCCATTCGCAAGCTTGTATCAATTTCGTTGAACTGGCTTGGATTGTTGTTGAGCAAGGACGCTGTTTACCAGCTCTAGGTTGAGACGTTGGCATTCGCCATCAGCTTCTGACCGCGTCTGATATGCAGCCTTGGAACGCGACTTCTCGTCATTATCGTAGATGTTGAAACCTATAGGCGCCGTTTCGCAGTAGAAGCGTGTTCCGTTGCGCACAGATCCCGTTTCGATAGGGATCGCAGGAATTACAACAAATCTCGCATTCATCTTCATGCCCTCGTGAATCACCCCATACCTATTAGCGGCTATAGGCCAGTACAGCAAGTAATCGTCGCCAGTTTCCGATGAAGAACACTGAGGGATTTGGCGTCTAAGCGCTTCGAATGCTCGATTTCACGAGTTTTTTGAGCCTAGCCAGGCTGCCTGAAATCGTCCTCGTATTCGCCTCCTACTCATAGGTTTCCCAAATTTTCGAGGGCCTTCGAAGACCTTTGAAAGAAAACGCAAAATCTAGCCGCGCCTTCGTCGCGAAGAAGCGAGTTCTACATGACTTACAGACAGCTAGGGCTGACACCCTTCCTGAGATAGTCGTCCTTTCAAAATTTTTAAGCAGAGACAAAAAAGAGGCAAAGAGGTAGAAGCAATCGATCCGATTCCCCTAACAAGTCATACCTCCGGGAAAAATGGCCAGGTAGATCTCTGCTGTTTTTTGATTTCAAATATAAGAACTCCGTCGCGATTTTTTGAATTCAAGGGGGGCTCCTGAACTATATTTTCACGACACACGTTCGCCTGCAGGTGAAAGCAGCCTTCGGCCCGCCGCCCCTGACCTTCAAAAATGAGTTCGCGAGCCAAGATGAGATGGCTCAATCACCAATGTCTGATGGAGTAATTGAGGCCAATTAACTCGTGAAGGTGGTTTTTAGCGAGCCAGTGCTACCACGTTTTCCTAGCCAATCGAGCTGGTTCTGCCCTTCACGTCTGAATCCGAGGCTCAGGCCGTAGGATATCGAAAGGCAGGGAACTACAAATAGCCGCTGTTTTTTGAGTATCGGTCTCGCGAAACCGAGGCCGATGCATAACATTAGCTAAGATCTGCATCCTATTTTCTATTTCATTCACACCGCCTTACACCGCAGGCAGTGGGAATTAGGTTCCCTACCCTTCTTATGAGCCCACCGCAGATTGACAGCAGTGGTTAAAAATGCTCATGCGACTCCCTCTTTCACCAAATGCCGCAAGGTGGCAATTTTGGGTAGGATGGGGTATTGATTGGTCACCGGCATACGGGCCGGATGAGGAAGCGAAAATGACGACTGATCGTGAAATTGCGTTGGAAGTTGTAATTGCAGCGCTTCTTAAGGCCGCGAGGCACGATAAGAACGAAATTCTAGAGCGCGCTAAGGGGCTGGTTGTGGACGGTGCAATTGGTGATTTTCACAGCAAATCAGCAGCCAATGCTGCTCTCAGAGAAATTTCCGGGCATTTAAACCCATCTTTATTCAACGCTCAATATGACGAACGAGCGAAATCCATCTCACACTAAGTGAGGCCGGAGAGGGCCCTGCCTCCTTTATTCCGGCTAAAGGCACCTCCTCTGCTGGTGCCTTTTTTATGAGAGATCAATTTCTTAGTAGGGTTCTGAATCGACGCTGTTTTGCTCGACTGGCTGCTCAATACGGAAGGTCGTGTCACTAGGCACAGGGGTCATGAATCAGACCTCCGTCCTATTATGGAGCGATATCCGCCACGGACTCGTGCCCGTTGAGATAGATGGCTGGCACTCACACTCTTCAACGACTGTGACCCTTGGACTACTGCGAATACCGCAGCTAGCCAGATGGCTGCGCAGGGTTAGAAACCTCGCCACGCTATGGCACCGACCCAGTCGAGCTGCTTAGTACTTGGGGACGTCAGAGGCTCGAAGTTTTACTCGCTGCGCTGTGAGCCTGCATCCAAAGCACTGCATTTGTAAACGGCTGGCGATCCCACCTTGCGTAACTACGCAGGTTGCCACCGATGGGGTCACCGTCCCTAATCAAACTTGCTCAGTCTTCGCATGATCATTCGAGCCGAACCGCTCCATTCTTTGCTATCGACATCAAAGGGTTCTATCTCAGGGTGGTTGACATCCCCAAAGGTCGAACCGTGGACAAAAGGAGCGTGGGCGAAGTCAAGACCGTTCTCAATAACGCGATCCCAACTGGATTCCCAATCAAAATGACCGGATACAGTTCTCACGGCGTCATCGCTGAGCCAGTCTAAAATCGGGAGCGGTGGTCGCTCATCTTCTGGCAGATCACCAAGGAAAGCCCAGATCCAACCATAACGCTCTATCGTTGGATAAGCGTCGATTCGAGCCTTGATAGGGATTTTCAGATTTGGCTGAGCGGGTATGTAGGTGCATCTGCCATCAGCACCAAAACGCCATCCATGATAAGGACACTGAACGCTCCCTCCAACCTTTTTGCCAGCGGAGAGCGATCCACCTCGATGCACGCACACGTCGGAAAGCAGACACGCCTTACCATGTTCATCGCGGAATGCCACGAACGATTGTCCAACGATCCGAATGGCTGTCAGATCGTTGGTCAACTGAGATGAAGGTAAAATGACATACCAGAGGTTTTTTAGCATAGATCTATCGCCCGGCGCACCGTACGTCTGAGTTAGCAAGGTTGGATCCTTGAACAGTCGGATTCGTTCGCTCCTACTGACTGACAAGGCAATAAAATGAAAGCGTCGCTACGGTCGACGAGCATAGTCGGCTTTGTAGACGCTGTGAGGGGCTTGGTGGCACCGAATTTTTGCCGATCACTTAAATTCTCGAATCTACGCTCTTCTACAACCGCAAGCGATCAACAGTTAACAACTGTTTTTTGAAAATAATGCTTCAGGTGATCAATTTGACTGAACCTGGCAGAGGGTGGCCTGTCGACTGTCAATAGGTATAAGCAGCGACGCAGGCGAAAATCTACCAAAGTTCAATAGCGTACTACGTCTCATAATGTTGTAGTCACAAGAGGAGCGGACGCATGTCTTTCTTGCGAGACCATTTTTCCAACTGCGCTTACTCATCTTCGTCATCCACAATGAGACGCATTCATTGGGTCGGTGCCTCCTCATGATCCGCCCATCCCTTCGAATAAACTAAAGGGCTGCCGCTTTGGACAAATCGACTGCAGCACATACGAACGAACAGGCCCGCACAAAAACGATCTCGTATTCGTGGACGATCTTTGCTCTCCCCGCTAGCATTTTTCTGTCTGGTATCGTGCTATCGCTGGCGCTAGGCTCATTGGAGCAGCAGGAGAATTTGTATCTAGCCAAAACCCAAGTGAGCTCGACACTAGGTAATATACAGACGCGCCTGGAAAGTGCGATAAGGTCTACTTTTGACGTTACCGAGGGTATTGCTCAGCTCGTTAGGTTGGATGGCGACATTACCGCTGCGCATTTTCAGGGGATAGCAAGAGAAGCAATATCCTTACAGCCTCAAATAAAACACGTTGTCCTCGCACCAAATGACATCGTAGATAACGTCTTTCCAATCCAGGCAAACGAAAAGCTCATCGGCGTAGATTATCGGAACTTGGCCGATCAATATGGCGCATTACTGCGATCTAGAGAAAATAGAACTTCACTATTGGCTGGGCCGGTTCAATTAATTCAAGGGGGCAAGGCATTTGTTAACCGTCGGCCAGTGTTCGTCACCGATGCCACAGGAAAAGATCAATATTGGGGCAGTGTCTCGGTGGTGGCGGATTATCAGAAATTACTGCTCGTAGGGGGCATATCTAGCATAAACGATTTACAGGTCGCGCTGCGTGGCCAGGATGGGCTGGGCTCGGCAGGAGGTATTATATTCGGTGATCCAACGCTATTCAAGGAAGATGCGGTAATCACTACAGTTGAAGTTCCGGGTGGTACTTGGCAGCTCGCTGCTCTGCCAAAGGAAGGCTGGATTACCAATTCTTTTTATGAATCACCTATGCTTCTTTTCGCGCTCTTCTGCACGGGATTCTTTACTTACTTTTCGGCCAAACTTATTATTAGCCATCAATTAATAGAAAAGCGACAGCAAGATTTGACCGAAGAGACAACTAGCCGAAAAATTATACAATTGTCATTGCAGCAAAGTGAATCTCGTTTTCGAGCTTTGTTTGAACGCTCACCAGATCCCATCTGGATAGTGAGTCTAGAAAGTATTTGTGTTGACGCAAACGCCGCAGCAATCGAAACATTTGGTTTACGAAATCACCAAAAGTCATATCGAGTCAACCCAGCGGACATATCTCCAAAATATCAATCTGACGGACAATTGTCTTCGGTAAAGTCTAAAGAGATGCTAGACATTGCTCTCGCAAAGGGTGCTCATCGCTTTGAGTGGCTACATACCCGAGCTGACGGCTCAACGTTTCCGTCTGAAGTGACGTTGTGCTCAGTGATTCTGTCCGGCCAACCAATGGTTTACGCCGTTGTACGCGACGTTACCGTTCGTAAGACAGCTGAGGAAGCTTTATTCACCCAGAAATCTTTGCTCCTGAACATCGTCAATAACGCACCTTCCTTGATATATGTGTACGATACGAAAGGAAATTTAGCACTTTGCAATCGTATGTTCGAAAAAGCAACAGGTTTCACATTTGCAGAACTCGAAGGAAAGCCGCGAGCTAGCCACATGCCCGAAACCCAAGCAAGGATATTTCAAGGGAATGACAATGAAGTCCTTTCAGCCGGGGCTATTCTTAGATTTGAAGAAAACATTACCCATAATGGCGCCATCCATACATACTTAACTACGAAATGCGTTTTGAAAGACGGAGGTGGATTCGCGACAGGTGTATTAGGCATATCGACTGACATCACTAAAATCAAAAAAAATACAGAGCAGCTTCGACTCGCGGGCGTAGTTATAGACCATACAGCTGACGGCGTGATTATCACCAATGAGCGCGGCCATATTTTATCCGTAAACAATGCCTATACTACTATTTCCGGATTTAGCGCTAAAGAATCTATCGGCTTAAGACCAAACATACTGGTTTCCGAGAATCAAGATAACTCCTTCTATCGAGAAATTATTCGATACTTGAAAGAGCGTGGATTTTGGCAAGGTGAGCTCTGGAGCAGGAGAAAAAACGGTGAGATGTATCCACAATGGATGACCATCAACACCGTTTATAACGACAGTGGCAAAATCACAAACTATGTCGCGGTATTCTCTGACTTTTCGGTAATTAATAAAACTAAATCAGACCTTGAACGAATCTCTCATTATGATCCAGTTACCGGATTACCCAACAGGTCGCTTTTCCAGAAACGACTTCAGCGCGCAATCGAACAAACGCAGGGCGGCGATTTGATATTGGCCGTCATCGTATTAGATCTAGATGATTTCAAAACAGTCAACGACAGCTTGGGGCATGCACAGGGCGATATGCTTCTGCAAATAGCTGCAGCCCGATTTCAAACTTGCATTCGACCGAGTGACACAGTATCACGCCTGGGTGGTGATGAGTTTGCATTCATACTTGGCAATCTGGCAACCACAGACGAAGTAAATTTAGTCGCTGAAAAACTTCTTTCTTCACTAGAGCAACCCTTTGATTTAAAGGGAGCGTCGACCCTGATAACCGCCAGCTTGGGGATCGCGATCGCATCGAACGAATCTGCAAGCCCTGAGCAATTGCTTAGACAAGCTGATACAGCGATGAACGGAAAGAAAGAAAATGGTCGTAACGGTTACCGATTCTATCAAGCCGAGATGACCTTGCGAGCGCAAGAAAGAATGGACGGTGAAAGATTTTTACGAAGAGCAGTGCTGGGCCAAGAGTTTGAAGTCTGGTACCAGCCCAAAATCGACATTAAAACGAATGAGTTCGTTGGTGCGGAAGCCTTGGTTCGATGGCGAGACCCAATCAATGGCTTAATCCCGCCCGCAGATTTCATACCGTTAGCAGAAAGTACCGGGTTGATCATTCAAATTGGCGAGCAAGTAATCGATATAGTTTGCCAAGACATCAAGCGATGGTGTGAAAATGGGATATCGCCAGGTGTAATAGCGGTTAATGTTGCGGCTCTTCAAATTGAACGAAGCGACTACGTTGAACTCATGAATAGTACGCTACAAAAATACAATATCTCCGCGAACACACTTGAGGTGGAAGTAACAGAAAGCTTGATGCTGGCAAGCCCTGAGCATTCCAAAGCCGTACTTCATAATCTGCAAGGTATGGGGATATCTACCGCAATTGACGACTTCGGGACAGGCTACTCGTCGCTAGCCTACTTGAAATTATTACCCATAAACAGCTTGAAGATTGATCGAAATTTCATATCCGATCTTCCTCATGACGAAAAAGATGTAGCTATTACAAAGGCAATTATAAGCCTTGGCCAAGCGTTGGGCTTTAAAATCGTTGCTGAAGGCGTCGAAAACGAAGAGCAGCATATATTTTTGAAAGAGCAAGGATGCGATCTGGGACAGGGATATTTTTACAGTCGCCCCATGTCTGGAGCTGCGCTTGAGCTCTGGCTGACTCAACGCGCAATGACTTTGTAATAGAACCTCCTAATTACGAAGGGGCCTACTTCTGGCCCAGCCATTGATTGCACATGTGGTGTATTCCACCATTGGATGGGTGAGTGCACGCCTTGTCTTTTATTCGTCTCACGCCTGCACTCTGCTGTGCTAGCGAACAATGGCCCCGCTTGCTGAGCGAGCCTGCGCCATTCTTGGCTGCTGATCAGTTGCTCCCTTCCTGCTCCATAGAGTCGGCTGACGTCAAGAGCTCGTCATACCTTTGCTGAGCTTTGATACTGTCCTCAGGCATCGCGATAAGTTTGTTCCAGGTTTCTATAGCGGCTCGCCGCTGTATTTCTTTCATCTTGCCTAGACTACATCAGTGTCAGTAAATACCTTTAGAACTTGTGAGTTCAAATTATATGCTCCCAACAACGGCTTTGCATTATGCGAGAGGCCTCAACTGCCCTTGAATAACTGGCGATTGATTCCGCGAGCGCCTCGTTGTCAGATGGGGCTAGGAATTCCCGTCAAACCGCAGAATTAGACCTGTTTCCTTTGTGTGAACGCATCGTCGATGAAATTCGTCTATCTCATCCTGAAGCGAATGTGGTGGTTACAGCGAAAGCGTCAATCATAGGCAGGTTCGATGGGGCACATATGGGACAAGTCTTTTCAAACACATCAGCAATGCCGTGCATCACGGGGAAATCCAAACTCCAATATTGGTGGAGCTGGTGGCGACAGAGGTTTCCGCGATTTTTAGCGTCAATAATGGCGGCGAGCCTGTACCAAAGGATGTTTTGCCATTCATCTTCAATCCCATGGGCCGGTTCTCGCAGCATTCGGTTATCGACCATCCGCCTACAGAGGGGTTGGGTTTAGGACTTTTCATTGCTTCAGAGATTGTCGCCTCACATAAAGGATCTATCGATGTTATTTCTGACCGGGAGCAAGGCAACACTTTTATTGTGAAGGTGCGGATCTCAAAAGCTAATGTCAGAGACCAGACAGCCTCGTGAGCTTTAGTAACGATGAAGTGGGTCATTCCGTAAATGGCCCGTACTGACCTGTCGCTCTCCCATCGAGAACAGGCATGGGGTCAGTAGCCGGTGGACGAAGAAATGCCGCCCACGTTTCATACGCCAGCTTGTGGCGCTCTACTGCTCCGCACCGCCGAGGGCCTTCTGTCTGACGTCCCGAAACTAGCATCATCAACGCAGTAGTAGCTGCATCAAGCTCAAGCAGAATATGGTGAGATTGGAACCGATAATCATCGTAATTAGTCATAGACCAGCACACCAATTAGGGGGGCGTATGTGACGGCAATCACAACTGTTAACGGCAAGCTTCGGAAATTGATGCTGTCGTTATTCACTGTTTTTTTTGAACGGCCCGCTTGTTTTTTTCCAAATATTGAATAAGCAAGTAGGCTCTGACGCCGAGCGCAACCAAACACAATATCATGCCTGCAATAAATTGAAATGTGGTCATAGTACACCCTCCAGAACAATCAACAGACAATTATCTCATTGATGACGGTATCAAAGAAGTATCGGTTTGTAACTTGTTGTTGCAATTTATAATTTGAATTAATAAAATATTTTTCCTTCTGCAATTTCGGGGACGTCTGAGTATATTCAATGCGAATTAATTATCTCTATCCCAAGGTTCGTCTTTAGGGATTTATGGCTGCATCTTAGTAAGTCTGCCAAGCCGTGGCGGCACCCGCTTTTGATGAAAAGGCGGCGTAGCTATAATCTTGGAAGCGGCGTTAAAGAGGTCTGACATAAGATCCCAACCTCCCATTTTCCAAGGAGGCTCAATGTACCGAGAACACACGATCCATCTGTTCACGCTCTCAGCCACACAATAGGTCGAAAGGATCCACTCCGTCGCGCTACCAGAGTTCAAGTATCCCGACTCGACCGCCAGGCGATGTTTAGTATTCGCAATAGTCCGAGGTTTCACAGTCATTGAATAGCGTGAGTCGCCAACCATCAAACTTAACGAGAATGAGGCAGTGATAGGCTCACTCCATGATTGCATGGAGCTGCGCATTAGAGGGGTTACCCAGCGCGACGCCCGTCATCATCTGGCAGACATCGCGAGCGGTGAGATGAAAGGTTAGGCGCAAGTTGTTCCGCATTCGAGCCGCCGCTAGCCAACAGCTGAGCTGTGATGTGGATTGACATAACGGAGAAGGTCGCAGCTTCGGGCCAAGCGGGGCCCAGCTAGCAGCCTAACCATAGACCTTCCACTCAGGCGTCATGAGCACCGCAAGAGTAATATTGATGAACTCTTCTTTTTTGTGGATCGTCTGCAACGCTCCGCGCACGTTGCCTCCAACCACATCGGAACCACGCTGCTCGACCGAAAGGGTGGGTTCCATAATGGCGGCCTCAAGGGCGAGTTGGTTTTGATTCATCTTGAACAGTAGGGGAAGGGAGCAGGTCTGAATTTGGCATCGCGACTTCTCCTTGCAAGAGTTCAGCTTAGCAGGAGGCGCTTTAGGAATAGATGCCTTTCTAGGAAGTAGAGCTGAGGAAGCGAATCAGTTACGCCTTTTTACGATGCGACCAATCTCCATAGGCCGCGCGTGCTTCTCATCGGAAACTGCGGAAATGTGCTTGCTGTGGTGGCCAATAGCCGCTGATAGTGAGCGGATCTGGGAGAGGACGCGAAAATGATTTCGAGATTTGTTGTGGTACCTGCAGCCCCCTCGGAAACGGGATCGATGCGTAACGGATTTCGCTTTTATTGTCAGACCGCACCTTTAGGCTTCAACCTCTATGACAATCAGGAAAAGCTGCGCTTGAAGACTGTTTATCAGACGCGTGCTGAAGCTGAACGTGCTTGCCAGGAGTTTAATCAGGATAGTCTGCAAGGTATGCTGTCACGCCAGGAGGGTTGACACTTTTCTTCGAGCCCAAACGTGCGATTTCGTAAAATCGTATATTGCTTGGCATTGAAAATCGTATGCTTTTCAAATTTTATAGCTCAGCAAATACAGGTGCTGGAATTGATCCCATTACTTAACTTGTGAACTATGCGAGACATTCAGTGGCTTGCATAGCTCGCCATTCGATTTTAATAGTAGTTACATATAGTTCGCGTACCGATTTTATCACAGTAAGTAGTTTTAATTTGATTTTGGTAGTTCTGTTGACTTTGCCATGCTTGAGTTTCTCGGGTAACTCGCTCATTATGAACATTGGGTTGATTTCTAGTTTGAATAACATTCATGGCCAACGTATTACAGCCGCATTGCAACGGATTAACCGAATCGACAACTTGTTTGGCTCGACTCATAAAATGGTTTTTGATCGAAATGCCAAGAGTTAAGGTTTGCCATCGAGTATTGCTGGCCGCGAGCCCCAATATCTCGTGTCATGTATCCGAGTTTGACGCATTTCATAAACTGATCAACTGTGTATCGAGCGCGGTGTATTGATTATCTGCAAGCGGTGGGCACTGGTCAGGCTTCTTCCAGCGATCCGTCCCGAGCCGTCATCTGCGTTAAAGCACGTGCCAAGCGTATTGAAGTTCCCAAACGTGCAGCTTGGTCTAGTGGCCGTGGCGCTGATTTTTACCGGGCAGTTCTGTGCTTACAACTATCACCGCCTATATGAGCAACAGGGAACTGAGAAAACTGCGAAACCAGTACAGCGTTATGGGTGACGCTGGCGAGTTCAGTGTTGATTCTACCAGCGACGTTGCCGTTCCTAAATGAATCCCGCATGCCATGAAGAGGCAGCCGTCCTTATTGATTTGAACGCTAGCTTCCAAGCGCTTTCTATCTAGGTATATGGGCATTGGTAACCAAGACGATTGTCGTTCGTCATCGATGCCTGGAAGCTAACGGGACGGAGGATCAGCAATGATAGGAGGTAATACCCAGCGGATGTTTTTCACCGGATTCAGACCATCTTTGATTCTGGCATTCCTCGGCTTGCTGACTGCATGCGCCTTTAACAATACCCCCTCCAATGTCGTTGCACCGGGTGAGGAAAAGACAGCCACTACCCGCACATTGGATGCCGGCGCCGCTCTGCTCCAATCACGTCCGCCCATCGATGCTCTCAATGCCTACCTCGATGGATTCCATTTTTACAATGGCCGTCCCGACGTTCAAATGGAGGCTCACCACTATTGCTCCACCCTCAATGAACAAGTGATCCAGTGCGTGATCTACGATGGCAATCGCAAGGACGCGAAGCTTATGGGGGTGGAGTACATCATCAATGAGCAGCTGTTCGCCAAATTACCCATCACTGAAAAGGCGCTCTGGCACAGCCATGCTCATGAAGTGAAGTCGGGCCAATTGGTTGCTCCCGGTATTCCAGACATTGCAGAACATGCGCTGATGGAAAAGCTGATCAATACCTATGGCAAGACTTGGCATACGTGGCACACCGACCTCAACAAAGAGCTACCGCTAGGCGTTCCGCAACTGATGATGGGATTCACAGCAGATGGTCAGATCGACCCGCAACTGGTGATCGAACGGGACAAAAGATTTGATGTCGATAGCACACGGAAAAAGAAAGACCGGGCCGACATCCCTGCCCCACATATTGATCCAGGTGCTGATGCCTGGCGCAATGGAAAGGTCTTTCAAATCGAAGATCCGACTGGGGGTGAGCATCGTCACTGATTCATCAAAACCACTTGCTAGCTTTTGGACTTTCGTGGGTCTGCGCTACGAGGAAAAGCTCATTCTTCCTGAATAGTCCCGTCCTCTTTGTGAATCTTCAGCGACGCAGTTTCGCCCTGAAGAAACTCACCCGCCCGCGCAATGATTTCATTGCCTTGGTTGAGGCGGTACTGGACGCCCTTTGCGCGTCTTCCATTATGGCCGCCACAGTGGCGCTACGGGATTTACAGTTATCACCACTACCATGCCGAAGCTCATGAAGTGCTTGGCATCGCCTGCGGCAAGACCCGGTTGATGCTCGGCTGCCCCGATGGCCATGTATTGGAGGTCAGTTCAGGAGACGTACTGCTACTGCCCGACTGGTACCGGCCACTGCAATTGGGAATCAAGCAAAGACTTCCTGGTCGTAGGTGCTTAGCCGGGTGGTTCCCATCCGTGAATAAAGATAGCGAATGCTCGCGACGTTTAATCTGGGAAACCCGAAGATTTGAGGGTTAGGTAGGCGGCTGATAATGGAGATTTAGCTAAGCTCCAAATAGGTTTATGAAGCCAGGTTGGTCAGGGAGGACAGGCTGTTTAGTGGCTGCTGGGAGGCAATGGAAATGCGCAAGAAATCTCAGTCATGGTTTGTCCCACTCCCGATTGTTTTCGCTGTCCTTTGGGCGATAGGCAAAAAAGACTCGCCTCCCGCTCAGGTACAACCGAGCCCCCCTCCCACTCCGAATACTCTGGTCTCATCTACCTCGGATCCGTCACCAACACCTGCCCCCTCAGTTGATCAATACGTAAACGCGAACCAGCTCAATATCCGGGATCAGCCCGGCGGAAAAGTCATTTCCAAGCTGAGCCGAGGGGCTAAAGTTCAGGTCTTCGAAAAACGGGATGATTGGGTGCGTATCAGCATCGATGGCCAACCTGCGAAATGGCTTTCTTCGAACAGCCTTTGTAGCGGATCGAACTGCTACATCGCCTCTAAACCGAAACCCTGGCGTTCGCCAGTACAACCAACCCGGAGGCAGATGCCAAAATACGGTACTTCGTGCCCTCCATCTGGAAACATTTGCATCGGGCCAAGAGGCGGTCGGTACTGCATTACTTCTGGCGGGAACAAGCGTTATGGCGTGTAATTTTTCCTCAATGACGATCCGCTAGAACTTTGGTGCATCGCCTGTGGCTTCCGCAATGGTGGCCAAAGCCTCCTCCATATCGGCGATGTTGTTTTGAAGCTTTTGAAAAACCAATAGAAAAGAGCCGTCCACATCCACGGTCTGGTGGCCACGAAGGGTACCTACTCTTTCATTCTCCATCTGCTGGAGACTGTTAACGCTCTCTCGCAGCGACAACAGCTGATCAAAGATGGCGCCAATTTGAGCTTGGCTCTGTGCACTCATTGATCCCACCCAAGCCTTGAGTAGATCTCCCTTCGATAGGACGTATCGATCTGAGTCGGCACCTGCCTAACGTAGTCCCGTGCGTGCTCCTGCGCATCTTTACTCAAACCAGCTAGATATGAAACAGCGTCATCAACGGTTGGGATCGAACCTTCAATGTCTTCGAATCTAGGCGGCAGTGCAGTCCAAATGACTGCGTCCAATTGGTGAAAGAGTGCCCATTCGGCGATTACTCCCACTGGGGAGCTACTGGTGGTAAAAACACCAATTCCATCCTCCCTGTCCTCTGGAATTTGCTCTCGGACACGCAAGGCCTCGCATGCCTCCTCAAGGTTTTTTACATTCAACATTGCCCAGAGAACGGTGCATGGATGTGCATTCGCGCAGATCGTGGTTGCGAGCTCGCCCCCATCACCGACTCGCGCAAATTCGATGGGCAAAACGGGCCCATCCAAAAACCATTTGCTTGCGAGCGGTAATGCTCCAGGTTTCCAAATGAGGGATCCCCATCCTAGACATGCAATTACCATTGAAGAGTTCCTGTGGTTAGACATGCGCAGGCGTGGATGGAAAGCGAACTCCTGCTAAACCTGACTTCCTTGATAAGGATCGAAAGTCTTCTTCGCGGCCGCCCCTTCTTTTGGATTCGACTCAGCCTTTTGTTTTCCTAGGGTCGGCGGCACGAGGAAAGGTACGTTCCTCTTGAATCGTCCCATCCTCTTTGTGGATTTTCAGAGAGGCTGTTTTACCCTGCAGAAATTCGCTGGCTATCTCAGTGATTTCCGCTTTCGTAGAGGCTGTTTTGGAAGCTCGTTGCGCACCCTCTTTGACAAGCTCCCAAGCATTTTCTTTTTTTGTGATGTGATAGTTATCCATGGGTCACCTCGACATGATTAATCAACAACAGCTACAAGGTTGACCATTGTCGATCCGGAGAGTTTGGAAGAATTTGCGATGAAATTGATGCTGCCTACGACTGTGTCTGACTCCCCTTCACAAAGACGTCAACGAGCGGATTAACTAATCTAGGTGCGCTCCATGCTCGCCTTAACGTTTCGGTCTGCGATCCTCGGTGCCATCTCTTCATCGTCATATTGCCGGCTAAGAAATTCGCGGATCAAGACGGCAGTTCGTTTAGCGCTGGTCACCACAAAGAAGTGCCCCTCGCCCTTCAGAATGCGGAGTTCTGAACGTCGAATTGTGCGGCGCAGGATATAGGCGTTGTACGCCTGTATTAAAGGATCGCGGTCGCCGGTAAGAACCAGCGTGCGTTGAGGCAGCCGGGACAACCGGAGCAGGCTTGTCCATCCAATCAAGGCTGCGAGCTGGAAATAGTACGTTCGCGGATTAACAGAGAGCATGCCTTTCATCACACCGAACCGCAGCAGCGTGTGAATTGAATTGCGTGAGCTATCTTGCTTGCGCATTTTGGCGTTTTTATTCTTGCGGAAAAAATCCATAACGTCAGCAGGCTTCATCAATAGCACTGGGCCGGGAGAGGTCGCCGCGAGAATCAGCCTGCGTACCATGCTCGGGTAACGAAGAGCGAATTCTTGAGCCAATGCACCTCCCCAACTCACCCCGAA
>NZ_JACBXG010000025.1:0-38537 GCF_020295325.1 Pseudomonas sp. Y24-6 | reverse complement strand
TTGTGGGAGTGCGTGCGTAGCTACATGGAGATTGGGCCGGAGGCTGCCCCGGAAGCCGCAGCGCTTAATTCAGGTGCAAATCTGCGCTACTACATCGATTACATGAACGACAAGGCCAAAGAGCGCGGCTGGTTTCTAACACTATTGTGGGAAGGTGTATTCGGCGTATTTATTTTCAATGCTCCTCTCGCTACCTATCTGCAAAGGAAAAAGCTGTACCCGCCGCCAGACCTGCCCTATCCCGACATCATCGAGTGGTCCAGGCCGCTACCACCCGAGCAATGGGCCACGCGTTCCCCTGAGTTGGACGTAGCCATAGCCACGCGTGAGGCAGAATTAGCGGCGCAGACGGCACGAGAGCTGGCTTGATGTTGAGCTGCCGGACTTTTGCAGCCTTCATACTGGAAAGTTGATTTTCTATTCCTAAACCCATGGTCACTGGCAACGCGGTGTCCGTGTTTCTGGGCCAGAAGAAACCATGATGCCAACACGCTCGACACCACCCCTCTCGGGCCAAGATGAGTGACCAGACTACGATGTTTGTTTGCCGCTCAATCTGCGTCCTGTGGCGGACATGTTCATCCGCCATCTGCATGAGCTGCCCTATCGGCAGTATCGATACTGCCCGCACTGCGACAGTTCCGACGTGTATTTATCAAAAGGCGTACAACCAGGATTTCGCCTACCGACTTATAGATGCAGCTCCTGCCGCAAGAACATGGCCAAGCGTTCTGTCTATCCATCGTCGTCTTGGACCACTGACCTGTAGGGAATTAAGGATGTTACCCGTCTGCCGATGCAGCGGGCGAGGGAGATTACGAAGTGGCTGCCGCACAAATGGGCGTCCGTTTAACTACGCAAGGCGTGTTCGCCGAACGCTTACAATCGTGCGTTTGGCTGTGTCCCTTGTGCGAATCATGTTGTTCCGGTCGTTCTTGATCGTTTCCAAAGCGATCTGTCACCTTTGGGGCGGCAGGCTTGGAATCGGCAGTTTTATTCGCAGGAATAGGCATGTGAGCAGTTCAAGTTTCCAAGCAGGAGAATGTAAATGTCCATCCTTGAAAGTGACTGGAAGAAGTTCAGAGAGCTGCGAAAAATTGCGCTCGAACGATTTTGCCAAGGCGTGCTCGCGGATGCCAAGACGATTACCCAGCACGGGGCGCTTCCAGCTCACGCACGCTATGGCATGCTCTATGGCTTGATCCAGGACCGGAACAAGGACATGGCCTGGGCGTTTGACGATAACAGTCAATCCCGCTCCAGTACGCGTACCGCATTGCGTGCGTTCATCATGCATGACCTGGTTACCGATGCAGAGTTATCAGGTCTGAGTGAAGAATTGCGAGAAGCAATGGCTGAGATTGTTCGTCAACCGTATGAGCTCGAATGGGTTGAAGAGATTGTTCGGCAGGATGGCTGGTAGTAAGCCCTTTCCCATCGGAGAACCACGGATGTTGATCTTCAACTGCACCGAAGCGGCCAGCAAGTTTTTCAGCCGCGTGCACAAGGGTAAAACCGTCACGCCCGTAAACCCACACCCACCCTCGCCAACGCCTGAGGAAGACGAAACGGGCGATTCGGCCGAACAGTGGCTAGTCCATGCGATCTCCGTTCAACGTAAGCACGTGCTGCTCGTAATCCATTTGAAAACCCGCTATTGCATGGTTTTCGCCGATGCAAAAAAGGCCGATGTTGAAGCGTTCACGCAGCGTTTTACTGAACGCTGGATCTGCGGCCTGATGCGCTATGCCCTGCAGCACGATGTTCTGCAATGGGTGAAAGATGAACCGATGATGAAGCGCTTTGAGGTAAGCAATCGAGAGTACGTCCTGTACAAACGCCGACACCGCGGCGCGCAAAAACATATCGACGATATTTCCTGGTTCTTCCAGGATTGCGCGGCAGAGTGGGGCGCGTTACCGCCGGATGAGTATGCCGCCCAACGCTTCGATGCGCGGATGAATGGGTTTATCAGAGGCAGCAAAGGCGTTAAGGATTATTTCATCCCGAACGAGGAAATGATGGTGCACTGGCTACGCAAGTATTGCGCACTTGATGAACCGATGATCAAGGCAGCCTGCGATCGGCGCAAAGAGGTAGAGCAGGAGGTTCGGGAGTTGGAGAGACAGATTCCGCAAGGCTGACTTTGCGCAGGATTATTGTGGACCGCCGCATTCAACTGTTTTCCGGAACCAGTCTGACTTCAACCCGGTGTCCCAGTGCACGTGCGGCGCTCGCCAAAGTCGCGAGCGTCATTCCAGCATCATTCTGATCCAGCGCACGATCCACAGCGGTACGGCTGGTGTGCATTCGCAGGGCCAGCGTCTTTTTGCTGACTTTCTGAGAGGCCATGGCTTGGGCAATCTGCCAGGCGATGACGCGCTTGAGGGCAGCGGCGGAGACCTCTTCGAGCATCCCTTGTTCTGCGAGTAAATCGTCAAAATTGGAGCCTACTGGGACGGTCATGGTGTTGTTGCTCTTCATAATCTTGCTTTACGAAATACAGGCTCGTTACCGGCCTCTGTGCAAAAAAAGCGCACGGAGAACACTAGGGGAATTCCATTCATATGTTGAGTGTACCAAAAAAGGTGCATGGCGCAAGCCGTTGGGCAATCACATGAGAGCTTGATAGTTCATCAACCGGCCGCTTATTTCACGACCTGATCAGATACAAGAAATGTCTGTATTCGGAAGTCTGGGCAGACGCGTTCATAAACGCTTGCGCCGTCCTTTTCGGGGCCTGGTAGGGCACTCAGACCGCAGATGATTGCTGCATGGGCAGGAGGCGAGCGTATTCATGCGGGCTCGGTTCCACTGTAGGAGCGAGCTCGCTCGCGAAAAACTTAAGAACGCCACTGGGTAACTGGATTTGCGCATGAAAGTTCACGACGCTCGCCTGATCAGTTCACTGGACACCGTACTGACGGCAATGTCGTTTTCAGAACCTTGAAACGCCACTTTTGACAGACGGTCTGCTCGACGCCTTGCCTTTGGAGAAGCATCGACTTGGACTGCCATTACCTAATGCTATTGAGGTGCATATGAGTGAACTTGTGCGAGTAAACATGCACTAAGCGAAATCCCAACTATCTCAACTCGCCGAACGCGCATGGCATGGCGACAAGATTGTGGTTACCAAGGCAGGCAAGCCTTATGTGGATCTGCTGCCTCATATCGATACACCTCGGGCGCATAAGCCTGGGCGGTTGAAGGGGCAAATTCGAATGTCTGCCGATTTCGATAAGACCCCTGAGGACATCATTGATGGATTTGAGGGCAGCCTATGAGGCGCTTGTTGCTGGATGCCCACGTGTTTCCTTGGTGGCTGTCCGACGATCCGGCACTGGGCACTGATATTGCCAACCCTGTGGCAGCCCCCTGTGCGGGAGGGCTTGCGCGAAAGGGGCAGTGAATAAACCTACCCCTTAACCGGCGCTTTATCTGTCTGTCTGCGGCCCTTGGCAGCTACTGTTTTGTATTCGCCGGCGTCGGCCTCTTTCCCTGGTCGTGCTATCCGGTCGTCATTGCGAAGGCGGTTGTAAATTGAGGTTTTCTTGACTGTGGGGCGAGCGGTTTCGGCAGGCGCTGCCTTTCCCGGGGCTGCCGACACGAAAGCACCCGGTTCCATTGCAAACCGCTCTGCCAACGCGTACGCCATCTTGTGACTGATGGGCCGATCCCCACTGAGCACCTTGGACACTGCCGTTTTATCACCAATTTCAGGCAGGTCCGAACCGGTGAGCCCGAGGGTCTCCATCAGATCCTTGATCAGCTGCACAGGGTTACACGATGCCTCAAAAGTGGCATTCGATTCGCGAAACTGGTCGGATTCGCGCTGGTAGGCCAAAATTTCGTCTTCGAGCTCAATGAGGATTTTCTCCTCGACCTTGCTCAATTCGCGCCCGTCGGTGAGCTCATCGAGCAGGTCGGTCGCACGCTCATAGTCAGCGGGGGTCTTGATGCCGTGCACAAACTCACCGCGCAGGCGCTCCAGCGCCGCGTGCAGCTCGCCAAGCGTTGCGATCACGGTTTGAAAGTCGTTCCTGGCCGCGCTCATCGTTTTACCCCTTTGTTTCTTGCATACCAGACGTTAGCAACGTCGTAATCGGCATGCGTGTAGATGTGTTTGACGTAGAAATTCTGCCGGGTGACTTCTGACACGTCATTGATGGATTCGAGCGCAGCCAATGAGGCTCGTAAAATTCCGCCCGAACCCCTGTGGGAGCGGGCTCGCGAAACGCCCTCCGGTTTTTCGAAGACCTTGTGTGAATGGCGTCTTCAGCCTTCCCCACAGAATCGTTTACGATCATCCCGAACGGAATGAACACACTGACCTAAAGGACTCGATCTCCATGCTAATGCCTCTTCCTCAAATCAACCAGCGCCTGAACAACCGCCGCTTCACCGTAGCCGGCAACACCCACGGACTCTCCGGCACTGGCACGGTGTTCCATTACCAGGTTGAGGGCGATGCCATTTCAAGCACCTACCAAGGTGGCCGAATTCGCATGGGCCACCAGGTTGGCCGCGTGACCGGCGTCGATACCATCGAGTTGCTTTTTCACTGCATCACCACCGAGGGCGAAATCCTGGCTGGCTGGTCCCGTGGAACGGTGGGCGTTGATGAGGCGGGGCGGACTACGCTGGCGTTTGTTTGGGGGTGGTTGTCGGGGGCGAGTGGCGGTGGGGAGTCGAGTTATGTTGAGGTTTTGGAGTAGCGGGGTGACCGAGCAATCACTACCGGCTCCAAAGAGGCCAAGCAGTTGCGAGCGTTGCTGCTCGATATGGTTGGAGCGTACGGGTGATGTACGGATGCTCCTTGACATGGTGAGCGTTGTACGGCTATGGTCCGTACCGTAAGGCTAGATATGTCCCGCCTACTGAACCTAAAGCTGAACCACTAAGGGACTTACCATGAAGCTTAAAACGGTAAAGGTGCGCAAGCGCCTCTAGGATAACCATTTAAAAGGGAAAACCACTGACTACACAAAAGGCATTCTCATGACTGAATTACTAGAACTACTTAAAGCGCCAAAAACTGCAAGGCTTGAAATCAAGACCACGGATATCGCGAAAGAAACTATCCGAAAAGCAGCACTGCTATCTGGCTTAGACATGACGTCTTTCATAATGTCTTCCGCTTTTGAACGTGCTGAAGCTGTACTTGAAAACCACAGAAGGATTGAGGTTTCGGAAAAAACCTTCGCCCGACTACAAGAAGTACTCAATGAGGACAAAAGCGCGAAGCCTACCAAGGCTTTGATAAATTTGATGAGAGGGACTCATGGAAACTACAGAGACCGTAACGTGTGAAATCGACTGCAATTTGCTAGCAACGTTTGAGAAGTACAACTTCCCTAAAGACTTCGACTGTGGGCTACCGCTAATCAATGAATATTTCAATGGTCGGCTGCGTCGGGCCTTGAAAAGCGAAAACGTTAAAGGCATCGGCGCAATTGTCGGCCACGATCTCTTGGGGTTTTGCACCCTAACCGTCAGTGAAATCACGCGGGAGAAGGCGAAGGCTGGGCTTTCCAAGGCGACAAATTTAACGAAACAGATTCCCGTCGTACGGCTCGTCATGCTTGGCGTGGATAAGAAGCTTCAGAAGTGTGGCATAGGCCTCGTCCTGATGCGGAATGCTTTGATGGAAACAGCGCGACTGCATATGCAGATACCCATTAAAGGCTTGTATTTGGATGCAACCCCTGGTGCTGTCAAATTCTACAGCCGGCTTGGCTTTAAAGTTTTGGGTGACCCTGATGAACATCAGAGCACACCGATGCTGCTGGGTATCTGCGTAATCATGGAGGCATATAATGATTGCCTGGAGAGCGCAGACTAGCTCTAGCAGAGTCTGCTTATGTCGTTATCAATGAAACGATGTATGCAGAGTCGCATTGATAACGAATGACCTGCTAAACCTGGTTAACCCATCTGTCAACACCTGTCAGTTTGCGATCATTCCCGCACCAGCCGCTTCACCCTCGTGTAAAGCGCCAAGGTAAAAGCTTCCCTGTCGTTCGAATGATGACAGCGTCGATGGCAATTCGGGCAAAGGGCAACGGCATTGCTCGTTCGATCCGAACCTTTCTGCGCCAAATGTTTAACGTGATGGACTTCTAGAAACGGCGCCCCGTCTTTCTCAAACGGTGCAGGCTTACCGCAGCCCTCACAGATACCTTTAGCTTCCTGCCGAACCCAAGCCCTGACCTCGGGGTCACGAATGTAAGCAGCTCTGCTGGACACAGCTTGCTTGGGTTTCAAGATCCCTTTTGGTGCCTTCTCGAACGTCTTCTGCTCTAGCGCTATGGCACGACGCTCAAGAGTGTCTTCGTCGGCAGATGGTTCAAAGACGTCAGTGACAAGTGCTTCTCGAATGCCCTGTTCGACATTGGCGCCTACATTCGTCGCAGGTTTGTATCCCACTATCCAATCGCGTCCCATTCGTTGTAAGACGGTGGAGATGTTGCGCATCCGGAACTCGACGGAACCTTCGGTGCGATCTGCCAATGCACCCTGACGAAGCAAGCGATTCTCTAGCGCTTTATTGAATTTTTGCCCTTTCTGCTCAAGTGTAAGCATCGTCAGATAGGCACCGACGGATGCCTTTATCTCGGCCTCGCTCCAATCTTCGTTCTTCTTTCCAATGTCCATACAATCGCCGAGGGTTGAAAACCCTCGGAAGATACTGAGTGGCCATCATGACTGTCTAGGAAAATTCCTACAGAGATGAGTGCGTATTCCTACGTCAGGTTCTACACGAGCTTTCCACGCATTCCAAGCTATACATCTGAACCCTTCGTCGGTTGGATTACCTCTAATATTTTCCGCCACCAAGGCCTGGCCACCGGCCACCGCCTTCGCGTGCGATCAAGCAATAGACAAGGCATGTCGCGCAATCGAATCCAGCTTTCGTCCTGCCAATGCAGGAGACTGAGCGACATTCCAGGCCATTTCAGTAATCTCATTGTTGGCCGGTCCAGGTTTCTCGACACCCCTGCATCACGCAGCGCCGGCACCACGTGATGAGTTAACCATTCACGCAATAACCGATTCTCCGGCGCGTAGTGATAAACCAACAACGCATACGCGCCGGACTCACTGATCATCAGCCGTTCCTCCGGCTGGCCGTAGTATTCGATCAGCAACCTTTGCCTCTGATCTTCATCCAGTTTGCTCACGATCCGATCACTCAAATGGAAGCCCATTAAACGACCCAAATCGCGAGCGCAGAACCACGGCTGGTTTTCCAGGAGGAGGGTGTGGAGTGAGAGGCTGCGGCGAGAGAAGACAGTTACAGAATAGGGATCAGTCATTATCTGAGTCCCCATTGCGAGATGGGAAGAAGGTGTATTCCGGCATATCCATGACCTCTACGTGAATTCAGGCGGGCCAGACCCAACGTAGAGTGGAAGGAAATCCCAACGAGCGAAGCCATTGCACATCTGCACCACAATCACCAAAGTGAATTGCGTGTCTGACGTATTGGCTGCGCTTCTATGTTGGGCGTTTCTTAGGCACCTGAGCAAAGCATATGGATGTTTTCAGTAGGTATCAATGCGGAAGAGTCTGAGAGATTTGTAGGAGGTTTCCGTTGTTGCGTAAGATTCCGCACAAATAAAAAAGCCCCAATCAAGTCGGGGCTTTTTTCGTTCGATTTAACGATTAAATAACCATCGTCCAATCGGGACTAGCCAAGAAATCAATCCCAGCTCAACGCCCCACCAGTCTGATACTCAATAACCCGAGTCTCAAAGAAATTCTTCTCTTTCTTCAAGTCCATGATCTCGCTCATCCAAGGGAACGGGTTAGTCGTCCCTGGGTACTCTTCCTTCAAACCAATCTGCGACAGGCGACGGTTTGCGATGAACTTGAGGTAGTCCTCCATCATCGCCGCGTTCATGCCCAACACGCCGCGAGGCATGGTGTCACGAGCGTATTCGATTTCCAGCTGAGTGCCCTGCAGAATCATCTGCGAAGCCTCTTCCTTCATCTCGGCATCCCACAAGTGCGGGTTTTCGATTTTGATCTGGTTGATCACGTCGATGCCGAAGTTCAGGTGCATGGATTCGTCGCGCAGGATGTACTGGAACTGCTCGGCGACGCCGGTCATCTTGTTGCGACGGCCCATGGAGAGGATCTGGGTGAAGCCGCAGTAGAAGAAGATGCCTTCCAGAACGCAGTAGTAGGCGATCAGGTTGCGCAGCAGCTCTTTGTCGGTTTCGACGGTGCCGGTTTCGAACTTTGGATCGGAGATCGAACGGGTGTATTTGAGGCCCCAGGTGGCTTTTTTCGCGACCGATGGGATCTCGTGGTACATGTTGAAGATCTCGCCTTCATCCATGGCCAGCGATTCGATGCAGTACTGGTAGGCGTGGGTGTGGATCGCCTCTTCGAACGCCTGGCGCAGGATGTACTGGCGGCATTCCGGGTTGGTGATCAGGCGGTACACGGCCAGCACCAGGTTGTTGGCAACCAGGGAGTCGGCGGTGGAGAAGAAGCCGAGGTTGCGCATCACGATGCGGCGCTCGTCGTCGGTCAGGCCTTCCGGGTCTTTCCAGAGGGCGATGTCGGCGGTCATGTTGACTTCTTGCGGCATCCAGTGGTTTGCGCAACCGTCCAGGTACTTCTGCCAGGCCCAGTCGTACTTGAAAGGTACGAGCTGGTTGAGGTCGGCGCGGCAGTTGATCATGCGCTTTTCGTCAACGGCGACGCGGGCGGAGGCGCCTTCGAGTTCGGCGAGGCCTTCGGCGACGTCGAGGTTGTCCAGGGCTGCCTTGGCGCGAGCGATGGCGGCGGAGTCGGACGCGGTTACAGCGCGAGCTTCTTGAGCAGCAACACCACCGGCGGTGTCGAGGCGGTCCATGTTGGCTTCAGTCGCGTGGCCGGCGTTGGCGCCTTTAACCACGGTCTCGCCGCTGTCTTCTTTGTCGAATTCGTCCCAGCTCAGCATGACGTGTCGTCTCCTGCGTGAGGGCCAGATGCCCGTGTGAAAACTGAAAGGTTGGTTTTTCACACGACCGTTCTGGCCGCGTTGGATAGCGTTTTTTGCAGCGGTACACGCAGGCAAATAAACATAATTTTGTACGGGGTTCCGAGAGCCTCTGACGGGCGCAAAAATCGATGACGACTTCGGCGTGGGCTTCAGACTGGCTGTCATCCCTGTAAGGGGATATTGCAGGCCCGTTTAAGCCGGCATTATAGGGAAATTTTTGCGGCCGTGGTGGGGCGAATCCGCACATGAGGCGGTGAAGAAGAGGGGATTTTCGGTCGGAGCGAGGGTTTACAGGGCTTTGGCTGGATATCGCGGGTGAAGATTTTTTTTGATTAATTTTTCCGGGCCGTTTGTTTTGTACAAAAAACAGCCAAAAAAGCGCTTTTTTACTACATGTTGTGTTTTGAGCGGGTTTTCGATGGCCCCAGACACAACTAAGCCCGACCGAAGTCGGGCTGTAAAGTTACGCGATATGATCAGCTGAAGCGCGCTGCGCCGACGTGATCGGAACCGTCTGCGGCGACTTTGGCGGCGCCGGTGTGATCAAAACCATCGGAAGCCAGTTTGCCAGCGCCTACGTGATCGGCACCATCAGCGGCGAAGGACGCAGAGCCGGTGTGGTCGTAGCCGTCGGAAGCGACTGCGGCTTCGGTGGTGAAAGCTGCCGAGCCGGTGCGATCGTAACCATCGGTGGCGAAGGTATTGGCTGCCAGGACGGAGAGGGTCAGGGCGAGGATCAGTTGGGTTTTCATGGTGGTTGCTCCAGGTTCGTTGGCGTTTTGTGCCTTGGGTGTGGAATGGATACTACGCCAGATAATTTGATTAAAAAGCGCAAATAAGTGCTTAAAAGTATCTAATAAGTCGATATATAAGGCTCGGCGCTGCATCTGTCTGATTGAGACGGGTCGAGCCGTTTATAAAGAATAGGGTGGGTGTTTAGCCGTTGGAGCAGCCGTTACCCATGATGCTGTAGCGCAGGATGTGTCGTTGGCCGTGGGAATCGTCGTATTCCATTTTCATCGGCACCACTTCACAGACGTTGGGGATTTCGCTCATGGACACGACTTTGGCGATGTCCAGATGGGTGGAGTAAGTGTATTCCTCAACTACCGGTTGTTGCTGTGCGACATCAGTCGGGGCCTCGTCTGCCATGGCGGTTGCGCACAGGCTGGAGAGGGCCAGAACTAATAAAGCTTTCATCTCAGTTTTACCTTTTAGAGGTCGAGTGGGGGCACGCAACCTTTATGGGGTTGCGTGTGGAACTTGATTGCCGGGGTTTTGATTAACTGCCTTCGTGGGGGCTGCAACTTGGTTAATCAGGGGTTGCCTTGTTGGCGAGAGGGATTTTAGGCGTGGGGGGTGGATTCATATAGGTGGGGTTTTGATAAACACTTTTGACAGATTTCGTAACAATCACGCAATGGTCTGGTGTATGCGATCCCTGTAGGAGCTGCCGGAGGCTGCGATCTTTTGGTCCTGGCGACCTTTGAAGATCAAAAGATCGCAGCCTTCGGCAGCTCCTACGGCGGGGCGTAGATAGGCGGGGTTGAGGGGCTCAGGGGATTGTCAGGGCAATTTGTAGGGGCTTGTTACTACCATCGTCGAATGGTTCTATAGGGCCGCCCCGGGCTACAACAGGGCCATACAAAAACAACTATTCCACCGAGGTAAGAAAGATGAGTGCGGCTTCCCTGTATCCCGTTCGTCCCGAGGTAGCGGCCAACACGCTGACCGACGAGGCAACCTACAAAGCCATGTACCAGCAGTCGGTCGTCAACCCGGACGGCTTCTGGCGCGAGCAAGCCAAGCGCCTCGACTGGATCAAGCCTTTCACCACGGTGAAGCAGACTTCCTTCGACGATCACCACGTCGACATCAAGTGGTTCGCCGATGGCACCCTGAACGTTTCCTACAACTGCCTGGACCGCCACCTGGCCGAGCGCGGCGATCAGATCGCGATCATCTGGGAAGGCGATGACCCTTCCGAAAGCCGCAACATCACCTACCGTGAACTGCACGAAGAAGTCTGCAAATTCGCCAACGCCTTGCGCGGCCAGGATGTGCATCGCGGCGACGTGGTGACTATCTATATGCCGATGATTCCCGAGGCCGTGGTCGCCATGCTGGCGTGCACCCGCATCGGCGCGATTCACTCGGTGGTGTTCGGTGGTTTTTCGCCGGAAGCCCTGGCGGGTCGGATCATCGACTGCAAATCCAAGGTGGTGATCACCGCTGACGAAGGTATTCGTGCCGGCAAGAAGATCCCGCTCAAGTCCAACGTCGATGACGCCCTGACCAACCCGGAAACCAGCAGCATTCAGAAGGTCATCGTGTGCAAGCGCACCGGTGGCAACATCAAGTGGAACCAGCATCGCGACATCTGGTACGAAGACCTGATGAAAGTGGCGGGCAGTGTCTGCGCGCCGAAAGAGATGGGCGCTGAAGAGGCGCTGTTCATCCTCTACACCTCCGGTTCCACCGGCAAGCCTAAAGGCGTGCAGCACACCACTGGCGGTTACCTGCTGTATGCGGCCATGACCCACGAGCGCGTGTTCGACTACCGCCCGGGTGAAATCTACTGGTGCACCGCCGACGTCGGCTGGGTCACCGGCCACACTTACATCGTCTATGGCCCGCTGGCCAATGGCGCGACCACGGTGCTGTTCGAAGGCGTGCCGAACTACCCGGACATCACCCGGGTGGCGAAGATCGTCGACAAGCACAAGGTCAATATCCTCTACACCGCGCCAACGGCGATCCGCGCGATGATGGCAGCGGGTAACGCAGCAGTCGAAGGCGCTGACGGCAGCAGCCTGCGCCTGCTGGGTTCGGTGGGTGAGCCGATCAACCCGGAAGCCTGGGATTGGTACTACAAGAAGGTCGGCCAGTCGCGCTGCCCGATCGTCGACACCTGGTGGCAGACCGAAACCGGCGGCAACATGATGAGCCCGCTGCCGGGTGCGCATGGCTTGAAGCCTGGTTCGGCGGCTCGTCCGTTCTTCGGCGTGGTGCCGGCACTGGTGGACAACCTGGGCAACATTCTGGAAGGCGCGGTTGAGGGCAACCTGGTGATTCTGGATTCGTGGCCAGGCCAGGCGCGCACGCTGTATGGCGACCATGACCGTTTTGTCGACACCTACTTCAAGACCTTCCGTGGCATGTACTTCACCGGTGACGGTGCCCGTCGTGACGAGGATGGTTACTACTGGATCACCGGTCGCGTGGATGACGTGCTGAACGTTTCCGGCCACCGGATGGGTACTGCCGAGATCGAGAGCGCGATGGTTGCTCACCCGAAAGTCGCCGAGGCGGCGGTGGTGGGTGTGCCGCACGACATCAAGGGCCAGGGCATTTATGTGTATGTGACCTTGATCGGTGGCGAAGAGCCGAGCGAGCAGCTGCGCCTGGAGTTGAAGAACTGGGTGCGCAAGGAGATCGGGCCGATTGCTTCACCGGATGTGATCCAGTGGGCGCCGGGGCTGCCGAAGACGCGTTCGGGCAAGATCATGCGGCGGATTCTGCGCAAGATTGCGACCGCTGAGTACGATGGGTTGGGGGATATCTCCACCCTGGCGGATCCGGGTGTGGTGCAGCATCTGATTGATACGCACAAGACGATGAATGTGGCTTAATCGCCTTCTCTGAGTCAGTAAAACCCCATCCGATGTTGTGCCGGATGGGTTTTTTTTGTCTGGGGTTTTTGTGGGGGCTGTTCGGGCCTCATCGCTAGCAGGCTAGCTCCCACAAGGATCTCCAGTGGATTCAAAATCTGAGTCCAGCGCATGTCCCCCTGTGGGAGCTAGCCTGCTAGCGATGGCGATCAGTCAGACGCTAAACGAACATCAGTCAATAATTATCGGCATCCCCTGTCATCCTTTTCCCACTGTTACCCGCTATCGTTCAAGTAACTTAATGTGTAACCGCCCGCTCCGATACGGGGCATAGGGAAACGCAAAGCCCCATCATTGGGCGTCTCCAGCCTGTCTAAAAAATAAGTCCCCACGCTACGCTTGCCGGATTAGAAGGCTTTGCCAATAATAGGCCCGCAATTTGCAGCATAGATCGGTTAACTTTCTTTTGCTCTTGCATGAAATTGCAGGGCTGTCAACGTGCCTGGGCGGCATTCTCGGTGCTTCTGTAATTTGTTGTCGCATTGAAGAAATATCGGCTTCGGGCCTGTCGTTAGAATGCCGATCACTCGCTCGTCGTTGCGTGCTTTGAAAACAACGTGTGTTACGTAGGACGCAGCAATCGCTTTCCGGTTTTACTCACTCGCATGTTGGGCTGTCGCTCACTCTGCCTTTTAGCCCTATACCGATGGAGTACCAAGATGAAGAAACTCGTGCTGCTTGGCGCCCTGGCACTGTCCGTGCTGTCGCTGCCTACCTTCGCTGACGAAAAGCCGGTGAAGATCGGCATCG
Source organism: Pseudomonas sp. Y24-6 (assembly GCF_020295325.1). Taxonomy (NCBI): domain Bacteria; kingdom Pseudomonadati; phylum Pseudomonadota; class Gammaproteobacteria; order Pseudomonadales; family Pseudomonadaceae; genus Pseudomonas; species Pseudomonas sp. Y24-6. The sequence goes on along the minus strand of NZ_JACBXG010000025.1, from coordinate 25,118 downwards.
AAGCGGCTTACCCTCCGTTCGCCTCCAAGTCGCCGGATGGCAGCATCGTGGGTTTTGACTACGACATCGGCAACGCCCTGTGCGAAGAGATGAAGGTCAAGTGCGTGTGGGTCGAGCAAGAGTTCGACGGCCTGATCCCGGCACTCAAGGTGCGCAAGATCGACGCGATCCTGTCCTCCATGTCGATCACCGAAGACCGCAAGAAGTCCGTGGACTTCACCAACAAGTACTACAACACCCCTGCGCGCCTGGTCATGAAGGCCGGCACTCAGGTCAGCGACGGCCTGACCGAGCTCAAGGGCAAGAACATCGGCGTGCAGCGTGGTTCGATCCACGAGCGTTTCGCCCGTGAAGTGCTGGCCCCGCTGGGTGCCGAGATCAAGCCGTACGGTTCGCAGAACGAAATCTACCTCGACGTGGCCGCTGGCCGTCTCGACGGTACCGTGGCTGACGCTACCCTGCTGGACGACGGTTTCCTGAAAACCGACGCCGGCAAAGGTTTTGCGTTCGTGGGCCCGGCTTTCACCGACGTTAAATACTTCGGTGACGGCGTCGGTATCGCAGTGCGCAAGGGTGACGCGTTGAAAGACAAGATCAACGCCGCGATCACTGCCATCCGCGACAATGGCAAGTACAAGCAAATCCAGGACAAATACTTCGCCTTCGATATCTACGGCAAGTAACAACGTCCCGGCGACAAGTCCGAAATGGCGCAAGCAACAGGATCTCTGAGGTTTGCGCCATTTTTTCATCCCAACTTTCGAGGACCTGAATCATGTTGAAAGGCTACGGGGCTGTCATCCTCGATGGCGCATGGCTGACGCTTCAGCTCGCCTTGTCGTCCATGGCCCTGGCCATCGTTCTGGGGCTGATCGGCGTTGCATTGCGTCTGTCGCCGGTGCGCTGGCTTGCGTGGCTGGGCGATCTGTATTCCACGGTGATCCGCGGTATTCCCGACCTGGTGCTGATCCTGCTGATTTTCTACGGCGGCCAGGACCTGCTCAACCGCGTGGCACCGATGCTCGGTTATGACGACTACATCGACCTGAACCCGTTGGCGGCCGGTATCGGCACCTTGGGCTTCATCTTCGGTGCGTACCTGTCGGAAACCTTCCGTGGCGCCTTCATGGCGATCCCCAAGGGGCAGGCAGAGGCGGGCATGGCGTACGGCATGAGCAGTTTTCAGGTGTTCTTCCGGGTGTTGGTCCCGCAGATGATTCGCCTGGCGATTCCGGGGTTCACCAACAACTGGCTGGTACTGACCAAGGCCACCGCGCTGATTTCGGTGGTGGGTCTGCAAGACATGATGTTCAAGGCCAAGCAGGCGGCAGATGCCACCCGCGAGCCTTTCACCTTCTTCCTCGCAGTGGCGGCGATGTACCTGGTGATCACCAGCGTCTCGTTGCTGATACTGCGTCAACTTGAGAAGCGCTACTCGGTAGGCGTAAGGGCGGCTGATCTATGATCTTCGACTACAACGTCATCTGGGAGGCCTTGCCGCTGTACCTCGGCGGCCTGCTGACCACCCTGAAACTGCTTGGCCTGTCGCTGTTTTTCGGCCTGCTGTGTGCGCTGCCCCTGGGCCTGATGCGCGTGTCGAAGAACGCGGTGGTGAACATGAGCGCCTGGCTCTACACCTACGTGATCCGCGGCACGCCGATGCTGGTACAGCTGTTCCTGATCTACTACGGCCTGGCACAGTTCGAGGCCGTACGCGAAAGCTTCCTGTGGCCGTGGCTGTCCAGTGCGACCTTCTGTGCGTGCCTGGCGTTTGCGATCAACACCAGCGCCTACACCGCAGAAATCATCGCCGGCAGCCTGCGCGCCACGCCGAATGGCGAGATCGAAGCGGCCAAGGCCATGGGCATGTCGCGCTACAAAATGTACAAGCGCATCCTGCTGCCGTCGGCTCTACGCCGGGCGCTGCCGCAGTACAGCAACGAAGTGATCATGATGCTGCAGACCACCAGCCTGGCTTCCATCGTGACCCTGATCGACATCACCGGTGCCGCGCGTACCGTGAACGCCCAGTATTACCTGCCGTTCGAGGCGTACATCACCGCTGGCGTGTTCTACCTGTGCCTGACGTTCATCCTGGTGCGCCTGTTCAAGATGGCCGAGCGCCGCTGGCTGGGCTATCTGGCCCCGCGGAAGCATTGATATGGAACGCATCGACCACCCATTGCCGTGGAGTCACCTGGGCTGCGAACGCCAGATTTCGGTGTGCCGCTTCGGTAGCGGTGAGCGCAAGGCCTACATCCAGGCCAGCCTGCACGCCGACGAACTGCCGGGTATGCGCACGGCTTGGGAACTGAAAAAGCGTCTGACTGAACTCGAAGCTCAAGGCTTGCTCAACGGCGTGATTGAACTGGTGCCGGTGGCTAACCCTCTGGGGCTTGGGCAGTTGCTTCAGGGCAGTCATCAAGGGCGCTTCGAGGCCGGCAGCGGCAAGAATTTCAACCGCGATTTCGTCGAGTTGAGTGCGCCGGTGGCCGCTGCTGTGCAAGGCCGCCTGGGCGATGATGCCCACGCCAACATTCAGCTGATTCGCCAGGCCATGAGCGATGCGCTCGACGCATTGCCGCCGGCTTCGAGCCAGTTGCAAGGCATGCAGCGCGTGCTGCTCAGCCATGCCTGCACCGCCGATGTGGTGCTGGACCTGCATTGCGATGCCGAAGCGGCGTTGCACATGTACGCGCTGCCGCAACACTGGCCGCAGTGGCGTTCGCTCGCGGCGCACCTGGATGTGAAGGTGGGTTTGCTGGCGGAGGATTCCGGCGGCAGTTCGTTTGACGAAGCGTGCTCGCTGCCGTGGTTGCGTTTGTCGCGCCAGTTCCCGGATGCGCAGATTCCACTGGCGTGCCTGGCGACTACCATTGAGTTAGGCGGTCAGGCTGACACCGGTCGTGCAGATGCCGAGGCGCACGCCGAAGGCATTCTGGCGTTTCTCGCCGAGCAAGGCCTGATCAGCGGCGAATGGCCGAAACCTGCGAATGACGCCTGTGAAGCCATGCCGTTCGAAGGCACTGAATTGCTGTTCGCGCCGCACCCGGGGGTGATCAGCTTTTTGCGCAAGCCCGGCGAGTGGGTCGAGGCCGGTGACGAGATTTTCGAAGTGATCGATCCGCTGGCGGATCGGGTCAGCACGGTGTGTGCTGGTACGTCCGGGGTGCTGTTTGCCATTGAACGGCTGCGTTATGCCCAACCCGGTTTCTGGCTGGCCAAGGTGGCGGGGCGCGAAGCGCTGCGTCACGGGCGCTTGCTCAACGACTGACTGACTGTTTTTGTGAGAACCGACCGCATGTACAAACTTGAAGTCCAAGACCTGCATAAACGCTATGGCAGTCACGAAGTGCTCAAGGGTGTGTCCCTGAAAGCGGCGGCTGGCGATGTGATCAGCATCATCGGCTCCAGTGGCTCCGGCAAAAGTACCTTCCTGCGTTGCATCAACCTGCTTGAGCAGCCGCACGCGGGCCGTATTCTGCTCAACAATGAAGAGCTCAAGCTGGTGGCAAACAAGGACGGCGCGATGAAAGCCGCTGATCCCAAGCAGCTGCAGCGCATGCGTTCGCGCCTCTCGATGGTGTTCCAGCATTTCAACCTGTGGTCGCACATGACTGCACTGGAAAACATCATGGAAGCGCCCGTGCACGTGCTGGGCATGTCCAAGGCTGAAGCCCGCGAGAAGGCCGAGCACTACCTGAACAAGGTGGGCGTGGCCCATCGCAAGGACGCCTACCCGGGCCACATGTCCGGCGGCGAACAACAGCGCGTGGCGATTGCTCGTGCGCTGGCGATGGAGCCGGAAGTGATGCTGTTCGACGAACCGACTTCAGCCCTCGACCCGGAACTGGTGGGCGACGTGCTCAAAGTCATGCAGGCCCTGGCGCTGGAAGGACGGACCATGGTGGTGGTGACCCACGAAATGGGCTTCGCCCGCGAGGTGTCGAACCAGTTGGTGTTCCTGCACAAGGGCATCGTCGAAGAAAGCGGCAATCCGCGCGAGGTACTGGTCAACCCACAGTCCGAGCGCCTGCAACAATTCCTCTCAGGCAGCCTGAAGTAATCAGGACTGCCGTTGTGCACCGGGATCGTGCATGCTTCGCAGCCTGAAGGCTGGCCGCGATCCCCCTGTNGTCCGAGCGCCTGCAACAATTCCTCTCAGGCAGCCTGAAGTAATCAGGACTGCCGTTGTGCACCGGGATCGTGCATGCTTCGCAGCCTGAAGGCTGGCCGCGATCCCCCTGTAGGAGCTGCCGAAGGCTGCGATCTTTTGATCTTGATTGTTCAAATCAAAAGATCGCAGCCTCGTTTCACTCGACAGCTCCTACAGGTCATCGGTGTAGGGGCGGGCGCGAGCCGGCCGGCCCCCCATAGTTGATCGGTGCCGGTTTCAAGATTTGCGTTCACTTTCGGGCTAGCATTGGCCCATGCCTTCATCACTGTTTTCGTTTCGGACTGCCCTCCATGACTGCCCATCGAATTGGTTTCCTGATTTGGCCCAGCACTAAAGCACTGACGCTTGCGCTGGCTGAGGAGGCCTTGCGTGTTGCCCAGCGTGTGCATCCGGACGTTGTCTACGAGCTGTCATTCCTGCAGGCCGAACCGCCCACCGAAGGTGCCTGGCAATTGCCGGGCGAGCCTTGGGCCGGCAAGCTGGAAAACTTCCAGAAACTGTTTCTGCTCGCTGACGAGCCGCCGGCCACCCTCGCGCCGGCCCTCAGCAGTTCGTTGAAACAATTGGTGCGCGCCGGTTGTGTCATTGGTGGCCTGTCCGCCGGTGTGTACCCGTTGGCGCAGTTGGGTTTGCTCGACGGTTATCGGGCCGCCGTGCACTGGCGCTGGCAGGACGATTTCGCCGAGCGCTTCCCGAAAGTCATCGCCACCAGTCATCTGTTCGACTGGGATCGTGATCGCCTCACCGCGTGCGGCGGCCTCTCGGTACTCGACCTGCTGCTGGCGGTATTGGCCCGGGATCACGGTGCGGAACTGGCCGGTGCGGTTTCCGAGGAGCTGGTGGTCGAGCGCATTCGCGAAGGCGGTGAGCGCCAGCGCATTCCGCTGCAGAACCGCCTGGGCTCCAGCCATCCGAAGCTGACCCAGGCCGTGTTGCTGATGGAGGCCAACATCGAAGAGCCGCTGACCACCGACGAAATCGCCCAGCATGTGTGCGTGTCCCGTCGGCAGCTGGAGCGCATCTTCAAGCAATACCTCAATCGCGTGCCCAGCCAGTACTACCTGGAACTGCGCCTGAACAAGGCCCGGCAGATGCTGATGCAGACCAGCAAGTCGATCATCCAGATCGGCCTGTCCTGCGGTTTCTCCTCAGGGCCGCATTTCTCCAGCGCCTACCGCAACTTCTTCGGTGCCACGCCACGGGAAGATCGCAACCAGCGGCGCAGCAGCAGCCCGTTCGAATTGTCGTCGGTGCCTTCCGAGCGCGGCTAGCGCCAATTAATCGGTCACTGTCCCTGTAGGAGCTGCCGCAGGCTGCGATCTTTTGATTGTAATTTTTCAAGATCAAAAGATCGCAGCCTGCGGCAGCTCCTACAGAGCATCGGTTTGCGCGGTACTGCCTATAAGTACGCTCGACAGTTTAAACTGCGCCTTTGCGAAGCTATATGTCGCATTGCCGTAAACCCGGTTGAAACCGGGGTTTGCGCTATAAGAAGTTGTCGCTTGGCGGCAAGGCCAGGGCGAAAACTCTCCCTACAATCCCCCCATCGCTCGCCAGTTCCAGGCGGGTGTTCCTCTTCAGGAGACTCCGATGTCCGTTGAGCACGCTGCGGTAGAACGCGCCGATTTTGACCAGGTAATGGTTCCCAACTATGCGCCTGCCGCATTCATTCCGGTGCGTGGCGCCGGTTCCCGCGTGTGGGACCAGTCCGGCCGCGAGTTGATCGACTTTGCTGGCGGGATTGCCGTTAACGTATTGGGCCACGCTCATCCAGCGCTGGTCGGTGCCCTGACAGAGCAGGCGAACAAGCTGTGGCACGTGTCCAACGTGTTCACCAACGAGCCGGCCCTGCGCCTGGCGCATAAGCTGATCGACGCCACCTTTGCCGAGCGCGTGTTCTTCTGTAACTCCGGTGCCGAGGCCAACGAGGCCGCGTTCAAGCTGGCGCGTCGCGTCGCATTTGATCGTTTTGGTAGCGAGAAGTACGAAATCATCGCGGCGCTGAACAGCTTCCACGGCCGCACCCTGTTCACCGTCAACGTCGGTGGCCAGTCCAAGTATTCCGATGGCTTTGGTCCGAAGATCACCGGTATCACCCACGTGCCTTACAACGACCTGGCCGCTTTGAAAGCGGCGGTGTCCGACAAGACTTGTGCAGTGGTGCTGGAGCCGATCCAGGGCGAGGGCGGCGTGCTGCCGGCCGAACTGGCTTACCTGCAAGGCGCCCGCGAGCTGTGCAACGAGCACGACGCGCTGCTGGTGTTCGACGAAGTGCAAACCGGCATGGGCCGCAGCGGCAAGCTGTTCGCCTACCAGCATTACGGCGTGACGCCGGACATCCTGACCAGCGCCAAGAGCCTGGGCGGCGGTTTCCCGATCGCGGCGATGCTGACGACCGAAGCGCTGGCCAAGCACCTGGTGGTCGGCACCCACGGCACCACCTACGGCGGCAACCCGCTGGCCTGTGCGGTCGCCGAAGCGGTGATCGACGTGATCAACACCCCTGAAGTGCTGGCTGGCGTGAATGCCAAGCACGCCAAGTTCAAGGCGCGCCTTGAGCAAATCGGCGAAAAATACGGCCTGTTCACCCAGGTGCGTGGCTTGGGGCTGCTGATTGGCTGCGTGCTGAATGACGCCTGGAAAGGCAAGGCCAAGGACATCTTCAACGCTGCCGAGAAAGAAGGCCTGATGATTCTGCAGGCGGGCCCGGACGTGATTCGTTTCGCCCCGAGCCTGGTGGTTGAAGATGCCGATATCGATGCCGGCCTGGATCGTTTCGAGCGCGCTGCGGCGAAGTTGACGCAAGCCTGATAGACCTTTCGGCGCCTGAGCGTTCAGGCGTCGATCCCAATTTTTATGCCGGACCGAATCAAACTGTGGGAGCCAGCCTGCTGGCGATGAGGGCCTGACAGCCAACATCATTGTTGCCTGACAGGACGCTATCGCCAGCAGGCTGGCTCCCACAGTTGACTCTGAGTTGTTTCAGGGATGGCCCGGGATTTTTTCTTTTGTAAGTTCTGAGATTAAGGAGTGACACCATGCTGGTGATGCGCCCCGCGCAAATGGCTGATCTGGGCGAGGTACAGCGTCTGGCTGCGGACAGCCCGATTGGTGTCACTTCCTTGCCGGATGACGTTGAACGCCTGAGCGACAAGATTGCCGCGAGCGAAGCGTCGTTTGCCGCCGAAGTGAGCTTCAACGGCGAGGAAACCTATTTCTTCGTCCTCGAAGACACCGCCACCGGCAAGCTGGTGGGCTGTTCGGCCATCGTGGCCTCGGCCGGTTACTCGGAACCTTTCTACAGCTTTCGCAATGAAACTTTCGTGCACGCTTCCCGCGAGCTGAAGATTCATAACAAGATTCACGTGTTGTCCCAGTGCCATGACCTGACCGGTAACAGCTTGCTCACCAGCTTCTACGTGCAGCGTGAGTTGGTGGGTTCGCCCTGGGCCGAGCTTAACTCCCGTGGTCGCCTGTTGTTCGTGGCCAGCCATCCGGAGCGTTTTGCCGATTCCGTGGTAACCGAGATCGTCGGCTATAGCGACGAAAACGGCGACTCGCCATTCTGGGATGCCATCGGGCGTAACTTCTTCGACCTCAACTATGCCGAAGCCGAGCGCCTGTGCGGGCTGAAAAGCCGCACCTTCCTTGCCGAACTGATGCCGCATTACCCGATCTACGTGCCGTTGCTGCCGGACACCGCCCAGGAAGCGATGGGCCAGGTGCACCCGCGGGCGCAGATCACGTTCGACATCCTGATGCGCGAAGGCTTCGAGACCGATCATTACATCGATATTTTCGACGGCGGCCCAACCCTGCATGCGCGCGTTTCGGGGATCCGCTCCATCGCCCAGAGCCGTGTGGTACCGGTGAAAATCGGCGAGCCGGCCAAAGGTGTTGGGCGCCAGTACCTGGTGGCCAATGCCCAGTTGCAGGATTACCGCGCCGTATTGCTTGAGCTCGATTACGCGCCGGGCAAACCCGTGACCCTGGACCTGGAAACAGCCGAGGCCCTGGGTGTCGGTGAAGGTGCCAGCGTGCGCCTGGTAGCGGTTTGACCCCGCTGCCGCGCCTGGAAAGAATTGCCTAGATAGCAGCGAAGTTTCGCGGGTGGCGCAAGCGGCCCGACTGAGGAGATAGCATGATCGTTCGTCCCGTACGCAGCAGCGATTTACCCGCTCTGATCGACCTGGCCCGCAGCACTGGCACCGGCCTGACCACCTTGCCGGCCAATGAAGAGCGGCTGGCCCACCGGGTCGGCTGGGCCGAGAAGACCTTTCGCGGAGAAGCCGGGCGGGGCGATGCGGACTACCTGTTCGTGCTCGAAGATGACAACGGTCGCGTGGTGGGCATTTCCGCCATCGCCGGCGCGGTCGGCCTGCGTGAGCCCTGGTACAACTTCCGGGTTGGCCTGACTGTCAGCGCTTCGCAAGAGCTGAACATCTATCGCGAGATTCCGACGCTGTTCCTGGCCAACGACCTGACCGGCAACTCCGAGCTGTGCTCGCTGTTCCTGCATGCCGATTACCGCAACGGCCTCAACGGACGCATGCTGGCCAAGGCGCGGATGCTGTTCATCGCCGAATTCCCGCAGCTGTTCGGCAACAAGATCATTGCCGAGATGCGCGGCATGTCCGACGAAGCCGGGCGCTCGCCGTTCTGGGAAAGCCTGGGGCGGCATTTCTTCAAGATGGAATTCAGCCAGGCGGACTACCTGACCGGCGTCGGCAACAAGGCTTTCATCGCCGAACTGATGCCCAAATTTCCGTTGTACACCTGCTTCCTGTCGCCGGATGCGCGCAACATCATCGGGCAGGTTCACCCGGACACCGAGCCGGCACTGGCCATGCTCAAGAGCGAAGGTTTCAGCTACCAGGGCTACGTCGACATCTTCGACGCAGGCCCGGCAGTGGAGTGCGAAACCACGAAGATCCGCGCAGTGCGCGACAGCCAGCCGCTGGTGCTGGCCATCGGCACCCCGGGTGACGACGCCACGCCTTTCCTGATTCACAACCGCAAGCGCGAAGACTGCCGGATCACTGCCGCTCCCGCACGCTTCGCCGCCGGCACCCTGGTGGTCGACCCGCTGACCGCCAAACGCCTTCAACTCAACGCCGGCGACCAGGTGCGCGCCGTTCCGTTGTCCGCTGCCCGGGAGTCGAAATAATGAATTCGCTATACATTGCAGGTGAGTGGCTGTCTGGCCAGGGCGAAGCGTTCCAGTCGCTGAACCCGGTGACCCAGCAAGTGCTTTGGTCCGGTGAAGGCGCCAGCGCTGCCCAAGTGGAATCCGCCGTGCAAGCCGCGCGTCAGGCGTTCCCGGGCTGGGCTCGGCGCACCCTGGACGAGCGCATCAGTGTGCTGGAGGCCTTCGCCGCCGCGTTGAAAAATCACGCTGACGAGCTGGCACGGACCATCGGCGAAGAGACCGGCAAACCGCTTTGGGAATCGGCGACCGAAGTGACCAGCATGGTCAACAAGATTGCCATCTCGATTCAGAGCTATCGTGAGCGTACCGGTGAGAAGAGCGGCCCTCTGGGCGACGCAACTGCCGTGCTGCGCCACAAGCCACACGGCGTGGTCGCGGTGTTCGGGCCTTACAACTTCCCCGGTCACCTGCCCAACGGCCACATCGTCCCAGCCTTGCTCGCGGGTAACAGCGTGCTGTTCAAGCCGAGCGAGCTGACGCCCAAAGTCGCCGAACTGACGGTTAAATGCTGGATCGAAGCCGGCCTGCCGGCTGGCGTGTTGAACCTGCTGCAGGGTGCTCGCGAAACCGGGATTGCCCTGGCGGCGAACCCTGGCATCGACGGCCTGTTCTTCACGGGTTCGAGCCGCACCGGCAATCACCTGCACCAGCAATTTGCCGGTCGGCCGGACAAGATCCTGGCGCTGGAGATGGGCGGTAACAATCCACTGGTGGTTGACGAGGTGGCTGACCTGGATGCGGCGGTCTACACCATCATCCAGTCGGCATTCATTTCTGCCGGCCAGCGTTGCACCTGCGCGCGCCGCCTGTTGGTGCCCCAGGGCGCCTGGGGCGACTCGTTGCTGGCACGCCTGGTGGCGGTGACTTCGACCATCGAAGTGGGCGCTTTTGATCAGCAACCGGCGCCGTTCATGGGCTCGGTCATTTCCCTGGCTGCGGCCAAATCCCTGATGGATGCCCAGGCGCATCTGCTGGCAAATGGCGCCATGGCGCTGTTGGAAATGACCCAGCCACAGGCTCAGGCTGCCTTGCTGACCCCAGGCATTTTGGATGTAACGGCCGTGGCCGAGCGTCCTGACGAAGAACTGTTCGGCCCGTTGCTGCAAGTGATTCGCTACGCTGATTTCGAAGCGGCGATCGCCGAGGCCAACGACACCGAATACGGCCTTGCCGCCGGCTTGCTCTCGGATTCCGAAGCGCGTTACCAGCAGTTCTGGCTGGAAAGCCGGGCCGGTATCGTCAACTGGAACAAGCAGCTGACGGGCGCGGCCAGCAGTGCGCCGTTCGGCGGGGTGGGGGCCTCGGGTAACCATCGTGCCAGCGCCTATTACGCGGCGGATTACTGCGCGTATCCGGTGGCATCGCTGGAAACGCCGAGCCTGACCTTGCCTGCCGCCCTCACGCCTGGCGTGAAAATGGCGTGATGCCAATCGCCAGCAGGCTGGCTCCCACAGGTTCGGTGGTGTTTACACACTGTGTGTACGACGCAAATCCCTGTGGGAGCCGCCTGCTGGCGATGGCCACGCCTCGGTCTCAAATCCGGTTACTGAAGCCTAACAACAGAATTCTCGTGGAGCCTCGCTGATGAAATCCTATGAAGTCAATTTTGACGGTCTAGTGGGGCCGACCCATAACTACGGCGGCCTGTCCTACGGCAACGTCGCGTCCCAGAGCAACAGCCAGCAGTGTTCGAACCCGAAGGAAGCTGCGCTGCAAGGCCTGGCGAAAATGAAAGCGCTGATGGAAATGGGCTTTCAGCAAGGTGTCCTCGCCCCTCAGGAACGGCCGGACGTAGCCGCCCTGCGGCGCCTGGGCTTCGGCGGCACCGATGCGCAAGTGATTGAGCGCGCCGCCAAGGACGCCATGCCCTTGCTGGTCGCCAGTTGCTCGGCGTCGAGCATGTGGGTGGCCAACGCCGCCACCGTCAGCCCGAGCGCCGACACTGCCGACGGTCGAGTGCACTTCACCGCCGCCAACCTCAACTGCAAATATCACCGCAGCATCGAACACCCGACCACCAGTCGCGTATTGGGGGCGATGTTTGCTGATCAGCAGCACTTCGCTCACCACGCCGCGTTGCCGGCCGTGGCGCAGTTCGGCGATGAAGGCGCGGCCAACCACACGCGTTTCTGTCGTGAATACGGCGAAGCCGGCGTCGAGTTTTTCGTGTTCGGCCGCAGTGCCTTCGATACCCGTTACCCGGCTCCGCAGAAGTACCCGGCACGCCAGACCCTCGAGGCTTCCCAGGCGGTCGCGCGCCTGCACGGCCTGAGTGACGACGCGGTGGTCTACGGTCAGCAGAACCCTGCGGTGATCGATCAGGGTGTGTTCCATAACGACGTGATCGCGGTCGGTAACGGCGAGGTGCTGTTCTATCACGAGGACGCGTTCCTCGACACCGACCAGATGCTGGCCGAGCTGCACGGAAAACTCGCCAAGGCAGGCGGGAATTTTCAGGCGATCTGTGTACCGCGTTCTGCGGTCACCGTGGAAGACGCCGTTCGGTCCTACCTGTTCAACAGCCAGTTGCTGACCCGTCCCGACGGCTCGATGTTGCTGATCGTGCCGGAAGAATGCCGTGGCAATGAGCGGGTATGGCAATACCTGCAGGGCCTGACCAGTTCGGGCGGGCTGATCCGTGAAGTCAAAGTCTTCGATTTGAAACAAAGCATGCAAAACGGCGGTGGCCCGGCTTGCCTGAGGTTGCGCGTCGCGCTGAATGAAACGGAACTGGCGGCGGTCAATCCAGGCGTTATCATGACGGCACCGTTGTACGGCTCGCTGACCGAATGGGTCGACAAGCACTACCGCGACCGCATGGCCGAGAGCGATCTTGCGGACCCGCAATTGCTGCTTGAATGCCGGACGGCACTGGATGAACTGACGCAAATCCTTAAACTGGGCGCGGTTTATCCATTCCAGATCAATTGAACGCCGGCGCTGCATGCGCCGCTTCATCTCCTTTAGAGAGCGTAAAAGAACATGAGCGATACCCTGCAGCTGATCCTTGAAGACACCGATGGCACGCAACTGGAAACGTCCTGCACCCGCGTCGCGGTCATGTGGCAAGGCAAAGAGCTGTGGATCCAGCAGGATGGTCGTGGCCAGTTGCTGATCGGTGTGGACGTCGAAGAAGGTGACGCCGAATACGCCAACCTGCTGCTGCGCCCATTGGCGACTAATCTGGTAAGTCTGCAACTGGAAATGGAACCGGCTGACCTCGGCGACGACGAGGAACACGTGCACGGCCCGGATTGCAATCACGACCATTAAGGAAGTCGCTCTATGCTCGCCCTCGGCAAACTGCTTGAACTGACCCTCGCCGGCCGCGAACCGGCGGAGAAGACTCAACTGACTGTCGAAGGCGTGCGGATGCGCTGGTTGAGCGAGGGGGCGCTGGAAGTCCGGCCCCCCGAAGCTCGCGACAACGGCCTGGACCTGCTGCTGTCAGCCGGTATCCATGGCAACGAAACAGCACCGATCGAGCTGCTCGATCGCCTGTTGCATGACATCGCCCGCGGCGACTTGAAGCCGCGCGCCCGTATACTTTTCCTGTTCGGCAACCCGGAAGCGATTCGCAAGGGTGAGCGCTTTATCGAGCAGGACGTCAATCGGCTGTTCAACGGCCGTCATGAACAAAGCAGCGGTTGCGAAGCCCTGCGCGCCTGTGAGCTGGAGCGTTTGGCCGCGAGCTTTTTCAGCCTGCCCGACCGCGAACGCCTGCACTACGACCTGCACACCGCCATTCGCGGCTCGAAGATCGAGCAGTTCGCCCTGTACCCCTGGAAGGAAGGTCGCCAGCATTCGCGCAAGGAGCTGGCGCGTTTGCGCGCGGCGGGAATGGAGGCGGTGTTGCTGCAGAACAAGCCGTCGATCGTATTCAGCTCGTTCACCTACGATAAGCTGGGCGCCGAGTCTTTCACCCTGGAGTTGGGCAAGGCGCGACCGTTCGGGCACAACGACGGGGTCAATGTCGATCGCCTGGAGACACGTCTCAAGCACATTATCGAAGGCAAGGAGCCCGAGCTGGCCGATGACTCTCTGGACGGCCTGCAGCTGTTCAGCGTGGCACGGGAAATCATCAAGCACAGCGACAGCTTCCGCTTGAACCTGCCTGCGGACGTCGAGAATTTCTCGGAATTGGAAGTGGGTTACTTGCTGGCTGAAGACATCGCCCAGACTCGCTGGATCATCGAGGAGGAGGGGGCCCGGATCATCTTCCCCAACCCCAAGGTCAAGAACGGCCTGCGCGCCGGTATCCTGATCGTGCCGACGACCGACGAAAACCTGGCTTGACGTTCGCACCCCGCCCCTGTAGGAGCGAGCTTGCTCGCGATGAACCCGAGAACGCCACGGGGAGTCAGGCTTCCCGCGTTATCGTTCACGAGCATCGCGAGCAAGCTCGCTCCTACAGTGGGTTTGGGTGAATTCAACACATTCAACCAGGTACCCGGTTCGGTGTTTAGACAGCCAACGCCCGCGGCTCAGCGCGACGCAACGCGCGGATCTTGTGCAGCGTATCGGCACACGTCTTCGCCGCTTCCTGGCCCTTGTGCACAAAGTGCTCGAAGAAAAACTTGTGGTGCTCCTCACCGGCATGGAAGTGATGCGGGGTCAACGACACCGAGAACACAGGGACTTCGGTTTCCAGTTGAACCTGCATCAGGCCACTGACCACCGATTGGGCGACGAACTCGTGACGGTAGATACCGCCGTCCACCACCAGGGCTGCGGCGACGATGCCGGCATAACGGCCGGTCTTGGCCAGCAACTTGGCGTGCAGGGGCATTTCAAACGCGCCGCCCACTTCGAAGAAGTCGATGTCTGATTCCTGGTAACCCTGGGCAATCATTTCGGCCAGGAAACCTTTACGGCTCTGGTCGACGATATCTTTGTGCCAGCAGGCCTGGATGAACGCGACGCGCTCGCCCTGATGGTTTTTGCTTTTGCTGTCGATTGCGGTGGGTTGCATGTTCTGACTCCTGTTTGTGTGAAAAACAGGGCATATGAATCGAATGGGATTTAAGGGTGCGCACGCTCGCACGAATGCCCGCGGACGGCCCTTTGGCGCCAATCCCGTTCTCTCTTCATCCGGACTATGACCGTCGGCCCCGGGATCACACCGGGTCTGCTGACCTTGCCGCCAGTACCGCCGAAGCCGGGACTGCCACCAAGCGCTCGCGGGCTATGCGCGTTGCGCGCAATTACCGCCGGTGGGGAGTTGCACCCCGCCCTGAGAACGTTTGCCGCCATAAAAGTTGGCGGCGCAGCGTTTTTAACACAATTTTTTGCCTGGCGCATAGCCAAAGTCGACGCATAGCCCTGTGGGAGTGGGCTTGCCCGCGATAGCGATGTGTCAGCCTTCGACCCTATCGACTGACAGTCGGCTATCGCGGGCAAGCCCGCTCCCACAGGGTTTGTGTTTTTTCCCCATACCAGGGTTGATTATTCGTCCACATGACCGCAGTAATCCCTGTCTGAAAGGGATTTCCCCTGCTTACCGAGGCCAGATTCATGAGCGTTATCGATCTTCGCAGCGACACCGTCACCCAACCGACCGCCGCCATGCTCGAGGCGATGACACGCGCCGCGACGGGTGACGACGTCTATGGCGAAGATCCGACGGTCAATCAACTCGAAGCCGAGCTGGCCAGGCGCCTGGGTTTTGCCGCCGCGCTGTTCGTCCCCACCGGCACCATGAGCAATCTGCTGGGGCTGTTGGCGCATTGTGAGCGCGGCGACGAATACATCGTTGGCCAGCAGGCCCACACCTACAAATACGAAGGGGGTGGGGCGGCCGTGCTGGGATCGATCCAGCCACAACCGCTGGAAGTCCAGGCCGATGGCTCGCTGGACCTGGCCGATGTCGCCGCAGCGATCAAACCGGACGACTTCCATTTCGCCCGCACCCGCTTGCTGGCCCTGGAAAACACCATGCAAGGCAAAGTCCTGCCCCTGGAATACCTGGCGCGGGCCCGGGCTTTTACCCGTGAGCACGGCCTGGCACTGCACCTGGATGGCGCGCGGCTGTACAACGCTGCGGTCAAGCTGGGTGTGGACGCCCGGGAGATCACCCGGCATTTTGATTCGGTTTCGGTATGCCTGTCCAAAGGCCTGGGCGCGCCGGTCGGTTCGGTGCTGTGTGGCTCGGTCGAGCTGATCGGCAAGGCGCGGCGCCTGCGCAAAATGGTCGGCGGTGGCATGCGCCAGGCCGGGCTGCTGGCGGCGGCAGGTCTGTATGCTCTGGACAACAACGTACAGCGCCTGGCTGACGACCATGCCAACGCACAGTGGCTGGCCGACGGGCTGGTCAAGGCGGGTTATGCCGTCGAGCCCGTGCAGACCAACATGGTGTATGTGCACATGGGCTACCGTGCCGAGGCCTTCAAGGCCTTTGCCGCTGAGCGTGGTATCCGCCTCAGCGCTGCCGGGCGGCTTAGAATGGTTACGCACATGGACGTCGACCGCGCCGGGATCGAACAGGTGATCGCGGCATTCGTCGAGTTTTCACGCAACTGACAGCGTTAGCCGTCCAATTGACCGTTTCTATCGTATAAACACACTGTACCCCGCGCGCAGGGCCGATATAATGCGGCCCTTTGCCGTCGCTTCGTCTGTTGACGTTTCGAACAGGCCTTTGGCCGCAGCCTCCGTGGAAGAACCTAATGAAAAGCGCAGAAATCCGTGAAGCCTTCCTTCGCTTCTTCGAAGAGCAAGGCCACACCCGTGTAGCCTCCAGCTCTTTGATTCCGGGCAACGACCCAACCCTGCTGTTCACTAACGCGGGGATGAACCAGTTCAAGGACTGCTTCCTGGGCCAGGAAAAACGTGCGTACACCCGTGCGACCAGCAGCCAGAAGTGCGTGCGCGCCGGTGGCAAGAACAGTGACCTGGAAAACGTCGGTTATACCGCCCGTCACCACACGTTCTTCGAAATGCTCGGTAACTTCAGCTTCGGTGACTATTTCAAGCACGACGCCATCACCTTTGCCTGGACCTTCCTGACCGGCGTGCTGAAGCTGCCAAAGGAAAAGCTCTGGGTGACTGTCTACGCCTCCGATGACGAAGCGTATGACATCTGGACCAAAGAAATCGGCGTGCCGGTCGAGCGCATGATCCGTATCGGCGACAACAAAGGCGCGCCGTACGCGTCCGACAACTTCTGGACCATGGGCGATACCGGCCCGTGCGGCCCTTGCACCGAGATTTTCTACGATCACGGCGACCACATCTGGGGTGGCCCACCGGGCTCGCCTGAAGAGGACGGCGACCGTTACATCGAGATCTGGAACAACGTGTTCATGCAGTTCAACCGCACCGCTGATGGCGTGTTGCATCCGTTGCCAGCACCGTCGGTGGATACCGGCATGGGCCTGGAGCGGATCAGTGCGGTGATGCAGCACGTCAATTCCAACTATGACATCGACCTGTTCAAGAACCTGCTCAAGGCATCGGCTGAGGCAATCGGCTGCGAGAATGGCGATCAGTCGTCGCTCAAGGTTGTTTCCGACCACATTCGGTCGTGCGGTTTCCTGATCGCCGATGGCGTGCTGCCGTCCAACGAAGGTCGTGGCTATGTGCTGCGTCGCATCATTCGTCGTGCCTGCCGCCACGGTAACAAGCTGGGCGCCACCGGCAGCTTCTTCTACAAGATCGTCGCGGCGCTGGTCGCCGAGATGGGCGAAGCCTTCCCGGAACTGAAGAAGCAGCAGGGCAACATCGAGCGCGTGCTCAAGGCCGAAGAAGAACAGTTCTCCAAGACCCTGGAGCACGGCCTGAAGATTCTCGAGCAGGATCTGCTGGAACTCAAAGGCACCGTGGTGCCGGGCGATGTGGTGTTCAAGCTGTACGACACCTACGGTTTCCCGATGGACCTGACCGCGGATATCGCTCGCGAACGCAACCTGACCGTTGACGAAGCCGGCTTCGAGCGCGAAATGGAAGCCCAGCGCGTCCGTGCACGTTCCGCCAGTTCGTTCGGCCTGGACTACAACACCCTGGTCAAGGTTGACGTAGCCACCGAGTTCACCGGCTACAAAGCCACCAGCGGTTCGGCAAAAATTGTCGCCATCTATAAAGACGGCCAGTCGGTTGACGTATTGAGTGAAGGTCAGGAGGCGGTCGTTGTCCTCAACCAGACGCCTTTTTACGCTGAATCCGGCGGGCAGATCGGCGACTGCGGTTTCCTTCAGGCGGGCGAGGCACGTTTCGACGTACGCGACACCACCAAGACTGGCGGTGCGTTCCTGCATCACGGTGTACTGGCATCGGGCAGCCTGACCATTGGCGCGCCGGTGGAGACTCACGTCGATGCTGAAGTCCGTCACGCCACGGCGCTGAACCACTCGGCCACGCACTTGCTGCACGCCGCCCTGCGCCAGGTGCTGGGCGAACACGTCCAGCAGAAGGGTTCGCTGGTGGACAGTCAGCGCCTGCGCTTTGACTTCAGCCACTTCGAAGCCATCAAGCCTGAGCAGTTGAAAGCGCTGGAAGACATCGTCAATGCCGAGATCCGCAAGAACTCCGCAGTTGAAACCGAAGAAACCGATATCGAAACCGCCAAGCAGAAAGGCGCCATGGCGCTGTTCGGCGAGAAGTACGGCGACAACGTGCGCGTGCTGAGCATGGGCGGGGCGTTCTCCGTCGAGCTGTGTGGCGGCATCCATGCCAACCGCACCGGCGACATCGGCCTGCTGAAAATCATCAGCGAAGGCGGTGTGGCTTCTGGTGTGCGACGCATCGAAGCGGTCACGGGCGCTGCCGCACTGGCGTACCTGAACGCTGCTGAAGAACAACTCAAGGAAGTGGCCAACCTGGTCAAGGGCAGCCGCGATAACCTGATCGACAAGCTGTCGGCTGTGCTGGAGCGCAACCGTCTGCTGGAGAAGCAACTCGAGCAGTTGCAGGCCAAGGCAGCCAGCGCGGCGGGCGACGATCTGTCGGCCTCCGCCCTGGACGTCAAGGGTGTGAAAGTGCTGGCCGTGCGTCTGGACGGCCAGGATGGCAAGGCGCTGCTGGCGCTGGTCGATCAACTGAAAAACAAACTCGGCCGCGCAGTGATCCTGCTCGGCAGTGTCCATGAGGAAAAGGTCGTTCTGGTTGCAGGCGTAACCAAAGACCTGACTGGCCAACTCAAAGCCGGTGATTTGATGAAGCAAGCCGCTGCGGCAGTGGGCGGGAAGGGCGGTGGTCGTCCAGACATGGCGCAAGGCGGTGGTACTGACGCTGGCGCACTGGATGCGGCCCTGGCCCTGACTGTTCCATTTGTAGAGCAGGGTTTATAAGGCAGGGTGTCCGGCCTGTTGTCTAGTGGCGGGCCGGCGCGCTGTTTGAGTGATTATTTGGGCGCCCTTCATGGGCAGAGGCGGCTTTGAAATGGCTTTGATCGTACAGAAATTTGGAGGCACCTCGGTCGGCACTGTCGAGAGAATCGAGCAGGTCGCCGACAAGGTTAAGAAATTCCGCGATGCCGGCGATGACCTGGTGGTTGTGCTGTCTGCAATGAGCGGCGAGACCAACCGTCTGATCGATCTGGCCAAGCAAATCAGTGGCGACGGCCAACCGGTTCCCCGTGAGCTGGATGTGATCGTTTCCACTGGCGAGCAGGTGACGATTGCACTGTTGGCCATGGCGCTGATCAAGCGTGGCGTGCCAGCGGTGTCCTACACCGGCAACCAGGTGCGGATCCTGACGGACAGCGCGCACAACAAAGCGCGTATCTTGCAGATAGATGACCAGAAGATTCGCGGTGACCTGAAGGCCGGTCGCGTAGTCGTTGTCGCCGGTTTCCAGGGCGTCGACGAGCACGGCAACATCACGACCCTGGGTCGTGGCGGCTCCGACACCACCGGCGTGGCCCTGGCAGCAGCCCTGAAGGCTGATGAATGCCAGATCTACACCGACGTCGATGGCGTCTACACCACTGACCCGCGTGTGGTGTCCGTGGCCCAGCGCCTGGACAAGATTACCTTTGAAGAGATGCTGGAAATGGCCAGCCTCGGTTCCAAGGTGTTGCAGATCCGTGCGGTGGAATTCGCCGGCAAGTACAACGTTCCGCTGCGCGTACTGCACAGCTTCAAGGAGGGTCCGGGCACCCTCATTACTATTGATGAAGAGGAAACCATGGAACAGCCGATCATTTCCGGCATCGCTTTCAATCGCGATGAAGCCAAGCTGACCATCCGTGGCGTGCCAGACACCCCGGGTGTTGCGTTCAAGATCCTCGGCCCGATCAGTGCCGCGAACATCGAAGTCGACATGATCGTGCAGAACGTTGCGCACGATAACACCACCGACTTCACCTTCACCGTACACCGCAATGACTTCCAGGCCGCACAAACCGTGCTGGAGAACACCGCTCGCGAGATCGGTGCCCGTGAAGTGGTGGGCGACATCAAGATCGCCAAGGTCTCGATCGTCGGCGTCGGCATGCGCTCCCACGCAGGCGTAGCCAGCCGCATGTTCGAATCCCTGGCCAAGGAAAGCATCAACATCCAGATGATCTCGACTTCGGAAATCAAAGTTTCCGTAGTGATCGAAGAGAAGTACCTGGAACTGGCTGTGCGCGCTCTGCACACGGCTTTCGAACTGGACGCACCGGCTCGTCAAGGCGAGTGATGCGTTTGCCAACAGGCGCGGTCTGACCGCGCCTGCTGTTTTTTGAAAGGCGCGACCCAAGGCTGTTCTTTTGCTCGCGCTGGTCAATACTCAGGCATGTAGGGCTGCGACCTTTTCAGGTGGTAGGTCGAGTGCCTTTTTTTTGCAGACTGTTGTCCCTGAAATGAAATGCGTGAGGAGAAAGGTATGCTGATTCTGACTCGTCGGTGCGCAGAAAGCCTGATTATCGGTGATGGCGAAATCACCGTGACCGTGCTCGGCGTCAAAGGAAATCAAGTGCGTATCGGTGTCAACGCCCCGAAAGAGGTAGCGGTCCACCGTGAGGAAATTTACCTGCGTATAAAGAAAGAGAAGGACGAAGAACCAAGCCATTAATTTTTATCGCTTTTTATGTTTGCAAACGGGGAAGAAGCTGGTTAATATACGCCCCGTGTTGCGGAGAGCTGGCCGAGTGGCCGAAGGCGCTCCCCTGCTAAGGGAGTACACCTCAAAAGGGTGTCGGGGGTTCGAATCCCCCGTTCTCCGCCATTATTTGCTTAGTACGTTGTAATCTGGCTTTTTCGGTAAGTTGTTGAAATTACTAGAAAAAGTGTTTGACATAGAGATTAGACGGCCTATAATGCGCGGCAACAAATGCACTCGTAGCTCAGCTGGATAGAGTACTCGGCTACGAACCGAGCGGTCACAGGTTCGAATCCTGTCGAGTGCACCATTTAAGAGTTGTTTGCAGCAATGCGAATAACTTGGCTCCAACCAGTTGTGATCTGGTATAAAAACACAAATGCACTCGTAGCTCAGCTGGATAGAGTACTCGGCTACGAACCGAGCGGTCACAGGTTCGAATCCTGTCGAGTGCACCATTTAAGAGTTGTTTGCAGCAATGCGAATAACTTGGCTCCAACCAGTTGTGATCTGGTATAAAAACACAAATGCACTCGTAGCTCAGCTGGATAGAGTACTCGGCTACGAACCGAGCGGTCACAGGTTCGAATCCTGTCGAGTGCACCAAACACCAAAAAGCCCGCCTCTAAAGCGGGCTTTTTGCCGTCTGGGATTTGCCTTCTTCCGCGATGCCCCTTCTCTCATCCGATTGCACCGCCGCGCTGCGGCCTCGCTTCGCAGTGGTGAAATGTCGTGGCGGCTGCGCGGGCCTGGCAGGCAGAAAAATCCAGCCAGGAAAAATAATAGCCAAGCGATGGCATTAATCGTTCTCCATGACGGTCCTAGAGGAGGGTGGCCGCTACATTTTCCTCAAGCACTGTGTTTTCTCTTCGCCATGGGTCGTCGCACATTAAACGGTCAGGGCGGCACTCAGGTTTGTCCTGCAAGCGCTTGTTTCCAGCCGCGATTTTTTAACGTTTAAAACTCCCCGGCGGTGTATGATTGCGCCCGTCAGCCCCGCCGGGGCTTGTGGAATACCTTCATGGACTTACCCAGTAGTTACTTAAAGAGTCACTTGAAATCCCGATTGTCCAATCATGAATTGACTGATTGATCCTCCCGGCGTGCCCCGCTGCTGGGAGTGGAGCTCGCCTATGTCTGAAGTTGAAGTAAAGAAAACGCAAGAAAGCCTGCAAGATCGCCTCGCTCAAGTCGTTGAGCTGTTGCAGCGCCAACGTGTGGTCGAAGACCTGACTCACCGTCAGGAAGGGCCGCACCATGAACGGGTCGAAAACCTGGTTCACCGGCAGAACCTGGTCGAGCTGCAACGCAAGCTTGATGACCTGCACTCCGCCGACGTCGCCTACATCCTCGAAGCGCTGCCGCTTGATGACCGCCTGACGCTTTGGCAGCTGGTCAAGGCCGATCGCGACGGCGACATCCTGCTCGAAGTTTCTGATTCGGTTCGTGAAACCCTGATCGCCGACATGGATGATCACGAGCTCCTGGCAGCAGCCAAGGACATGGACGCCGACGAACTGGCTGACCTGGCCTCCGAACTGCCGCGCGACGTCGTGCACGAGCTGATGGAAACCCTCGATAGTCAGCAGCGCGAGCGCGTGCGCTCCGCGTTGTCCTATGACGAGGAACAGGTTGGCGCGCTGATGGACTTCGAGATGGTGACGATCCGCGAGGATGTCAGCCTGGAAGTGGTCCTGCGCTACCTGCGGCGCTTGAAAGAGTTGCCGGGTCATACCGACAAGCTTTTTGTCGTCGACTACGACGGCGTGCTCAAGGGTGTCCTGCCGATCAAGCGTCTGCTGGTCAACGACCCCGACAAGCAGGTTGCTGAAGTGATGGCCAGCGATCCGGTGAGCTTTCACCCGGACGAAGATGCCTACGACGCGGCCCAGGCGTTCGAGCGTTATGACTTGATCTCCGCACCCGTGGTCGACAAGAACGGCAAGTTGATAGGTCGTCTGACGATCGATGAGATGGTCGACCTGATCCGTGAAGAGAGCGAAAATGAAGTGCTCAACATGGCGGGTCTGCGTGAAGAGGAAGACATCTTCGCGTCCGTCTGGAAGTCCCTGCGTAACCGTTGGGCCTGGCTGGCAGTGAATCTGGTCACCGCCTTCATCGCCTCGCGGGTCATCGGCCTGTTCGAAGGCTCGATCGAGAAGCTGGTAGCACTGGCGGCATTGATGCCGATTGTGGCGGGTATTGGTGGCAACTCGGGTAACCAGACCATCACGATGATTGTTCGGGCCATGGCCCTGGACCAGGTGAGTACCGGCAATACCTCGCGATTGATGCGCAAGGAGCTGGCGGTAGGCCTGATCAACGGGCTGGTGTGGGGTGGGGTTATCGGCATCGTTGCCTATCTGCTCTACGGCAGCTGGTCGTTGGGGGTGGTGATGACGGCCGCCATGACGCTGAACCTGTTACTTGCAGCATTGATGGGGGTGCTGATCCCCATGACGCTGGCCCGGCTGGGACGAGACCCGGCAATGGGTGCCAGCGTGATGATCACTGCCATGACCGACAGCGGTGGTTTCTTCATCTTCCTGGGGCTGGCTACTATCTTCCTGCTTTGACCTGCAGAGCTAAAAACCCGCCCTCATCAGGCGGGTTTTTTTACGCCTGGATTTCAGGCAAAAAAAAGCCAGCAATTAAGCTGGCTTGGGGAATTCGGCTGAATCAGGACGCGTCTGCAGCCATCTCGGCGTCATGGGCGATCAGTGAAACCAGCGCGTTTTGCTGGCGATGAGAAAGTTGGCGGAAGCGTTGCAACAGTTCGCGTTCGTGCAGTGACAGCTCCGGGCTGTCCAGGCGCATGCTCAGCTCTTCGCCCAGCGCACCTTCCTGAATAAGGCTTTGCTCAAGGCGAGCAATAATTTCGGAGTTCATGCTGCGATGATGATTGCGAGCCACTTCGGCAATGCGTTCACGCATTCCGTCTGGCAGACGTACGACAAACTTGTCAGCCGTACGGCTGGAATAAATTGCCTGTTTCAATGGGCGCATATATTTAACCGGTTAGTTCAGGGGAGCGGTTCTTGGGATTGGCCGCAGGATGTCTGATAGGACAAGCGTTCGGGCCAAATGTTCAACCTGAATTGATAGAAGCCCGCATGATGCCTCAAGATTGCCAGTTCGTTGGCGTCAATTCTGTGACAAATATTGAACCGGATAAAGGCTTTCTGCCAGCACCAATTATCAGAAATGCGGACTGGTTGGTAAGTTTGGCGGGTCCGCGTCTCCGGTTGCCTGCTTCCCTGGCGGATGATGTCCGAAGACCTCATAAGCTCGTGTCAAAGCGCGCCCTCATTGCGCCCTCTATTAGAGAGTAGTGGCAATTGGCCGATTTACTAGGGAGGACGTGTGGGGGAGGGGATATTCAGGATGGATGGCAGTCGGGCCTGCCTTGTCCGGACGCTGGGCGATGATGAAGCTGCATGGGGAGAAGCCAAGGGGCCCTTTGAGGACCCCTTGGAGATTGCAATTCGATTCGCAGGCGTTAGCGTAGTACGGGATCAAACTTGATTTTGCGACCAGCAATCAGCGCCAGCAGGAACAGGATGCCAGATACTGCGCACACAACCAGCGGCGCAGTCACAAGGGTGTCCTCGATCAGGGCCACATGCAACATGCCGCTCATTAGACATAAGGCGAGAAATCCTGTGGCCCATTTGGACATGCTGTACTCCTGATGAAAAAATTCAAAAAACCAGGCGATCCGAAGATGGCGTGATGGCGACGGCCATCGCCTGACTCGCGTCCTGTGCGGATGCGCGGGTTGGGTTGTTCATGACGGCAAGCTGAGGAGCCCTTTGCAGCTGAAGGTAGTGAGGCGTTCGCTGGTTGGCAGCGACCTCGTCATTCTTCGGAGCAAAATGAACACCCAATACGATCGCCAGGGCGATTGCATTGGCTACTAATAGAGTGCTGTTCATGAGGCTGGCCTCCGCTTGTGTATGAAAGCAGTTAAAGCAGGCAGCATGCCAATGATTTATCGGCTTTTATATCAATAAAATCAATAGGTTAGTGCTATTGGTAGGCATGCCGGCATTGCATTTTGCAAGAATGGGATTTTTGTCCTGGTGCAATCTGCACGATGGGCGTGAATTTCCTGATGAAAATGCCTACGCTTAAAAAGGAAGGGTACGACATGACAAACGGGGAACTGGCCGTTAACATGCAGGCCGTCCTCCGCAAGAACGGTGGCGATCAGTGTCTCAGTAGCTCAATTGGATAGAGCATCCCCCTCCTAAGGGGAAGGTTGGCAGTTCGAACCTGCCCTGGGACACCAAATTATTCAGGCTCTTGAGCCCATACTCTGATTAGCTGAAATGTTGCTGCGAAAGCAGTACGGCGATGGGAGTAAAAAAGCCCCGCTTGCGTTGCGCAAGCGGGGTTTTTTTGTGGGTGTCATTCCTCGGCCCTTGTGGCGTGACTCGACCGTCACGATCCCAAGGGGTGCAGGGGCATCGGAAATACGGCGCTGTAGGGTGTCAATCCTGGATGCGGGTTGCCTTAGCGTGGTCATCAATACTTCGTAGGGGCGTCGTCTTGCCGCTCCTCTATATAGAAGAGGTTGTCAGGAGGGGGCTTTGAATGGCGGTAGTGCTCTCTTCGAGCAGCAAAAGTGCCCTTTTGATGGAAATCCGGAAACAGTGCTTGACGGCAGATTTCAGGTGTCTATAATTCGCCCCACTTCCGGCGCAGTCGAAA
>NZ_JACBXG010000024.1:0-40095 GCF_020295325.1 Pseudomonas sp. Y24-6 | reverse complement strand
GAAGTGGGGCGAATTATAGACATCTGAAATCTGCCGTCAAGCGCTGTTTTCACAAAACTGTCATATCAGTCAAAAAAGTCCGAAAACACAAAGGCCGGCCCAATGGGCCGGCCTTTGTCCCCTGCTTACAAGCTAGGGAATGCGAACTGCGATGCCTCATGGCTCGCCCGTTGTGGCCAGCGCTGGGTAATCGCCTTGCGGCGAGTATAGAAGCGCACACCATCCGGACCGTAGGCATGCAGGTCGCCGAACAGCGAACGCTTCCAGCCACCAAAGCTGTGATACGCCACGGGTACCGGCAGCGGCACGTTAACGCCAACCATGCCGACTTCAATCTCGTCGCAGAACAACCGCGCCGCTTCGCCATCACGGGTGAAGATGCAAGTACCGTTGCCATACTCGTGATCGTTGATCAGTTGCATGGCTTCTTCCAGGCTGTTGACCCGGACTACGCACAACACCGGCCCGAAGATCTCTTCTTTATAGATGCGCATCTCTGGGGTGACGTGATCGAACAGGCAACCGCCCAGGAAGAAGCCTTCTTCATGACCGGATACGCTCAGGCCACGACCATCCACCACCAGCTTCGCGCCAGCGGCAACGCCGTCATCGACATAACCGCTGACCTTGTCCCGTGCCTGGCCGGTCACCAGTGGCCCCATGTCCAGGCCGCAGGAAGTGCCCGCGCCAATCTTCAGCGCCTTGATCTGCGGCACCAGCTTGTCGACCAGCGCATCGGCAACCTGGTCGCCCACGCAGACGGCCACCGAAATCGCCATGCAACGCTCGCCACAGGAACCATAGGCCGCGCCCATCAGTGCGCTGACCGCATTGTCCAGGTCGGCATCCGGCATCAGTACCGCGTGGTTCTTGGCGCCGCCCAGTGCCTGCACGCGCTTGCCACGCTTGGTGCCTTCGGCATAGATGTATTCGGCAATCGGCGTCGAGCCGACAAAACTCAGCGCCTTGACCTCGGGCGCCTCTATCAACGCGTCCACTGCGGACTTGTCGCCATGCACCACGCTCATCACGCCTTTGGGCAGACCGGCTTCGAGCAACAGCTGAGCGATCAGCAGCGTGGAACTCGGATCACGCTCGGACGGCTTGAGGATGAAGCAGTTACCGCAGACGATCGCCAGCGGGTACATCCACAACGGCACCATCGCAGGGAAGTTGAACGGGGTGATACCCGCCACTACACCCAGCGGCTGGAAGTCCGACCAGGCATCGATGTTCGGGCCGACGTTACGGCTGTATTCGCCCTTGAGGATTTCCGGAGCGGCACAGGCGAACTCCACGTTCTCGATGCCACGCTTCAGTTCGCCCGCGGCGTCTTCCAGGGTCTTGCCATGCTCTTCGCTGATCAGCTGGGAGATGCGCGCTTCGTTCTGCTCCAGCAGTTGCTTGAAGCGGAACATCACCTGGGCACGTTTGGCCGGTGGCGTATTGCGCCAGGCCGGGAACGCAGCCTTGGCCGCGTCGATGGCTTGTTGAATGGTTTCGCGGCTGGCCAATGGCACTTTGTGGATGGGCTGACCGGTAGACGGGTTGAACACGTCGGCAGTGCGACCGTTATCGGTCACCAGTTCACCATTGATCAAATGCGGAATAAGGCTCATGCGGGGCTCCAGAAAATGTGTTCGCGGGCGTCTTGGGAACGCCTGCTTATATATGTAGGAGCCAGCTTGCTAGCGATGGAGGCTAACGATGACGTGGGCTGCCTGGATGACCGCGGCGCCCTCTGGTTCATCGCGAGCAAGCTCGCTCCTACAAGTGTTCGGTCAATCAGTCCCAAGTAGTGGGCCAATCAATTCAGGTACAGAGTCGATCAATCAATTTTGTTCAGCACTTCGCCGACCGCGTCGAACAGACGATCAAGGTCCTGTGGCTTGCTGTTGAACGTTGGGCCGAACTGCAGGGTGTCGCCGCCGAAGCGCACGTAGAACCCGGCTTTCCACAACGCCATGCCCGCTTCGAACGGACGCACAATTGCATCGCCATCACGGGGAGCAATCTGGATCGCACCGGCCAGGCCATAGTTACGAATGTCGATGATGTTCTTGGAGCCCTTCAGGCCGTGCAGCGCGCTTTCAAAATGCGGCGCGACGTCCGCCACGCTTTGCACCAGGTTTTCCTTTTGCAGCAGGTCGAGCGCGGCCAGGCCGGCAGCGCAAGCCACCGGGTGCGCGGAATAGGTGTAGCCGTGGGGGAATTCCACCGCGTACTCAGGCGTCGCCTGGTTCATGAAGGTCTGGTAGATCTCGGAACTGGCAATGACTGCACCCATCGGGATCGCACCGTTGGTGACTTGCTTGGCGATACACATCAGGTCCGGGGTCACACCGAAGCTTTCGGCACCGAACATCGAACCGGTGCGGCCGAAACCGGTGATCACTTCGTCGAACACCAGCAGGATGTTGTGCTGGTCGCAGATCTCGCGCAGGCGCTTCAGGTAACCCTCAGGCGGCACCAGCACGCCGGCAGAACCGGCCATTGGCTCGACAAATACGGCGGCAATGTTCGAAGCGTCATGCAGTTCGATCAGCTTGAGCAGTTCATCCGCCAGGGCGATACCGCCCTCCTTCGGCATGCCACGGGAGTAGGCATTGCTGGCCAGCAGCGTGTGCGGCAGATGATCGACGTCCATCATCGCCTGACCGAACATCTTGCGGTTGCCATTCACTCCACCAAGGCTGGTGCCGGCAATGTTCACCCCGTGATAGCCGCGAGCGCGGCCGATCATCTTGGTCTTGGTGGCCTGGCCTTTGAGACGCCAGTAGGCACGGACCATCTTCACTGCCGTGTCGGCACACTCCGAACCCGAGTCGGTAAAGAACACATGGTTCAGGTTGCCCGGCGTCAGGTCGGTGATTTTCTCTGCCAGCTGGAACGACAGCGGGTGGCCGTACTGGAAGCCTGGCGAGTAGTCGAGGGTGCCCAACTGCCTGGAGACCGCTTCCTGGATTTCCTTGCGAGTGTGCCCGGCGCCACAGGTCCAGAGGCCCGACAGCGAGTCATACACCTTGCGGCCCTTGTCGTCGGTCAGCCAGCTGCCTTCGGCGGCAACGATCAGGCGTGGATCACGCTGAAAGTTGCGGTTGGCGGTGTACGGCATCCAGTGCGCGTCCAGCTTGAGCTGGCTGGCCAGCGGCGACCGGGCGTTTTCGGGCATGTTCATGTGCAAAACCTCGCAGGGCAATAAGCGGCATAGAGATCAAAAGCGTTCTTGCAGCTAAATTGCCATGGAGATAAAGTCTGTGAAATCCAACTTTTCTAATGTTCAGTCAGCCCACTACTAAACTTTGAGCCATTCGCCCATGAGCACACGCCGCCCCGATCCGCTGGCGCAAGTCAGCGACTTTGATATCCGCCTGCTGCGGATCTTTCGCAGCGTGGTCGAGTGCGGCGGGTTCTCCGCTGCCGAGTCGGTGCTGGGCATCGGTCGCTCGGCGATCAGCCAGCAGATGAGCGATCTGGAGCAGCGCCTGGGCTTGCGCCTGTGCCAACGCGGTCGCGCCGGTTTTTCCCTGACCGAGGAAGGCCGCGAGGTTTACCAGTCGGCGTTGCAACTGTTGAGTGCGCTGGAAAGCTTTCGCACCGAGGTCAACGGCCTGCACCAGCATCTGCGTGGGGAATTGACGATTGGCCTGACTGATAACCTGGTCACCCTGCCCCACATGCGCATTACCCACGCCCTCGCTCAATTGAAGGAGCGCGGGCCCGACGTGCAGATCCAGATCCGCATGATCGCCCCCAACGAAGTCGAACAAGGCGTGCTCGACGGTCGCCTGCATGTCGGCGTCGTGCCCCAGGCCAGCGCATTGTCGGGGCTGGAATATCAGCCGCTCTACGACGAACGCTCGCTGCTCTACTGCGCGGTGGGTCATCCGCTGTTTTATGTCGACGACAAGCAGCTCGACGATGAGCGCCTCAACAGCCAGGACGCCATCGCCCCGACCTTCCGCCTGCCCGCCGATATCCAGGCGCATTACCAGGCGCTCAATTGCACCGCCAGTGCCTCGGACCGTGAAGGCATGGCGTTTCTGATCCTTACCGGGCGCTTTATCGGGTATCTCCCGGACCATTACGCCAGCCTCTGGGTGCAGCAAGGCCGCCTGCGCGCTCTAAAACCCAAGGCGCGGTTTTATGACCTGAGCCTCGCATCGGTCACCCGCAAGGGCCGTCGCCCCCATTTGGTGCTGGAAAGCTTTCTGGAGAGCCTTGCCGCGACCCGGTAAAAATCCATTGAGGCATCGTAATCAGAGGGCTGGAGAGAACCTGAAGGAAAATAACCTGAGCACTTGGACAGCTTTTTGCAGGACGACACTACCGTCACCCGCTCAAGAAGAACTTTGTCCATGCAGCCAGAATCCTCCAACCCCAGCGACCTGATCTACGGCCTCAACGACCGCCCGCGCCCCCTGGCCGCGATCCTCGCCGCCTTGCAACACGTGCTCGCCAGTTTCGTCGGCATCATTACGCCGCCGCTGGTCATTGGCTCGGCCCTGGGCTTGACGGCCCATTTGCCGTACCTGATCAGCATGGCGCTGATGGTGTCTGGCGTCGGGACCTTCATCCAGGCTCGCAGGCCTTTCGGCATAGGCGCCGGGATGATCTGCCTGCAGGGCACCAGTTTTGCTTTTTTGGGGGCGGTGTTGTCCGCCGGGTTTCTGGTCAAGCAACGGGGCGGCAGCCCGGAGGACATCCTCGCCATGATCTTCGGCGTGTGTTTCTTCGGCGCGGTGGTCCAGGTGATCCTGAGCCGCTTCATCGGCCAATTGCGCCGTGTGGTCACGCCGCTGGTCACCGGTATCGTGATCACGCTGATCGGCATCAGTTTGATCAAGGTCGGCATCACTGACCTGGGTGGCGGTTTCAATGCCACAGACTTCGGCGCCCCAGGCAATCTGGCCCTGGGAGTATTCGTCTTGCTGACGATCATCCTGCTCAACCGTTCGAACACGCCCTGGGTCCGGCTGTCGGCAATCATCATTGGCCTGGTGCTGGGCAGCCTCGCGGCATGGTTCAGTGGCAAACTGGTGCCGCAGCCCTTGCCCGACCTGCCCCTGGTCAGCCTGCCCCTTCCTTTCAAGTTCGGCTTCAGCTTCGACTGGACCGCGTTCCTGCCTGTCGCCCTGATCTATCTGATCAGCACCATCGAAACCGTTGGCGACCTGACGGCCAACTGCATGCTCGCGCGCCAGCCGATCAGTGGGCCGTCCTACATCAACAGGCTCAAGGGCGGTGTCCTGGGCGATGGCGTGAGCTGCCTGATTGCCGCGACGTTCAGCGCATTCCCTAACACCACGTTCGCTCAGAACAACGGCGTGATCCAGTTGACCGGCGTAGCCAGCCGCTACGTCGGGTTGTACATCGGCGCCCTGTTGTTTTGTCTGGGTCTGTTTCCGTTGATTGGTGCAGTGCTGCAGCAAATCCCCAAACCGGTGCTCGGTGGCGCGACCCTGGTGATGTTCGGCAGCGTCGCGGCAGCGGGCGTGCGCATTCTCGCCCAGGCACCGCTGGACCGGCGCAGCATGTTGATCATTGCCACTTCCTTCGGCGTGGGCCTGGGCATTGCCGCGCAGCCCAACCTGTTGCACCTGATGCCAAAACTGGTACAAAACCTGTTCGACTCGGCCATCACCAGCGGCGGCCTTACCGCCATCCTGATGTGCCTGTTGCTGCCGGAAGCGAAATCCGCCGCACAGGCAGACGCGGCCCTGCCCAAGAGCGAGCCAATCAGGCAGCTGTAAGGCTTTTATAAAGACAGGACTTGTCGGATACCCGTGGGTGCGCTATCAACGCTCTGGCTGCACCCACCTACCTGTTCGGAAGTGACTATGACCTTTGAAGTCCCTGCTCACGGCGGCAAACCCGCCAGCCGCATTCGTCAGAAGAACGAAGAGGCGATCATCAAGGCCGCCGAAGACGAGTTCGCCCGTCACGGGTTCAAAGGCACGAGCATGAACACCATCGCCCTGAATGCCGGCTTGCCCAAGGCGAACCTGCATTATTACTTCACCAACAAGCTGGGTTTGTACGTGGCGGTGCTGAGTAACATCATCGAGTTGTGGGACAGCACTTTCAACACCCTGACAGCCGAAGACGATCCCGCTGAAGCACTGACGCGGTATATCCGCGCCAAGATGGAATTCTCCCGGCGCCAGCCCCAGGCATCGCGGATTTTCGCGATGGAAGTGATCAGCGGCGGCGAGTGCCTGACCGAGTATTTCAACCAGGATTATCGCGCCTGGTTCCAGGGACGGGCGGCGGTGTTCCAGGCGTGGATCGACGCCGGCAAAATGGACCCGGTGGATCCGGTCAACCTGATCTTCCTGCTGTGGGGCAGCACCCAGCACTACGCTGATTTCGCCACCCAGATCTGCCGCGTAACCGGCCGGAGCAAGTTGACCAGGCAGGACATGGAAGACGCCGGCAACAACTTGATCCGCATCATCCTCAAGGGCTGCGGCGTGACGCCTGCTCTTTAAGACACCCCACTTAAGATCACTATGCCTTATACCCTCAGCGACCTTTGCGAGTATCGCGAAGAGATTCGCAAAAGCCGCTTCATCACCCTGGCCGCTCCCATCAGCAGCCCGGCAGACGCCCAGGCGTTTATCGAGCAGCACAGCGACCTGAACGCCACGCACAACTGCTGGGCGTGGAAGCTCGGCGATCAGTACCGCAGCACCGACGACGGCGAACCCGGCGGCACGGCAGGCCGGCCGATTCTGGCGGCAATCGATGCCCAGGATTGTGATCAGGTGGTAGTCCTGGTGATTCGCTGGTACGGCGGCATTCAACTCGGCACCGGCGGCCTCGCCCGGGCTTACGGCGGTGGCGCCAACAAGTGCCTGCAGGCGGCGGCAAAAATCGAACTGATCAGCCGCGTGCCCATGAACTGCGCGTGCGCCTTCGCCGAGCTGGCCTTGGTAAAGATTCGGGTGGCGGAATTGGGCGGGCTGGTGGTGCAGGAGACGTTTACCGGCAATGGGGTCGATCTGCAGCTGGCGGTGGGTGAGCATCAGATCGATGCGCTGCAGTCGTTGTTGGCGGATCTGAGTCGTGGGCGGATAGTGTTGGAGCGCTAAGATCAAAAGATCGCAGCCTTCGGCAGCTCCTACGTAAAGCGTCACCTTGTAGCAGCCGGCAAGCCGGGGCCTGCGGATTTGCGTGGCGCCGCAATCCAATGTGTACCTCGATCTCGTAGGAGCTGCCGAAGGCTGCGATCTTTTAGGGCATCACCCAATTCCCCGACGACCACTAATTGCCCACATCTGCTGTGCACCCGCCTGTGGATAACCTGAGCACATACGGCTGTAACCCTTCTGTCATGCGGCTTTGCGGCCTTTGTTCATTTTTCGTTCAATGCTGCTGACAAAACCCGCAAATTCTCGTGAAAACAATCAGTTAGCCCTGTTTATGTCCTTTAGAAGAAAGCAAGGCAGTACTTATGCCCGGTGTTCGCGCTTGCGCACAAATACTGTGGAGCAATCTGTGGATAACCCGTTCACTCCTGTCGCGACCCCAGATCCTGCATGGGTTGCGGCCGACTGATCGATTTTTAACCAAATATTCATGCGCGAAATCACAGCGTCATCAAGGGCTCTGCCCCTTGTTGGTGCCCGGATCGGCAGGCGCTGCCGACCGGGCATTGGCTCCACGGCCTGTGATTCAGGATTATTTGAATTTTCCTGACTCAATGGCCAGGAAATTGCTTTATCCACAGGCATAACTTCAATCGACCGAGCCTGTCATGTCTATCCAAGCGCCGATCCCTGATCGAACACCGCGTCTGCAACTGCGCAGAATCACCAAGCGCTACCCCGGTTGCCTGGCCAACGACGCCATCGACCTGACCATCGCACCTGGCGAGATCCACGCCTTGCTGGGTGAAAACGGTGCTGGCAAAAGCACCCTGATGAAGATCATCTATGGCGTCACCCAGGCCGACGCCGGGGAAATGATCTGGCAGGGGCAGCCGGTGCTCATGCGTAACCCGGGGCAGGCTCGCGAGCTGGGGATCGGCATGGTGTTCCAGCACTTCTCGCTGTTTGAAACCCTGAGCGTGGCGCAGAACATTGCCCTGGCAATGGGCGCCGCCGCCGGCACACCGAAACAGCTCGAACCGAAAATTCGTGAAGTGTCGCGCCGTTATGGCATGGCCCTGGAACCGGAACGACTGGTTCACAGCCTGTCGATCGGCGAGCGCCAGCGGGTGGAGATCATTCGCTGCCTGATGCAGGACATCAAACTGCTGATTCTCGACGAACCGACTTCAGTGCTGACGCCCCAGGAAGCCGACGATTTGTTCGTGACCTTGCGCCGACTGGCAGCCGAAGGTTGCAGCATTCTGTTTATCAGCCACAAGCTCGGCGAAGTTCGCGCCCTGTGCCACAGCGCCACGGTATTGCGCGGCGGTCGAGTGGCCGGGCATTGCGTTCCGGCGCAATGCTCGGACCCGCAACTCGCACGGCTGATGGTCGGCGAAGCTGCCGAGCTGATGACCGAATATCCGAAAGCGCAAGGTGGCGAGGTTTTCCTGGACGTGAGCGCCCTGTCATGGGCCAACCCGGACCCGTTTGGCTGCTCGCTCAAAGACCTCGACCTGGCTGTGCGCTGCGGTGAAATCGTCGGCATCGCCGGGGTTGCGGGTAATGGCCAGGATGAATTGCTGGCCTTGCTCAGCGGTGAAAAACGCCTGCCCTACAGAGACCGCAACATCATCCGTTTCAGCACAAAACCTGTCGCCCACCTGCGCCCCGATGCGCGCCGT
The DNA here is from genome assembly GCF_020295325.1 of Pseudomonas sp. Y24-6. Classification (NCBI taxonomy): domain Bacteria; kingdom Pseudomonadati; phylum Pseudomonadota; class Gammaproteobacteria; order Pseudomonadales; family Pseudomonadaceae; genus Pseudomonas; species Pseudomonas sp. Y24-6. Next base: position 31,316 of record NZ_JACBXG010000024.1, on the reverse strand, counting down.
CAACTCGGCCTGGCCTTTGTCCCCGCCGAGCGCCTGGGCCATGGCGCAGTGCCGGACCTGAGCCTGGCCGACAATGCCCTGCTGACCGCCTTCCAGCAGGGCCTGGTGAGCAAGGGCCTGATCCAGCGCAGCAAGGTCAAGGCCCTGGCTGAAGAGATCATTCGCCGCTTCGGCGTCAAGACACCCGATACCCAGACCCCCGCGCGCAGCCTGTCCGGCGGCAACCTGCAAAAATTCATCCTCGGCCGGGAAATCCTCCAGCAACCAAAGCTGCTGGTGGCTGCACACCCGACCTGGGGCGTCGACGTGGGTGCGGCGGCGGTTATCCACCGGGCGCTGATCACCTTGCGCGATGCCGGCGCAGCGATCCTGGTGATCTCCGAGGATCTCGACGAATTGTTCCAGATCAGCGACCGCCTCGGCGCGCTGTGCGGTGGTCGACTGTCGCCCCTGAGGGCCACCGTCGACACTCGCCTGATCGATGTCGGCGGCTGGATGGCTGGCCAGTTCGACGCTTCCTGCTCACCCGCACCGGCGACGGTTTAACGGAGTCTTTCATGCTGCTTTCTCTCGAACCCCGTGGCCGCCAATCGCGCCTGATGTTGTGGTGCTCGCCGTTGCTGGCGGCAGTCCTCACGCTGGCCTGCGGCTCGTTGTTGTTTATCGCACTGGGGCATGACCCGCTCCTGACCCTGCACACGCTGCTGATCGCCCCCGTGAGCGATTTGTATGGGGTCTCCGAATTGCTGGTCAAAGCGCTGCCAATCCTGCTGTGCGCCCTGGGCCTGGCAGTGGCGTACCAGGCGCGGATCTGGAACATCGGCGCCGAAGGTCAACTGCTCCTCGGCGCGTTGGCCGGCAGTGCCCTGGCGGTGAACATCATTGATATGCAGAGTCGTTGGGCACTGGCGCTGATCCTGCTGACCGGCTCCCTGGCGGGTGCCGCCTGGGCCGGGCTGACGGCGTGGCTGCGCACGCGCTTCAACGCCAACGAAATCCTCACCAGTATCATGCTCAACTACATCGCCCTCAACCTGTTGCTGTTCTGCGTGCACGGGCCGCTCAAGGACCCGGCAGGCTTCAATTTCCCCGAGTCGGCGATGTTTGGTGACGCCAGCCGCCTGCCGCTGTTGATGGAGGACGGCCGGGTTCACGCCGGTGTGTACTTCGCCCTGCTGGCCTTGGTGACCGTGTGGGTGCTGCTGCAAAAAAGCTTCGTCGGCTTCCAGATAAAAGTCCTCGGGCTGGACACCCGCGCGGCCGGTTTTGTCGGCTTTCGTGAGAAGCGTCTGATCTGGTTGGCACTGTTGATCAGCGGCGGCTTGGCCGGGCTGGCTGGCGTTTGCGAAGTCACCGGGCCGATCGGCCAACTGGTGCCGCAGGTATCGCCGGGGTACGGCTACGCGGCGATCACCGTGGCTTTTCTCGGGCGCCTGAATCCGCTGGGCATTCTGTTTGCCAGCCTGCTGATGGCCCTGCTGTACATCGGCGGCGAGAGCGCACAAATGAGCATGAATCTGCCGCAGGCGATCACCCAGCTGTTCCAGGGGATGATGCTGTTTTTCCTGCTCGCCAGTGATGTGCTGATTCTCTACCGACCGCGCCTGAACCTGCGCTGGGCCCGTCGCGCCCCAGCCACCGCCGCACACGCTGGAGCCCTGTGATGGACATCGACCTGCTGAGCAATATTTTCTACGCCATGATCCGCTGCGGCACGCCGTTGCTGCTGGTGGCACTGGGCGAGCTGATCTGCGAGAAGAGCGGCGTACTCAACCTGGGCCAGGAAGGGATGATGCTGTTCGGCGCGGTGATCGGTTTTATCGTCGCACTCAATAGCGGCAACCTGTGGCTCGGTGTAGTGCTGGCGATGCTCGCCGGGATGCTGCTGTCATCACTGTTCGCCCTGGTCGCTCTGGTATTCAACGCCAACCAGGTAGCCACCGGGCTGGCGCTGACGATATTCGGCGTGGGCCTGTCGACCTTTGTCGGCGCGGCGTGGGTGGGTAAACCCCTGGCCGGATTCGAGCCGGTGGCGATTCCGTATCTCAGCGAGATTCCACTGATCGGGCGCATGCTGTTCGCTCAGGACCTGCTGGTGTACCTGTCGTTTGCGTTGTTTGGCGTGGTGGCGTGGGTGATTTTGAAAAGTCGCGTTGGGCTGATCATCCAGGCGGTCGGCGAAAATCCCGACGCGGCCAGCGCCATGGGCTTGCCGGTGCTGGGGGTGCGCACCCTGGCCGTGTTGTTCGGTGGGGCGATGGCCGGGCTGGCCGGGGCTTACCTGTCCCTGGCCTACACGCCGATGTGGGCCGAAAACATGAGCGCCGGACGCGGCTGGATTGCCCTGGCGCTGGTGGTGTTTGCCAGCTGGAGGGTGTGGCGCCTGTTGCTGGGCGCCTATCTGTTCGGTCTCGCCAGCATCCTGCACCTGGTGGCGCAGGGGTTGGGGCTGGCGATTCCGTCGAGCCTGCTGGCGATGCTGCCGTACGTCGCGACCATCGTGGTGCTGGTGCTGCTGTCCCGGGATGCGGTGCGCACACGGTTGTATGCGCCGGTGTCGTTGGGGCAGCCTTGGCAGGCTGGGCGTTAGGGGGTGCCTGTCAGGCCCTCATCGCGGGCAAGCCCGCTCCCACAGAGTTCGGTGCCGACCGATAATATCGAGTTCAACTCGGCCATTGTGGCAGCGGGCTTGCCCGCGATGGGGCCTTCACAGGCAACACCTGAACAATGCCCCACGCCAATTCAAACACCAGGAACACCACCAGCAACGAGCTTCCCCCCTGCAGCAAGGCATTGAGCTGCCAGGCCGCAAACAAAAACCGCCCCGCCGCGTCATACCGGCCATACACCTGCTGCGGATCACGAATCCGCAGCACCGACCACACACAGACAATCGACCCCAAAAGGTTCGCCATCAACATGTGCATCGGCGCAAACACCGGCAGCTCCCCAGGCAGGTCCAGCGCCTGCATGACAGCCGCCAGCAGCCCATGCAGCGCGGCGAAACTCCAGGGGGTCACGAAGGCCGCCATCACGATCAGGTCATACCACGCACTGCCGCGCACCAACCGTCGATACTGAGTGGAAGTCCACATCGTCATTGCTCCATAAATTCAGGGAGCAACAAGGCTAAAGCCTGGAGTATGCTCAAGGGTCAAGCCCTTCTCGAGAGCCCGGTATGCGCATCGGTGAACTAGCCCAGGCCAGCTCGGTCAGCCGCGACACGCTGCGGTTCTACGAACAGCGCGGACTGATCGCCGCGCAACGCAGCGCCAATGGCTACCGCGACTACCCGGTGGAAATGGTGCAACTGGTGCAATACATCAAAACGGCCCAACGACTGGGCTTTACCCTCGGTGAGATCGGCGACAGCGTCGCTGCCCTGTGGCAGTCGCCCAATCCGGACAGTGCAGTCACTCAATTGCTCCAAGACAAGCTCAAACTGATCGAGGCGCGCATGGTAGAACTGGGCGAATTGCGTCACCAGTTGCAGCAACGACTCGGCCAGCGTTGTCCATTAAATCCGTGATCCTCATTCATCAAGGAAGCCACTCATGTCCAAGGCAAAAACCGCACTCATCATCGGCGCCTCCCGGGGTCTCGGGCTAGGCCTGGTGAAAACCCTGCTGGCCGATGGCTGGCAGGTCACCGCCACCGTGCGCAACCCGCAGAACGCCGAAGCCTTGCAGGCCCTGGGCAATGTGCGCATTGAAAAACTCGACATGGACGATCAGCAAGCCGTGATTGCCCTGAGCCAGAAGCTCAAGGGTGAACTGTTCGATCTGTTGTTCGTCAACGCCGGGGTCAAGGGACCGGACGTGCAAACGCCCGGTGGCGCTACGCTGGCCGAAGTCGGGCAACTGTTCTTCACCAACGCGGTGGCACCGATCAACCTGGCGCAACGATTTGCCGCACAGATCCAGCCCGACAGCGGCGTGCTGGCGTTCATGAGTTCGGTGCTGGGCAGCGTCACCATGCCGGACGCGCCTGAGCTGGCCTTGTACAAAGCCAGTAAAGCCGCGCTCAACTCCATGACCAACAGCTTTGTCACGCAATTGGGCGAGCAGAAACTCACGGTGTTGTCGCTGCATCCGGGCTGGGTGAAAACTGACATGGGCGGCGAAGGGGCCGACATCGACGTGCAGACCAGCACCCGCGGGCTGGTGGATCAGGTCAATGCGTACGCCGGCAAGGGTGGGCATCATTTCGTTAACTACAAAGGCGAAACCATTCCCTGGTAAGCACTTCCTTTAGCCACCGGCCGGCTCTTCAGGAGCCGGCTTGCCGGGGATGGCCTTTGCTCGGCATTGCTGAAACAGCGAGGCGCCTGCATCGCCAGTAAGCTGGCTCCTGCAAAGGGTACGCGCAGGCCCACGCGGGGTGAGCGCCAGCGTCCGGTCGGGCCGGGCTTGCTCGCCAAGCGGTTTTGTTTGAAACTGCGCACCTCGTCCCCGCGGCGACCCTGGATCAGCAGACAGGGTAATCACTGAGCTGGCTAACCTGAACCCAACTTTCAGAGGAGCCGGCCAACATGCCTGCGACCCGTACCTGGTTAAAAAATCCCCTCGCCATTTTCACTGCCAATGAGCTCGACGCCCGTGGTGGCCTGGTGGTGCAAGACGGTGTGATCGTCGAAGTGCTCGGCGCTGGCCAGCAGCCGGCCACCCCCTGCGATCAAGTCTTCGATGCCCGCGAACATGTGATCCTGCCTGGGCTGATCAACACCCACCACCACTTCTATCAAACCCTGACCCGCGCCTGGGCGCCGGTGGTCAACCAACCGCTGTTTCCGTGGCTGAAAACCCTGTATCCGGTATGGGCACGCCTCACTCCGGAAAAACTCGCTTTAGCCACCAAAGTGGCCCTCGCCGAATTACTGCTGTCCGGTTGCACCACGGCTGCGGATCACCACTACCTGTTCCCCGAAGGCCTGGAAAACGCCATCGACGTGCAAGTCGAGAGCGTGCGTGAACTGGGCATGCGCGCGATGCTCACCCGCGGTTCCATGAGCCTTGGGGAAAAAGACGGTGGCTTGCCGCCGCAACAGACCGTACAGCAAGGCGAAGTGATACTCGACGACAGCCAGCGACTGATCGCCGCTTACCACGAACGCGGCGACGGCGCGCAAATCCAGATCGCCCTGGCGCCCTGCTCGCCGTTTTCGGTGACGCCGCAGATCATGTCCGCCAGCGCCGAACTGGCGAACAAACTCGACGTGCGTCTGCACACCCACCTGGCCGAGACCCTGGACGAAGAAGACTTCTGCCTGCAGCGCTTCGGCCTGCGTACCGTCGACTATCTGGACAGTGTCGGCTGGCTCGGCCCGCGCACCTGGCTGGCCCATGGTATTCACTTCAACCCGGATGAAATCGCCCGCCTGGGCGCGGCAGGCACCGGGATCTGTCATTGCCCGAGCTCAAACATGCGCCTGGCCTCGGGCATTTGCCCGACGCTGGATCTGACCGCTGCCGGCGCATTGCTCGGCCTGGGCGTGGACGGCTCGGCCTCCAATGATGCGTCGAACATGATGCTGGAAACCCGCCAGGCCCTTTACATTCAGCGCCTGCGCTACGGTGCCGAGAAAATCACGCCGGAACTGGTGCTGGGCTGGGCAACGAAGGGTTCGGCGGGTTTGCTGGGACGTACCGACATCGGCGAACTGGCGGTGGGCAAGCAGGCCGACCTGGCGCTGTTCAAGCTGGATGAACTGCGTTTCTCCGGCAGCCATGATCCGGTGTCGGCCCTGCTGCTATGCGGCGCGGATCGCGCGGATCGGGTGATGATCGGCGGCAAATGGCGGGTGATTGACGGGCAGGTGGAAGGGCTGGACCTGAAGGGCTTGATAGCGGATCACAGCCAGGCCGCCCGGCAGTTGATTGCCGGCACCTGACATCACACCGATCAAAACTGTGGGAGCGAGCCTGCTCGCGATGGGCGGTTTTTCAGCCGACATCAAAATGGTCTGAAACATTGCTGGCGCGAGCAGGCCCACTCCCACAATTGATTGCTGTGAGTCTCAAAGGCCCAGCAGCGACAACATGATGAATGTCGCGAACAGCACAAAGTGCGTCATCCCTTCGATGGCATTGGTCTCGCCATCATTGAGGTTGATCGCGCTGACGATCAGCGTGAGGAAGATCATCACCGTCTGCACCGGGGTCATCGCCATCTGGAATGGCTGGCCGGTGTAGAGTGCCATAGCCTCCATCACCGGTACGGTGAGGATTACCGTCGACAACGACGCGCCCATGGCGATGTTGACCACCGACTGCATGCGATTGGCCAGTGCCGCCCGCAGTGCGGTCAGGATCTCCGGCGCGGCGGAAATCGCCGCCACCAGGATTGCCGTGATCACTGGCGGTGCTCCGGTTCCTTCAAGGCCCAGGTCCAGGGTCTTGGACATCACCTCGGCCAGCGCGCCAATCACTACCACCCCAAACACCAGCGTACCGATGGAAACGGCCAGGCTTACAGGCGCGGGTTCTGTTTCAGCCGGCTCCTTGCGACGGCGTTTTTCCGGGTAGCTGTAGCTGAAAAAGTAACTGTGCGGCCCGACCTGCATGCGCAGGAATAACGCATACAGCACCACCATCGCGCCAATGGTGAAGCCCGAATAAATCTTCCAGTTGGCCTCGGGAATAAACTCCGGAACCACCATCGACACGCCCATGGCGGTCAGGATCATCACGCTGTAGCTGCGCGCCGAATCGTCGTTATAGGACTGCTCGCCGTGCTTGATCCCGCCCATCAACGCAGCCAGGCCGAGGATGCCGTTGATGTCGAGCATAATAATTTTGTAGACACGGACACCAGTGTCAAAGGGGCGGCTTCCCTCTGCTTTGAATAGCCATTTAGGCACAAGGAAAAATACGCTCTAAACAGATAATTCGAGGGCGAAGCGCCACAACCAATTTTCTTGCTATAACGGTACGCTAGTGGCATACTGATAAAGGTGATTTGACTTTTTGTCAAAATAGATACAGGATCCTTGGCATCAAGGAGAATCCTGTGCGAACACTTGCCCCCTTCCAGACCTACCCAAATCCTAAAAGCCGATTAATTTTCGAAGCCTTCGCGTTGAGTTCTGGAACGGAGGGCTGCACGTGCCCGTAACCTTTCATTACGACTCGAACAGCCATACATGTTCGTTTTTCGCGCCGTCGGAGAAAAATGGTAAAGGAGAACGTGAGTTCCGATGCCCAATGGCACCGATAATTACATGGGCGGAATTCAATTCTTATGCTCAAGCAGCAGTGGACAACCTCAAGTCTGAGTCACCAGACAGCGTCATTGAGCAGGTCGAGATACTGAAAAACATTCAGCGTTACGCAATCGCAGAGAGCACGCCCCTGCCCAAATGCGCCCTCGAATGGGACGAATTCCTTATAGGACATTTTGAATTTACTTTGGATGACTTAGGCCCAAACGGCAAAAGATCTGCAGAAACCAGGATATCCAGATGGTCAAATCTCGAGCGATATTATAATAAGCTGCAAACTCGCGGGCTTATTCCCAAAGATGTGTACATACCATCCAGGCATTTATCCGATGGCAATAACATGCCGAGAAAACCACGGACACCTATTGGAAAACTATCAAAACAGGTTTCCGAAACAAGTGGAGGTTGGAGTAAAGAAGCGCTTGTCAGCAGAGACCTTTGCCTAGATGAAGATGAGTTTCTGTGCCGTATCTCACAAAGCCTCTGTTCCGCAATTCAAGCAACCATTGACGGATGCTTCGAGTATTTGGAAAAGATGAAAAGCGCCCACGATTTAGGACGAAACCTCATTGAAAAAATTGACCCCGCCGAATTAAAGAGACGCATCACAAGCGGGGACTACTATGCTGATGGAGTTCACGTAGCCGATCCGAAAAGCAAAAATTGCTTGCCATGGGTCTTAGCTGTAGCAAACTACTTCCTCAAAGAAACTGAGCAACTCAATTCTATTAGCTATGTTGCATTATCAAAAATTGATTTCTTCAAAGACTTAACTCGCAAGGCAACCAAAGACGAATTTTCCAAACTAATTCGTCAAGCCATTGGCCATCTTGGCATACACACTGCCAACTCCACAGAAAACTTTAGCCGACTCCTAGGCCACCTTTCAGCTCGGGATTGTGCTGCGATGGCTTCAGTTCTGATGATTGACCAACCAAAATTCCCATCTACGGGCCTTCAAGGCGCCAAGCTGAAAACCTCCGAAGGCACCCCCCTAATTGAAGTACAAATCGATGAACAATCAATTCAGTTCTCCATTGAAAAACCGAGAGCTGATCAATTTCAAGTCGAGATACTCACCCCTCGAAGCGCCGAGGTATTTAAGTACGCACTTCAATGCACCGACCCGATCAGAGCCAAGTTGAAACGCAAAAATGACGCAAAGGCTAATTACCTTTTCCTCACAGTAACAAAGCTGGGAATAATTTGCCCCGGAAACATCGATAATATCATGCACTCGAATGGTCACACCTTGTACAAAGAAATCGCACATCACTTCGATGGGCTGCATTTCGACAAAGAGACTTTTAGCTTAGGGGCTCTACGTGTAACCCAAGGACTTATTACTTACTTTCAAACAGGTAGTCTGTATGCAGTTTCTCAGCGCTTGGGCAATCAAATCCAGACTGTAAAGTCCTGCTACATCCCAAACTGGGTACAGGAGCGGCGATACATATGGATGATTAGAGCCTTTCAAGCGAAGCTGGTTTTACTCGCTACGATTGATAAACCATGGGCGCTGGAAACAAGTGACTTTCTCACGGAAGATGACTTGAAAGTTTTCGTGAGCAAACAGCTGAAAAAAACACGGAGATCTGATGCTTTCTCGCAGCACTTCAGGCGTCACTTCCAACACTGTGAAAGCAACTCAACCATTCTGGAACTAAGTGACGCACATCTGGCGTTCGAAATAAGTGAAAAATCACTAGCTGCACTCTACACCTTGGTCAACCATTCAACTGAACACACCGACCCTAAAGAACTAGAGAAGATCGACCCAGTATTGAATGTTTCACTTAATTCATTGATACAGCTGAAAGGGTTAATTGCAGGCGTGGCTGAGGCCAATTTATCCTCAGACTTGGAGGCAATGATCGCCGCGTCCCTACACCAAGGCTCAAGAATTGAGTTAAAAATTATTCATCAAAAAGCGCAGTTGATAGCCAAAAGCCAAACGATTATCAGCACAAGACTAAAGCGTTCGGTGGCTCAGCATGCGAACACGTAACGCTCCCAAATACGATGATACAGATGGTTTAATCGCAGCTTTAAAAAAACAGGCGCGAAGCCGTAAGTCGAGCAAATCAAATCTAAACTCTATTAAAGCAGCATGGCTAATTGATGGTCAATTAGGCAGCCCAAGATGGACAATACGCGAAAGGGCAGACGCGCCCCCAGAAATTATCGACTTCTGCATTAGTCTTCCAGACGGCACTACCTTAACCGATCCTCAGAACAACAAATGTCTTACGCTGATTCAGCGAATTTTCTATGCAGCGCGGTGCGGCCACTTGCACAAGGCGAACCAAGAGACAAGTATCAGGTTGATAAAATGGCTATTCAAATTTACACAGTGGGTGTACTTAAACAAACACATTTTTGAACCAGAAAAGTATGCATTCGGCAAGGTTACCAACGACGATATCGATACACTGCTGGACATGCTTGCGGATGGATCTTGGGCATCAGCGCTCTGCATCATCAATCGATCCCTAGACGCAATTCATCAAAGTGTGTATGGATATGCTGCTCCCAGCACATACCATGACAACCCATTTAACCTTCCAGATAAATTCATAGACGACGCCATCAAATGGCTAACCAAGCATGAAAAATACGTGAAATCTGAAATCGTATCGAGAGCTTGGCTCTCGACAGCAATACTTTCGCCAGTTCACAAAAACGATAAAAAAATAAGACTGTTTCTTCGGCAATTTGAACCAACAGTTCATCATGATCGTTTATTGGCACGAACAAGTCGAGGCATCAGAAATTATATCGACTCACGCACTGTTAGCATAGAGTCCGTCCACACCAAGACCGCTTATGCGAAAACTTTCTACGGGCATGTAGATAAACTACATAGTTTCATGCAAGCAAACTACATTGATCCTAAAAGCTTTCCAAACATCACCATAAATAAAGATGAAGTGAAAGAATATAAATCTATTTATTCTGATCGCCTTATGATTACAGCGCATACCCCAAAAATACCGTATGGCGTCGGGATGCATGTCCTCACGTCTGCCATTGAATGGATAGTCCTGTATGGCAAAGCCATTGTTGATATGACGTTGCATATTGCTGAGACTATTTCGAGCGGTATTCATATCGATTATTTAGCAAAAAATATACGCGACTGGTCGAAGCCTTATGTTACTAACGCCTACCCAGGCCACCCCTCAGCCCCGCTGTTTGCAGCGCTTGACATAAACACTCTGACCGCAAGCCGAACCGGGGGTACCAATCGCAGTTTTAGCTACGTTCTTTCAGCATTTATAGGTGCCTGCGCAGTACTTATTGCGATGTTCAAACCTATCAGACAAGAAGAATTATCATCTATAAAACGCTCCGGCCTTCTCACGCGAAACTCTAACATTGAGCCCTACAAAGATCTACTATCCACTAATCCAGTGGGCCTGACTGAATCACTTTATACCGATGAAATGTACGATTCCGGAGCTTTCATCGTGCATGAAAACAAAAAGGCGGGTACTGCGGCGCTCAACCCAAACATTTGCCGCCCAATACCATACGTAACAACAATTGCCGTACAGTTACTACAACGTTTGGGAAACGGACTGTCTTGTATCTACCAAGATATTTCCAGTAATAATGACCGACTTTTTTACTTTCCCAGCCTACGAGACTTTTCGAAGGTAGGCACTCTGGGAACAGCAACAAGAATCGATCATGCGCTTATTCGTTTTTCAGACATAATTGATGTTCCACGAGAGAAAGACGGCACTAGGTGGTATATTCGAACTCATGAAATGAGGAAGTTCTTTATCTACACGATGTATTACCATGAGCCAAATTACGTGGCCGATGGGATCAGCTGGCATGCCGGCCATGCTTCAGCAAAAGAACTTAATAGCTACACGTCGACTATTGGTGTAGATGATGAGGTCATTGAACTACAGACAGAGTCCGTTGTAGATAAGTTAATTAGCTATGAACTTCACACTATTCCGACAACATCGATAGCGGGTCTGGCAGGCTTGTACAATGATGTCCTTCTAGGCTTCAAAGTTAAGTCTGTGAAAGGTCTACCTACTGCCAAATTTCACGATTTTGTACGCAGGTTGGTTTACGAGAAAAAGGTAGAGACGGCTGGGTACACTATTGTCCGCGAGATGCTAGATGGCACGATTTTAGACACTGAGATAGCCATTAAATTTGGTGAGCAAGTCGATGCAAAATACGTCCCTCGTTAATGTGTGTGCCCGGCATACCTGGCTGCTGCGCGCAGCCAAGTCGAATACCAATTTGGCACCTGACTATCTGGCAGCACTGGCATCTGCTCGTAGTTTTTGCAATCTTGAGATACCTGGTAAATTTGCGAAAATATCCTTGAACACGTTTAAAGCGGTAGCTAAACAAAGCCTTATTCCAGGAATTTACGCGCCGGCTTATACCACTCAATGGGAGTATATTCTTAATCTACTCTCCGAAGCCCGTGATCATGCCCATTCTAAATGCAACTCAAAAAAGCGCGGCTCAGAGGCCAGTGTAGAAATTTCCTCTGATGAAAAAATAAAACAAGCAAACCTGCATGCTCATCTGTGCTCTCTAGCCTTTATCAACTTGTTCAATTCAATTAAATCCATTCTTGAATCTCAAGATGATTTGAGCCCTATTGCAAAGGCCCGACTGCAAAGACAGATTGATATTTCTCGCGAAAAGTTCAAACACGTTAGCTCCCCATCTGTGTTGAAAAACTCCCGTCTGGATCTGGTGAAAGACTAACTATGAATAAGTTATATTTATCATACAAGGATGTCCTGCTACCACCACAGCAGATGTTCACAGAGTCAAAAGCCATAAAGCGTGGAATGCACTATCAATCGATTAGGAGCTTAGAATGCCTTGTACTCACTTACTGGCCTAACGGCAAGCCATGTTCACTTGTAAATTTTTTTTTGCAAGAACGAGGCTATTTGGCTACCGGCTTAGAAACACTTGAAACTTACGCGTCTCAGCTCACCCCACTAATTCAATTTTGCCACGAGTCAAATATAAACTTTGAAGATTTGACAGACCAAACCTTCACGAAATTCATAAATACGCTTAAATTACGTAAAGGCAGAGATCGCAGCAAAATTAGAAACATTACCAAAAACCACTGCGCGACGCTTGTCGATAGGTCAATACAGTTTTTAGTCTGGCTACAGCGAAATTATTCGCTAACCGGGTCATTGATAGTCGGAAAGGAATCGGACAACCCTCAAATAACGATCATTGAAAAATTTAACAAACACACCGGGCGCTATTACTTCAAACATATTCATTCTCCAGAAATATCTCAGCCCGTAAAAACGAAACGAGTAATGCCAGAGGATGCCATTGCTACACTGAAAGACGAGGTATTCAAGAAAGCAAGCCCATACTTCGCAAATAAGTTCAATCGATTCGGTCGAGAAACTGATACAAACTTAACGATGCGTTACATGTACGCCCGGAGGACTTTCTCTATTTGGTTTCTCGAAAGAACCGGCGGGCGTCCTAGTGAGCTAGCTAACTATGAAGTACCGGATCGGGAAGAATACGCTGAAAAATACAACCTGGTGCTGCCTGTAGCAAAGAAAAGAAAGCGCCAATGGCCAACCAGGAATTTTCAACTCACAGACTACGATATTACTGAGGTAAATGCCTATTTGGATTGCCGTCAGGAATATGTGGATCATTTGATTAGCTTAGGTCGCCTAGACGAAGCTCCACTTTCAATGATTCTCACAGAACAAGGTAAGCCAATGAAAACTCGCTCATTGCAGAAGGATTTTTCAAGGCTTGTAAAGAGCGCTGGCCTTTACTCAGAAAAGATCAGCATGAGCTTGTTTCGCCACCGTTTTATCACGCTTCACATTCTTCTAGAACTCCGCGATGAGCTTGGCGAAGACGCAGACAGCAAGCATCGTCTAACTGATATCTGGGGTGAGGCCGTGAGGCGCAAGATATGTGATCGCGTCGCTGAAAAAACCGGCCACGCGGACGGAGACTCCCTCCGCCCCTATTACGATAGGGTCTTTGCGATGGCAAAAGTCACCGATGGTAAAACTGCCGTTGAACGCAGTAATGATACTGAGTCGGCCATGCATACCCTGTTACGTCTCTTGTATACCTCCATCAAAGAAGGGATCGCACTGGAAGAACGCCTCTCTGCATTCATCAATGAAATTGCAGACCATATCGAAGCGACAGTGCCTAAACGTGCGGCCTAAGACCTGCCTGCCCTCACTTTTTCATAACCTGCATGCCGCGCCATGCGGCCCAGTGGTTCGTCGAAAATCGATATGACGCATGGCCTATTTCTCCATAAACATTCAACGGATGCTCCTTGCAGCTAAGCACTAGGTGCATCTCGATGACACTAGACTCCCACGCAACCTCAATGCCTTCGCTCATAGCGGATGATGTCAGCCAAATGCTAAGAGACATCATATTGGAGCGCCGCACCGTGAAGAGAACATGCGTACAGTCTTGGGATGAATTTTTCGCAGGGCTTTTCCACATCGAAGTCGAGGGTTGGCAACTCGTGTTCTTTAACGATTGCGGCGAGCTCGATTACTGCGATGAGTGCATCAGCCCTGATGGCCGGCGTTGGTCATTCGAGAGTGTCGGCAGTGAAGGTATTGACCCAATTTTTTTTGCTGGGCACCGAGGAAGAGCAGCGTTGGAGCGGCTTCTTCAACAACTGTAAAACGTGCCCCTTCTCGAAAGTTTATGCACTGAACAGAGCCATCGGCAGTGGTACACCACACAGGGGAAAGGGGTCTAGGCATGAACAACAGCTACGCTACCCAAGCCAAAGCCCATCTGTCTGCGATTGGCGTCCATCAGCCCTCTAAAGGTGTATGGGCATTCACGAATGTTCACACTGCCAGCCACGCCTACATCCATCACTCGCGAGAACCAGTAGCCTTGGCGGCCTACGCAGCAGTTAACGCCGGGTTTGCTGCTGGCCGTTTCCCTGACTGGGCGCTGGTCGACATGGTAGACAAAGTGCCTTGCATGGATGGTATTGAGCACACGGCGCTGGCGATGGTTTGCGGAGCTTCAATGCCTACGTTTCCCAGTGCATCAGTGCGCGGAAATATTTTTGGGCAAGCCGTGTGGGACATCGTAGAGGCTTACTCGCTTGAGGCTTGTTTTGAACATGTCGCACGCGCCTATGGAAGCCCAGGCAGGCATTACAACTTACGGCCTCGCTGCTTCGATTGGGCTGGCGGAGAAGAGCCCATCCCCGAAGAACTGAAAGCAATGCGCAAAAGCTATCGCGCAATGACGCCGCTTCAACAGATCATGGTTTTAACGATCATGCACTTGTACTGCCAGGGCAAAGATAAGACATATCTGACTGGGGGCTGTCCGACGAAAATTCCTGCCGGAGAGGCAATGGATATCCTTCGCAGCAATGGGTCGGCGCTCTCGGCTTGGGGCCATATGGTTACTCATTATGCAGTCTGGTGAAAGGCCATGGTTTGGGCGTGCCCCTGGTCGGGGACGGCTGTCGTGAACCAAGCCCTGGCGCGATGCGCCGGTCTTGGCCCTANTCTGGTGAAAGGCCATGGTTTGGGCGTGCCCCTGGTCGGGGACGGCTGTCGTGAACCAAGCCCTGGCGCGATGCGCCGGTCTTGGCCCTACGGGCTTCCATCCGCACGCCTGCGCGCTCCGCTTGCCTGCCCACCTCGCCTTCTGGGGTCTGTAACGTAGCTTTGTACGCTGTAACGTAAGCAGTGTTACAAAGCACAAAATCACGTTACAGACCATTGATTGCATGGCTGCTGGAGCCGTTCACCGGTCAGAAGCGGCCATACTGTTCGATGAAGATGGATAGATAAACTCGGTCATCACAGATCATAAGGTGGGGCATGAAATCAGGCGAATCGAGCACCGCAAACGCAGTACTTGGCAAAGCATTTATTCGGGCTGGTGAAGGCTTGGGGCTTGATGACTCTGAACTATCAGCTGTTTTGGACGAGCAGGTATCCACTGTCCTGCATCTACGTCACGGACATGAACTGCTTCAACCTTGTACTGAGGCTTGGGCCCGGGCCTTGCTTCTAGTTGAGTTGTATCAGTCATTGCTCGCACTCGTAGGAACCGAGCGAAATGCAAAGATCTGGCTAAGCAGCCAGAATAGCAGTCTGAGTGGTCGACCGCGTGATCTCATCGCATGCCAAGCGGGACTGGAGCAAGTGGTTCAGTATTTGGCTGCTACTCGCTCACTCATTTAACCTCTCCGGCACATCGCTGAAAATACTGCCATGGAAAACGAAATCAGGAGTGCGGCATGAAGTGGTTCGGTCATTTGGCACGTCTCGTTTGTCGAGACAACAGATCAGGCCGCGAGCAAGCCAGAGAACGAGAATTCATCGACACGCTTAACGGTCTGAAAACTCTGCGTGTAACCCCTGATGGTGGTATGTCGATTGATCCAGAAGAGATCCGCGACCGTGTGATCGCAAGTCGTCATGCGCTAAAGCACTTCGTTAGACGACCTTAAACCACGAGGCTGAATAGATGCTCACAGCTCAAGAGGTCTACCAGGTACTGCGCGATTTCAATATGGCGTCACGCCCAATGCAAAGAGTCACCAATAAACACTGGAAAGGAATTTACTGCGGTCTTATGACCGTCGATGTTGAGGGCTGGATGGTCACGCTTTTTATAGATTGCGGTGACCTCGATTATTGCGACAGCTGTCTCTCCCCGGATGGGAGGAGGTATGACTTCAATGCAAACGACTCGTTTGATCCAGTGGGACTTTTATCTCACGACGAGCACTGTCAGCTTGAAAAATGCTTCGTCAGATCTGACCAATTCTTCCAACGCCTTGACCAACCTGCTGGGTCGCGAGCTCGAGCCGCCGTTTTCACGCGTGTTGACCAGCCGATTGGTCATCATCGCATGGCCTACGCTTCTTGGAAGTCGAGCGGCTCTTCTCCTATGGCCTCGATCAGCGCGTTGGACAGCCAAACTGCATCAAGCCTGCTGAACAAATAGCTTTCGGTTTCCAACACAAGCATCACTCCACCAACAGCTGCTGTGTAAATACCTAAATTTATAGCTGTTTCTTCGTCATCCGTTAAGAACTCTATAAAACTGAGTTCACCGTCTGATCGATGAACGCTGAATCCCCCTTCACCAAAATAACTCCAAACCCCATCCGTATTTCTTTTATACCATTGATCGAATGCGCTTTCCCGTGTGGCTGGCTTTGGTATATATCCTTTCAGATTTCCCACGGTGACGAGCTCGGCATCGAAAATACAACGCGCGATATCTTCAGCAATGGCGTGGGCAAAGCTGTACGACAAATTGCCAAACCTTAAACTGACATAACCTTTCTCCTGCCTGAATACCTGACATGGATATAACCTGTCATGAGCACGCTCGTGCCAACTGGTAAATTCACGCTCCGCGAAAAAGAAACCCGGTTGCATTTCAGTTTTGGCCACAATTTTCACCACGCTAGGTTGTTTCTAATAACAACGGTTGCTTAAGGCCAAAACTTTAACGTCTGGAACAAATTTTCTTCATGGCGTTCGATTATCGCGAGTATCACTGCCTAAACTCCCTGTAATTCTATCGAAGATAGGAGCGATCAAGACGCCTCAGCACTCGCAACCAAAAAAGGTTCCTCTTCGGATCCTTCAATCTTTAATGCCTCTCGTAATGTCCCAAAAAAGGGACTTTAACTGCAAAAACCAGTCTTAATGTCCCGTATTAGGGACACTACGCCACCTGCTGCTGCCAAATCCACTTCGTCAAGGTGCTTGCCCTCTTTTATAGAGAAACTATAATCAAATCACCGTAGCATTTCCTAATCACCTCAGACGAGACTCCGTCTATGGAACAGTCACCATATGTGAAGTATCGCGATATTTTGCTGAGTGAAAAGTACGGCACCGCATACCGACTAGGAGAGCTGGTGCTGGGGTTATATGAACCTGGAAGGTTTCGCCTTCGCAGAGACGACTGTTGGGGAGGTTTGGATGTCCGCCACCGTCAGATTTATCAGGAGTTAGCCGATTGGTATCACGAACATGGAAATGAACATTCGTTCGTGACGGTATGCGAAGCACTCATCTCTCGTGGTGAGCGCCAAGCAGAAGAACTCCATGTTGAGCTCACCCGGCTCAGGGCTACAAAACCCAGTGATTATCCATCGGTAGACGATCGGACAAATGAGGACTCTTACAAGGCCGCGCTCAAATCCTGTGAGCACTTTTTGTCGGTCGCTCGCAGTGACGGTTTTTGAGGGATTGAAGCTCAATGCACTCTTCTACATGGCTGTCTATTTTCGAATGCCGGCTCCGTGAACAGCAATTGCCGCATTCATATCTTCAATGCTCACGGCTGTTTCTGGTTTACGGGTCATGCCCTTGAGGCTCTTAACAGAGTGCGTGACCGCTCGAATGGCGAATTGGCCCGGCTCAAATTCAATGAATTCGACTCTATCGCCAAGTCGCAATCCGAGGGATGCACGTATCTGCGCAGGGATAGTGATTTGGCCTTTTGAAGACACGGTTGCAGTAGTCATTTGAATACCTTTCGGACGATTCATTTTTGGAGCATGCCCCTTTGGGGATGGCTGTCGTGAACCAAGCCCTGGCGCGAGGCGCCGGTCTTGGCCCATGCGGGCTTCCATCCGCACGCCTGCGCGCTCCGCTTGCCTGCCCCCTCGCCTTCTGGGTATGTAACGTAACTTTGTGCACTGTAACGTTAGCAGTGTTACAAAGCACAAAATTACGTTACAGGCCTTATGGTGGGGCATGAAATCAGGCACATCGAGCACTGCAAACGCTGTACTTAGCAAAGCATTTATCCTAGCCGGAGAAGGGTTGGGCCTTGATGACAGTAATTTGGCAGCCGTCTTGGGCGAGCAGGTCTCTACTGTGCTGCGTCTGCGCCACGGAAATGAACCGCTTCAACCGGGTACTGAAGCTTGGAGCCGGGCCATCCTCTTGGTTGAGCTGTATCAGTCATTGCTCGCACTCGTAGGAACCGAGCGAAATGCAAAGATCTGGCTAAGCAGCCAGAATCGCGGTCTGAGTGGTCGACCGCGTGATCTCATCGCATGCCAAGCGGGACTGGAGCAAGTCATCCAGTACTTGGCCGCATCTCGCTCACTCATTTAACATCTCATACACATCGCTGAAAATACTGCTATGGAACACGAAATCAGGAGTGCAACATGAAGTGGTTCGGTCGATTAGTACGACTCGTTTACCGAGACAACAGATCAGGACGCGAGCAAGCCAGAGATCTGGCGTTCGTAGCCGCCCTCAATGATCTGCAGTCTCTTCGCGTTACGCCCGACGGCGGTATGTCGATCGACCCTGATGAGATACGAGAGCAGGTGATAGAGAGTCGTCATGCACTCAAGCGGTTCGTACGATAACCGTAAGCTCCTTCTTTTTATGTCTCCTAGGAAGCCGATTACCGTTTGTACTTCATTCGGGCTCTACTCAGCCGAGCCTATGGCTCGAAGAGGCGATAGCAAGAAAGCACTCGTACCGTGCTTCGACTCAGCCTTTTGTTTTTCTAGGGTCGGCGGCGCGAGGAAGGAACGTTCCTCTTGAATCGTCCCATCCTCTTTGTGAATTTTCAGAGAGGCTGTTTTACCCTGCAGAAATTCGCTGGCTATCTCAGTGATTTCCGCTTTCGTAGAGGCTGTTTTAGAAGCACGTTGCGCGCCCTCTTTGACAAGCTCCCAAGCGTTTTCTTTTTTTGTGATGTGATAGTTATCCATGGATCACCTCGACATGATTAATCAACAACAGCTAGAAGGTCGACCATTATCGATCTGCAGAGTTTGAAAGGATTGGCGAAGAAACTAATGCTGCCTACGTCTGCGTGTGCGGCCCCCGCCCACAACGACGTCAACGAGCGGATTAACTGACTTAGGTGCGCTCCAGGCTAGCCTTGGCATTTTGGTCTGCGATCCTCGGTGCCATCTCTTCATCGTCATATTGCCGGCTAAGAAACTCGCGGATCAAGACGGCAGTTCGTCTAGCGCTGGTCACCACAAAGAAGTGCCCCTCGCCCTTCAGAATTCGAAGTTCTGACCGTCGAATTGTGCGGCGCAGGATATGGGCGTTGTACGCCTGTATTAACGGATCGCGGTCGCCGGTAAGAACCAGCGTGCGTTGAGGCAGACGGGACAACCGAAGCAGGCTTGTCCATCCGATCAAGGCTGCAATCTGGAAATAGTAGGTTCGCGGATTAACAGAGAGCATGCCTTTCATCACACCGAAGCGCAGCAGCGTGTGAATTGAATTGCGGGAGCTATCTTGCTTGCGCATTTTGGCGTTTTTACTCTTGCGAAAAAAATCCATAACGTCAGCAGGCTTCATCAATAACACTGGGCCGGGAGAGGTCGCCGCGAGAATTAGCCTGCGTACCATGTTCGGGTAACGAAGGGCGAATTCTTGAGCCAATGCACCTCCCCAACTCACCCCGAACACATCGACCTGGTCGATTCTCAACTGCTGGAGCATCTCGGCAATCACGTCGGCATGGCGCGGCAGGCGAATGGGCCAACGGGGCATTTGCGACTTGCCGACTCCTGGCACGTCCAGCGTGATGGTCATGAAGTCGTCAAGTTCACCGCGCAGCGGATCGAAGGTACGAATCAAGCCACCCAAACCATTGAGCAAAAGCAGCGGCGAGCCCTGACCGCAGATCGAAACGTTCAACTGCAAGCCCTTCGTGGATAGCCGATGCGTTGTCATGATTTCTCCTTGCTGCACGCAACTGGGAGGCAGTGTAGGTGAGGAGTTACTAGGAGGATGCGAACAGCACTGCGGCTGTTTCCCTCATAAAAATTTCAATGGTTTTCGGCCCTATCCCTTCAAATTCAGATAGGCGATTTTCGAACGCGTGACGATCAGCGCTCGCCGCGACAATATTGATGACCTTGCCGTCGTATTCAGCATTCACCTTGTTAGCTAATGCCAATAACCGCGACGCGGTGGTCTCGTCATAACGGCCGTAGTGAGCCTGACCAAGCATCACGACTAACTGGCGGTGAGTACAGCTCGCCAGCTTATGCGGCGTATCCCGCTGGTGTTGCTCGACGATAACCTGATACGCCTTGGCGGCAATCGGCCCCTGGATTCTTTTGCCCATCAGGAAACTGGCGATCATCCATTTGAACAACCCGGCTTCGTTCGCACCTTGAAGGTCAATCTTTAAGTCATGTGCGCTGATGATTTTGCTCACAGGTTCACCCTCTAGCCATGATCTCATTTTAGACCCAGCACTACCGCTTACGATCCAACCAAATCCATGGATAAGGAACCCTTATTCATGCTCGGGGCCTAACGGTTAACCCCTAGGATTTGAGATAGACGAAATGCACATATCCGAGACAGTTCAAGTCATGGAAGCACCATCAGCCAACGAAGGAAACCTTGAGGTTCACGAAGGCTGGTCATTGATATCTGTGGTCGTCACAACCCATCCCAATGGGCTGCTTCATCCTTGCTACATTCTCGGCAAATCGAAAACCTATTCCAAGCATAAGAAGCCCGAATGACTAGGATCGCATCGACATAGCGGTTCACGTCGCTGAACTGTGCCGGGAGGATAATTTGGCTTATTTGGATTGGATTCAATGGCCAGCGATGGTTGTTACCGTTCTCGCCGCATGGTTAATCGGATCGCAGCGGCCAAGACGGAGGATGATCGGGTTCGTATGCTTCAGTGTGAGCAACGCGTTGTGGGTGATTTGGGGATTCTACGCGGGCGCGTATGCATTGATCGTATTACAGGTCTGTCTTTTCCTGATGAACCTTCGAGGGCTCAAGAAAAACTCAAGCTCCAAAGAGACATGATCAGCCGGCAGGGTCATTGTTAATCGAAGAGTAGTGGACATCGCCAAGGACATTGAAATGTTTGATAACTTTTCTCTCGATACCGTAAAACTTCCCGAGGCAACCCTCAGAGTCAGGCATGGTGGGAGCGGCTCTCCCGTCTTATTACTCCATGGGCATCCTAGGACTCATGCGACCTGGCACCGCGTTGCTCCACTCTTGGCAAAAAATCATTATGTTGTCTGCCCAGACCTTAGAGGCTTTGGGCAGTCATCGAAGCCTGAGGACACCGCCGATCATTCGGGCTCATCAAAGCGCGCCAAGGCTCGTGACTGCATCGCTTTGATGCGCCATTTGGGTCATGAGCGATTCGCCGTGATTGGCCATGATCGAGGTAGTTACACTGCCTTTCGCATGGCAATGGATCATCCCGAAAGCGTTACACATCTCGGCATATTGGGTGGCGTACCGATCCTTGAAGCCTTAGAGCGATGTAATGCCCAGTTTGCGACGAAATGGTGGCATTGGTTCTTCTTCGCGCAACTTGAAAAGCCTGAGCAGGCAATCCTGACCGATCCTGATCGATGGTACGGCGGCACCGCCGAGGCGATGGGTGCAGACGCCTACAGAGACTATCAAGCAGCCATCCATGACCCAGCGACCGTACATGGTATGGTCGAAGATTATCGAGCAGGCTTGGGAATCGACCGTACTCACGATGAAGTCGACCGCCGCGAGAGCCGCAGGGTGGAGTGCCCAACAATGATTTTATGGTCGCTACGCGATGATCTCGAACTTCTGTACGGCGATGTTTTAGACGTGTGGAAACCGTGGACAACGAAGCAGTGTGGTCATGGGTTGGACTGTGGGCATCACATGGCGGAGGAAGCGCCTAATGAACTCGCTCGAGATATCATTCAGTTCCTACGGGAAAGATGATCCTTAAGGCTAAAAACTCTGGAGAGGCTTCGGGTTACGCAGTTTGGAAGTCCTCTTTTGCGACCGGTCTCAGTTAGATGAACGTGATGCATTTAGATTTTTCCTAAAGCCTCGGGCATTCATCCCCAAAAGAACGCACTCAAGCAGGATCAGCGCATAGGCATTGGCGTGAAGCCCCCAAATTACCCATAACGCATTGCTGAGGATGAATCCCCAGAAAGCGATCATCCGTCGGTGTACTCGTTGCGAACCGATGAACCAGGCAGAGGCTACTGTCACGACCATAGCTGGCCACTGCAACCAATCGACATTCTCCAAATCTCCCCCTCCGCTGATAGTGCACGTAGTAAGAAATTCACACGTCTTGAGGCACAATTCTTTAAACTAAAAAGACACTGAGTACGGGCCCTTCAAGACATAGGTCACGACCGACTATCGTCAGCGCCCCCTCGTTCCTGATCTCCACTTACGAGATTCATTCAGCGCGGACGTTTTTCTGATTTCATGGCTTTCGATGCAGGCTTTTCAGCGATGTATCAAGGGGAATGTTCTGCGATAATCCTAGAAGGAGCAACTGCCCAAATCAAGCTAATGTGGCAACCATTGGGTGTGGTTGACTCACTCCGGATAGAAGACGCCCCCAGCTGGGCATCCAGTTTCACGCCGGAGCTAGTTTTTTTCATAAGCAAGCTGATTCAGTGATGTAACACATTGCTCACGTCGGCGTTTACCCTTCATAAAAGGAACTTCTCATGTCCGGCACCCCCTGCCTGCAAGATTTGCCGGAGCCATACTTTACGCAAGCGCTTTCGCACCTGAGCGCAATCCAAAATGCGTCAAATCGGCACAGATTGTTCGAAGCATTAGATATTGGACTGAATTATCTCCGTGAAATGAGTGCACGGAAGGTGATTAGCACAGAGGATACAGTCGCACTGGGTAGGATTTGGGGAGATGTGGCGGATAAGCGACTACGTGCTTTGCCTGAGCTTGGCGCTCATACACCCCTGCTTCCGTTCGCAAAAAACGTAAAAGCAGGGCCCTTGCCCGACACTGCTGTTCAATGCGCCTTGGAAGAATTATTCGCGCTAGCAGAACGGGACACGTCGCAATCACGCAAGGTGGCGAACTTTCTATTGGCATGGTGGAACGCGGCTGAAAATGGGGGTTTTGATTTAGCAGACCTACATGGTTTGAATCGCCACTCGGCATCTGCATGTGCCATTTTGTTTAGTTGGATTGCTCATTCAGGAGCGACTCCCAACACTCTCGGCTACTCACCTAGATTTAAAGCGCTGACCTTAAAATGGCGTCCTCAATAGTAACGCCTGGAGTAAAGGCTCGCTTAGTGCTACCGACGCTCAATGGCTCGCTCGACTCGTGCCATTCACTGTCAAGATTTTCACACGCCCACCTGTCCTGAAGACTGAACCGCCCCGGATTCCCTAGACACCTTGCAAGCTCATTACGCAACGCTTTTCAAACCATTACAACCAGCAATAGCAGAGGGTGGGGGTGACAAAGTAATGGCGAAGATGGAGGACGAAGGAGTGGTCTGTAATTAAAACCTGCGAACCGTTCGAACAAGCACAAGCCGTCGCCAGCAATCAGGAAGCGGCGTCGAACGAAGTCGCACGTTCGAATTGATAGGACGTACTATTCATCAGATTTATCAGCAGCCGACTACATTATCATGCTCTTTAATTACGCCGGAGTGAAGTCTTAAAAACCGCCGCAAGGACGCATAAAAAGAGTCGATTACTCGTGTGGCAGTAGGATTGGTGGGTCTGTTTTCAATCAGCGTCAACACAGGCATTGTCAGTCCGCTTTTTTCAGCCTATTTTATGAAATAACCTATTCAAAAAAACGCCATCATCTGTCAAATTGGAATGAAGAGGGCAAAATTATTCATGCGAAACTCAATAAACTGCGGTGCTCCCAAGGACTCCCGCATAGAAGAAATAAAGCGCTCTATGGATGAACTGCTAGCAGCAATTACCAGTCTTCACGAAGCTGGCATGGACGTAGAAGCGAACATTATTTTCACTGCCCTTCAGGAGCTAAGAGATTCGCTGAGACGTATAAGGGTCAGCGATGACGGAACCGTCGTGATGGTTCACTAATTTACTTTTTTCTGATTTTAGTTTGCGGGCTTTTGCTTCGTACCGTCCCCAAGCGTGTCAGGCGGAGTTTGAGGTGTTTGCGCTTTAGGCGTATTCGACGTTGGTTCGAGGCATCAGGCTAATCGAAAAATTCATGCGATAGGATCCGAAGATTTCCCCAGATTCGGGGGCTACTCTTCAGGATAAACCTAGGCAAGTCGATTAAGGTCATCAACAGCAGTTTTTCCTGCATTAGGTGTTCATCGCATTCAAACATATACCCTGATGAAAAAGCTGTTCGCAAGAACTCAGAAAGTAAGCGTAACTAACCGAAGAAACTATGGACTTACGACTCTCATGGCGATGAATTATCACTATCGCCACCCACGTCGGGAGCGGGAGTATGTGCAAAGGCTACGCGCACCGTCAGCCGTTGGCAGCTACGCCCCCTTCACCATCAACGCAGTTAACACCCGTAACACATGTGCGATTCGTGTTTTATTTAGGACAGACTCTTGGATAATTGAAATTTTTTATATTGGCTTTTGTTAGCTTGAGGGAAGTGCGACGCAGTTCATATCCACTGAGATAAGTATTTTCAACTCGCAAATCAAAAAAGAACTGAAAGTCAGCCAGCCGCGCTTGGCTGGCAGCGAAGCCACCCTCGCAGCATTAGGGTGCTCCATGGCTTTGATTGAGTTGCAGCCTGATAGCACGATCCTCCGCGCCAATACCCATTTCCTGGGAGTGATGGGCTGTAGCCTTGAGGAAATTCGTAGCAAGCATCATCCATTGTTTTGTACCCAAAGTACGAAAGCAGATCCGCTTGTCAGGTTTTTTGGTCACGCCGGGGCAATGGTGAATCGTAACGAGTGCTTTTTGCGCTTGTACAGTAAGCGTTCGATAGACACACTTTGACGAATTCATTCCAACGAATAGTATTTGTCTCCGACAAACACTATTCTCCCCTGTGCTCTTCAAAACCACGTTCATTTGCAAGGCTTGCCTACGCGCTGGTAGTAAAGAGTATGGCCAGTTCGATTATTGGCTGATCAACGTATCGATGCCATCCGGTTTGTCGTGAAGACCGAATCGATCCATGAGTGTGGCGGTTCCCCGATTCATACCGATAACATCGACCTGAACGCCCTCACGACGAAGCTTGAGCTCGACTTTTTCTTTTTGGCCGTCCAATGCCGCTAATTGAGTTCGAGCGCCTATTACCGTAGATTATTGTGAGCCTCGAGGTGCAGCCCCTACGTTTTTAACCAAGCCAAAACGCAGTAGAAACAGACGAGCACCTCGGTGACGAACCTATAATGAATTGTAGGCGAGATTAAGACAGTTTCTATTGCGACTTCTAGCATTATCGGCAGCCTACTGTAGGCCTTGCCGTTAGTATTCCAGTCGAAGAGGCGACGCTGTTGAAAAAACATTCAGATCAAAACTATCACTTAACACTCAACTCCCTGCATCGTTTGAGAGTCGATGCTCAGAGACTCGAAAGTGTACGAGCTCTTTTGTGAGTTCAAACACTCAAGCGTCGTCTAATGTGTTCAGGCCGATCCAGCCATAGAAGCCTACGTACAGACCAACACGGATGAGCAAGACAATGGAAAGGTATGGATCACGACGAGCATCAGTGCCCAGCCATGGCCAGCGGTTGGACACCTGTCTAGCACCAGTGGCCTCAGCAGCGTAACCGTCCGGCCATGTCATCTACCCAGCTCCGCAAAGCCAAGACCTGGAGCGCACTCAAATTTAAGTGGGCTCCAGATCTAGCCTTTTAAACGGGTATTTCATGCAGCCAACACGCGGTTCCTATTCTAAGGCCTTCAAAGCCCAGGTCATTCAATAGGGTGCCCAGCACGGCACTACAATTGCCAGCATCGCATTCGGCCGTAAGCGTGCCCGTGGAAGTCGCAAGGCTGGCATGACGCTTTTTTTTGTAATATTTCTGACGATAGGATGAAGCGTACCCTTCAGAAGCTGTTCGTGCCGCCGATACGCTAGACGAGCCAGATTAAACCTTCGGGGTTTCAATGCTAGTAAGCAGCTATAACAGCGTGTATGCGCTGTTTTCCTTCGCTGTAGCGATCCTGGCGTCTTATACCGCGCTGGACATGACTGGTCGAGTCACCCGTACCGAAGGCAAAGCATCGGCACTTTGGCTTGCCGGTGGATCTTCCGCCATGGGCACGGGCATCTGGTCGATGCATTTTATTGGCATGTTGGCCTTCCAACTGCCCTTCAAGGTGGGTTACGACCTGACGCTGACTGGCTTATCGTTGTTGATCGCCATCGCCTCCTCCGCCTTTGCTTTGTGGCTAGCATGCCAGACGGAAATGTCCCTGCCGCGTTTGCTGCTTGGTGCGGTGCTCATGGATATCGGAATTGCATCCATGCACTACGTTGGAATGGCGGCGCTGCTGATGAATCCTGTAGTGGAATACGTTCCGTCGTTGTTCGCGCTATCGGTGCTGATTGCTATCCTTGCTTCGGGCGTGGCTTTGTGGATCGCTTTCCGCCTGCGTGGCGAAGGTCAGTACATCAATCGTACACGCATCGGCGCCTCGGCTTTACTCGGCTGGGTTGCTACGATGACTCTCGGGCTAGGCCCAGATGCGTCATCGATAACAGTCGCAGTCATTCTGTTAGGTTGCGCGATGCTCAGCGTTACGATCTTTTGCGGTTACGCCATCGTGTTTTCGACTGCCCCCATGATTCGCGGGTACCGCAAAGCTCGTCGCTGGATAGAGGGAGCGCTCGCGGTAGTTTATGGAGCGGCAGCCATCAAGCTGCTCTCGCGCAACTGAACAGTAATCCCGTTCAAGAGGTGATGAAGCCATGAACATGAAGGAGTAATGCAACTGCTCGCAGGTCGCGCCCTTACCCAACTTTTGGGATTTTGAAATCCGCGCCAGCGAAGCGAGAAGCATCAACGGGGCTGATTTCGCGCCTGCGCGAGTAAGCCTTCAGTGAGTAACGGATTATGCAAACTGGCTCACCATTCTTTGGTGAATCGAAGCTAAGGTTGATGTATTAAAGATTCAAATTCCACGACTAGCCTGTGTTTATCGCCGCTGTGGAGCTGCTCACAGGATGTAACGACATAGACCGGCAGCACGCGCACAATTCAATGATTTTCTAAAAAACAACAAAAAGAGGTAATGATGTCTCCCTTTGATATTCAACGGATGTTGATAGATGAGTTTCCAATATCATTTTTGCTAGAGGTAGGGTTTCGGGCAACTTTTGCGTTTCTTGCCGTTTTCTTATTTTTAAAATCAAGTGGCCGACGCGGGATAAGACAGCTCTCACTTTTTGAGTTGGTCGTGATTTTGACGTTGGGCTCCGCTGCCGGAGACGTGTCTTTCTACCATGACGTACCACTGTTGCCCGTCGCAGTCGTTTTCCTCACACTGTTGCTGCTTTATCGCATGACCGTTTGGTTCATGACAAAAAGCAAGAAATTTGAAGCATGGATAGATGGTCTTCCTGTAACCGTCATACGCAATGGCGTGTATGAAACTAAATCTTTGGAGAAGCTGAATATTTCATCAAGTGAAATATTGATGGAGCTTCGACAACGGGGCGTTGAGCACTTGGGCCAAGTTAAATTGGCGCTCATGGAAACAGATGGCGACATCAGTCTTTATTTTTACGATCAAGAAGACGTTCGACCTGGCATGTCAGTCCTACCTTTAGAGCACCGTGCGGAGTTTATAAAAGTGCCCGCCACGGGACTTTATTGCTGCGTGAGTTGTGGTTTTGCACAATCTATTCAAGCAGGGCAACAAGCACGCTGCTCGCGGTGCGATCATGCTATCTGGTCAACGGCGCTGAGCACTCAACGCTGTAGGTGATGGTTGCTGGACACAATCCCACTCGGCATCAGTCAAATCGACAGGCGCCAGCATCTTGAGGAGGAACAGATGAAGGTATTCATAAGCTCGGTGGTAAGAGGATTTGAGCAACTCAGAGCGGCTGCCAAGTCCGCCGTAGAAGCTCTGGATATGAAGCCGATCATGAGCGAGCATTTTGGAGCCCGCACCTATTCCTCTGAGCATGCGTGTCTGACAGAGGTTGATCAGTGCGACATCTTCGTCCTCATCTTGGGGGCGAATTACGGATACGAGCCTGAGCCGGGTCTGTCGGTTACCCAGCAGGAATTCCGCCAAGCAGTTAGCAGGCGCAAACCGATATTGGTTTTCATTCAGCAGACTGAATTTGATGAAAAGCAGGCTGTGTTCGTCAACGAAGTATCTGACTACAAGCTAGGTTTCTTTCGCGTCTCATTTTCCGGGGCGCAGGAGTTGCTAATGGCGATCATCCAAGGCCTTACTAGGATGGAAAAGTCCAAAAGCTCTGTTCCCGAGAAGGATTTTCTTGAACGCTTAAATGGGGCTTCGAGCTCCCGTGTTTATGGAGGCCATTCATACGCCCCCCGCGCTGAGTTCGCTTTTTTACCGCAGCCTACCGAGAATCATGCGGTGCATGAAGCGTCTCGGCGCCGTGACGATATTTTTCAAAGTCTTCATAGCTTGGGCCTCGCAACTCTCAAGCAAGGCTATACAGATTGGGATGACAAATCGTTTACCGGCCTGAAGTCGGGAGATACAACCTGGCGGATTTTCGACGACGGGCTGCTTCTCATCGAGAAAGATGCAAGTGTGCCTGTGCAAGGTCATTCGGGTGGGCTCTACTTCGTATCTCCCACACATCTCTCAAAACTGCTCCTTTCATGCTTCCAAGTGGCGGCATTCGGGAGCGGCTGGTATCGCATCACGCTGAAAAACCTTGATATGGCGAAGTTAGAGGAAGCACCAGCGACTATGCCCACCAGTTACTCAATGCCAATACATCGCGAAAAGGCGGTCAGTGAATCGCGCCTTTTTATCCCTGCTACGCAACCCATGGCAGAGCTGTGGGTGCAGGAAAGCATCACAAGAATGGCGAGGAGTTTGGCGTTTTAAAAACACCATCCCGCCATTGGAGGTGAGGCCAGCCCGTTCAACTCCTTGATACGCCTTACGGGAGAGAAAATGGGGCACCACTCAGCAAACGTGTCCTTGGCATACCTAGCCAGACTACCCACAACGGCGATTTAATAAGTTCACTTGGGGCTTGCCCCCTTCGGGGTACGGCTTTCGTGAACCAAACCCGGCTGCGCCAGGTTTTGGCCCTGCGGGCGTCCATCCTCAAGCCTTTGGCCCATCGTGGGCCGGCGCGCTCCGCTTGCTTTAGGGATTTGCGCAGGCCGCCCGTAACGTCGCATTTCCCTTGTAACTAAGCAGTGTTACTCGGCAAAAAGCACGTTACAGACTAATTAAATCGTATGCCTGCAGTGCGCACCGTGCTCATGCTCTGAGCTACCTCAAGCCTAAAAGATTCCTCGCAGTCCACCCCATAAATCGGGATATGATCGCGTTCTACGACTCAGATAGCACATGACTTATGGCCATCGATTTACAGGCGCTCTACCCCAAACTGATCCACCTGATGCTGGATACTGTATTTGTGGTTGATGAAAGCGACCACATTGTTTTTGTGAGTGATGCCTGTAAGGCCCTGTTGGGCTACCGCCCTGATGAACTGATTGGCACCAATATCACCAGCTATATGCATCCTGAAGATTTGGATGCGACGCGAGGTTCGATTACCCGGGTGATGAATGGTCAACCTCATTTCGATTTCCGGAACCGTTACATCCGCAAGGATGGGGCAGTCGTTTACATCCTGTGGGCTGCATTCTGGTCGGAGGAGGTTGGTGCTAGGATTGGCGTCGCAAGAAACGTTACAGCTTTAGCTCAAGCCGAGGAGGAATTGCGCTTCCTTGCTCATCATGATCCGCTGACAAAATTAACCAATCGTTCGCTCTTTAGTGATCGACTGATATCGGCACTGCAGACTGCGCAGCGCCACGGTAATGAGCTAGCTTTGCTATTTTTGGATATAAATGACTTCAAGAGTATCAATGATGTCCATGGTCACGCAGCGGGAGATCGTGTTCTGTGCATTATTGCCCAACGTCTCAAAAGCTGTGTGCGTGAGACAGACACCGTGGCTCGGATTGGTGGCGATGAATTCACGGTGCTGCTGACAGAAGTACAGTCGAGGGAAGCGGTTTCCAAAAAGCTAGATCAGATTCACAAAGTCATGTCTGAGCCACTGCCTCCTGAATTCGGCACACTCAAGATGCCATTGTGCAGTATCGGCGTTGCATATTATCCCGAGGACGGAAATGATGCCGATACACTGCTCTCTCACTCGGACAGTGAAATGTACCGTATGAAGAGGTATCGCACCTTAGAGAGTTAAGAGTGGGCGAAGCCCCCAAGATTTGGACACCATTCGGGTGGCCTGACATAAATTAAGGACAAAATATGTTCAGCAAATCTCAGATCATTACCATCCCAGTCCTGATCTCATCGGTACTTTTACTCACCGGCTGCCCCCCATCACCGGAATTCACCCGATGGCAACGTACTTCGACCTCTGTAGATGGTGTCAGAGTCGCAATGGCAGAATGTGGTGACCCGGTGGCAGGGCCACACAACCATTTCCCAATAAACGAAGAGATAATTCACTTTCAGTGTATGCAGCGCCTCGGTTTTACACGTAAAGACGGTTTTGAATACTGTGAAATAATGGAGAATATGCCAGCCTGCGTCGAAGAAAGGCAGGGCCATCCGCTCAGTTTGTCGCAGCTCGAAGCGTTGCCGTTTGTAGAAGATGAAGCATTTCACCCAATCAAGCCTAATTCTGGTCGGGATGAACGTATGCAGGTCTCATGGCGTAAAGCGGGAGCATCACTCCATTTCGAATTCAAGGTAGCCAATGATAGTGAAGCCCTGCCAGTGATGTATGCGTGCGGCTATGCGAACCCACTCGGGTCGAATCTGGACGTCGCCAGCATCGGGCGCACTGCAGAAGTGCAGCGCTGCATGATTGATCATGGCTTTGAGCCGAAAAACAAGATTATGCTGGTATGCCAGACTTACCCACGAGTGACGGGCTGTTCGTTGACAGCGCCACCGAGTTCACGCAGATAGAGTACATAGCCTAGAGGGGTTTGCTCGTTAGAGAGCGTTCTAGGCTCACGACCTTTCAACTCATCGGCCCAGCTGCGTTTTCTACATCGATTTAACCGATACCACTTCAACGTACTTGTACTTCTTCTTGGCAGCCCTAGGCTCTGTACGTAAAGTATTGTCGCAAGCACCGCATAGC
>NZ_JACBXG010000023.1:0-44803 GCF_020295325.1 Pseudomonas sp. Y24-6 | reverse complement strand
CTTACCGGTCACCTTCTGTCACCGCTCATTGCCGCACTGGCTATGAGCGTGAGCTCGGCGTCGGTAGTATTCAACGCCTTGCGTCTGCGCCAGGCTTCCATTGATTGAGTGAAAACGACCGCTTGACCTTGCCATGGCAGCAAGGTTGAGGATAAGCCAACGCCGCAGAAAAGCCTCATGCGTCAGTCTTTCCATGATCAATTTTGTTGTGAGGAGTCACCAATGAAAACTATTGAACTGCAAGTCCAAGGCATGAGCTGTGGTTCATGCGTCAAACATGTCACCGAAGCGCTGCGCCCAGTTGAAGGCGTGAGTGACGTAGCGGTGGATTTACAAGCCGGACGGGTGAAGGTCAGCGGCGATTCGGACAGCCATGCGCTGCTTGCAGCCCTGGAGAACGCGGGCTATCCAGCACAGCTGGCGACAGTGGAAAGCGTAGCGAGTAAGAAAACCTCAGGTTGTGGCAGGAACGGCGGCGGTTGCTGCTGCCGGTAAGCATTATTTTTAAACTGGAGAACTCCCATGAAAACCAGTCTGCGTATCGCTGCGTTCACGAACTACTCATGACCGGAGCGGCACAAGCAGCTGAAGTCATCGACGTTTACCGCGATCCTAACTACGGCTGTTGCAGGATGCAGCCATCAATTTCAACATACATGAGGCCATGATAGATCTCTCTTTGACTGCCAGTAGGCCTGCGCTATGGTGTATGCCAAGCGCGACTTCTGAATCGCCCCGGATTTTCTAGACACCTTGCAAGCTCATTGCGTAACGCTTTTCAAACTCTACCGGTGACAGCTGATTGTTGAAACCATGGCGGCGTTTACGTTGTAGAACATCTCGATGTAATCGAACACATCACTCCGAGCATCTTCCCGCGTGGTGTAGATTTTTCGCTTGATCCGTTCCCGTTTCAGAAGCTGGAAAAAACTCTCGGCCACGGCGTTGTCATGACAGTTGCCTCGGCGACTCATGCTGGCAACCAAATTGTTTGCCTTCAAAAAGCTGCGCCAATCGGAGCTGCTGTACTGGCTGCCTTGATCGGAATGAACCATCACCTCTTGCTTCGGTTTACGCCTCCAAACCGCCATCAACAACGCATCAATAGCCAAATCACTGGTCATCTGCGACTTCATTGACCAGCCAACGACCTGCCGAGAAAACAGATCCAGTACCACCGCCAAATACAACCAGCCTTCATACGTACGAATGTACGTGATGTCGGTTACCCAAACCTTGTTGGGTTCCACGACATCGAACTGGCGCTTCAGCAAATTGGGTGAGACGACCGCCGGCTTACCGCCGTACTTTCCAGGGCGGCGTCGATAACCTGTCTGAGAACGCAGACCTTCAAGACGCATCAGCCTCGCCACACGATGACGACCACAATCCTCACCGACCTCACGCAGATCGTCGTGGATTTTGCGATAGCCATAAACGCCGCCGCTCTCCAGCCAGGAATGCTTGATCAAACCCAGCAGTCGCTGGTCGTCTTTGGCGCGTACAGATTGCGGCTCAGACAGCCAGGCGTAATAACCGCTGGGATGGACTTTCAGCGTCAGGCAAAGCCGTCGAATCGAATAGTCGCCCGCGCGCTGCTTGATAAAGGCGTACTTCAGCCGCACTCCTTGGCAAAGTACGCGGCGGCCTTTTTTAAGATGTCTCGCTCTTCAGTGACGCGCTTGAGTTCCGCTCGCAGACGACGCAGCTCAGCGGGCTGATCATCATCCTGTTGCCGTTCTTCTTGAGGTTTGCTGTAGCGCTTTATCCAGGCATAGAGGCTATGCGTCGACACGCCGAGACGGGCCGCTACCTCAGCGACAGGCAGCTTCTTTTCGGTCACTTGATTGACTGCTTGGATTTTGAATTCTTCGGGGTAACGCGGGTTGCTCATGGCACCTCCTAATTGGCCTCAGTTTAAGGCAAAGAGGTGTCTACGAAACCCGGGGCGATTCAGTCAAGGGCATACGATCATCTCGGACGATTTCGATATCATCGCGCAGATCAATTCAAGCCAAAAAGTCTCCGGCCCGCCAAAGCTTGTCACTCCAGATGGTACCTACCACAAGCATCAACCAGTTCTATTCGAACCTGCCGGCCCGCGAGATTTCGACTCGTTCATCGGAGTCATCATTTCAACAACAGACAAAGGTTTGTTGGTGAGCGCTAAAGGAGTGGTCATGCACTTCACCAACGACTTTGTCCGCAACTGCAGGACATCAGCGGCTTATGCAATCGACGTCGCGCAGGCGGCCAAGATCGGTTTGAGTCGCGGCGTTCTGGTCACCATTCGTGATCATGAGGTGGAGAAGTATTTGCGCGATGTCGGCGTTGAGATTCTCCAGCAATATGCTTTGCCGGAGTCTTCCGTACCGGCCAATAGCCCAACGGGGCAGCGCATAACACCATCAGTCGAAGGACACGGATGAGGTTGTCGTGTGGCCCAGTTGGCGTATGTATCTCAATGTCTTCGAATACGCTGCAGGAGCATCCCTTAGCCAGAGTCAGAAAATTGCGGGCTCGATGCAACACCATGACTCAATTAGAAGGCCTTGGATGGAGTCTTACTGGGCGTCAGCTGATCCGGAATCTGACGATGGCCCCGGTACTGAATCGTTTAGCGATCATGTCGGCAGAGCAAAGTCAGAGCTGCGGAAGCTTTACGGTAGGACTCGAACCATGATGGTCTTTGGTCGCGGGCAATTCATGCAGGTCATTCGCTGGGGCGGCTTTACTGGATTGTCGAGGAGGGGAGCATGGTGTTTGTATGGGGGGCTGCTTCACGCTGCCGTTCTCGCTCCTTTACTCACCATGGTGGTCGGTGGCTGGATGGAGATGTTCAGCTGTCATGGTTTGAGGAGGGCTGGTGCGTAGAAGGCGGAGTCGGAGGGGATCTAATTGTTGGAATTGCCCTGTAGGGCGCGGAATACTAGGGGTTGAGGCTGGGAGGGGTGGAGCGGGTAGAGGGAATCGAACCCTCAACTAAAGCTTGGGAAGCTTTCGTTTTGCCACTAAACTATACCCGCATTACGATACTTCTTTACTCACCAAAGCGGGCAGTCCAATAAGAACCCTCGTTATCAGCTTGGGAAGCTGGAGTAATGCCATTATACGACACCCGCTCAGAGCGGCTGACTTTGTACCAGATGTGCGCGCGGAAATGAAGTTTTTCTTTAAGTGCAAAGCTTTAGTACAGGTGAAACGGTTCAAAAAAACCATACGGCGGTCAATCGCGGGCAAGCCTTGCTCCTGCACAGCGGGAGGGGCTTGCTCGCGATGACTCTGTTTCAGATTGCCAGTGCATGGTGATCCTGGACGTAGTGGTAACGGGTTCGGCTTTCATGTTGCGCGGGTTTGAGGAAGCCGAGCAGGGCGTTGCGGCTGTCGCGGCAGGCAGCCTTGTGTTCCATGTCGAGGAAGTGGCCGGTCGCCTCCAGCGTGGTAAAGGTGCTGTGCTGCACGTGGTTGGCGAACAGTTGCGCGCCGTCGGCGGCGGTGTATTCGTCCCATTCGCCATTCATGAACAGCACCGGCACCTTGATCTTCTCTGACGCTTTGAGGAAGCACTGGCGGTCGCTGTTGAGCAGGTCGCTGATGTGGAAGTGCATTTGCCCGTACTCGTGCTCGGCCAGGCTGCTGACGTGGCGGTAGTTGAAGCGCTTGAACAGCGTTGGCAGGTGCTTGCCGATGGTGCTGTTGACCAGGTTGCCGACGCGGTCGCCGTCACGGCTGCCGAGGTAGTCGATGCCGCGCTCGAGGTAGTCGAGCATGTGCGCATTGATCTCCGGGGAGAACGAACTGATCACGGCTTTTTCGATGCGCCGTGGCTGCTGCGCGAGCGCCACCAGGGTGGCGGCGCCGCCCCAGGAGAACGACAGCACGTGTTCGGCGGCGAAGTGATCGATCAGCTCCAGCAGGATCTGCCCTTCGACTTCCTTGGTCAGCAATTTCTCGTGCAGGTTGTGGGCCTTCGACTTGCCCGCGTAGGGCTGGTCATAGCAGACCACGTTGAACTGCGGATGCAGGTTTTTCACGGTTTGTGCAAACGACGCAGTCGTGGCCATCGAGCCGTTGACCAAGATGATGGTCTTCTCTGCGGCGTCTGCGCGATAGAACTCCGTGTAAACCCGATACTGACCTTGTATATCCAGCACAGCGATTTCTGGCCTCATGTCATAAGACTCCTGGCAAGCGGGTATGCGCGCAAATGAGATTGCACGAGCTTTGTGACAGGTAGGCATATGCCTGGAATTTTGCGAGGCCCATGTCGATCCGGTAAGGCAGGTCGACGGGTATTATTATTGGCGGGCAGTTTGCTGGTCTGAGGCGGAACCTGAGGGTTCACTAACCGGCAAAAAGTTTCTTAGAAGTATGTTGTGACTCGTCAGTCACATTTCGGCTGACGACCTGATTCAAGCAGGGGCGAAGGCATCGCGCAAGTGCCTTTGGTAAATTGTTCGACAACTTCTGCTCAGCGGTAGCCCGCTTAGATCATTTCGATCTCTTGGGCGGTCAGCGGGCGGTATTCCCCCGGGTTCAACGAGCTGTCGAGCACCAGCGGACCCATGCGCTCGCGGTGCAGGCGCAGCACTTTGTTGTCGAAGTGGCCGAACATGCGCTTCACCTGGTGATAACGACCTTCGACAATGCTCAGGCGTGCCGACCTGGGGCCAAGCACCTCCAGGTTGGCGGGCAGGGTGGTCAGGTCTTCGAACGCGAAGTACAGGCCCTCGGCAAACTTGCGCGCATATTCGGGGCCGATCAGTTGCTCGGTTTCGACGTAATAGACCTTGGGCAGTTTGGTCTGGGGCTGTGTCAGGCGCCGCGACCAGCTGCCGTCGTTGGTGATGAGCATCAGGCCGGTGGTGTTGAAGTCCAGGCGACCGGCGATGTGCAGGTCCTCCTTGTCCGGCTCGTGGATCAGGTCGAGGACGGTCGGGTGCCCCGGGTCGCGGGTGGCGCTGACGCAGCCAGGGGGTTTGTGCAGCATGTAGTGACGCACGGGCTTGCCAGGCTGCAACACCTCGCCATCGACTTCGACCCGGCTGAACTCGCGGACTTCGGCGTGCGGGTCGCTGACGATACTGCCATCGATGCGCACGCGTTTTTCCACCAGCAACAGGCGCACCTGCTTGCGGTTGAAGCACGGCAGATTGCTGAGAAAACGGTCTACACGCATGAGGGGCGTCGGCAGGAAAAGGCCGCGTATCTTACGTGATCGGCCGGGCGCCCGCTTGCAGTTGCGCCTCGACGCCGGCGCAGCGTGGGCACAGGCAGGTGGCGTTGCGCAGTTCGGCGGGCAAGGCTTCAAGCACTGCCGGGTCGATGCTGACGCCGTAGCACCAGCAGGCCCGAGCGGCGGTGAGCGGGTCGGCCAGGGTGCAGTCGTTGGGCGCACCGCAGGCCGGGCAGGTATCTGGTTTATTCATGAACGGTGTGTGGACTGCTTGAGTGGGACAGCATGCAGGTGCGGTTGCGGCCGGTTTGCTTGGCCCGATACATCGCATGATCCGCCCGGGACAGCAATGTGTGCAAGGTGTCGTCAGGTTGCAGGGTGGTAAGGCCGATGCTCACGGTCAGCTTCAGCGAATGACCGTTATAGGCATAGTCCTGCTGCTCGACGTGCCGGCGGATTTTCTCGGCGATCATCTGGCCAGTCTCGCCATCGGTGTCTTTGAGCAACACAATGAACTCTTCGCCGCCCCAGCGGCAGACGATGTCGGAATGGCGCAGGCAGCTTTCCAGGTCCCGGGCAAAGCCGATCAGCACCTGGTCGCCGGCGAGGTGGCCATAGGTGTCGTTCAATGCCTTGAAGTGGTCCAGGTCGAGCAGTAACGCGGTCAGGGGTTTCGGCTCGCGCTGCGCTTCATGCATGGCTTGCGCGGCCAGCAGATCGAAGCCGCGGCGGTTGGGCAGGTCGGTCAGGCTGTCGAGGGTGGCCTGGGCGTGGATGCGGCTCTGGTAGCGCTTGATCACACGGTTCAGCAGGGCCAGCACGATGAGGGTGACGAGCAGGCAGATCAGCAAATTGAGGTACAGCGAATGGCGAATTTCGCTCAGTGCGCCGTCTTCGCGCTTGTCGACGAACAGGTACCAGTTGAGCTCCGGAATAAACCGCACGTTGAGGAAATGGCCCTCGCCCTGGACCGAGTACTCGTAGCTGCCGCTGTTGGGTTTGGGCAGTTGGCTGACGAGACTCTTCATGCTGTCGAGTTCGCTCAGGGTCTGCCCAATGTGCGCGCCTTGGGGCCCGCCTTCTGCGCCGGTCAGCACCAGGCGGCCAAAGGTGTCGACGAAGTACACGCTGCGTTGATAGCGCTGCTGGTAGCGGTCGATCAGCTTGATCACCGCATCGACGGTCAGGCCGACGCCTGCCGCGCCGATGAACCGGTTGTTGTAGTCATAGACCTTGTAGTTGATGAAGAAGGTCAGATTGTCCTTGTTGGCCAGGTCCGGATCGACGTTGATCTCGTAGGGCTCGGCCATGTCGCGCACGCGAAAGTACCAGGCATCGCGGGGCTCGGTGACCTTGATCTGCTTGAGCACGCCCTTGGCATGGTAGTAGGTGAGGCTGGCGTTGGAGACGAAAAACGCGGTGTAGGCACCGTAGTGCGTCATCACTTCATTGAGGTAGCGGGTCATCTGCTCGGGGTTCTGCTCGCCGTCCACCACCCAGTCTCGCATGAAGGTGTCGCGGGACATCATCGAGGAAATCAGGATCGGCCGGACCAGGTCTTTCTGGATTTCCGAATAGACGGTGTCCGATGTCAGCGGCAGCTCGGTGTTGACGATGCTGTCGCGGATCGACGCGCGCGAGGCGTAATAGCTGAGCAAGGACGTGGCCAGGAAGCCGGCGCCGAGCAAGGCGATCAGGGTGAGCACCAATGAACGTTGCGAATACAGCGGCGAGCGAAGCGGCATGACAATTCCGTTGGCAATGATCCGGTGCAAAACATTCTAAAGGCACTGCGGAGAAATAACTGTGGGATTTGCAGGGTGAATTGGTAAGGATCAGGACGGGTGGTGGCAGGGAGGGTGTCATCGCGGGCAAGCCTGGCTCCTGCAAGAGCGGGCTTGCTCGCGAAGCGTGAGGTCACTGCCGATCGGTCAGATACGCACGCCATCCGCCAAAATGGCTGATGTCGACTGCGCCTTCCAGGCCATAATTTTCACAGATAAATCCGCTCTCCCAACGGCCATCTGCCAACTGCACTTTACCCAGGCCCAAAGGGGCCGGGATGCCGGTGAGGAACGAGCCCAGTTCGCTGCTCGGCAACTCCCAGACCTCCACTGCGATGGCCGCGCCGCCGTCCTTTACCCGCACCATGCCCGGGCGAAACGGTGGGCCACCGGCCAATGCGTACAGGCGATAGTCCGCTGAACTGAAAGTGGTCTCGACCAGCGTCGCTCCCCGGCGCTTGAGCTGCCAGTTGAGCGCCAGCCCGTCCAGGTGGGCACCGCACACCACCAGCCTGGCGCGATCATTGCGGGCGACCGGGGCGGGCGTGGAGGCCTCGTCGGGATGCTGGAAACCCTCGGCCACGCTTAGCAGGTATTGATCGGTAAACGCCCGGCCAAACAGCGTCACGCCCCACGGCAGGCCATTGCCCATGAAGGCGCTGGGCACGGCCACGGCGGCGTAGTCGAGCAGGTTCATGAAGTTGGTGTAGTACCCCAGCTCCGAATTGCGCTGTACCGGTTCGGCATGCAGTTCGGCCAACGTCACAGGACGGCCGATGGTCGGGGTAAGAACGCAGTCGAGGTTTTCCAGCGCCTTGTCGCAAAGTGCTTTCAAGGCTTGCAGGCGGTACTGCGCGCGGAAGGTTTGCACGCCATCTACCGCAGGCGCCTTGGCCAACACCGCGCGGATGACCGGCAGCACCGCCTCTGGATTGCGCTCCATCAATTCCCCGGCCACGCTGTAGCGCTCGGCGACCCAGGGGCCTTCATAGAGCAGGCGCGCCGCTTCGAGAAAGGGCGACAGATCCAGCTCGACCGCCTCGCCACCCAGCGCCTTGAGGCGGTCGATGGCATCACCGAACAGCAGCGGCCCTTCAGGACAACCGAACAACTGCAGATCCTGCGCTCGCGGCACGCCGAAGCGGAACGGGCCCGCAGTACCGAATGCCGAGCCGTCATTCCACAGCGGATTGCTGCGGCTGTACGCGTCCAGTGGGTCCAGCTGCGCGGTCAGCGCCAAAAGCTGGCTGGCTTCCCGGGCGGTAGCAGTGAAAGTGGTGACGCAATCGAGGGTGCGACAGGCCGGGACTACGCCTGCGGTGGAGATCAAGCCTTTGGTGGCTTTCATCCCCACCAGATTGTTCAGTGCGGCCGGCACGCGTCCGGAGCCCGCCGTGTCGGTACCCAACGCGAAACTCGCCACACCCAGGGCGACCGCCAGCGAAGACCCGGCACTGGAACCGCCCGATGGATACTCCGGCAACACGCTGTTGGGGCAGGCGCCGTAGGGCGAGCGACTGCCATTGAGGCCGGTGGCGAACTGATCGAGATTGGTCTTGCCCAGGGGAATCGCGCCCAGCGCCAGCAACTGTTCGACAATGGTCGCCGAGCGCTCCGGCACATAGGCAAACGCCGGGCACGCAGCGGTGGTCGGGATGCCTGCCAGGTCGATGTTGTCTTTGATCGCGAACGGCACGCCGTACAGCGGCAGGCTCTCGACGTCGCGACCGTCGAGTGCGGCAAGGTAAGGTTCGAGCTCGTCGGCGCTTAGCAAATGGATGAACAGGTGATAATCCGGGTTCAGCGCTGCGGCCTTGTCGCGCAGACCCGCAAGCAGTTGACGAGGGGTGAGGCTGCCGTCGCGGTAGGCCGTGCGCAGGGCGTCGAGTTGCAGGTTAATGTTCATGCTGTCAGTCCTTTTGCAAAATGGATTCAGTCGAGTTCCAGTACCACCACGCGTTGTCCGGCGCGCACCGGCGAACCCGGTTGCACGCGGACCTCGCGGACGATGCCGGCCATCGGCGCGAGCAGCGGGATTTCCATCTTCATCGACTCCAGGATCACCAGCACATCACCGGCCTGAACCCGGCTGCCGGCCTCGACCTGAACCTGCCAGAGGTTGCCGGCGATATGGCTGTCGACGCTCATTTCGCCGCTGGCCAGCGCCGCGTCCTCGGTCACTGGCGGGGCCGGCTCGTCGCTGTCGAAATGCGCCTGGCCGCTGGCTATCCAGCGTTCGCGCTCGGCGCTGAATGCGCCTTGCTGCTGAGCGCGAAACGCCGCGATGGTCTGTGCTTCCTTCGCGAGGAAATCCTGATAATCAGCAAGGTTCAACTGGCTGTGCTCGATGTTCAGCTCGAAGCGACCCAAGGGAAAATCCCGCCGGATGCCCAGCAGTTCTTCGGCGCTGACCGGGTAGAAGCGGATCTGGTCGAAGAAGCGCAGCAACCAGGGTTTGCCATCGAATGCGGCGACTTCGCGATAGCGGTTCCACATCTGCAACGTGCGGCCGACGAACTGGTAGCCGCCAGGGCCCTCCATGCCGTAGACACACATGTAGGCGCCGCCGATACCGACGGAATTTTCCGCGGTCCAGGTGCGCGCAGGGTTGTACTTGGTGGTCACCAGGCGATGGCGGGGGTCCAGCGGGGTGGCCACGGGAGCGCCCAGGTACACGTCGCCCAGGCCCATCACCAGGTAGCTGGCGTCGAACACCGTGCGCTGCACTTCGTCGAGGTTTGGCAGGTCGTTGATGCGGCGGATGAACTCCAGGTTGCTCGGGCACCATGGGGCATCCTTGCGCACGGTGGTCATGTATTTCTCGATCGCCAACTGGCACGCTGGATCGTCCCAGGACAAGGGCAGGTGGACAATGCGCGAGGGCACTTGCAGGTCCTTGGCGGCGCACACGGCGTCCCATTCGCCGGCAACGATGCCCAGCAGATCGGCGAGGGGCAATTGCTCGGGTTGGTAGTGCACTTGCAGCGAGCGGATGCCGGGCGTCAGGTCGATCACGCCATGCAGGTGTTTGCTTTCCAGGGCTTGCATGAGGGCGTGGCCGCGGAAGCGCAGCACCAGGTCGAGCTCGGGCGCGCCGATTTCCAGTAGCAGATGCGTATCCCCCGACAACCTTGCAACCAACCGCGTATCCCCCTGGCCCAACTCCAACACCACAGGCGACATAAGGCCCTGTGGGAGCTGGCTTGCCAGCGATGAAGTTGATGCGGTGTCTGGTCGGGCCCCATCGCGGGCGAGCCAGCTCCCACAGGTATCCCATTTGCAGGCAAGATAGCGGGCGGTCTGGACATCGACGGGGTGGAACTGCACTTTGTCTCCGGCCTTGAGCTGCCCAAGCTGCCACAGGTCTGCCTCGATCACGGTCACCGGGCAAACGAAGCCGCCCAGACTCGGCCCGTCCGGCCCGAGGATGACCGGCATGTCGCCGGTGAAATCCACCGCGCCAATGGCGTACGGATTGTCATGGATGTTCGAGGGGTGCAGGCCCGCCTCGCCACCGTCGGCACGTACCCATTCAGGCTTGGGCCCGATCAGGCGCACACCGGTGCGGCTGGAGTTGAAGTGCACTTCCCACTGAGTCGCGAAGAACGTGCCGATGTATTGCTCGGTGAAATATTCCGGGGCGCCGTGGGGCCCGTAGATCACCCGAATTTGCCGCACGGCGGGCAACTCGCCGAGCTGTGCTTCGGGCAGCGTAATGCCAGTGCTGCGCTCCTGCAGCGTCGGTACGTGCAGCACATCGCCTGCGCGTAATGCGCGACCGCCGTGGCCGCCAAACTGGCCGAGGGTGAAGGTGCTTTTGCTGCCCAGGTAGTCCGGAACCTGCAGCCCGCCCCGCAGGCACAGATAGCTGCGAGCACCTGCGCCGGCTATTGTGCCGAGGCTCAGGGTGGATCCGGCCGGGATCAGCAGCGTGGTGTTCATCGCCACCGCTTCTGCGTTCAAGGTCATTGGAATTGCCGCCCCGGTGACCGCCACCACGGCATCGCAATTAAAGCGCAGCAGCGGCCCGCTCATGGTGATTTCCAGGGCCGCGGCACCTTCGTCGTTACCCAGCAAGCAGTTGCCCAGGCGCAGTGCGCGACTGTCCATCGGCCCTGAAGGCGGCACGCCCACCGCCCAGTAGCCAAGACGTCCGGGATAGTCCTGCACGCTGGTTTGGGTCCCGGCGTTAAGCACCTCGAAGGTGTCGGCCTGATACACCAGGTTTTCAAGGCAACGGGTCCACGGCTGACCGCTGGCGAACGGCGCGTCGAGCAGGATCTGGCGCAGGTAATCGCGGTTGGTTTCCACGCCGTAGAGCTGGCTGTCGCCCAGGACTCGATGCAGATCGCCGGCCG
Source organism: Pseudomonas sp. Y24-6 (assembly GCF_020295325.1). Taxonomy (NCBI): domain Bacteria; kingdom Pseudomonadati; phylum Pseudomonadota; class Gammaproteobacteria; order Pseudomonadales; family Pseudomonadaceae; genus Pseudomonas; species Pseudomonas sp. Y24-6. The sequence goes on along the minus strand of NZ_JACBXG010000023.1, from coordinate 33,485 downwards.
CTTCTTCGCGGCTCGGCGCCCAGCAGATGACCTTGGCGATCATCGGGTCGAAGTAGGGTGGAATCTCGCAACCGGCTTCGACCCAAGTGTCGATACGCAGGTGTTTGCCGTCGGCGACCGGGAAGTTCACGGTGGTGAGCAAGCCAGGGCTCGGTTGAAAGTCCCGGCCGGGATCTTCGGCATACAGCCGCGCCTGAATCGCGTGACCCTGAGGCTGCAAGCTGCGGCTCAACTCGCTCAGCGGCGGCAGATCACCGGCCGCCAGTTCGATCATCCAGCGCACCAGATCGACGCCCCACACCTGTTCGGTGACGCCATGTTCCACCTGGAGGCGGGTGTTCACTTCGAGAAAATAGAAGCGCTGGTCTGCGCTGTCGAAGACGAACTCCACCGTGCCGGCACTGCGATAGTTGACCGCCTTCGCCAGCTTGATAGCCGCTGCGCAGAGCTCGTCAGCCATGCCTTCAGGCAGGTTGGGTGCAGGGGTTTCTTCGAGGACTTTCTGGTTGCGGCGCTGCACCGAGCAGTCGCGTACACCCAGTGCCAGCACTTCACCGCGACCATCGCCAAACACCTGGACTTCGAGATGTCGGGCGCGCTGGATGTACTTCTCGATGAAGACCCCGGCGTCGCTGAAGTTGTTCTGGCCCAGGCGTTTGACCGCTTCAAAGGATTCGCTCAACTCGGCGGCGCTGCGGCAGACACGCATGCCGATGCCACCGCCACCGGCCGTGCTTTTGAGCATTACCGGGTAGCCTACCTGTTCGCCGGCAAGCAGGGCATCGTCGAGGCTGTCGAGCAACTCGGTGCCTTCGAGCATCGGCACACCTTGCTTGCGGGCCAGTGCCCGCGCCGTGTGCTTGAGGCCGAACACCCGCAGTTGCTCGGGCGTGGGGCCGATGAATGCGATGTGCGCGGCTTCACAGGCCTCGGCGAATGCGGCGTTTTCCGAAAGGAAGCCGTATCCGGGATGGATTGCCGTGGCGCCGCTGGCCTTGGCGATGGCGAGGATTTTCTCGACGACGAGGTAGGTGCCGGCGGCAGCGCCTTCACCCAGGCTGTACGCTTCGTCGGCCTGCAGGATGTGCAGGCTGGCGGCATCGGCTTCGGAGTAAACGGCCGCGCCCTTGACCTTCAGCTCGCGCAGGGTGCGCAGGATTCGGCAGGCAATGGCGCCACGGTTGGCAATCAGGACTTTTTCGAACATGGCAAACCCCTGGAGGGGATGCGGGCCGTCCCGCAGTTTTTCGACAGGCGCCGGGGTCGTCCCCGACTGCAGATTCAATTTTCTTCAGAACACCATCGTTCACTGTGGGAGCGGGCTTGCCCGCGATGAGGCCGGCACTCCAACATCGATGCCGACTGACCCACCGCTATCGCGGGCAAGCCCGCTCCCTCAGGGGCTATGGCGTTCTCACTTTTTCAGGCACTGGCCTGAACGGGCCTGGCACAGGGCGAACAGCCATTTGCGCAACTGCTTCATTTTCAGTTCCATACCAGCACCTGCGCCGCAGTCGGGTTGTAGGCATTGCACGGGTTGTTCAGTTGCGGGCAGTTGGAGATCAGCATGATCACGTCCATCTCTGCGCGCAGTTCAACGTACTTGCCCGGCGCTGAAATGCCGTCCTCAAACGTCAAGCCGCCGTCCGCCGTCACCGGCACATTCATGAAAAAATTGATGTTTGGCCCGATATCACCCTTGCTCAAGCGGCCGTCGTGAGCGCAGGCCCGCAGGTAGTTATCGCGGCAGCTGTGCATGTAGCGTTTCTCCAGGGCGTAGCGCACGGTGTTGCTCTCTTGCGCGCAGGCGCCGCCGAGGGTGTCGTGACGGCCGCAGGTGTCGGCGACTATGGTCAGCATCGGCCTGCCGAGGTTGGAATACAGCACGCTCCCGGTGCCCAGGTAGACGCTGTTCTGCCGGCGCAGAGTGCGCTGTACGTCGTATCGCTCCCTGGGGTTGGCGAGGCTGTAGAACAAGGTGTCGACCGCCTGGTTACCCTCAAGGTCAAGGATGCGCAGGGTCTGGCCGGCCTTGACCTCCAGCAGGAAAGGTTCGCCTGCCGGGATGGTGGCGCGGTAGACCGCCGTTTCAGGGAGCTGTTGCGGGGTGGCGATAGCGAGTGACATGGCAGCGATCCTCAGGCGAACAGGCGGTCGGTGTTGATGAAGCCGCGCTCGTTTTCCGGGCGCGAAGTGCGGCAGTGTTCGGCGACGCTGGCGTCGGCGTTCATCCAGCTGAGCTTCAGGGGTTGGGGCGCATAATCGGGTGCCGGGTCCATCGGATGTTGCAGGGCGGTCAGCACCACCAGCGTGTCCATCGGCGCATACAGCTCGATGTAGTCCCCCGCTTTGGAGTTGCCGGCCACGAAGTGAAAAGCCCCGGCCTCGTCAACGTTCACCCGGCTGAACAGGTTGAGGGTCATCAGCAGGTCGGACAGGCCCAGCCCCCATTTGCCCAGCTCCACCAGCAGGTTGTCGGTGCCGTTGCGGAAGAAACCATTGCGCAGTTCCTGGTAGCGGCCTGCACCGTATTTTTGCGCGACTTCTTCAGCGCACAGCACGCCGCCGAGGCTGTCGCTCCAGCCACAGGTGTCGGCCGTGATGGCCGCGAGTACGCGGCCCATGTCCGAGTACAGGCAATGGCCCTTGGTGAGCTTGGCGGTGTGCTGGCATTTGAGGCTGTCGGGCAGGCTCAGGCGTTCGCTTTTCTCGTTGGCGTTGAGCAGCGTCAGGCTGACGTTGGCGCCGCCGCGCAGGTCGGTCAGGCGAAGCAGTTGGCCGCGCTTGAGGATGAACGAACGGTGGCCGCCGCCTGGCAGGGTTTCTTCGGCGAATATGGGGAACAGTTGAGTCGAGTCAGTCATGTGCTAATTCCTCTAAGCGATTCCAAGCGTGCCTGCCAGCGATGCCGGCAAAGCGTCGACGGCGGCGCGATGGACGCGGCGGTCGCTGTTCAAAGGGATGTCGTAGGTAATGCGTGCGCCATAGGCGCCGGGGGCGTGCGGGTCGACGCGAACCTTGTCGAATACCAGCAGGCGGGTGCCCAGGCTGAAACCTTCGGACAGGTCGTGGGTGACCATGAACACCGTCAGTTGCGTCTCGCGCCACAGTTCCAGCAGCAAGGCGTGCATGTCCTTGCGGATGCCCGGGTCGAGGGCGCCGAACGGTTCGTCGAGCAGCAACACGCGGGGTTTCATGATCAGCGCCTGGGCGATGGCCAGCCGTTGTTGCATGCCGCCGGACAGCTGCGCCGGGTACTTGTCCAGCGAATGCCCGAGGCCCACCTTGTGCAGGAGCACCGAGGCGTGTTCGCGGGCTTCTTTTTTTGCGCTGCCGAACAATCGCCCGAACAACGGCGAATGCGGCAGTTCAAGGCCGAGTGCGACGTTGTCCAGCACCGTCAGGTGGGGGAATACCGAGTACCGCTGGAATACCACTCCACGACTCGAATCCGGTTCGCCGGCCAGGGCCTGGCCATCGAGCAGGATTTCGCCGCGACTGGCGCGTTCCTGGCCCAGCAGCAGGCGCAGGAAGGTCGACTTGCCGCAGCCTGAAGCGCCTACCAGGGTGCAGAATTCACCTTCGTTGACCCTGAGGTTCAGGCCTTCGAGCACCACCTGGTCGGCGTATTGCTGCCAGACGTTTTTTACGCTGATAAAGCTCATGCCCGTGCCCCTTCATACCAGGGGAATGCGCGCCGGGTCAGGTGCTTGAGACCCCAGTCCATCAACCAGGCGAGCAGGGTGATCCACACCACATACGGCAGGATCACGTCCATCGCCAGGTAGCGGCGTACCAGGAAGATGCGGTAACCGAGGCCATCGGTCGAGGCGATGGCTTCGGCGGCGATCAGGAACAACCAGGCTGAGCCAAGCATCAGTCGCAAGGAAATCAGCAGGCGCGGCAGCAATTGCGGCAGCACCACCCGCAGCATCAGGGTCCAGGTTGAAGCGCCGAGAGTCTGGGCCTTGATCAGCAGCTCCTGCGGAATTTCCCGGGCGCGCTGTTCCAGGTCACGGGCCAGGCAGGGGGTGATGCCGATGACGATCAGCATCACCTTGGACAGTTCTCCGAGCCCGAACACGATGAACAGAATGGGCAGTATCGCCAGCGGTGGCACCATCGACAGCACCGTCAGCAGTGGGGATAACGGCGCGCCGAACAGCGGCAGGGTCCCGGCTGCAATTCCCAGGCACAGGCCGGCCAGCGCGCTGATGCCAAGGCCGATGGCCAGGCGGCGCAGGCTCGATGCAGTGTCCTGCCACAGCAGGTAGTCCCCGGTGCGGGCGTCGGCGTTGAACGCCAGGCGTTTTACCGCGTCGGTCATCTGCACGGCGCTGGGCAGCAGCTTGTCGTTGGGGTTTTCCGCCAGTCGCTCGGCCGAGCCCATGAAGTAGGCAAACAGCACCAGGGCGAACGGCAGGATCACCAGCAAAAGGCGACTCGGGCGGTCCGGGTGACGATTGATCAGGCGCATGGCCAGTCCTCCTGGTTACAGCTTGGCGTCGGCGGCCAGCTGTACATAGGTCGGGTCGAAACGCAGCTTGAGGTTGGCCTTGTCACCGCTGGTCACGCCATTGGCGAAGGCCATGCCGACGGCGCTGGTGTCCTTGGCGCCTTCGCCGAGCAAGCCGTGCTGGAAGGAAAACTCAGCGACCTTGCGCATGGTTTCCGGCAGTTGTTTGCTGGTGGCAAAGTCGAGTGCTTCCCGGGGTGTGGCGAACAGTTTGGTGGTGTCCAGTTGCGCCTGGAAACCGGCCAGGTCAGTGCCGGACGATTTGGCCATATGTTCGAGCGCGGTTTTGCCTGCGGCGTTTTTCTGGTTCATCAACTCGACGACTTCGAACCAGGCGCCGGTCAGGGCCTTGCCCAGGGCCGGGTTGTCTTTGAGGGTGGCGCTGTTGACGACCATCATGTCCATGATTTCGCCGGGGATCTGGCTGGAGTTGAAGACCTCGCTCACGCCGGGTTTTGCCTTGATGTCCGAGAGCATCGGGTTCCAGGTGGTCACTGCATTGACTTGATCGGTGTTGAATGCGGCCGAGATGTCGGCGTCGGAGGTGTTGACCACTTTCAGGTCCTTCTCGGTGAGGTCCACCGAGTCCAGCGCGCGGGCCAGCAGGTAGTGGGATACCGACAGCTCTACCAGGTTGACGTCCATGCCCTTGAGGTCGGAGACTTTCTTGCCATCGCCCTTGAGCACGATGCCGTCGTTGCCGTTGGAGAAGTCGCTGACGATCAGCGCGGTGCTGTCGACGCCGCCGGCTGCCGGGATGGTCAGCGCGTCCATGTTGGTCATGGTGCAGCCGTCGAACTGGCCGGCGGTGTATTGGTTGATGGATTCGACGTAGTCGTTGAGCTGTACCACATCGATCTTGATGCCGTACTTTTTCGCCCATTTATCGACGATGCCCTGGCTGCCTGCGTATTCCCAGGGCATCCAGCCGGCGTAGATGGTCCAGCAGACGCTGAAGTGGTCTTTTTGCGCGGCCTGGGAAGAGAAACTCACGATGGCTGCGAAGGCAGCGGCGAACAGAACGGGTAAACGAGGCTGGGACATGGTGGTTCTCCAGTTGATCATGGGCGGACAGGAGGCAACGCGGCACCGCGAACGGTGGCTTGTCTCCCGGGCTTTTGTCCCGCCGTGTAACCTCAACTGGAGGTCGCCAACTCTCGGACCAGCCACTCGCCTTAGCGAGCCGGAACCCTAGTCAGCCATTGCAAATTGTGGTGCCGCGAACCTGTGATGACTCCTGCACGAGGTTGTTAAAGCGAGAGCCGTGCCAAGTCGGCCCGACCGCTCTGGGCCGGGGTTCTGCCGGATTTCATGCAGGGGAGGGGATAGGTGTGCGCATTGTGATGGTGCGGCGGTGCACTGCAATGGATCGTGGTGGTGCCGGTTAAAGGGCAGGAGATAGATGAAGAACCTTTCATCGGCGAGATGTTTCAACGTATTGCAAGACCGCACCAGATTCCGGAATCGATGTCTGATCTATCGACAGTCACCGAATAATTGACTGTCGCCTGCCAGCGTCGCTGGTGTGGCTCACTCGCGGTCCAGGAGGCCGCCATGCTCTCTCGAATAAAACTGCGAATTCTTCTGATTGCTGCGTTGGGATTATCAGTGGGCGCCTGCGTGCCCTATTCCGATGGAGGAGGCAGCTACTACAGTTCCGAGGTCTATACCTCGCCCGCGCCTGCCTACTATTCCGGCGGCACTTACTACTCGGGAGGCGGCGGTTATTACACCCAGCCGCGCCGCTACTACGCACCGCCTGCGCGGTATTACCAGCCGACTCCGCGGCATTATTACCAGCCACGGGTCTACCAGCCGGCACCGCGTTATTACCACTCATCACCAAGGGCCGATTATCGGGCTCAGCAGCGGCACGGCTGGGATGGATCTAATCGTGGCGGCGGCAACAATGACTATCGCGGCGGCGGACGCCACGGTGGGCGTGGCGACCATAATGGTCGCGGTGATCACGATGGCCGGGGTGGCCGCAACCGCTGAAGCCGCTGAAACCGTGTAGGAGCGAATTGCCGGCGACGGATTGCCGGCCATCTACGATGTATCTGATACATCGCGCCCTACGGGTTAAACAGGCATGCCAGCGTCGCTGGCATCGCCAGCAAGCCGGCTCCTGCAAATGTTTTCAGTACGCCGAGAGATCCGCCAGCGGATGGCGCCCTTCCCAAACCTTCTGGAAATGCGCATCGACTACCGCCTCCGGCACATGATTGATATCAGGCCAGTGCCAATGCGGCTTCTGGTCCTTGTCGATCAATCGCGCCCGCACCCCCTCACTGAATTCCGGATGACGGCAGCAGTTCAGGCTCAGGGTGTATTCCATCTGGAATACCTCCGCCAGCGACATGTGCCGTGCGCGGGCAATCTGCTCCCACACCAGGTGCGCAGTCAGTGGTGAGCCTTCGCTCATGGTCTTGGCGGCCCGGCTGAGCAGCGGGTCGCTGTGGTCGCTCTGTTGGCTGATGGCTTTCCAGGCACAGCGCACGTCACTGACATCCAGCAGCTCATCGATCTGCTGTCGGCGCGGTAACCATTGCGCCTCGGGCATCTGCGCCAGGGCTTGCTGTTGCAAGGCCTAGAGCAGGCTGTTGAGCTGCATGGCGGTCTGTTCCTGCCAGTTGATCTGCAACAGGCCTTCCAGTAACGCTTCCTGTTGCTCATCGAGCAGGAAGCGGTCAGCCAGGTCGAGGTCGATCGCATCGCGAGCATTCATGTGCGCGCCTGTCAGCCCGAGAAACAGGCCGAGCTTGCCCGGCAGGCGCGACAGGAACCAGCTGGCGCCAACGTCCGGATACAGGCCGATGCTGATTTCCGGCATTGCCAGGCGGCTGCTCGGCGTAACAATGCGCAGGCTTGCGCCTTGCAACAGGCCCATGCCACCACCGAGCACGTAACCATGGCCCCAGCAGATCAGTGGCTTGGGATAAGTATGCAGGTTGAAATCGAGGCGATATTCCGCCGCGAAAAAATGCGCGGCCAGGGGCGGTACTTCGCCTGGGTGTTCACGACAGGCTTGCACCAGGCTGCGCACCTCGCCACCGGCACAGAACGCCTTCGCACCGTTGCCGCGCAACAGTACGCAGACGATTTGCGGTTCCTTGGCCCAGGCGTCCAGTTGATCACTCAGTGCGCTGATCATTGGCAGGGACAGGGCATTCAGGGATTTCTCGGCATCCAGGGTGGCCACGCCGATGCGTGCGCCGTCGGTGCCGGTGAGTTCTTCGAAGTGCAGATTCATCGTGACCTCGATCAGGAATTTGAGCGTTCAGTATGATCGCTGTGCAGGAAAGTGCCGGATCTGCGTCAGATCAATTGACAAGTGTGAGCGGCCTTCTTAGGGTTCCCCCCATTGTTTTTGCCGGGTGTAACCATGACTGCTGACGACCGTATCAAACTCGAACCGAGCTGGAAGGAGGCACTGCGTGCTGAGTTCGACCAGCCTTACATGGCAGAGTTGCGCAATTTCCTGCAGCAGGAGCGGGCGGCGGGCAAGGAAATCTATCCGCCTGGCCCGATGATTTTCAATGCGCTCAATTCGACGCCCCTGGATAAAGTCAAAGTCGTGATCCTCGGGCAGGATCCATACCACGGCCCGGGTCAGGCCCATGGCCTGTGTTTCTCGGTGCAACCAGGCGTGCCCGCGCCGCCATCGCTGGTCAACATCTACAAAGAGCTCAAGCGCGACCTGAATATTGATATCCCCAACCACGGCTACTTGCAGAGCTGGGCCGATCAAGGCGTGCTGATGCTCAACACCACCATGACGGTTGAGCGCGCCAACGCCAATGCGCACAAGGACAAGGGCTGGCAGTTTTTCACCGACCGGATCATTGAACTGGTCAGTCTCCACCAGCCGCACCTGGTGTTCATGCTCTGGGGCGCCCATGCCCAGAGCAAGCAGAAGCTTATTGATGCCACCAAGCACCTGGTGCTGACGTCGGTGCACCCGTCGCCTTTGTCGGCCTATCGCGGGTTTCTCGGTTGCGGGCACTTCAGCCGCACCAACAAGTTTCTGGAGCAGAACGGCGAAGCGCCCATCGAGTGGCGGTTGCCGCCGGTCTAATCCGGAGTGCGATTCCAGTACTTGAACAATGGCTCTGCCAGAAACAGCACAAACAACAACCGCATCACCTGCATCGCCGTCACCAGTGGCACCGACAGCTGCAGGGTCTCGGCAGTCAGGCTCATCTCGGCGATCCCGCCGGGCATCATCCCGAGGGTCAGCGAACGCAAGTCCAGATGGGTCACGGCACTTAACCCCAGTGCTGCCAGTGTCGCGATCAGCATGGTCAGCACAGTGGCTATCAAGGTGCGGCCCATGAACGAAGGTGCCCGGCGGAAAAACTGCCGGTTGAAGTGGCAGCCCAATCCGCTGCCGATCAGCCATTGGCCGATCTGACTGCCACCATCGGGCAAACCGATGTGCAGGTCCCAGCCGATGCTCACTGCCGTAGTGACCAGCAATGGGCCGAACAGCCATGGGTTGGGTTGGCGCAGAAACTCCCAGACCCAGGCGGCCAAGGCGCCTGCCGGAAAGAGCAGGGCCAGCCACCACCAGCTGACAGCCGCCGGATGGAAAACCGGTGCGCCGTCACCCAGCAGGTACTTGAACGCCGCGGGCACACACAGCACCACCACCAGCACGCGTAGACTCTGCCCTGCAGCGACACGGCTCAACACTGCGCCATTGCGCGCACCGAGGTTGACCATTTCGCCGGAGCCGCCGGGCATGCTGGAAAAGAACGCGGTGGCGCGATCTTCGCCCGTCCGGCGCATCAGCCAGACGCCGACCACGGCGGACAGACTGGTGACCAGTGCGCCAAAAAAAATCAGGCCGAAGTGGCTCAGCACCTGCTCCATCACCACCGGGGTGAAGTGCAGGCCGATACCGATGCCGATGATCCACTGGCCGCATTTACGCCCGCCAGGGATCTCTGCCAACTGCCACGGCGTCAGGCAGCGCACCAGGATGATCGCCAGCAGCGAGCCGACCATCCACGGCAGCGGCCAGCCCACCAGACTGGCGAGGTAACCGCCCAGCGCGCCGACCAGCGGCGTACCCCACCAGGCGTTGAAGGGTGCTCGATCAGACATCGGCGACTGCGCGACGAGCGACCGAACGTTTGCGCCAGATCCGCAGCAACGGCATCAACAGCATCAGCGCCGTCAGTATCCACACCCCGAAGGTGATCGGGCTGGACCAGAGGATTTCCAGCGCTCCGTTGGAGATCGACAGGGCGCGACGCAGGTTCTGCTCCATCAAACCGCCGAGGATGAACCCCAGCAGTACCGGTGACAGCGGGAAGTCCAGCTTGCGCAGGATGTAGCCGAAGATACCGATGCCGATCATCAGGAACAGGTCGAAGGTGGTGGCGTGCACCGCGTAGACGCCGATCCCGGTGATGATGGCGATCACCGGCACCAGTGCCCAGTTCGGCACGGCAAGGATGCGGGTGAATATGCGGATCATCGGGATGTTGAGGATCACCAGCATGATGTTGGCGACGAACAGTGACGCGATCAGCCCCCAGACGATGTCTGGCTGTTGCTGGAACAGCAGCGGACCTGGGGTGATGTTGTACAGCGACAGGGCGCCGATCATCACGGCCGTGGTGCCTGATCCGGGAACACCCAGGGTCAGCATCGGCACCAGCGCGCCGCAGGCCGAAGCACCGATGGCCGTTTCCGGTGCCGCCAGGCCGCGCATGTCGCCCTGGCCGAAGGTACCTTTGGCCCCGGCGATGCGTTTTTCGGTCATGTAGGCCACGGCGCTGGCGAGGGTGGCGCCGGCGCCCGGCAGCACGCCCATGATGAAGCCAAGCAGGCCGCAACGGATGTTCACCACGAACACCGCCGACGCTTCCTTGAAGTTGAACATCATGCGCCCGGTGGCTTTTACCGCTTCCTGGCCGCGGTGGGTTTTTTCCAACAGCAGCAGGATCTCGCTGATGGAGAACAGGCCCAGCACCAGCACCACGAACTGAATGCCATCGGTCAGGTGGATGTTATCCCCGGTGAACCGGTACACACCGCTGTTGGCATCGATGCCGACGGTCGACAGGAACAGGCCGATCAGTGCCGCAATAAACGTCTTCAACGGTCGGTCGCCAGCCATGCCGCCAAGGCAGACAATCGCGAACACCATCAGGACGAAGTATTCCGCCGGGCCGAAGGCAATCGCCCATTTCGCCAGCAGCGGCGCGAACAGCACCATGCCGCAGGTGGCGATGAACGCGCCGATGAACGAACTCCATGCCGATAGCGACAGTGCCACGCCGGCCATGCCCTTGCGCGCCATCGGGTAACCGTCGAGGGTGGTCATCACGGTGGAGGCTTCCCCCGGAATGTTCAGCAGGATCGAGCTGATCCGGCCGCCGTATTCGCAACCCAGATATACCGCCGCGAGCAGGATCAGCGCCGACTCTGGTGGCAGGCCGAGGGCGAACGCGATCGGGATCAGCAAGGCCACGCCGTTGATCGGACCCAGGCCCGGCAACAGGCCGACCACGGTGCCTATCAGCGTGCCACACAGCGCAGTCACCAGGTTGTATGGGCTCAGCGCGACGCCGAACCCCTGGCCCAAATAGCCAAAAGTATCCATGTCAGTTCTCCAGAACGTCGAGCAGGCCCAGGGGCAACGGCACGTCCATCAACTTGTCGAACAGCAGGTAGAGACCAACGCTCATCAGCGTCGTCACCACGATGCTCGGCCACCAGCGACCGCCGTACAGGCGAGCCATCGGAATACCGATCAGGATGCTGCTGAGGATGAAGCCCAGCGGTTCGAACAGGCCGGCGAAGATCAGCAGCAGCACGATGCAGATGCCGATCTTGTTCAGGGTTTCGCGATCGAGCTTGGGGTCATCGTCGCTGTGCACGATCGGCGTCGGACGGAACAGCATGTACAGCAGGCCCAGGCCCATCAGCCCGAGCATCAGCAGGGGAAAGGCCCGTGGGCCGACCGGCTCGTAGGAAAAAGCGGCCTGGTATGGCCACGCCATCAGTGCCAGGCCGACGCAGGCCAGCAACAGCACCGAAGCGAAAATGCGTTGTAAGAGCATGGAAAACTCCTGGGCCACGACCCGGGGCAAGGGTCGCAGCCGCTAGACAGGGACGATCACTGGATCAGGCCGAACTCTTTGGCCAGCACTTTGTAGTCCGCAACCTGCTTCTTCACGTAGGTGTCCAGCTCGGGGCCGGTCATGGCGAAGGGGAAGAGTTCTCGCTGATCACGCAGCTTGGCGAACTCATCGGACGCCAGCAGTTTGTCGAAGGAGTCTTTCCACCAGGCGTAGTCCTCGTCACTGACCTTCGGCCCGAGGTAGAACCCGCGAACCACTGGCCAGACGATGTCGTAGCCTTGCTCCTTGGCGGTCGGAATGTCTTTCATTTCCGGCTCGTCCAGGCGCTTCTCGGAGAACACCGCCAACAGGCGCATGTCGCCGCTCTGGATGTGCGGCATGGAGTCGGAGATGTCGGTGCTGCCGACCTGGATATGCCCGCCCAGCAATGCCGTGGCGATTTCACCGCCACCTTCGAGTGCCACGTAACGCAGGTCGCGCGGGTTGATCCCGGCGGCCTTGGCAATCAGCGCGGTCTGCATCCAGTCCTGGCTGCCCACGGTGCCGCCGGAGCCGATCACTACCTTGCTCGGGTCTTTTTTCAGCGCCTGGACCAGATCGTCGAGGGTCTTGTAGGGCGAATCGCTTTTCACTGCGATCGCGCCATAGCTGGTACCGACCGCCGCCAGCCAGCGCACCGCGTTCTCGTCGAAACGACCAAACTTGCCCTGGGCCAGGTTCAGCAGGGAACCACTTGACCACGCCACCAGCGTGCCGGCATCAGCCGGGCGCTGGGCAACCACCGCGTTGTACGCCACGGCGCCGACTCCGCCGGGCATGTAGGTCACGCGCATCGGTTTGCTCAGCAGTTTCTGGTTCACCAGGGCGCTCTGTACCAGCTTGCACGTCAGGTCAAAACCGCCGCCGGGCGAGGCGGGGGCGATGCATTCCGGGCGCTTGGGCTCGGCCATGAGTTGGCCAGCGAAGAGCATGCAGCTGGCGGCGAGGGCGAAACGGCGCAGTGATCGATTCATGGTGTCTCCAGGGGAGTTATTGTTTTTGGAATGATTCAGGCGAAGCAATTTCGCACCATGCCAATGGCGTCGATAAGCGTTGGGGAGCGGAAGATGGGCGAGACAGGTCAGCCTGGCGGCGTGTGGACGGCATGGTGCAGTACCTCGTTTATTGTTCTTATTGGCGAAAACGCTTCAAGGCGTTTTTCGGGAGCTACATTTCAAAGCAAGGGGTGATGGCTTGCAGTCGAAACCGTCCGTCGGCCGACTGTAACGGGCCAACCTTTCGCCAACCTTTCAGCGTGCTTTCACGGTTTTGCTGCTTCACAGCGCCGGATCGGGCTGTAAACTTCGCGCCAAAGAATGGCGTCGACCATCCCTGAATGAGGTAAAGATCCATGCGTGTTCTGCTCGTCGAAGACCATTTGCAGCTGGCCGAAAGTGTCGCCCAGGCGCTGAAAAGCACGGGGCTGACCGTGGACGTGCTACACGATGGCGTGGCGGCGGACCTGGCACTGAGCAGCGAGGATTACGCCATGGCGATCCTCGACGTCGGGTTGCCACGCATGGATGGCTTCGAGGTGCTGGCGCGGCTGCGCTCCCGGGGCAAGAACCTGCCGGTGCTGATGTTGACGGCCCGCAGCGACGTCAAGGATCGGGTGCACGGCCTCAACCTGGGCGCTGATGATTATCTGGCCAAGCCCTTTGAGCTGACCGAGCTCGAGGCACGGGTCAAGGCCCTGCTGCGCCGCAGCGTGCTGGGTGGCGAGCGCCAGCAGACTTGCGGTGTGCTGTCCTACGACCTGGACACCCGACGCTTCACCCTTGCAGAGGAGTTGCTCACCCTGACCTCTCGCGAACAAGCGGTGCTCGAGGCGCTGATCGCCCGACCGGGGCGGGTGATGAGCAAGGAACAACTAGCCTCCCAGGTGTTCGGCCTGGACGAGGAAGCCAGCCCCGACGCGATCGAAATCTACGTGCACCGCCTGCGCAAGAAACTCGACGGCCAGTCGGTCGCCATCGTGACGTTCCGCGGCCTCGGGTACTTGCTGGAAAGCCGCGATGCATAAGCCCAGCAGCCTGCGCTGGCGGTTGTTGTGGAACCTGGCGCTGTTGCTGGTGGTATTGATGCTGGCCAGTGGATTAAGCGCTTACTGGAATGGTCGCGAGGCCGCCGATACGGCCTACGACCGCACCTTGCTGGCCTCGGCGCGAACCATCGCGGCGGGGGTCTCCCAGGTCGACGGCACCCTCAGCGCCGACGTGCCCTATGTGGCGCTCGATACCTTCGCCTACGACAGCGCCGGGCGAATCTTCTACCTGGTCAACGACATCAACCAGAAACTGATCTCCGGCTACGAAAACCTCCCTCCACCGCCCCCGGGTACCCCGCGCACCGACGATTACCCGGCGCTTGCGCGGTTCTACAACGCCAAGTATCAGGGCCAGAATGTTCGCGTGGTCAGCCTGCTCAAGCCGGTCAGCGAGCCGAACATGAACGGCATGGCGGAGATTCGGGTCGCGGAAACCGATGAAGCCAGGGTCGACATGGCCCGCAGCCTCGCGGCGGACACCCTGCTGCGCCTGGGCATGCTGGCGATCGGAGCGCTGTTGATGGTGTGGTTTGCCGTCAGCGCTGCGCTGCGGCCCCTGGAACGCTTGCGCACTGCCGTGGAAGAGCGTCAGCCGGACGATTTGCGGCCACTGCCATTGGTGGAGGTTCAGCACGAATTATGGCCGCTGGTGCGCGCGCTCAACCATTTCACCGAGCGCCTGCGGGGGCAGTTCGAGCGCCAGGCGCAATTTATCGCCGATGCCGCGCACGAGTTGCGCACTCCGCTGGCGGCGCTCAAGGCTCGTCTGGAACTGGGCTTGCGGGCAACCGAACCGCAAACCTGGCGCAGCACCCTGGAAACCGCAGCCCAGGGCACCGACCGCCTGACCCATCTGGCGAACCAGTTGCTGTCACTGGCCAGGGTGGAGAACGGCGCCCGGGCGATCGCCGAGGGCGGTGCGCAGTTGCTCGATCTCAGCCAACTGGCCCGTGAACTGGGCATGGCCATGGCACCTCTGGCCCATGCTCGCGGGGTGGCGCTGGCCCTGGAAGCAGACGAACCGGTGTGGTTGCGCGGCGAACCCACGCTGTTGAACGAGCTGCTGAGTAATCTGGTGGACAACGCGCTGGCCCACACGCCATCGGGCGGCAATGTGATTCTGCGGGTCACTGCGCCGGCGGTGCTGGAGGTCGAGGACGATGGACCTGGGATTCCCCTTGAAGAGCGTGAGCGGGTATTCGAGCGGTTTTACCGACGCAATCAGCAGGTCGCCGGGTCGGGACTGGGCCTGGCGATTGTCGGTGAGATCTGCCGTGCGCACCTGGCACAAATCAGTCTGCACGATGGCGAGCACGCGGGCTTGAAGGTTCGGGTGAGTTTTGTCGCGGGGTAAAGGTTGCGCAGTGGCCCCGGGTTTACTGAGCACAAGGCTCAGTAAAACATCGACCGCGACTCTTCCAGATCCCTGCACAGCGTTTCGTTCTGCGGGTCAATTCCCATCTTCCTGAACGCGGGCACTTCAAGGGCGTCGACTCGCGACAGCGGGTGATTGCTGTTCTTGTGGCAGTACAAGCTGGCGACCTGCACCAGGTCGACATAGTCCAGGCGTTCGGAATCGCGCTGCAGATCCAGATACAGCCGGGGAATCTGCACCAGTTTCTCGGGAAAATCCCAGACCCTAAGCAACTTTTCGCCGATCAGCGGATGGATCTGGTCGATGACGTGATTGAGGCTCACCGCGTCGGCCAGCAACTCATTGTGATCTTCGGCATACGTCAGGATAGGCAGCACGCCGATCTGGTGCACCAGCCCGCCAAGGGCGGCCTGGTCCGGCTTGAGTTGGGTGTAGCGACGGCACAGTGCATAGCTGACGCCGGCGATTTCCAGGCTCTTGTGCCAGACTTCGCGCATTTTCTGCTCGACCACCTCGGAACGGGCGTTGAAGATCTGCTCCATGACCAGGCCAATCGCCAGGTTGCTGCTGTAGTTGACGCCCAGGCGGGTGATCGCCGTGTGCAGGTCAGTGACCTCCTGGGTGGCGCGCAGCAACGGGCTGTTGACTACCTTGATCAGGCGCGCCGACAACGCCGTATCGCGGCCAATCACCTTGCCGAGGGCACTGACACTGATTTCCGGGTCTTCGGCAGCCTTGCGAATCTGCAAGGCCACTTCGGGCAACGTAGGCAGAACCAGGTCATCGTTGTCGATGGCCGCAACCAAATCCTGTTGGACCTTTTCCGCCAGCTTGCTCATTTCGTCTATCCAGGAGGGTATTGCGACAGGTGCTGCCTTCAGCGCTGGATTTCGCGGTCGCGATCCAGCTCATAAGGCAGGTCAAGCAAGGTCAGGGCAGGCCCTTCGAGGCTGCCCAGGTGAACATCACCACCTTCCGCTGCTTCGGCCTGCAATACTGCCAGTAGTTCAATGTTTTGGCCTGCCTGTGCCGCGATCACCACTTCGCCAATGGCGCTGGCATGGCTGGGGGCAAACAGCGGCGCGCCGGGCTCCGGCAATGCATCGCCAGTCAGTTGCAGGCGATACAGGCGGCGCTTCAGCTTGCCCAGGTACTGCATGCGCGCGACGATTTCCTGGCCGGTGTAGCAACCTTTCTTGAAACTCACCCCACCGATGGCTTGCAGGTTCAGCATCTGCGGGATGAACAGCTCGCGGGTGCCCGCCATGACCTGGCCAATCCCTGCGCGAATCTGGCCCAGCAGCCATTGATTGAGTTCGCCTTCAGCCAGTGTGGCAGCCAGCTGTTGCTTCACGGCAGCGGCCTGATCGGCAGCCACCCACAGTTCGGCGCGGTCAGGCGAAACCCTGATGGCGACGAGACCGCCTTGGCGCGCGACACTGTCGGTGACTGCCGGCAGGTCGAGACCCAGGGCGTTCAGTGCAGCGTCGCCATGCTCCAGGCCAAAGCGGACCCAGGCGGCGCTTTCGTCGGTCAATTTTGATTTGGAAAACACGGCGTATTTTTTAAGGTCCGCCAACTGCGGCTCCAGCAGTTCGCTCGCCATGGCCATGAGCACGCCGTCACCTTCCAGCAGGATGCGGAAACTCGATTGCATCCGGCCTTTTTGCGTGCAACGCGCGCCCAGGCTGGCCTGGGTATCACTCAGGTAGTTGAGGTTGCAGGTCAGTTGGCCTTGCAGGAATTTACTGGCGTCCGCGCCTCGGACCGCGAGTACGCCTTCGTGAGACAGGGTGCAGAAAAAAGCAGAATCGGCCATGGGTCATCGCAGGGTAAAGAGTCTGGAGGACATCATAAGGGTGTGCCCTCGAAATGGGTAGTTTACAAAAGCCTGGTCGCGCCCGACCAAAGCCGAGTGTCCCGCCGGGCACGGGGCTGTATACTTGCGGCCTATTTGAGGAGCGCTCCATGGTCGAAAATGTTGAACTCAATCGCCTCTACTGGCACAGCCGCCGCGGCATGCTTGAACTTGACGTGTTGCTGGTGCCCTT
Source organism: Pseudomonas sp. Y24-6 (assembly GCF_020295325.1). Lineage (NCBI taxonomy): Bacteria > Pseudomonadati > Pseudomonadota > Gammaproteobacteria > Pseudomonadales > Pseudomonadaceae > Pseudomonas > Pseudomonas sp. Y24-6. The sequence continues at coordinate 16,360 of NZ_JACBXG010000023.1, read as the reverse complement.
CGTCAAAGAGGTTTATCCGCATCTGAACCAGGTCGACCGCGACTGCTACGTCCGGTTGCTCGAGTGTGAAGACCAGGACATGTTCGGCTGGTTCATGGAACGCGCTGAATCGGAAGACCCGGAGCTGCAGCGCATGGTCCGGATGATCCTGGATCGTGTCCAGCCCAAGTAAGCTGTTTGAATGCCGCTGGCACGCCTCACGGCAGTTGCTGGCGGCCTATCTGCTGGCGCAACTGCTCGCGCTGGTTTCGTTGTTCCTGCTCTCCATTCCACTCTGGGCCACTGCGCTTGGGGTGCTGCTGTGCCTGGCCCACGGTACGTGGGTCTTGCCGAGGCAGATTCTGTTGAGTCATCCCCAGGCCTTTCGCGGGCTGCGTCGGGATGCCGATGGCTGGCAGTTGTGGAATGAGGCCAGGGGCTGGCAGCCAGTGCAGTTGCGCCCCGACAGCCTGGCGCTGCCACTGATCGTGGTGTTGCGCTTTCGCCTGCGAGGCGGGCGAAGGGTCCGATCAGTGTGCGTACCCCGGGATTCGCAGGCGGTAGATGTGCACCGCCGCCTGCGGGTGCGGTTGAGGTTCAGTCGGCGTAGGTGGGCGGCACCAGAATAGTGTCCAGCGCCACCGGCAACAGGTTCGGGTAATCGAGCGTGTAGTGCAGGCCGCGGCTTTCCTTGCGTTCCATGGCCGAGCGGATCATCAGCTCGGCCACCTGGGCCAGGTTGCGCAACTCGATCAGGTCCCGGCTGACTTTATAGTTGCTGTAGAACTCGTCGATTTCATCAAGCAGCAAACGTACCCGATGCTGGGCGCGCTGCAGACGCTTGTTGGTGCGCACGATGCCGACGTAGTCCCACATGAAACGGCGCAGTTCATCCCAGTTGTGCGCAATGATCACGTCCTCGTCCGAATCGGTGACCTGGCTGGCATCCCAGACCGGCAGGTCGATCGGGATCGACACTGCAGGTAGCTGTTCGAGAATGTCCGCCGCCGCTGACCGTGCGTATACAAAGCATTCCAGCAGCGAGTTGCTGGCCATGCGGTTGGCGCCGTGCAGCCCGGTGAAGCTGGTTTCGCCGATGGCATACAGGCCCGGAACATCGGTGCGACCGTGCTGGTCGACCATCACCCCGCCGCACGTGTAGTGCGCAGCCGGTACCACGGGGATCGGCTGTTTGGTGATGTCGATGGAGAATTCGAGGCAGCGTTCGTAGACCGTCGGGAAGTGGCTCTTGATGAACGCTTCCGGCTTGTGGCTGATGTCCAGGTAGACGCAGTCCACCCCCAGGCGCTTCATTTCATGGTCGATGGCCCGTGCCACGATGTCCCGGGGCGCGAGTTCGGCACGCGGGTCGAAACGCTGCATGAAACGTTCGCCGTTGGGCAGTTTCAGGTGCGCACCTTCGCCGCGCAGGGCTTCGGTCACCAGAAAGCTCTTGGCTTGCGGGTGATACAGGCAAGTCGGATGGAACTGGTTGAACTCCAGGTTGGCCACCCGGCAGCCCGAGCGCCACGCCATGGCGATCCCGTCACCGCAGGCGCCATCGGGATTGCTGGTGTAGAGGTAGACTTTGGCGGCACCGCCAGACGCGAGGATCACAAACCGCGCACCGTAGGTGTCGACTTCCCCGGTGCCGCGGTTGAGCACGTAGGCACCCAGGCAGCGATCGCCGGCCAGGCCCAGGCGTTTTTCGGTGATCAGGTCGACCGCCACCCGCTGTTCCAGCAGTTCAATGTTCGGTCTTTGCCGGGCCTGGGCGAGCAGGGTGCGGAAGATTGCAGCGCCGGTTGCATCGGCGGCGTGGATGATGCGCCGATGGCTGTGACCGCCTTCGCGGGTCAAATGGAATTCAAATCCGCCATCTTCAGTGCCGGACTGCTCGTCACGGGTAAAGGGCACGCCCTGGTCGATCAGCCATTGAATGGCTTCCCTGCTGTGCTCGACGGTGAAACGCACGGCATCTTCATGGCACAACCCGCCGCCGGCGTTGAGGGTGTCATCAACGTGGGATTCGACAGTATCGGTATCGTCCAGCACTGCAGCGACCCCGCCCTGGGCCCAGAATGTCGAGCCGTTGGCGAGGTCGCCCTTGCTCAAGACGGCGATGCGCAAATCACCAGGCAAGGTCAGCGCCAGGCTCAAGCCTGCAGCGCCACTGCCTATTACCAGAACATCGTGTTGAAACTGTTGGCTCATTTCAGAATTCCGCACAAAGCGACCCGAGTCGGGGTTGGCGCAAGACTCCGCAACGGCAAGTCAAGGCAGCCACACAGCCCACTAGTATATAGAGGGGGGGAGCGGCACAATAGCCGAGGCGGCATGGCATTGTGAAACTACGATGACAGGAAAAGTCGGACGCTTCGTCGGATGGTTTTTTCACCGGTTCGGCGACAGCATGACTGTATCGTGGATTTAACAGTCGTTTTCTGCTCGAATTCGCCCATTGCTGCTGGTGCAAGGCTATAAATAATTGGAACTTTTGCCAAAGTGCCAAGATCAATAGACCGTTGCCCGAATCAAGGGACAGTGTCGGCTTCAGTGCAGGATCTGTGTTCAGAGGCCTGCCACGTGAATCCGGCGACAAGATTATTCGCGCAGCCGGGTTGACCCGCGCTGCGCTTTTCGTGCGTGCCAAATCAGAGCCCGCAGGAAACTTGCTTGGAGGGGGAGAACTTTTGCGAAAAGCCCGAGTCTATGTTTGCAAGTCTGGTCGTTTAGTTATGCAAGCCTCCTTCGAGCTTATCGAGGAGTGTTCATGCTAACCCAGGAAGAGGATCAGCAGCTGGTCGAGCGCGTTCAGCGTGGCGACAAGCGAGCTTTCGATCTGCTGGTGCTGAAGTATCAGCACAAAATTCTCGGGTTGATCGTGCGTTTCGTGCACGACACCCATGAAGCCCAGGATGTGGCACAGGAAGCCTTTATCAAGGCGTACCGTGCACTTGGTAATTTTCGCGGAGACAGCGCGTTTTACACGTGGCTTTACCGCATCGCCATTAACACGGCGAAGAACTATCTGGTTTCACGCGGCCGCCGGCCGCCGGATAGCGATGTCAGTTCCGAAGATGCAGAGTTCTACGATGGCGATCATGGCCTGAAGGATCTCGAGTCCCCAGAACGCGCATTGCTGCGGGATGAGATCGAAGGCACCGTCCATCGGACCATCCAGCAACTGCCAGAAGATTTGCGTACGGCCTTAACTTTACGTGAATTCGATGGTCTGAGTTACGAGGACATTGCAGCAGTCATGCAGTGTCCGGTGGGTACCGTGCGCTCCCGGATTTTTCGCGCTCGGGAAGCCATCGATAAAGCCCTGCAGCCGTTGTTGCAGGAAAACTAAAGACAGCGGCGACAGCCAAGAGAGGAACGCCATGAGTCGTGAAGCCCTGCAGGAATCGCTGTCCGCAGTGATGGATAACGAAGCGGACGAACTGGAATTGCGTCGGGTGTTGAATGCCTTCGACGATGTTGAAACCCGTGAAACCTGGGCTCGTTATCAAATCGCTCGGGCAGTCATGCACAAGGATCTGCTGCTTCCACGCCTGGATATTGCGGCGGCCGTCTCGGCAGCCTTGGCTGACGAAACCGTACCGGCAAAAGCCACCCGTGGTCCATGGCGTAGCCTGGGTCGCCTGGCAGTAGCTGCCTCCGTGACCGTGGCCGTGCTGGCCGGTGTTCGCCTGTACAACCAGGACGAGATTGCCGGTGTCGAATTGGCACAGCAGTCCAACCAGCCTGGCTTGGCCGTTCCTCAGGTCAAAGGCCCAGCGGTATTGGCAGGCTATAGTGAAAGTTCCGAAGCGACTGGCCCTATGGCCAATGGCGTTCTGCAAGGTCAGCCAGGCTGGCACGACCAGCGTCTGCCGACCTACCTGCGCCAACACGCTCAGGAAGCTGCGTTAAAAGGTACTGAAAGCGCACTGCCATACGCTCGTGCAGCAAGCCTGGAAAACCGTTAAGGAGGATCATGCGCGCCATACCTCTACTTTCGCTTCTGCTCAGTGGCTGGTTCGTTGTTCCAGCCCACGCGGATGAAGCCCAGGACTGGTTGACCCGGCTGGGCCATGCCGAGCAGACGCAAAGCTTTAACGGTACTTTTGTCTACGAGCGTAATGGTAGCTTTTCTACCCACAACATCTGGCATCGTGTCCAGGATGGCAAGATCCGTGAGCGTCTACTGCAGCTCGACGGCTCGGCTCAGGAAGTCGTACGTGTCGATGGGCGTACTCAATGCGTCAGCGGCACCCTGATTGCAGGGCTTGGGGAATCCTCCAAGTCTGCTGCTCGTGCACTTGATCCACAAAAGCTCAAGAACTGGTATGAAATTGCCGTGATCGGCAAATCGCGTGTGGCCGGGCGTCCAGCAGTGATTGTTGCGCTGACGCCGCGGGATCAGCATCGCTACGGTTTCGAGCTGCATCTTGATAAGGAAACCGGCCTGCCACTCAAATCATTGTTGTTGAATGATAAGGGGCAGTTGCTTGAACGCTTCCAGTTCACCCAGCTCAATATTTCCGACGTACCTTCCGAAAGTGATTTGCAAGCGGGCGCCGACTGCAAGATGATTGTCGCCGATGGCGACAAGGCTTCTGCTGCAAACGTTGCGCAAGCCTGGCGCTCGGATTGGTTGCCGCCTGGGTTTGAATTGGTCAGCAGCTCCGCACACAAGGATCTCCAGACGAAGACTCAGGTCAGCAGCCTGATGTATGGCGACGGCCTGGCTCGATTCTCGGTATTCCTTGAACCCCTGAACGGCGCAGCGGTGACTGACACCCGCACGCAGTTGGGACCCACCGTTGCGGTTTCGCGGCGCTTGACCACGCCTCAAGGCGAGATCATGGTAACGGTCGTCGGTGAGATTCCGATTGGCACCGCTGAGAGAATCGCGCTGTCCATGCGCACCGATGCCACTGCAGCCAAGTAGTGAGTCGATATCGAAATGTTTGGTGAGCATTTCAGTTTGCAAAACAATCCAGAATTTTTTATAGGTCACAGCCTCTCGGCTCTGGCCTTGTTTGTTGTTCCCGGAACAAAAATACCGGCGTATCTTTCCCGGTGTTCCTTGCTCCATATCGCTTAATCATGCTCGTTGTAACGGGAGCCGTATGTCGATACCACGCTTGAAGTCTTACCTTTCCATTGTCGCCACTGTGCTGGTGCTCGGGCAGGCCGTCGCCGTACAGGCGGTAGAGTTGCCTGACTTTACCCAACTGGTCGAGCAAGCCTCGCCCGCTGTGGTCAACATCAGTACCACGCAAAAATTGCCGGACCGTAAAGTATCTGCCGAGGACATGCCCGACCTCGAAGGCTTGCCGCCCATGCTGCGCGAGTTTTTCGAACGCGGCATGCCGCAGCCACGCTCGCCGCGCTCGCCAAGGGGCGATCGCCAGCAGGCGCAATCCCTGGGCTCGGGGTTCATCATCTCGTCTGACGGCTACATCCTCACCAATAACCACGTGATCGCCGATGCCGATGAGATTCTCGTGCGTCTTGCCGATCGTAGCGAATTGAAAGCCAAGCTGGTCGGCACCGATCCACGTTCCGACGTGGCCCTGCTGAAAATCGAAGGCAAGGACCTGCCGGTTCTGAAACTGGGCAAGTCCCAGGACCTGAAGGCGGGCCAGTGGGTGGTTGCCATCGGTTCGCCGTTCGGCTTTGACCACACCGTGACCCAAGGCATCGTCAGCGCCATTGGTCGCAGCCTGCCGAACGAAAACTATGTGCCATTCATCCAGACCGACGTGCCGATCAACCCGGGTAACTCCGGTGGTCCGCTGTTCAACCTGAACGGTGAAGTGGTGGGGATCAATTCGCAGATCTACACCCGCTCCGGTGGCTTCATGGGCGTTTCGTTCGCCATCCCGATCGATGTGGCCATGGATGTGTCCAACCAGCTGAAAAGCGGTGGCAAGGTCAGCCGCGGCTGGCTGGGCGTCGTTATTCAGGAAGTGAACAAGGATCTGGCCGAGTCGTTTGGCCTGGAGAAGCCGGCCGGAGCCCTGGTTGCGCAGATCCAGGATGACGGCCCTGCTGCCAAGGGTGACCTGCGGGTCGGCGACGTGATCCTCACCATGAACGGCCAGCCGATCGTCATGTCTGCGGACCTGCCGCACCTGGTGGGCGCGCTGAAGGCCGGTTCCAAGGCCAACCTCGAAGTGATCCGTGACGGCAAACGCCAGAATGTGGAACTGATCGTTGGCGCGATCCCGGAAGAAGGCAAAGAGCTGGAAACCCTGGCTAAATCCGGCGTCGAGCGCAGCAGCAATCGCCTGGGTGTCTCGGTGGCCGAGCTGACCGCCGAGCAGAAGAAAACCTACGACCTCAAGGGTGGCGTGATCATCAAGGAAGTCCAGGACGGTCCTGCTTCGCTGATCGGCTTGCAGCCCAATGATGTGATCACTCACCTGAACAACCAGGCGATCGGTTCCACCAAGGAGTTCACAGAGATCGCCAAGGCGCTGCCGAAAAACCGTTCCGTGTCGATGCGAGTCCTGCGTCAGGGGCGTGCCAGCTTCATCACCTTCAAGCTGGCGGAATAACACCGGTTGTTGGCTGAATGAAAAACCGCCTCGAGAGAGGCGGTTTTTTTATGTGCGCAGATTGATGCTCGGGCCGCTTAGCCCATCATGTCCTTGACCATCCGTTCCTGTTCCATCAGCTCACGCTGACGCGCATCGATGCGCGACGACAGCGGGAAGTTGCTGCCTGCCTTGCGCTTGGCGAAATCCAGTTGCTGGATGGCCTGGCGATAGTCGCCCACCAGTGCAAAGTACTCGGCACGCGCCTGGTGCAGGCCGATGATGTTGCCCGACAGGCCGCGGGTTTCTGCCACCTGGTACCACACGTCCGGATCATCAGGGCGGGACTTGAGCAGGCCTTCCAGCGCCTTCTCGGCGTCGGCTGCGCGGTTCTGTTTGAGCAGCAGGTCAACGCGCACCTGGTTCAGCGGGTAGTTGCCGGGGTACTGGGTAAGCATCCGGTCAACACGCGTCTGGGCATCCGCCAGGCGATTGTTGGTGATGTCCAGGTCCACTTGCGCCAGGTTGTAGATGATCTCGTTGGGCGACTTGGCCAGCAGCAGCTTGAGGTTCTCCCGCGCTTCGTTCAGCTGGCCGCCCTTGATCTGGGCGATCGCCAGGCCATAACGGGCTACGTCGCTTTTCGGATTCTCTTCCAGCTGAGCCCGAAAACGCTTGGCGCCCAGGCCCGGGGTTTCTTCGTAAACCAGTTGCACGCGGGCACGAATCAGCTGGTAGCGCAGCGTATCTTCTATGCCGCCGGCTTTGGCCTGCTCGGCGCGGTTACGGGTATCGGCGATGCGCGATTCGGTGACCGGGTGAGTCAGGAGGAATTCCGGGGGCTTGGCGTCGAAGCGATACTGGCGCCCCAGGCGCTCGAACATGCTGGGCATCGAGCGCGGGTCGTAACCGGCTTTTTCCAGATTGAGAATGCCGATGCGGTCGGCTTCCTGTTCGTTCTGGCGAGAAAACCGGCGCTGTTCCTGGATCGCCGCCGCCTGGCTGCCAGCAATTGCGGCGATCCCGGCATCGCCGGCACCGGCTGCAGCGATCACGATCCCGGCCAGCAGCGCGGCCATCATGGGCACCTGCATGCGCTGTTGCGCTTCAACGCCACGGGCGAAATGGCGCTGCGACAAGTGAGCCAATTCGTGCGCGAGGACCGAGGCGTACTCGCCTTCGGTCTGGGCATTGAGGAACAGGCCACCGTTGACCCCGACAATCCCGCCGGGCGCCGCAAAGGCGTTGAGCTGCGGGCTGTTGATCAGGATGAACTCCAGGCGCCGGTCATTCACCTGGCTGGTTTCCACCAGGCGATAAACGCTGGATTCGACGTAATCCTTGAGCTGCGGGTCGTTGAGTTGCGAGACCTGGCTGCGCAACAGGGCGAGCCAGGCGCGGCCCAGCTGGTATTCCTGTTGCGGCGAGACGATGGCAGAACTGGCGTCGCCGAGTGACGGCAGGTCGTCGGCGAAGCCCGGTGAGGCGAGCAGGCAAGCGAGCGTCAGCAGGGTAGGGCGCAGAAAGGTCATGCACAAAGCCTTAGTCGACAAAGACCTTACTGTAGCCGGACACTTGCCTTCGGACCAGATATTCTAAGCCGTTCAACCGCCTGACCCGGAGTGATGCAATGACTGAAGCTGTAGCCCATGATGCCGAGCTGGACGCCAGCGGCCTGAATTGTCCGTTGCCGCTGCTCAAGGCCAAGCTCGAACTTAATCGCCTGGCCAGCGGCGCAGTACTCAAGGTCATCGCCACGGATGCGGGTTCGCAGCGCGACTTTCGCACCTTTGCCCGATTGGCCGGTCATACGCTGCTTCGCGAAGAAGATGAAGCAGGCGTGTACCGCTACTGGTTGAAAAAAGCCTGAATGGCGTTGGGTTCGTTTCCTAAGGATTTTTGATGTTCAAGGTGTTACGCGACTGGATTCAGCGTTATTTCTCCGACGAAGAAGCCGTGGTGCTGGCGGTGCTGCTGTTCCTGGCATTTACCGCAGTCCTGACCCTGGGCGGGATGCTCGCGCCTGTGCTTGCAGGCATGGTGCTGGCTTATTTGATGCAGGGCCTGGTGGTGACGCTCGAACGGCTGCGCGTACCCGGTGGCGCTGCGGTGGGCCTGGTGTTCGCGCTGTTCATGGGTGTGTTACTGGTGTTTATCATCGTCGTGGTGCCGTTGCTCTGGCACCAGCTGATCACCCTGTTCAACGAGCTGCCCGGCATGCTCGCCAAATGGCAGTCGTTGCTGTTGCTGCTGCCGGAACGTTATCCGCATCTGGTATCGGACGAGCAGGTGTTACGGGCAATTGAAGTGGCACGGGGCGAGATCGGCAATTTCGGCCAGTGGGCGCTGACGTTCTCGCTGTCGAGCCTGCCGCTGCTGGTGAACATCATGATCTACCTGGTCCTGGTGCCGATCCTGGTGTTCTTTTTCCTCAAGGACCGGGAAATGATCGGCGAATGGGTCCGCGGCTATCTTCCTCGTGAGCGGGCGCTGATCACCCGCGTGGCCCATGAAATGAACCGGCAGATTGCCAATTACATCCGCGGCAAGGTCATCGAGATTTTCATTTGCGGCGGCGCGACCTACATCGGCTTCGTGGTGCTGGGCCTCAACTACGCTGCGCTACTGGCGTTGCTGGTCGGCATCTCGGTGGTTGTGCCCTACGTCGGCGCCGTGGTGGTGACGGTGCCGGTCTTGCTGATTGCGCTGTTCCAGTGGGGCTGGAGCGATCAGTTCATCTACCTGATGGCAGTCTACGGCATCATCCAGGTGCTGGACGGCAACGTGCTGGTGCCGCTGCTGTTCTCGGAAGCGGTGAACCTGCATCCGGTAGCGATCATCTGCGCAGTGTTGTTGTTTGGCGGGTTGTGGGGCTTCTGGGGGGTATTCTTTGCAATCCCCCTGGCGACGCTGTTCAAGGCCGTGCTGGATGCGTGGCCGCGCAAGGAGCCGGTGGTGGCGCCGCTGCTTTAGGCTGTAAAAGATCGCAGCCTTCGGCAGCTCTTGCAGGATCTCGCAAATGTCTCTGTAGGAGCTGCCGAAGGCTGCGATCTTTAAAGGGTCACGCTTTATTCAAGGCCTGCGCCGCCGCCAACACCGCATCCACATGCCCCGGCACCTTGACCCCACGCCACTCCTGGCGCAGCACACCGTCCTTATCAATCAGGAAAGTGCTGCGATCTACCCCCATGTACTCCTTGCCATACAGCTTCTTCAGCTTGATCACATCAAACAGCTGGCACAGCGCTTCTTCCTTGTCGCTGATCAGCTCGAAGTTGAAAGCCTGCTTGGCCTTGAAGTTCTCATGGGACTTGAGGCTGTCGCGGGACACACCGAACACTTCGGTGTTAGCCGCCTTGAACGCCTCGAGCTGATCACGGAAGCCCTGGCCCTGGGTCGTGCAGCCTGGCGTGCTGTCCTTGGGGTAGAAGTAGATCACCACCTGCTTGCCCTTGAGACTGGCGAGGTTGACGGTTTGCCCGCTGGTGGCGGGTGCTTCGAAGTCGGCAACCGGTTGGTCGATGGCAACGGCCATGAAAAGCTTCCTTACATTGGGTTCTGTGGGCGCCACGGTTCGATCAGTGCGTCCAGGTTCAGCGCATCGGCAAAATCCAGGAACTGATCGCGCAACCAGCTGATCTGCACGCCGGCAGGCAGGGTCACGGTAAATGTGGCGTTGAGCATGGTGCCGCCGGTCTGAGGCGCCTGATAGGTGTCGCAGGTCAGGTTTTCCAGCTCGACGTTATGGTCCATGAAGAACTGGCACAGCTCGTTGATGATGTCCGAGCGATAGGCGGAGCTGACGTAGGCGACGTAAGGCAGGGCCTGAGGACGATTCTCCAGGGCGGCGCTGCGCACTACGTTGACGGTGAAGGCGTGCTTCTTGGCAAGGCCGGAGAGGCTGCCTTCGAGGCGAGCCAGGGCGTCCCAGCTGCCGGAGATCTCGAGGACCAACGCACTGCACTCGCCATGACGGGTCAGGCGGGAGGTGACCACGGCGCAGCGATTTTCATGGCTGGCGCGGCACAGGACGTTAGTCAGCTCCATAGGGTTGGCGCCGAGGGCACTGATGACAAGGAATTGTTCGCGAACTGTGGGGGTGGACATGCAGCATTCCTAAAGCGATGAGCGGTCGATACCTCAACGGGCTTTTTTTACCGTGCACGAGCCTGCGGATGCGAATTCAGAAAACCCGATGGCAGGTTGCAACGTGCTCTATTGAGGCAAGAGCGAAGGGTGGCAACGCTGGATCGGGGCTTATGATGCCGAAAATGGAGGCTGGAACCCGGCGTACGAGCTTATCAGTACCGATCAAAGTCTGAAGGGTAGCGAAAAGCGGCGCCAAGGGGAATGGCGGCAGCGCAGTACTTCGCTTGTACAAGCATCTTGGCGCCAGTACCATTACCGCTCTCTTTTTCCGGCAGGAGCGGTTGCATGATTGCGGGCAGTATGGTGGCACTGGTCACACCCATGGATGCACAGGGTCGTCTCGACTGGGACAGCCTGAGCAAACTGGTGGACTTTCACCTGCAAAACGGCACCCACGCCATCGTGGCGGTCGGCACTACAGGTGAATCGGCCACCCTTGACGTGAACGAGCACATCGAAGTGATTCGTTTCGTGGTGAAGCAGGTTGCGGGGCGCATTCCGGTGATCGCCGGTACGGGCGCCAACTCGACGCGCGAAGCCATCGAGCTGACCACCAACGCGAAGACTGCGGGTGCCGATGCCTGCCTGCTGGTGACGCCGTATTACAACAAGCCGACCCAGGAAGGCCTGTACCAGCACTTCAAGGCCATCGCCGAAGCTGTCGACATCCCGCAGATCCTCTACAACGTGCCTGGCCGCACCGCGTGCGACATGCAGGCCGACACGGTGATTCGCCTGTCGACCGTGAAGAACATCATCGGCATCAAGGAGGCCACCGGCGACCTGTCTCGTGCCAAGGCCATCCTCGATGGCGTGAGCGAAGACTTCCTGGTGATCTCGGGTGATGATCCGACTGCCGTCGAACTGATCCTGATGGGCGGCAAGGGCAACATTTCGGTGACCGCCAACGTGGCCCCGCGCGCCATGGCCGACCTGTGCAATGCCGCTCTGAAAGGCGACGCCGTCACGGCCCGCGCCATTCACGAAAAGCTGATGCCACTCAATAAAACCCTGTTCATCGAATCCAACCCTATTCCCGTGAAATGGGCGCTGCATGAAATGGGCTTGATGCCGGACGGTATCCGTCTGCCGCTCACCTGGCTCAGCACTGCCTGTCACGAACCGCTGCGGCAGGCCATGCGCCAGTCCGGCGTCCTGGTTTAATTGAGGAAGTACTACGCATGAAGCGATTGGCCGGACTTTCCGCACTAGCCGTGATCATCTCCAGCACCAGTGGCTGTGGATGGGTCTGGGGCCCGGAAGGTTATTTCCGTGACCGTGGTAGCGATTACCTGGAAGCGCAACAGACTGCACCGATGCAACTGCCACCGGATGTCACCACCGCCAAGCGCCTGGACCCGTTGCTGCCGATCCCGCGCAACGTGGCCGATGACTCCGTCAAGGGCGAGTACGTCGTGCCTCGTCCGCAACCGCTGACCGCGGCGGCTGACGCCAGTGCCTACTCGTTGCAGAAGAGTGGTGATACCCGCTGGATCGTCGCGCAGAACCCACCGGCAGAAGCCTGGCCAGTGGCCGTGCAATTCTTCCAGGACAACGGCTTCCGCCTGGACGAACAGCGCCCGCAAACCGGCGAATTCACCACCACCTGGCAGCATTCCGACGAACTGTCCGCCGCCATGGCCAAGCGCCTGAGCGCGGCCGGTGTCGGCAGCGACAGCGAAACCCGCGTGCGGGTGCGCATCGAGCCGGGCGTGCAGCGCAATACCAGTGAAATCTACGTGGTCAGCGCCGAACGTCCTGCGGGCAGCACTGCCGATGTCGAGTTCACCAACCGTTCGGTCAACACCGGCCTGGACGCGGCACTGGTCGACGACATGCTCGCGAGCATGAGCCGTATTTCCGAGAAGGGCGGTTCGGTCTCCATGCTGGCTTCGCGTGATTTCGATACGCCAAGCCGCGTCAGCCTGAGCGAAGACGGCAGCGGCAACCCGGTCCTGAACATCGGCAACGACCTGGACCGCGCCTGGTCGAGTGTCGGTCGTGCGCTGGAACAGGGCGAATGGCGAGTGGAAGACATCAACCGCAGCCTGGGCCTGTACTACATCAACCTGGCTGAAAAGGCCGAGAAGAAAGACGACAAGCCTGGTTTCTTCAGCAGCCTGTTCGGCAGCGCGCCGAACAAGGAAGAAGTTGAAGCCCGCGCCGAGCGTTATCAGGTTCGCCTGAGCAAGGTGGGTGAAAACGTCCAGGTCACCGTCGAGAAGAACATCAACACCGTGGCGCCAGCTGATGTGGCGCGCAAAGTGTTGAGCGTGATTCAGGACAACCTGGGCTGATCTCATGCGTTTTGCCGTTCTCGGCAGCGGTAGCCAAGGGAACGGCACGCTGATAGCCAGCGCTGATACGTATGTGCTGGTGGATTGTGGTTTCTCCCTGCGGGAAACCGAAAAACGCCTGTTGCGCCTGGGTGTGAACCCGGCGCAGCTGAGCGCGATACTCGTGACCCATGAACATGCCGACCACGTGCATGGCGTGGGTTTGCTGTCTCGGCGCTACAATCTGCCGGTCTACCTCAGTCGCGGTACCCTGCGCGGGATGCGCAAACCCATTGAACCTGCTGGCCTGCTGGCCGGCGGCGAGCAACTGCAGATCGGCGCACTGAGCATCGGCGTCATTGCCGTGGCCCATGATGCACAGGAACCGACGCAGTACGTGTTCAGCGATGGTGAGCGGCGCTTCGGCCTGCTGACCGACCTGGGGTCGTACTGCAACAGGGTGCTGGATGGCTACAAGGACCTCGATGCGTTGATGATCGAGTCCAACCATTGCCGTGACATGCTGGCTCGCGGTCACTACCCGTACTTTCTCAAGCAGCGGGTGGGCGGCGAACTGGGACATTTGAATAACCACCAGGCGGCATTCCTGGTGTCCGAGTTGGGCTGGCAAGGCCTGCAACACCTGGTCCTGGCCCATCTGAGCAGCAAGAACAACCTGCCGCAGCTGGCCCGGCAATGTTTTGTCGACACCCTCGGGTGCGACCCGGACTGGCTGCAACTGGCCGATCAAGATTCAGGGCTCGACTGGCGACACATCGCCTAGCCCACCTACTTAGCAAGCGGAGCCCATCATGGAAAAACGTGAAGAACTCTACCGCGGCAAAGCCAAATCGGTTTTCAAGACCGACGACGCTGACCGCTTGATCCTGCTGTTTCGCAACGACACTTCGGCGTTCGACGGCAAGCGCATCGAACAGCTCGACCGCAAGGGCATGGTGAACAACAAGTTCAACGCCTTCATCATGCAAAAACTCGAAGCCGCCGGCGTGCCGACCCAGTTCGACAAGCTGCTGGGCGACAACGAGTGCCTGGTGAAGAAGCTCGACATGATCCCGGTCGAGTGCGTCGTGCGTAACTACGCCGCCGGCAGCCTGGTCAAGCGCCTGGGCGTCGAAGAGGGCATGAAGCTCAACCCGTACACCTTCGAACTGTTCCTGAAGGACGACGCCAAGGGCGACCCGTTCATCAACGAATCCCACGTGGTGGCTTTCGGTTGGGGCACTGCCGAGCAACTGGTTCGCATGAAAGAACTGTCGCTCAAGGTCAACGAAGTCCTGAGCAAACTGTTCGACGACGCCGGCCTGCTGCTGGTCGACTTCAAACTGGAATTCGGCGTATTCAGCGACGGCTCCATCGTCCTGGGCGACGAGTTCAGCCCGGACGGCTGCCGCCTGTGGGACAAGGCCACCGGCAAGAAAATGGACAAGGACCGCTTCCGCCAGGGCCTCGGTGACGTCATCGAAGCCTACGAAGAAGTCGCCAACCGTCTGGGCGTACCGCTTTAATCGACGCAAGCATCTGATACCACAGAAATATTTCGCTTAGGGGCTTCGCATCCGGCGAAAGTGTTGTTATGATGCGCGCCGTTGGAGAGATGCCAGAGTGGCCGAATGGGACGGATTCGAAATCCGTTGTACCTTCACCGGTACCTAGGGTTCGAATCCCTATCTCTCCGCCATTACATAGAAAAAGCCCCGTAGCTGAGAAGTTACGGGGCTTTTTCGTTTCTGCAGGTTCCTCTCGGGCGTTAGTAGGCGCGCCTACTAACGAGGGTTAACAATCGGTATTCACCGGCGGCCACCTCCGCAACACCTTGTGTACATCATCTACTACTGCCTTGCTCATCGCGGTCAGGTAGTGCGCTGCCCAGGCGTTTCTATCTGCGTCCTTGTCGTCAGCAGCGTTAGCAGTCAACAGCTTGGCCAGACCCAAAAGATCAGAGGCTTGCGCCAGAGCATTCCCGATAGGCACGCCAGGGTTCACGCGAAACAGCGGCTGGTTGGCGCAATAGTGGAACGGGGTGAGGCCAATGGTCGTCAGTTCGGGTTTGTCGCTCATCTGCCACCCCCTTCAATGAAGCAGGTGAGATCGAGCCTTGGCGCTTGATCAGATTCGGAACTAGGTTGAGGGGAACGACCTCGTTTGTTCGGATTTACAGTTTCCATGTCTAGCTCCACGACTTGGGGAGCGCAACTCGTCGGGTTACCAAGCCCGATCGCTGGATTTCCAGCGACCTCATGAGGGTATACCGACGCAACTCACGCCATCAAGGCGCTAGCCTGCTCAAACACACAGCAAAGCAGATTCGTACGCAACTCTCGGAATTTGCCTACAACTACGCCGAGAGTCATCCCGATATTCTTAGCTCAGTACGCTCAGAGTGGTCTTCTCAAGACCTACGCCCACCACTCTGGAGTGGGTCCGGGTCGAATCCTTGCTGGTCGCAGCTGGCGCCAGGATCGTTGAGGGCAGCGGGTCGCGGGTACGTTTTGAGCTCAACGGTGTGGTCGCGACTTTTCATCGCCCGCACCCAGGCAACGAAGCAAGGCCCTACCCGGTGCAGGACGTTGGGGCTTTTCTTGAACAAGCAGGACTTAACCCGTGAACATTATGAATTATCAGGGCTACGCTGCCCGGATCGAATACAGCGATGAAGACGGCCTTTTGTAGGTCACATTGCTGGCATCAGGGATGTCGTTGGGTTTCACGGCGAATCGGTCGGCGAGCTTCGCTCAGCATTTGAAGAGGCAGTCACAGACTATCTGGAAACGTGCGCCAAGCTCGGCCGCGCACCGCAGAAACCCTATTCGGGAAACCTGAGTTTGCGTCTTGCTCCAGCGCTGCACGCGACAGTTGCTGTAAAAGCACAGCTTGCTAAAAAGAGTATCAATCAGTGGGTAGCTGATGTTCTTGATCGTGAAGCACGTGTCTGACGGGTCTTCTTCCCAGTGGTGAGCCGCAACGCTAGCTCCATCTCGCAATCGGGGTGGCGCAACTCGCTGATACATGCGAATTGCTGAAAGAGCGGACTTCCGAATCATTGGGGCTTGCGCAAAGAGATCACGTAGTAGTTCTCCAGCACATTTCCCTTCCCCAATAACGCATCGACACAACTAGGCTTGACGGAAACGCCGATAGTGTCGATTCGATAGAACTCCTGAATACAACTCGCAAATTCTTTATCGCCAGGCCGGTGCTGGATAAACAGCCTAGGGGCCAAACTATGCCCCGTGATAGAGAGCGCAATTGGGACCTTTTTACGTAATTCAATTGACGCAGTAGTAGCGAAAATACTTTGTAGTGGGGATGAGGCGTGGTGCGCAACTTCTTGCGCACTACTGCGCAAGAAGTTGCGCACTTTTCCGAAAAGTTGCGCAAGAAGTTGCGCACTAAAAAATGAGC
>NZ_JACBXG010000022.1:0-58866 GCF_020295325.1 Pseudomonas sp. Y24-6 | reverse complement strand
CAACCCATGGGCGATCGCAGTGGGGAAGCCGAACAGCTTGGCGCTGACGGCACTCAGGTGGATCGGGTTGTAGTCCCCGGAGACCTTGGCGTACTGCCGGCCAATGTCCGCCGGGGCTTGCCACTGCGCGACCTGGGTCATCGGCAACATCGGCGCGAGCACTTCCTCCGCCGCTTCGCCCTCCAGCTTGACGCCGCGACAGAGCATCCGGCTTTCGGCCTCCCATAGCGCGCCGAGTTGATCATCCAGGGTCGTTATGAGGTCGAAGGTTGCACCTTTGGCGTGGGGCTGCAGGTTCTGCACCCGCACGCTGACACGCACCCGGCCCACGCCGCCCATCGGGCGCAGGACGCGGATACGATTACTCAAATGGATTAGACCGAGCAACGGAAAAGGAAACTCCCTGGCGGTCAGCAGTTGCATCTGCAAGGCAAACGCGAGTACGTGGGGATAGGTGGGTGCAAGCAAGGCATTGTCGGCGAAGCCGCAGACTTTGCGGTAAGCCGCCAGGCGCCCGGGATCGACCTCGACCCCGGTGCGCAGCCCGGAATCAGGCAGGGTAGTGCCCGTGATTTTGCGGCGAGTAGCGGCCTTGACGTACAGGTCGGCCAGGCTCGGCTCGCGATCGAGGGTGTGCCAGTCGGTCGTCATGTCTAGGCCCCCAAAACGCTTTGTCCGCAGACCCGCAGGGCCTGTCCGGTGAATGCGCCCGTGCCGGGCTGGGCCAGCCAGGCGACCGCTTCGGCGACGTCTTGCGGCAGGCCACCCTGGCCCAGGGAACTCATGCGGCGGCCGGCTTCGCGCAAGGCGAAGGGGATGTGGGCGGTCATCTGGGTTTCGATGAACCCGGGGGCCACGGCGTTGATGCTGATGCCGCGCTCCTTGAGCAACGGCGCCCAGGCTTCTGCCAGGCCGATCAGCCCGGCCTTGCTGGCGGCGTAATTGGTCTGCCCGCGATTGCCGGCGATGCCGCTGATGGAGGCCAGCAGGATCACTCGGGCATTGTCGCGCAGGGTGCCCTGGTCCAGCAGGGCCTTGGTCAGCACTTGCGGTGCATTGAGGTTGACCGCCAGCACGGCATCCCAGAACTCCGGCGTCATGTTGGCCAGGGTTTTATCCCGGGTGATGCCCGCGTTGTGCACCACGATGTCGATGCCATCGGGCAGGTGGTCGATCAGTTGCGCGGCGGCATCCTCGGCGCAAATGTCGAGGGTGATGCTGCGCCCGCCGAGGCGTGCGGCGAGGGCTTCAAGGTCAGACTTGGCCTGAGGCACGTCCAGCAGCACCACCTCGGCGCCATCACGGGCCAGGATTTCGGCGATGGAGGCGCCGATGCCCCGCGCCGCGCCAGTGACCAGCGCCTTGCGCCCGGCCAGGGGGCGGGTCCAGTCGGTCACCGGGGTGTCGCAGGCGGTCAGGCGGATGACCTGGCCGGAGACGAACGCGCTTTTTGGCGACAGGAAAAACCGCAGCGGACCTTCCAGTTGATCCTCGGCACCTTCACCGACATAGATCAATTGCAGGGTGCCGCCGCTGCGCAGTTCCTTGGCCAGGGACCGGCTGAACCCCTCCAGGGCCCGCTGGGCGCTGGCGGCAAACGGGTCGTTCAAGCCTTGTGGCGAGCGACCGAGGATCACCAGGTGCGCGCTTTGATCGAGGTTTTTCATCAGTGGCTGGAAAAACTCGCGCAAGTGTTTGAGTTGATCGGTGTGCACCAGGTCGCTGGCATCGAACACCACGGCCTTGAGTTTCGGACCGTGCCCCGGAATCCACGGTGTAGCCACTGAAGGCTCGGTGCCGTAACCGTAGATCGCGTCGGTGAGGCGGTTGGCGAAAGCACTGACTTTCTCCGCCAGCGGGCCACCGCCAATCAGCAGCGCGCCCTCGACCGGACGCAGCCTGCCAGCTTGCCAGCGCTCCAGGCGAACCGGCGACGGCAGGCCCATGGCACCGACCAGGCGATGGCCGATGGATGAATTGGCGAAGTCGATATAGCGGTCAGACATGGAACGCACTCCGGTAGCTGGGGTTCAAAGTGTGGACCATGAATGGCGATCAGTCGTTCGATCCACGAGATAAGGCCTACGCTTGCCGTTTGAATTGGAATATTTCATCAGGAGCTTTTCATGACTCAACTGCGCCGCGTCGCGATCATCGGTGGTAACCGTATTCCCTTTGCTCGCTCCAACGGACCCTACGCCATTGCCAGTAACCAGGCCATGCTCACCGCTGCGCTCGAAGGGCTGATCGAACGCTACAACCTGCATGGCCAGCGCATCGGTGAGGTGGTTGCAGGGGCGGTACTCAAGCTGTCGCGAGACATGAACCTGACGCGTGAGTGTGTGCTCGGCTCGCGCCTGTCACCCCACACCCCGGCCTACGACATTCAGCAAGCCTGTGGCACCGGGCTGGAGGCGGCGTTGCTGGTGGCCAACAAGATTGCCCTGGGCCAGATCGACTGCGCGATTGCCGGTGGCGTCGACACCACTTCGGATGCGCCGATCAGTGTCAGTGAAGGGTTGCGTCGAATTCTGCTGCAGGCCAATCGCGGCAAGACCACGGCCGACAAACTGAAAACGTTCCTGCAACTGCGTCCCCAGCACCTGATTCCGGAGTTTCCGCGCAATGGCGAGCCGCGCACTGGCCTGTCCATGGGCCAGCACTGCGAATTGATGGCGCAGACCTGGAACATTCCTCGCGAAGCCCAGGACCAACTGGCCCTGGAAAGTCATCGCAATCTGGCCGCGTCGTACACTGAGGGCTGGCATAACGACCTGATGACGCCGTTCCTCGGGCTCACCCGCGACAACAATCTGCGCCCCGACCTGACCCTGGGAAAACTCGCGGGGCTGAAACCGGCGTTCGAGAAAAGCGCCAAGGGCACCCTTACGGCGGGCAACTCCACGCCGCTCACCGATGGCGCGTCCCTGGTGCTGCTGGGCAGTGAGGAGTGGGCCAAGGAACGCGGCTTGCCAATCCTCGCCTACTGGCGCGACGGCGAAACGGCTGCGGTGGATTTCGTCAACGGCGCCGAAGGCCTGCTGATGGCGCCGGTGTATGCCGTGCCACGCTTGTTGGCGCGCAACGGCCTGACGCTGCAGGATTTCGATTACTACGAAATCCACGAAGCCTTCGCCGCTCAGGTGCTGTGCACCCTGAAGGCCTGGGAAGACCCGGAGTACTGCAAGACCCGCCTGGGCCTTGACGCGCCATTGGGTGCCATCGACCGTAGCCGGCTCAATGTCAAAGGCAGCTCCCTGGCGGCAGGTCATCCATTCGCCGCGACCGGCGGACGCATCGTCGCCAACCTGGCGAAGCTGCTGGACGCGGCAGGCAAGGGCCGTGGCCTGATCTCCATCTGCGCCGCGGGCGGGCAGGGCGTGACGGCGATTATCGAGCGTTGATAATCCCTTGCGCCGTTGAAAAGTCCGCTGAAAGCGGCCAAATTGACGGGGCATAATCGGCACATTGTGTGCATCTTTAGGCAGATAGCAGCGTTCATAGGTCGGCAACCCCTCCCACCGGCGAGTGGATTGCCGTATAACGAATGACTTTCGCGTGTTTGGTAATAAAGGACCCACAATAAAAGCTGATGAAGACTCCAAAACGCATTGAACCCCTGATCGAGGACGGTCTGGTCGACGAGGTGCTGCGCCCACTCATGAGTGGTAAAGAAGCAGCTGTTTATGTGGTGCGCTGCGGCAACGAGTTACGTTGCGCGAAGGTTTACAAGGAGGCGAATAAACGTAGTTTCCGTCAGGCGGCCGAATACCAGGAAGGCCGCAAGGTGCGCAACAGCCGTCAGGCCCGGGCCATGGCCAAGGGCTCGAAGTTCGGCAAGAAAGAAACCGAGGACGCCTGGCAGAACGCCGAAGTGGCGGCTTTGTTTCGTCTGGCCGGTGCTGGCGTTCGGGTGCCCAAGCCTTACGACTTCCTTGAAGGCGTGCTGCTGATGGAGCTGGTTGCCGACGAGTACGGCGATGCTGCGCCGCGTCTGAACGACGTGGTGCTGGAGCCGGACCAGGCGCGCGAGTATCACGCGTTCCTGATCTCGCAGATCGTGCTGATGTTGTGTACCGGCCTGGTGCACGGTGACCTGTCCGAGTTCAACGTACTGTTGACCCCGACCGGCCCCGTGATCATCGACTTGCCTCAGGCAGTGGACGCGGCGGGGAACAACCACGCGTTCAACATGCTGGAACGGGATGTGGGCAACATGGCCTCATACTTCGGGCGGTTTGCTCCGGAGTTGAAGCAGACCAGGTTCGCCAAGGAGATGTGGGCCTTGTACGAAGCCGGCACCTTGCACCCGGCCAGCATCCTGACCGGCGAGTTCGACGAGCCGGAAGAGTTGGCCGACGTTGGCGGCATCATGCGCGAAATCGAGGCGGCACGCCTGGATGAAGAGCGCAAGCAGGCGGTGCGCGCGGCAGATGACGCGCCACCAAACAAAACCGAAGAACCGCCTCCGCCCTGGATGCAGTGACTGGTTGATGAAAAACCCGGCTTCGGCCGGGTTTTTTGTGACCGGCTTGCCCGCGATCGTCGTCGACGATGACGCGGGACAGCCGATACCCCGCAGCGTCCTAAACCCGTGTAGGAGCGAGCTTGCTCGCGATGGTCGTCAACGGTGACGCGGGGCAACTGATACCCCGCGGCGCCCGCTGGTTTTTCGCGAGCAAGCTCGCTCCTACAGGGGGGCTCGCGGTCTCGTTGTTTGATGGGCAGGCTCAGCACAGCAGCCCGACTCCAGGTTCTTGAGGATCGGGCAATCGGGCCGATGGTCGCCCTGGCAGTGCTCCACCAGGTCCTGCAGCGTGTCGCGCAGTTGGCCAAGCTCGCGAATCTTCTGGTTCAGCTCGTCGATATGCTGGCGGGCCAGGGCTTTTACATCGGCGCTGGCGCGCTGGCGATCCTGCCAGAGGGTCAGCAGCTTGCCGACCTCTTCCAGGGAAAACCCCAAATCCCGGGAACGCTTGATGAAGGCCAGGGTGTGCAGGTCATCGTCGCCATACACGCGGTAACCGCTGTCAGTGCGATGGGCGGCTTTGAGCAGGCCGATGGATTCGTAGTAACGAATCATCTTGGCGCTCAGGCCACTTTTGCGGGCTGCTTGGCCGATGTTCATCGGTTGTCCTCCAGGTCCTTGGGCTTCCAGGTTTTCAACAGTAGCGCATTGCTGACCACGCTGACGCTCGACAATGCCATCGCCGCGCCCGCCAGCACCGGATTGAGAAAACCGAAGGCTGCCAGGGGAATCCCGACCAGGTTGTAGACGAAGGCCCAGAACAGATTCTGCCGGATCTTGGCGTAGGTCTTGCGGCTGATCTCCAGTGCCGCAGGCACCAGTCGTGGATCACCCCGCATCAAGGTGATACCGGCGGCGTGCATCGCCACGTCGGTGCCTCCGCCCATGGCAATGCCGATGTCGGCGGCAGCCAGGGCCGGGGCGTCATTGATCCCGTCGCCGACCATGGCCACGACTGCAGTTTTCTTCAACTCGACCACGGTGGCGGCTTTGTCGGCCGGCAGCACTTCGGCGTGGACATCCTCAATACCCAACGCGTCCGCGACCACTTTGGCGCTGCCGCGGTTATCACCGGTCAGCAGATGGCTGCTGATATGCCGCGCGCCAAGTTGTTGCACAGCCTGCAATGCACCCGGCTTGAGGGTGTCACCAAAGGCGAACAGGCCCAACACCTGCGGCTCGGGGCTTTGCTCGATCAGCCATGACAGCGTGCGGCCTTCGGTTTCCCACGCGCTGGCCGAGTCCGCCAGGGAGCCAGCCTGCAAACCGGTCTCCTCCAGCAGACGGCGATTACCCAGGGCCAGGCGCCGTCCTTCAAGCGTGCCGGCAATCCCACGCCCGGTCAGGGACTGGCTGTCGCTGACATTGGCGACGCTCAGCCCGCGCTCGGCGCAAGCATCCAGCACCGCTTTGGCCAAGGGGTGCTCGCTGCCTCGCTGCAACGCGCCGGCTTTTTGCAGCAATGCATTTTCATCGCCGCCGATGGCGCTCAAGTGAGCGATGCGCGGCGCACCCGACGTCAGCGTGCCGGTCTTGTCGAACACCACTGCACTGACTTCATGGGCGCGTTCCAGTGCCTCGGCATCCTTGATCAGGATCCCGTAGCGTGCAGCGACCCCGGTACCGGCCATGATTGCCGTGGGAGTGGCCAGGCCGAGGGCGCAAGGACAGGCGATCACCAGCACGGCAACGGCGTTGATCAGCGCTGTTTCGATGGGCGCACCGTAAAGCCACCAGCCAACCAGTGTTGCCAATGCGATCAGCAGCACGGTGGGGACGAAAACCTGGCTGACCTTGTCCACCAGTTTCTGGATGGGAGCCTTGGCCGCCTGGGCGTCTTCCACCAGGCGAATGATTCGCGCCAGCACGGTTTCGGCCCCCAGTGCCTGGGTGCGCACCAACAGCCGGCCCTCGCCATTGATCGCGCCGCCCGTGACCTTGTCCCCAGGTTGCTTGGGCACGGGCAGGCTTTCGCCGCTGATCAGGGCTTCGTCCGCATGGCTTTGGCCTTCGACAACTTCGCCGTCTACCGGAAAGCGTTCGCCGGGTTTGACCAGCACCAGGTCACCCAGGCGCAGGGCGCTGATGGCGACGTCCTGTTCGCGGTCATCGACCACCTGAATCGCCCGTTCCGGGCGCAGGGCTTCGAGGGCGCGGATGGCGCTGGCGGTCTGGCGCTTGGCGCGGCTTTCGAGGTATTTGCCCAGCAGTACCAGGGCAATCACCACTGCCGAAGCCTCAAAGTACAGGTGCGGCATGCGCCCGGCAGCGGTGGCCCATTCGTAAATACTCAGGCCGTAACCGGCGCTGGTGCCCAGGGCAACCAGCAGATCCATATTGCCCGCGCCGGCGCGGACGGCCTTCCAGGCGGCCACATAAAAGCGGGCACCCAGAATGAACTGCACCGGCGTGGCCAGCGCGAATTGCGCCCAGGCCGGGAGCATCCAGTGCACCCCGAACGGCTGCAGCAGCATCGGCAAGACCAATGGCAGGGCGAGGGCAATGGCCAGGATCACCCTCCAGCGTTCGCGGTGCAGGCGTTGTTGTTGGTTATCGGCAGCAGCGTGCTCGACTTCCCGCACGCTGGCCGAGTATCCCGCCTTGCTGACGGCTTCGATAAGGGTTTGCGCAGCGACCTGGCCCAGCAATTCGAGGTGCGCACGTTCGTTGGCCAGGTTGACGCTGACACTCTTCACGCCCGCAACCTTGGCCAGCGCCCGTTCCACCCGGCCGACGCAGGAGGCGCAGGTCATGCCATCGATGCTCAGTTCCAGGGTTTGCTGTGGCACGCTGTATCCGGCCTGGTGCACGGCGTCCATCAGGGCCGGCAGGCTGTCGCCGGGTGCCTGCACCCGGGCCTGTTCGGTAGCCAGGTTGACACTGACGGCGCTGGCGCCCCGGACTTTGCTCAAGGCACGCTCGACCCGCCCGGCGCAGCTGGCGCAGGTCATGCCGGCAATCGGCAGGTCGAACGTAGTGGTCTCGCTCATGGTCAAGCTCCCTGTAGTGGATGCCTACAGGATCAACCTTGCCATGCGGGCAAGGTCAAGCGCCAATATCACCTTGATCCGATCTGTGGCGCTCAGTAGTTCAACGCCGCAGGCTTGAGGTACATCCCTTCCTGCGACATCGCAATCCGGAATTTCAACACATCCCCGGCCTTGAGCGTGATGGTTTGCGAACCCGGCGCGAGCATCCCCGGATTGCACCCCGGGGCCTGGCCCGGCAGCAGTTTCAGGCGCAGGGAGACATTGCCCGGCGGCAAGTTGAATGACGTGCTTTGCTCCTGGAACAGCCGAGCGGACAGCTGGTCTTGCAGGTACACGCCAATTTCGCAATTGGTCGACACTTCCAGGCGCTCGCGGGAAATGATCAGCACCCCGTAGTCCTCCCCGGCAGCGTTGGCCGAAGGCAGGGCCGCGAAGAGGCCAAGGAAGCCAAACAGGCTGAGAGCTGACCAGCGCATGGCTGAATCTCCTGATGTTGAAGTCATTGATACTCGCAGCTTGGCCGAGCTCGACGGCGATTGCCAGCCCGGCCGTTCACTTCAGAACTTGACCTTGCCATGGTGGCAAGCTCGAGACTGGTGTCAACCCCATCAACAGGAGTCATCCCATGCAAGTGTTCACTGTTCAAGGCATGTCCTGCGGCCATTGCGTAAAAGCCATTACCCAGGCGCTTCAAGCCAGGGACCCGGCCGCCAGCGTGCGAGTCGATCTGGGCGCCAGGGAAGTTGGCGTCGAGAGCAGCCTGTCGGCTGAAGAGGTGCTCGCCGCCATCACTGAAGAAGGATATGAAGCAAAGCTCGCCTGAAGTCTTTATTAGTTAGCGACCTATCGGAATGTTCAAGGCGTCCATCCCCGGCTAGACTGTTGGGCTGCTGACTTTTGTCCAACTGGATGCCTGATGAACTTTCGTACCATTTTAATCCTCGGCGCCCTCAGTGCATTTGCGCCGCTGGCAATTGATTTTTACCTGCCGGCTTTTCCCGCAATGGCGCTGGCTTTCGGCACCGACGAGCAACACGTTCAAGTGACGCTGGCGGCCTATTTTCTGGGGCTGTCGATCGGTCAATTGGTCTACGGGCCGATTGCCGATCGCTTCGGCCGGCGGGTGCCATTGCTCACCGGCGTGGTGTTGTTCACGGTCGCTTCACTGGCCTGCGCCTTTGCGCCGAACCTCGACTGGCTGATCGGCGCGCGCTTCGTCCAGGCGCTGGGCGGTTGCGCAGGGATGGTGATCTCGCGGGCAATCGTCAGCGATAAATGCGATGCGGTGGGCTCGGCCAAGGTCTTTTCCCAGCTGATGCTGGTGATGGGGCTGGCACCTATCCTTGCGCCAATGCTGGGCGGGTTGCTGGTCAATACCACAGGCTGGCAGTCGATCTTCCTGGTGCTGACCGGCTTCAGTGCGCTGGCGGCGGTAGCCGTGGCGATGGGGTTGCCGGAAAGCATGCCGGCCGACATGCCGCGCCAACCATTGTCTGGCTCGTTGCGGCAGTACGGCCGGTTGCTCGCGGACCGGGTATTCCTGGGTCACGCCCTGACGGGCGGTATCGCCATCGCCGGGATGTTTGCCTACATCGCCGGCTCGCCTTTTGTGTTCATCAAGCTGTATGGCGTGCCGGCCGAGCATTTTGGCTGGTTGTTCGGCACCAATGCGGCAGGTTTCATTCTGGTGGCCCAAGTCAACGCCCGGTTGCTGGCCAAGCGTGGGCCGGCATTCCTGCTGGCTCGTGCGGTATGGGTTTACCTGGCGGCAGGCCTGGCGCTGCTCGCCGTGAGTGCGCTGCACACCGAGAAACTGTGGCCGCTGCTGATTCCGTTGTTCATCTGTATCGCCAGCCTGGGGTGCATCCTGCCCAACGCGTCAGCCTGCGCGATGAACGGCCAAGGCGCCCGTGCCGGCAGTGCGTCGGCACTGCTTGGTTGCCTGCAATTCAGCGTCGCCGCCGGGGCTGCGTCACTGGTGGGGATTTTGTACGACGGCACGGCCATGCCGATGGCCATGGTCATCAGCCTGTGCGGGGCTTTGGTGGTGAGCGTCGCAATGCTCACCCGACGTTTGCAGAATACCCGGGCGCTGGTGCAGGCCCAGGTTTGAGGGCGTGCTCAGCCAGCAGCGCGCTGCTGGTCGGGAAAACGGTGAGGCGCCTGCAGCCGCGCTTCCAGGGTTCGGGTAAAGGCGCGCGCTTCGGCTTCGCTGCGGAATGTCACGGCATGTTGGTCCAGGCGGACCTGCCACTGGGAACGGGCCACTTCTTTTATCAGGATCTTCATTGCTGACCTCCTATAAGTAAAAGATTTGCCTTGCAGAGGCCTCGATTGTAGTCCCGATCCAGCGCGTAATTGTGACAAAGGTCAACTCTCTGACTGACGGTGTCGGCCCTGTGCGCACGACACCGTCACCTCTGTTCTAGAAGCCTTCCAGGACAATCTTGCCTTTGGCCTTGCCGCTCTCCAGCAACTCATGGGCGCGTCGCAGGTTCGCCGCGTTGATGGTGCCGAAGTGTTCGCCCACCGTGGTTTTCAGCGTCCCGGCGTCGATCAGCTCGGCCACGCGGTTCAACAGTGTGTGTTGTTCGATCATGTCGGCGGTTTCGAACAGCGAGCGGGTGTACATGAACTCCCAGTGCAGCGACAGGCTCTTGCGCTTGAGTTTGGTGATGTCCAGTGCCTTCGGATCGTCGATCAGCGCCAGTTTTCCTTGCGGCGCCAAGGCCTCGACCAGTTGATCCAGATGCTGGTCAGTCTGGGTCAGGCTGGCAACGTGGGTCACCTGTTCCACGCCCGCGCGCTTGAGTGCTTCGCTGAGCGGCTGGCTGTGATCGATCACCAGGTCTGCGCCCAGCTCACGTACCCAGGCTTGGGTTTGCGGACGCGACGCAGTGCCTATGACCTGAAGGCCGGTCAACTGGCTGGCCAGTTGGGTGAGGATCGAACCGACGCCCCCGGCCGCGCCAACGATCAACAGGCTCTGGCCCTCCGCGGCTTGGCCTTCGCGCACTTGCAGGCGCTCGAACAGCAGTTCCCATGCGGTGATCGCGGTCAGTGGCAGGGCCGCAGCTTCGGCAAAGCCCAGGGTTTTCGGCATGTGGCCGACGATGCGCTCATCGACCACGTGCATTTCGCTGTTGCCGCCCGCACGGGCGATGGAGCCGGCGTAGAACACCTTGTCGCCGGCCTTGAACAGTGTCACTTCGCTGCCGACCGCCTTGACCACGCCCGCCACGTCCCAACCCAGGACCTTTGCCTCGCCGTCTTGTGGCTGGACGTTCTGCCGGACCTTGGTGTCCACCGGGTTGACCGAAATCGCTTTGACTTCGACCAACAGGTCTCGCGGGCCGGCGACGGGGTCCGGCAGCTCGATGTCTTGCAGGGCGTTGTTGTCGCTGATCGGCAGGGACGCGTAGTAGGCAATGGCTTTCATGGAGCACTCCAGGAGTCGGGATGATTTCGATGGGCAGATGATTAGCTATTTCTACCGAAGATAAAACCCGCTAAAAGAGCAGTCTCTTTCAATATTTTTTTGATAATAGGCCGCACATGCTGCGTTTTGATGACCTGCAATTATTCGTCCGGGCTGCCGACCTGGGGAGCCTGTCGGCGGCCGCCCGGGGCATGGACATGTCAGCCGCCGTGGCCAGCGCGGCGTTGAAGCGCATCGAACACCAGCTCGGCGCGCGTCTGCTGGCCCGTTCAACCCGCAGCCTGCGCCTGACCGCCGAGGGCGAAGGTTTCCTCGAATACGCCCGCGCGGCGTTGAGCAATATAGAAGAAGGGCGCCGCCTGCTGGCCAGTGGGCAGGATCAGGTCAGCGGAGTGTTGCAGCTGTCGGCACCATCGGACTTCGGCCGCAATGTATTGCTGCCCTGGCTGGACGATTTTCAGCGCGAGCACCCCAAGCTCACGGTGCGCCTGCTGCTGGGGGACCGCATTGCCGACCTGTTCCGCCAGCCGGTGGATATCGCCTTGCGCTACGGTGAACCGGAGGACTCAAGCCTGGTGGCGCTGCCCATTGCCCCGCATAACCGCCGCGTGCTGTGTGCAGCGCCGAGCTACCTGGCCCGCCATGGCGAGCCGCGGCATCTCGAGCAACTGGCCCAGCACAATTGCCTGCTGTACATGCTTGGCAGCCGTGTTCACGACCATTGGAGTTTCCAGGACGGCAAACGCGAAGTCGGCCTGACAGTCAGCGGTGATCGCTTCAGTGACGATGCCGACGTGGTGCGTTTGTGGGCCGTGGCGGGGGCAGGCATTGCCTATAAATCCTGGCTGGATGTTGCTGCAGATGTCCTGGCTGGCCGCTTGAAGATCCTCATGCCGGAACTGACGGGCGAGCGCGCTTCTCTGAATTTGTTGTGCGCTCATCGCGCACAATTGAGTAAGCCTGTGAACCTTTTACGGGAAATGCTCGCCAGTCGATGCGCGCAATTGAGCAGGCAATTTCCCGGTTTATCTGAGGCAAGGCACTAATCGCCCGAATAGAGAGAAATGTCCTCCAGCAGCTATCCCCCGAAGCTTGGGGGCCGCTGTTCATGCAATCACAAACCCTGTTCCCACAGGTATGAACACCGGTGGGAGCAAGGCTTGCCCGCGATGGCGGTGCCGGGTGTTACGGCTTGACCAGCCGCGCATCCAGGCTGTTCTGCGCCAGCCGCCTGGCCTGATCCTGGGTCATGCCCAAATGGGTGTGCAGGGCATGGAAGTTCTCCGTCACATAGCCGCCGAAGTACGCCGGGTCATCGGAGTTCACCGTGACCTTCACTCCGCGCTCCAGCATGTCCAGGATGTTGTGCTGGGACATGTGATCGAACACGCAAAGCTTGGTGTTGGACAGCGGGCAGACGGTCAGCGGAATCTGCTCGTCAATGATTCGCTGCATCAGCCGCTCGTCTTCGATGGCGCGCACGCCATGGTCGATGCGCTGGATTTTCAGCAGGTCGATGGCTTCCCAGATGTACTCCGGCGGACCTTCCTCACCCGCGTGGGCGACGGTCAGGAAACCTTCGTGGCGAGCCCGGTCGAACACTCGTTGAAACTTGCTCGGCGGGTGACCCATCTCCGAGCTGTCCAGGCCTACCGCGACAAACGCATCGCGAAACGGCAGGGCTTGATCCAGGGTTTTCTGCGCCTCATCTTCGCTCAGGTGGCGCAGGAAACTCAGGATCAAGCCACTGGTGATGCCCAGTTGCTGCTCGCCATCTTTCAACGCGGCGGCGATGCCATTGAGCACCACTTCAAAAGGAATGCCACGATCGGTGTGGGTTTGCGGATCGAAGAACGGTTCGGTGTGAATCACGTTCTGCGCCTTGCAGCGCAAGAGGTAAGCCCAGGTCAGGTCGTAGAAATCCTGGGAGGTGCGCAACACGTCAGCGCCCTGGTAATACAGGTCCAGAAACTCTTGCAGATTGTTGAAGGCGTACGCCTTGCGCAGGGTTTCCACATCGCTCCACGGCAGGGCGATCTTGTTGCGTTCGGCCAGGGCGAACAGCAGCTCGGGCTCCAGCGAACCCTCGAGGTGCAGGTGCAGTTCTGCCTTGGGCAGGGCGTTCAGCCAGTCGTACATATTCTTTTCTCATCAGGTGCAGATGACGAGCATTCTACAGATGCTCGCCGCCACAATTGGTAAAACCTGACCAGGTGGTTCATCACCCTGCCTGGGGCTCGCGGCGATAGGCATAGGTGTCGGCGAATCGCGAGAGCAGAAACTCGGCGCAGGTGGTGGCCGGGTACTTCGCCGGATGGTGCTCGTCCTGGCAGCCGGGCAGGCATTCAATCCGGGTGTCGGGGTGTGGTTCGGCGAAGAACGGCATCGAGTAACGGTCCACGCCCAGCGGGCTGATCACCCGGTGGGGCGTCGACAGATAACGGTCGTTGCTCCAGCGCGCCATCATGTCGCCGAGGTTGACCACGAAGGTACCTTCGATGGGTGGAGCGTCGATCCACTCGCCCTTGACGTTACGCACCTGCAGGCCGCCGGCGGCATCCTGGTACAGCAGGGTGATGCAGCCGTAATCGGTATGGGCGCCGGCACCTTGTTGTTCTTCCGAGCTGGCGGTATGGCGGGGCGGATAATGAATCATGCGCAGCACGCTGACGGGCTCGCTGAAGCGCGAGTCGAAGAAATCGGAATCGATGTCCAGCGCCAGGGTCATGGCCCTCAGCAAGGTCTGGGCAAGGGCTTGCATGTCGAGGTAATGCTGCTCCATCAGGGCTTCCCAGCCGGGTATCGACGGGTGGCGATTGGGACCTCGCAGCGGTTTTTCGGCCAGCACTTCGGGGTGGTCGGCTGGCAAGTGCAGGCCCATGTCGAAGGTTTCTTTCAGGTCGCTGGGTTTCGACGGGTCGAGTTGTTCCGTGGCTATCGCGCCATAACCCCGGTGGTGGCGGGTCTGGGTGATGTCGATCTGCAATTTTGTCGCGCTGGGCTGGGCGAAGAAATCCTTGGCCTGGGCGAGTACTTCTTCGATGCGCGCCGAACTGATCGGGTGACCCTTGATATAGAAAAAGCCCCATTCGCGGCAGGCACGGTCGATTTCCATGGCGACTGATTGCCAGGCAGCCGGGTTGTCGCTGTAGAGGGGGGCGATGTCGATGATGGGAAGGCTGTTCATGCGATTGTCCTGAGAGTGCGCCGTGTGTGGAACATCGGAGAAATATCGTGGGAACGAGCCTGTTCGCGATGAGGCCAGGGCATTCAGCATGGGTGTTGAATGCAGTGGCGCCATCGCGAGCAGGCTCGCTCCCACAGGAAGGCCAGTGGTTCAACCCAGGCGAGTTACTTCGGTATGTCAGCCTTCATGCCTTCCACGTAGTAATTCATCGAGGCCAGTTCGGCATTGGTCGCCGTCACGCCCGCCGGGATTTTCTCGGCACCGGCCTGGTCCTTGATCGGCCCGGTAAACGGGTGGAACGCGCCGCTCTTGATATCTGCAATGATCTGCTCGGCCTGGGCTTTCACCGGCGCGGGCACCAGGTCGCTGATTGGCAGTTCAACAGTACCTTCCTTCAGGCCGCCCCAGTAATCCTGGGACTTCCACGAGTGATCCAGCACGCTCTGCGTCGCCTGGATGTAGTGCGGGGCCCAGTCGTTGACGATAGAAGTCAGCACGGCTTTGGGACCGAAATGTGCCATGTCCGAAGCGTAGCCGACGGCATACACGCCGCGACGTTCGGCAGCCTGGATGGGTGCCGGGCTGTCGGTGTGCTGGAACACCACGTCCACGCCCTGATCGATCAGCGCATTGGCGGCGTCGGCTTCCTTGCCCGGATCAAACCAGGAGTTGACCCACACCACCTTGATCTCGGTGCCGGGGTTGTACTTGTTCAGTGCCAGCTGGATGGCGTTGATGTCGCGGATCACTTCCGGGATCGGGAAGGACGCGACGTAGCCGATTTTTTTGCTCTTGGTCATTTTGGCCGCGAGGAAGCCGCCGACATAGCGCCCCTCATAAGTGCGCGCCAGGTACGTGCCGAGGTTCTTGTCCTGCTTGTAGCCCGTGGCATGTTCGAAGGTCACTTTGGGAAATTGCTTTGCCACCTTCAGGGTCGGGTTCATGTAGCCGAAGGACGTGCTGAAGATCAGGTCGTATTTGTCCTTGGCCATGTTGCGGATCACCCGTTCGGCGTCGGCGCCTTCGGGGACGTTTTCCACATAGTTGGTGGTGATCTGGTCGCCGAATTTTTCGGCCAGTGCCTTACGTCCCTGTTCATGCTGATACGTCCAGCCGTGGTCACCGATCGGGCCGATGTAGACGAAACCGACTTTCAGCGGTTCGGCGGCCGTGGCGGTCAGGCTGGCGCTCAAACCGATGGCTGCGGCGACGGCGCAAAGCAGTTTCTTCAACGGGCGGTTGTGCATGAATTGAAACTCCATGTTGTTGTGAGGTTGGCAGTGGGCAATGCAAATTGCTGACCAACAGGACAACAAAATCAAAAGATCGCAGCCTTCGGCAGCTCCTGCATGGTCTGCATTGTTCTGCAGGAGCCGCCGAAGGCTGCGATCTTTTGATTCACCAGGACCAACCCGGTGCACGTGACCGAACCTGCGCCATCCGCTGGTGCGCTAAGGTGTAACGAAACGTTAGCGCCGCACCGTAGTCAGTAGCTCATCACATCAACTGCGCTTCATTCGGTAAAAGGCCCGCAATGTTCACACTCCTCAAGCAAGAAAAGTTTCTGCTGCTGGCCCTGATTGCCGCATTTGTCGCTTATCCACTGGAACACTGGCTGCTCAACAGTGGCCAGGCGGTAGCGCTGATCGGTGGCCTGGTGCTGATCGCATTCATCGTCGTCGCTTCCATGCGAGTCGCGCATCACGCCGAGTTGCTCGCGGAAAAAGTCGGCGATCCCTACGGGACCATGATCCTGACGCTGGCCGCCGTGCTGGTGGAAGTGGTGATTCTGGCGATCATGATGAGCAACGAAGCCTCGCCTACGTTGGTGCGTGACACGATCTACTCGGCGGTCATTTTGTAGACAATGCTTTTATGGGGTCAAAAAGTGTCAATCCACTTTATTGGTTGTCGACTTAAGATATTGATTTTATTTAGATATTTTTCTGATTAGATAGCTTTCAATGTGATTTCTCCACGTGCACTGTGTCTAAACTCGGTGTCACGCCCGGTGTCAAACTCCTTGCGCCTCAGCCACATTGAAAAGAGATGCCGGTCTTGTCGATGGGGAGTAAACCTGCATACCTCCTACCTGGTAGTGGGTGCTGTTGTTACAGCCTCATTTTTCTAGACACATCCCTCTTTGGTGTCAAAGCACTTAGGCTTTGACCTGCTTCTGCTTCTGCTTCTGCTTCTGCTTCTGCTCCTGCTCCTGCACTTGATATTGATCAGGTAGAGAAGAATGCTTGTGCTAGATGCTGGCCCCGCCGTGTGCCCTGATAATCAAAACGACACACATTTAAAGTCATGTCCCATGGTAGGGGGGGGGCGGCGCGATTCTTTAGGGTGATGGCCATTTGGCGCTTTTCGAGTCATGATCAATTTCTGTGTTCGCGGAAGCGTAGTGAACAGTGTCAGCCTATGCCTTAGGCCAAACCAGGGATCGGATCAGTGTCATCATCTGCAGATAGTGCCCCGTCGCTCAGTAGTGTCATCCAGAAGCTGTTGGATAAATCACCTCTGGATCGTTTCGTGAAGTGTACGGTGGACATAGCTACCGTACCTCCATATAAGGCTCCACGAGTCGCGCTACTGCATGTCCGATTCAAAGAAGATATTCCCAGTATCAGGGCGTTTGCCGATTTCCTTGGTAACCAAGCAGCGAACTATGCGTTGAGCCGGCGGCGTCGAGATGCGTACCAGGCCCGGATAGCTTCTGCAGAAAACGGGGATGTTTCAGCTGCGCAAGAGCTCAGTCGGGCTGTAAGGAATGCATTCATCGAGTTTCGAAAGGCTCACCCCTCTAGGGCTAGCGAAGTGGGGGAGGTGCTGGCTTACTGCGTCGCCGTTCACCATCTACAGGCGTCTCAGCTGATCGCCAAGATGGCCTTGAAAACCAGCAATAACATGCCGGTCTATGGCCTCGATGGTATCCACGCCTCGGTGATCAACGGTGAATTAAATGTATTTTTCCTAGAGTCGAAGCTTGCAGGTACTGCCGCCAGCGGCACAGCTGATTACGCGGAATCTGTCTCAGGCTTCCTCAAAGACGATGGGCAATATGAGCATGAGTACGGGCTGGTTACTAGCCTGGGGAATCTTGATGCGCTCGACCCAGCTGATAAAAATTTGATGATGGACTATCTCGATGTATTCAGTAATCCAAATGCCCCCAGGCGTGAGCGATCTGTGGGAGTAGTGTGTTACTCAGAGGTCAAGCATTTTGCGAACAAGCTTGAAGTCGATGAAGGTTCAATATCCAAGCATGAGGATCATTTCGGTGAACTCTATAGGAGCGATTTCAACAGACACCATACCAATCTGGGCAATCAGCTGGGTGTTAAGAAAGTTGATCCGAATAAATGCATGGTTTATTTGATAGCGGTTCCCGATGTCGACGAGCTGAGAGAGATGTTTTACGACTCGATAGGCCTTACGGGCTTGGAATCAGATGTTCCTCTTACTCCGCCTTCCGTCATCGAGGGGGGCGCGCTATGAGCACTTTCGCGGCGGAGCTATCCTCACGGTTTGTCCAGAATGAAAAATTCAGACGTGCGCTAGGTCACCTCCAGGCTTGCGGTGCTGCCAGTGCGCTGCCTTGCTCGGTCGTGCAGCCGCATGGAATACCCGATCAGAATGCGATCGGGAAAATGCTGTATTGCGCATCAGTGTTTGCACAATCTGGTTCCGAGTTGCATATAAGTCTGGCTCAAACGATTGCTTTTAATGCAATGTTGATCTCGCAGGAATCGAGCGTTCTTGAAAGATGCGCAACGATATTGACAGAGATCGGAAATTTTCCGAGTTTGACTTATGCGGAGAAGCGGCACTCTACAAAGCCTTCAACATTGCTAGGGATGATTCAGAGGAATATTGTTGAGCAGCTGAATACTGTTGAGGTGGCAGGGTCGTCGATTACTCTCACCGATTATCAGCGTAAGGTGTGGGACTCTCTTCAGGAGGGGCGCTCTTTAGCGATATCGGCACCTACGTCCGCTGGAAAGTCATTCCTGGTAATCGAACACTTGTGTAGAGATGCGCTGGCGCTTCCACATTTTGTATTTGTCTACATCGCACCGACGCGAGCACTGTTGTCCGAAGTCCATTTGAAAATAAAGGAGCGTCTTGCAAGTGACGTGACTATCCGCGTCACAGATATCCCCACTTTTGAGGGCGTGCCTCGACAAATTTTTGTGCTGACTCAGGAGCGATTTAAAGTTCTTCTTTCGATAACCTCATCTCCGATAAACTTTGTGGTTGTTGACGAGGCTCAAAACTTGTCAGATGGCGCCCGGGGGATGATACTGCAGGACTGTATTGAGCAATGCTATGCACGAGATCATAAAACCCACGTGGTGATGCTCGCACCCGGCGCACAAGGTTTTGCGAATGCACTGGAAAGCCTAGGTATGCCTGGAATTCCGGAAGTCAGCACCACTGTCTCACCTGTGCTGCAAAACCGCATCGTGGTATCTAAAACTCCGGCCCTCAATCAGCTGGAATTCAAGCTGCTCAATGCCCATGGATACTCTCTTATTGGCACTATGCCCTGCAAAGTCGGTCTTGACTTGGTTGAAAGCAAGCTTGCAGCTGTCGCATTGGAATTGGGGAGCGGCGGTGCATCCCTGGTCTATGCAAAGACGCCTACCGAGGCGGCAAGCCTCGCCGGTTCAATTGCTCTAGGTTTAGATGATGTGGCAGATGCTGGAGCTAATGAGCTGGTGGAGTTCATTAAAGATCATATACACCATGAGTATCACTTGATCGGGATGGTTAAGAAGGGAGTCGCCTTCCACTATGGACAAATGCCTTCCCTACTTCGTGAAGCGATTGAGGCAGCATTTCGTGCCGGTATCATAAAATTCCTGGTGTGCACTACAACCCTGTTTCAGGGTATCAACCTTCCTGCTCGCAATGTTTTTATAAATACCCCGGCCAGGGGACGGGGAGAAAAGGTAATGCTGGATCCTGCCCTGCTTTGGAATTTTGCCGGTCGAGCAGGGCGCATGGGTAAAGACATAGTCGGGAACGTATTCCTCATCGATTACGACGCCTGGAGTACGCAGCCCATGGATACGTTCTACAAATTCACCATTCGATCCGCGCTTTCTGAGTTTGTCACTGAGAATGCTACGGATGTCCTGACGGTGTTAAATAAAGGGAAGCTTGATTCCAGGCCAGGGGATGAGCGTTCTCGGAATGCAACTGCATCAGCCGGCATGCTCGTGAATAAAGCTCGCCAGGGCGACGTTACGGATTATCTGATCCGAGTCGCCCCGGCGTTAGATTATTTTGAATTCCGGGATATCCAAGAGGCGGCTAATAGGGCCTCTGAAGAGCTACTGCTGCCTCAGCATGTAATAGAAGGAAACTGGACATTAGATTTGTTCGCACTGGACAGGTTGATGGCTCACCTCGTTGAGCGCCTCAACGATGGAACCTTAGATAGCGTGGTACCTAAAAGCCCCTCAGATCTAGGTAGAGCGGCCTTCAGTCACTACCAAGAAATTTTTAATATATTGTTCAGGTATATAAAAGGTTTCGATAAAAATTTTGGGGGCTACGTTGCCCGTATTGCAGTGAAATGGATGGAAGGCAAACCCTATCCCTTTATTTTGAGTTACGAGATCAGATCCGAAAAGCTTCGTATCACGAAGAAACGTAATCAAGAAAAACTTAATCTCATGGCTGATTCTAATTATAGGGTTAAACATATAGCCGAGGCCGATCCGAGTAAGGTGATCAAAAAGGCGTTTGATACCATAGAAGATGTCGTTCGTTTTCAATTAGTACAGATGGGTAAGGCTTATAACGATATTTTGATACATATCTTCAATGATAATGGTCTCACGCACAAGGTGCCCGAGATTTTTGATTTTGCGTTGGCCTTGGAGCTTGGAGTTAGCACAAATACCGGGCGCGCGTTTTTGGAGTTGGGTCTCTCTCGAATTGCTGCTTCCGAACTTCAGAAGTTAATTCCTAATAGCGATCTTGATATTTCAAGTGCCAGGCAGAAGCTGTTAAGTTTTGATCCGTCGCCGCACAAGCTGAGCTCGGTCATCTTGGCAGAGATAGATAAGGTGAGATCTACTATCGCACCTGTTGATACCGCTGTTTCGGGTTAACCCACCCGTACATCGTTTCTCGCGGCTTACAGGTCAAATGTTCCAGACACGGGAATGAAGTGAATCATCTCGTTGCGCGGTCAAGGGCGTGAATATTCACTGCATCCATGGATGAACGTGTTGGTAAGTCAATTGTCTAGTAGAGGTGCTTTCCGTGTCACATGACGAGATGCATCTCTGAGCCTACGGAGAGCGTATGGAAAGAATTGGCCCCGGAATGCCTGAAGTGGCCGGGGAGCAAAATACCGGAAGGAGCCTTAGATGGCCGGCAGCAGCCTGTTCGCACTATTAGATGACATCGCCACACTACTAGACGACATCTCGCTCATGAGCAAAGTCGCTGCAAAGAAATCGGCTAGTGTCCTGAGCGACGACCTTGCTGTGAATGCTGAGCAGGTTACCGGCATGAAAGCAGACCGAGAGCTGCCGGTGGTATGGGCTGTATTCAAGGGGTCGTTGAGAAACAAAGCAATCCTGGTGCCTTGTGCGTTGGTGTTGAACGCACTGCTGCCTGCGGCGGTTCACTGGCTGCTCATGATTGGGGGAGCATATCTCTGTTATGAAGGCTTTGAGGCTATCAAGGACAAGCTCACGGCGAGTCGAGACGATGGCACAGAGCAGCCAAAGAAAACGAAGCCTAAGACACCTGAAGAGCTCGCGGCTTATGAAAAGAAGAAGATTGCTGGGGCGGTACGCACGGATTTTATCCTGAGCGCCGAGATCATCGTCATCACCCTAAATATCGTTACTGATGCACCAATGCTCCAGCAGGTTTTAACGCTAGCGTTGATTGCTGTGGTCATGACGGTGGGCGTTTACGGCTTGGTCGCTGGGATCGTACGCCTGGATGATGCAGGCCTTATCCTCCAGAAATCTAAAGCTACCGGTACATGGGGTTCTGTGGTGAGAACTGTCGGAGGATGGCTGCTGTCAGCTGCGCCAAAGCTTATGAAAGCACTGTCCTGGATAGGAACTGTCGCAATGTTTTTGGTCGGTGGAGCGTTTATCACAGAAGGCATTGAGCCGATGCAGCATTTTGCTGAGAGACTGGTCGAAGAGGCAGGTGCGTGGGAAACCGTCGCAACTCTAGGTATCCACTGCCTAGTAGGCGCCTTCGTAGGCATGGCGGCGGTACTTATCGTCAAAGGCATCACCATTATCTCTGGTAACGCCTCAACTTAGTCTGCCGGAGCTGACCAGGCGCACTCCCTCCCGGCTCACCTTCCTCAGAAAACCGAGTGTTGGACGTAGCAGAGCTCTAAGAAGCGCTCGCTACAATGTTCCGTAATTGGCGCATTAAGCTTCAAAATAGGGCTAATGCGCCGTTTTGGGGACACTAGCGTCTCCCTCCAGCGTCCAGGGTTGTGAATCACTCATGCCTCGAATCAGTCGGCCCATTCCAGTCTGATGAAGTCTTCGATGCTCTGTGCTCGAGCTAGAACCATTTCTTCAGTCCATGATTCAGCGTCATGAATCTGTTGGCCAACCTGGATTGTGGCAATGAGACCGCAGTTACGATAAACCTCAAACTTTTCAATTGGAGGCTTCGCTTTGAGCGATGAGTTGATACCTGGCGGGAGCATAGTCAGATTGCCCAAGTGATGAGCCCAATCAACGCCGCTGCTTTGAGCTGCTATGTGCTCTATAGAGCTCGCGGGATCTTGCTCCCAGATCTTGCTCCATTGGCTTTCGTTGAGCTTTTGTCCGGCAAGTTTTGCCAAGTGCTCGTCATAACGGTTAAGCACATAGCGCAGTTGATTTTGCCAACCCTCGTAGCTGCTTATCCAATCGATGTTTTTTAAAACCTCGTCAATCGAATATCCCTTGGAGATTTTCTGGATCCCACTAAGGATCTGATCCTTATCCAGGTTATTCCGATAGATTTCATAACCAAGACGAATGTACTCCCCAACCTTGTGACGGCTATCCCGGCTTGCCAGCTCGTAGATCCTGAAAGTAGCGCGCTCCCATTTACCCAGTAGCTCTTGCTCTGTCTTCTTGTCGAACTTCCGCAGGAGGATCGCTGCCGCAACAAATCGAGCGTGCACAATACGCGTCACAGCCCGTAGGCGCGGATCTCGAAACAAGCGCAGGTTCGCTTGCACGACTGCGTCGAGTTCATGACCAACCTCTGCAATTGTTCTCAACTGGGTGCCCGCCTTTGAGGTAAGCAGTGCAGTCGAGTCTGCTTCACTGGGAATCCGATTTGGTCGAGCGTCAGAGGCCCATGCTCCTGCAAATCGGAGTGCTTCGTCTCCAATACGTGTGCTGGTCTCCAGCGACCGGTAGATACCTCGCCAGATATCCTGCATTTCACTAACCGCCTCATCGCGGGTTCCGCCTTCAACGTGCTCAAATAACAACGCCATCAGCTGGCTTTTGAGCTTGTCGATCCATTTAACGTCTAGACCACGGCTGTTAAGAACCTCGAAGACCCGGTATACAGTCGCCTCGTCCGAAATCTCATGGTAGATGATAGTTAGCTTGTTCCTAATGGTCACCAGCAGCTCAAAGATCGTAGATCCTCGCGCTAACCATTTGCTCACAAAGAGCTCGCAATCACGGGCGGCCTCAACCAAGTTCTGATCCGCAGCGGTTTTTGCAAAGCCTTCCTCCACCAACCCTTTGCGGATGTAGTTGGTAAAAACCTGACTCGCATCATGGTTGGTCTGGAGCAGAATCAGAGAGTGGTCGTCACCTTTTACAAGCAACTCTCCTAGTTCACGGCGAACCTTCGCTTGCGCTGCATCATCGTTGTCTAATGCCTTTTCAATCGCCTTCATCAAAATGATCAGCGTCGTTACGCGCTGCTGGCCGTCCACCAGCTCAACAGTCTTAAACTCGTCAACGCCGATTAAGCGGGTCTCCTTCTCTTTGGCTAGGGCAACCAGAGTCGCCATGAAGTGCTCTCGACCAGATCGAAACGCCTCCTCGATGTCGCCAAACAAGTCCTTACGCTGGCGGGATGTCCAGGAGTAGGCGCGTTGATATTCGGGGATTCGGAACAGTCTGCCCTCAAGCAAACCAGCGATCTTGACGTGTAGCGGATTAAGCTTCATGGGCGTTCCCTGCGGTAAGATCGTGAAAGAATAGCTATTGGCCATTGCGCGTGGCTAGCGAATTCCTTGTCCTTCGTTCCGGCAAGGTTTGATGGGGAGGGCATGAGTGTCAGCAGTGACTGTGAGGCTGAGTCAGTGCACCGTTTGCCTCCTTATGTATAAAGATCTGGCCGTGGGTGCCGATTACATGCGGGCGGCTAGTCGCGGTGCGTCTGACATGCACTCGTTGATCTGTTCCTAATAACTGACAAGGGGAGCCGAAACCTCGATGCGTTTGGTGTTATCCACTCAGCCTTAGCTATTTGATAAAAATATTCTGAAATCTGCTAAAGGTTTCTCGAATTTGATCCGTTTAAGCTTTCATGAGCCAACTTTTCGAGAATGCTATGAGCGGCAGTAAACGTTTGAAATCCAGCCTCACCTTCAAGTTATTTGAAACGTTCATGTTCCCAGGAACGAATGAAGATTTTCGTACGACTGTCAAACTCACTGCGTCGCAGCTGGTACGGGTACGGCTGCACGATTTCAACGTCAGTTTTACATCTCTTCAGGCATATGATGTGGGGTTGGGTTTAATAGAGGCAATCATCAACACCAATGGTCATGGTGAAAGTGAGTCGGATAAGTCAAACCATCAAACGAGTCTCGAGTTTTGGCGCACTCTCATTCAGCGCAATGAAACGTTTGGATCGCCAGAGCAGTCCGATTTGCTCCAAGTTGTGAGCACAGGAAGAGAGTTCCTCATTGTCGGAACTCTGTTGGATCCTGAACCCATTATAGAATTTGAGGACGATGAGGAGCCCTATTACGATCTGCAAATCGGGCTAGAAGGACAGTACATTTATTTGAGTTTTGGCTGGGTTCGGTGGAATTTCACTACCAGTGAAGCAGAATGGCTGGCAGAACAGTTGTTAACTGCCGCATTTTTGGCAACAAAGTCGGTGAGGGCCATTCCACGGAAAGAAGCATAGCTCGGTCTCTCAAAAAATCGACTGGGGCATCACACCTGGAAATCAGACTCAGTGGCATACGGTCTTTAGGCAGGGCCGCCAAACTGATGCCTACTTTGTGTCTGATTTGTGCCAGTAGCGGCCCACACTCGGTCTCGGAATCCCCAGCATTTGCGCTACCTGCGTTGGCGTATATCCTTCGTGCTTCAGTCGCTGAACAGCCTCTCGCTTTTTTTCCGCATTTATCGTTCTTGGTGGTCTGAGTTTCTTGGGCTCTGCAGGGAGCAGTTCGTCTAACAATGACAGCGCTTCCAATTCATCGAGGGCTATCTGCAGTATTTCGCGTGCTGATTTCTGCTCGTATGACGCCTGGACTAGGGTAAGCAGCGTCACGGGATTCAGGTTGAGTGCCGATGCCAGATCTTCATTGGCCTCCAAGGTCGGTGACGTTTTAGCGGCCTCAAGTTGACTGACGTGTGAATGCGTCACCCGTACAGCGATGTCCTGCTGCAGCAACCCACGGCGTGTTCTAACGAATTGCAGCACCGCTGCGTACGCCATCCGTAATGACATTCGATCCGTCCTCTGTAAACCGAACGGTATGCCGTGTTTGCTACTTCTCACTCAAATCTATATATTTAAGTGAGTGATAAATCTGGGTGGGTGACACTTAATCTACTCCTTCGCTCTCCGGGCCTGAGCCCTAGGAAGGAGTGAGCTGTAGGGCTTCCTAAGCTCCTGCTCGTAAGGGGCGGGCTCGCCTGAAGATTTTATATGTATTGCCAAAGCAAAGAGGATGCACAGTGAACGAGCCAACATCAGATAGCGAGCTTCTCAATGGCCCAGGAGCCCCTCGCCAAGGGCCCATGGACTCAGACGAGATTCTCATCGGGCTCGTGCAAGCGCTCTATCCAGGCAAGCCGTATTGCTTAGTGGAGGACTGGACGATCTTCAAAGTCGACGTCACAGAAGACGAGTTCGCAAAAATCCAAGCAGCCGGCCAACTGCCCCTAATTGTTTTTGCCCGCAACGTACGCTTTGACAGTCAGAGGCGCTTCGACATCGGCGATTGGGTACGTTCCACCTTCGCCACGTCCTTTGAAGAGGGCTTTCTCTTTGAGACCAGGAATACCGTCTACGTCCTCGCAGGGGCAGGACACGAGAAGACCGCGAGTTCCAGCACGATCATGTCCATTTTTTGATCTTAGAAGAAGTAAATTTACGGAGTTTTAAAGATGTTTCGGACACACGACAGCGCTCTTGCCGGTATCCCTGGAATGTTCGGTGAGGGGTATAGCAACTGGCACGTGGTTGGGCGATTACTGGATCTGCATTGTTTTCACGTTTGCTTAGAACATAGCCAGGAAGGTCGGACGTGGTCGTTTATTCAGATGACGAGTGACGTTAAAAGCTTGAAGGAGATCCTGAATCAAGGAGATTCGTCCACTGTGGTCACCGAGCTTCAGGTGATGACTCCAGCATGGATGAATAGGTGGGATAGCTGGAAGATGGAAAAGCTGGTTAGCCTGGCCATTGGGTATGACCAACTCGGTGTAGCGGTCTCAGTCATCGAGGTCGCAGGTGGACAAATTTATACGGACGTTCATGCCGATAATTTTGATCCTTCGTCACTAAAAGACGTCTGCAAGATCTACTGATCTTCATAGCCATGGCTGTGCCATGAACAGTCGAGCAGGGGCAAAAAAATGCAGGAAACCAACGTTGAATTCCATTTCAAGCGGCTCACAGATTTTCACTTACTACGGATTATTCGAGCGCAAAAACACGTCTACGAAGCACCGATCACAGCTTACTTGAGCGACGTGTTCTTTTCGGCCGGGTTGGCGTACGGAGTTTTTTTGAGCACATCAGACGCGACCTGGAGGGACAGTTTTCGGATGGCCATCTCATGCGTACCTCAACAATCCGCTTTGTGCGAAAAGAGGGGCGCTTCTGGGTACTAACCACAATGAATTCCCGGTATGTCATCGCGTCCTTCAAAAAGTGCCATGGGCGGCCTAGCTTCCAAAATTTCCTTCGATCCACGGCGAGTGAACCTGGCTGTCCATCGCATATCACCCATTAGCTACCTGCATTACCCTACGAAGTCTTGGCATCAACCTCGAAACCCATAATAGGTGATCGGTGATGGCCTTCAACGATTACGACATGGTGTACTGCGATGTTCAGATGCCAGTCGCGCAGGGCCGAGATTTACTGCAGGTAGTGAGTGTCTTGCTCAATTCGGGAGCTCATCCAAACATCGATACAGTTTTTGCTCATATGCAGCATGAGCTGACAACGTCGATTGATATTGTTGAGACCCCCCTGCCTCTAGGTGCAGCCATACCTACCAATCACTGAAATATGAAAAGGCTAGGCGCTGGCGCGAAAAGGCGATTGCAGGCTGCAGGTTAGGGAATCAAAAGTCGTCCTTGGTCTGTGTGCGTCGACGAGGCGCGCGAGCCTGTCTGCTACCCCGGCGCTAGCAGCGACCTCAAATACAGAAAATGGAGCATTGGAATCATATGACGGATGACCTATTGCCCATTTTACGAGGGCGCTATCCAGAGCTTTTCTCCGATACCCATCTTCGGGAGATTGCATGCTTGCCGGGATGGTTAAATCTGATTGATGAACTGTGCCGCACTTTGCAAATTCACCTGGCTTCTCAGCCTGATGTTCCTCAGGTGAAGGTGCTCCAAGTGAAGGAAAAGTTTGGTGGGTTGCGCTTCTATTTTTCTGGCGGTGATACGGCATGCCGTGGGGCGGTTGCCGCTGCAGAAGAGCGGTCGCTCTCGACTTGCGAAGTTTGTGGGCAGGCCGGGAGTTTAGGAGGGGGGCGTTGGCTGAGCGTACGATGCTTTGAGCACATCCATTGGTCACCTTCTGACGACTCCAAATGAAGTGATCGGATGCAAGCCATCGACCAGATGAAACGGCAGACCGCTCACACCGGTTTAACAATGCGGCGGGCGTTGCTCGGTCGGGTAATCCAATGAAGCTACAAATCTATTCAGATCTGCACGATGAATTTTCCAAATTTGATCCTGTCCCGAGCATTGCGGACGTGGTCATCCTCGCGGGTGACATAGATCTGAAAACGCGAGGAGTGAAATGGGCGAACGAAGTGTTCCAATGCCCGGTAGTTTACGTGTGCGGCAATCATGACTACTACGGTGGGCACATCGACCACACATTGCGAAAAATGAAGGAAGCGGCAGCGCCGAATGTTCATATGCTGGAGAATCAGACGCTGCTTTTGGATCAAGTTCGGTTTCTGCAGACTACGGGTTGGACGGATTACACATCGACTGGATATGCCCAGGCTGCAATCCGGATGGCTGCTGAATGGTTGAACGATTTTCGTGTGATTAGGGCGGATGATAGCTACAGGCGCTTGAGACCTGCTGATCTGATAGCGAAATCAAAGAAGGCTTACAGCTGGCTAGCCTAGGAGTTAGATTCGGCTTTCGCCTGTAAAACCGTGGTAATCACCCATCACGCACCAGTACCGGATTATTATGTCTGATGCGCATGAAGGACACCTGGCAGCGGCCTATGCGAACGACTGGTCGGATCTATTGGGGAAGGCCGATCTTTGGATCTATGGGCACACGCACGTAGAGGCAAACATTCATCAAATGTGGGTGCCGTTTGGATTTCAAATCCGCGCGGCTATCCAGGGCAGCATACGGGCTTTGCTCCTGATCTGATTATCGAGCTTTAAAACCTGGAGATAGCCGCTTACGCGAAGAAGCGACTTGCATTC
This sequence comes from Pseudomonas sp. Y24-6, assembly GCF_020295325.1. NCBI lineage: Bacteria > Pseudomonadati > Pseudomonadota > Gammaproteobacteria > Pseudomonadales > Pseudomonadaceae > Pseudomonas > Pseudomonas sp. Y24-6. The sequence goes on along the minus strand of NZ_JACBXG010000022.1, from coordinate 30,816 downwards.
GATTTCGCTGCACGACCGCTGTCGCAATCTCGTTATCCTACTCGTGGAAACCGAGGCATCAGAAGCTTCGTATGTTGTCGCTGAACACGCCTTGGGTTTCCACTTCTTCGTTGTAGGCATTTACGGCTTCGCTGTTCTCTGCCAGCCATTGCTCGCGCCGTTGCTTCTTTTGGGCATCGGCCAGAGCCTGCTCCAATAGAGCTTTCTCTTGATTGTGCATGGTATTGTCTCCCGTTAAGTCGCGATCATAAGGGGAACCCTTAAGCAAGTACCCCATTTTCCAGCCGGCCGATCAGATCCAGTACGGCTTGAGTTTCCATCCGCGTTTCAAGCATATCTATTGGACATTTTCCTAGTCTCCGCACTGGTGTGCTCATCCAACCAATTGCAGCGCTGACTTCACCTTGAAACAAAAGACAAAGGCATCCTGAAGAACACCTAGCCGCTTACGCGAAGAAGCGACTTGCAGCAATGTCGACGGTATAGCGAAAAGTGGTCAGGGTTCAATCATCATGGCCTCCTGACCTACCTGCAGATTTTGCTCCCGTGAATCCTTCGGTCGCAATTTTCCTCCCCCAAGAGTGACCGCTAGCAAGCTTTGACGTTAACTGTATGCATATACAGTTTAGGTTAAGGCACCCTTCATGAGCGTCACCATCCTCGGCCCGTTGGCAGCAGGGGGAGTCCAGCTCCCGTTTTACTCGTTCAAAGTCCCTGCGGGATTTCCGTCGCCGGCTGCGGATCACCTTGAACAACATATTTCCATCGACGAGCTTCTGGATATTCGAGCACCCCATATCTACCTGGTGCGCATCGAAGGCCACAGCATGGAAGGCGCTGGAATATTCGATGGTGATATGGCTGTGGTTGATCGCTCGATCACCGCTGAACACGGCCACATAGTGATTGCGGCAGTGAACTGCGAGCCGGTGTGCAAGCGCCTGTGCAAGCGAGGCTTCGACATCATCCTAATGTCCGAGAATACAGGGTACCTGCGTCAAATATAATTTCGTTGGATCCCCGCGGGCCGAGAAAGCTTTGAGATAACAACGCGCATTCGGCTAGTCGCCTGGGAGTATGGGCTGGCCTATTCCGACCACTTTGCTGCTCAACCTTGATGCGGCGAGCCGGAAAGAGCTGAGCGCTCTGCTAGATTGAGGCATCTCAGCCGGCAGCTCCGGGCTAGAGGCTTCCTGGCTACTGAATGCGATCCGCCGATGGAAACAGGCAGCTATCGGCCCAGAGTGTGTAAAAACACTTTCCGTATGTTGGATGCCTGAGCCCAGCGCTGCTGGGCGAGGCGATTTCCCGAACATTTGCCAAGATCGGCGCCGATAGCGCGTCAGATCGTTTATGAAGCGCTTTGGTACCTCCTGGTGCAGTAAAAGCTGCGGTTTTTACGCCGCCATCGCCTTCGGCAAGCCTTCTGTACCGATGATTTTCATAACCCGCTTCAAGTTATAAGCGAGCACATTCAAGCTCATCTCCGCACTCACCCCGTTCAGTTTTCGAGTCAGGAAGTGCGTTGCCCCCATCCATTGCTTGAGCGTCCCGAAGGGATGCTCAACTGTCCGTTTTCGAACCTTCATCATCTCTGGTGCCTGGTTCAACCGACGCTGCATTTCCTCCAGCACAGCTTCATGTTCCCAACGCCTTACTCGACGATTTGTGCTTGGCGTGCACTGGGTTTTCAGCGTGCAACTCTGGCACTTTGAACTCCAGTAGCAGTGCATATACAAGCCTTTCTCAACGCTGGAGAATCGCCAGATCAGTGCCTCTCCCGCCGGGCAGGTGTATTCGTTTTTCGTCGCGTCATACACGAAGGCATCTTTGTTGAATCGGCCATCAGCTTTGGCGCTTGAAGTCATCGGCTTCGGCACGTAGGCGGTGATGCTTGCGTCGTGACAAGCCAGGATTTCTTCGCCTTTGAAGTAGCCTCGGTCGGCAACTACCGACAACGTTTCTACGCCGATGGCTTCACGAGCCTGCTTCGCCATTGAACTGAGTTGGTCACGGTCAGAACCTTTGTTGGTGACTTCGTGAGCAACGATTAAATGGTGCTCCGTATCGACAGCCGTCTGCACGTTGTAGCCAACGATCCCGCTGCACGCGTTATCATCGAACGGGCATCCGGGTCGGTCAGCGAAACCTGTTTATCTGGCGATTCGTTGAGCTGAGACTCAATCCCCTGAAGCTCTTTCATCTGTGCTTTGAGCTTGGCGATTTTATCTTCCAAGCTCACCGTGTCGGGCTTGGAGGCGCTAGGGATCTGGCGATCAGCCGCATTGAGCGAGGCCAAATAACGGCTGATGCTCGCCTCGATTTCTTCCATACGCCGCTTCAGTTTGGCGCTGGTGAAGTTCCGGTCGCGGTTGTTCACCGCCTTGAATTTACTGCCGTCGATGGCAACCAGGTTTTCGCTAAACAACCCCAACTGCTGGCAGAGCAAAACGAACTGGCGGCAGACACCGCGAATGGCTTTGCTGTTGTCTTTTCGGAAGTTGGCGATGGTCTTGAAGTCGGGCATCAGGCGCCCGGTTAACCACATCAACTCGACGTTACGCTGAGCTTCTCGCTCAAGACGTCGGCTCGATTGAATACGGTTCAGGTAGCCGTAGATATAGATCTTCAGCAGGATCGCAGGGTGATAAGCAGGTCTGCCGGTTTCGGCTGGAATGACGCTATCGAAACCCAGTTTGGCTAGGTCGAGTTCATCGACGAAGACATCGACCACACGCACTGGATTGGTATCGCTGACGTAGTCGTCGAGGCTTTCTGGAAGTAAGGTACTTTGACCTCGGTGTTCACCCTGGATAAACCGTTTCATGGGTTCCCCCTGCGATGAGATTCCCAGAAATCATAGCAAGGGTTTGTCCGCGCGTTTTTACACACTCTGGGCCATAAGCAGACAGTGCTCATGCCGATCTACCAGTCACTTCTAGATGCCGCTTTGTAAACCACAGGTTTACAAACTCTGGTAGCGCTCTTTGAAGCCACTGGCCGGCTGTTCAAGCGTGACGCTTCCTAGGTGATCTATAAGCAATGCCTGCGCCGCGTTAAACGCTTCGGTTAACCATCACACCACTAATGCCGGTGTTTGCTGGCTACGCGGTTGATTCACGCCGCACCTAACGCCGGGAAGAAGCAGACGGGGCGAAATCCGGTGGGAAAACAAAAGTGAGGCCACTAAGTTTGCTTTTTTCAAACAAGGCTACGAGCTGCGAGCCCGCGAATTGTCCTGTATCTCCTTTAAAGATCGGCAAGTTTATACGTAGCAAAATAGGAGCGTGCGTTTTTTGTTATTACGAAAAATTGACGCCATACTTCTGTCTCTTTATTGATTAGCGCTCTATCAACAAAACTAAAAAAACAAAAAATAATTGACGCCAAAAAAAGGTTAAATTAAATTTAAAATTATGCTGGCATAATAATATTATTCGTATATACATAACGTCATACCTGTAACGATGGTTTAACAGCTATGACTTGCACTCGAGTTTTCAGTGTGTTTGCTCTACAAATGTGTGTTGTTTCTACCGTATTTGCCCAAGCGAGCGTGAACAGTACTGCAACCGTCGATCAACACCGAACGTTGAACTACAAAGACGTTGGTGGTGTTGTCATCGGACAGACAATTACTCTGGCGGGGCGCGCGTTTTACGACAGCTTTGCCAGCGCGTGGAGTGAAAAAGACGAGACCGGAGATTTCACTGTCGCCATTACTGAGCGACCTACCGCACGCTTGGGCAGTCAGGTGTTCGTCGACTACGGCAATCGTCGCCTATTTCAGATGTTTCTTCCTCCAAACCGCACACTCATCCCTGCCATCGGTACTGACGCAGCTGCTCAGGTGTACCAGGCAATTCTTGACTACCAACTCGCACAGTTTTTTGGCGATCCGGACTTGGGGCGCGACGAACTATGAAAGGTACCCGCATGCACTCTATATCGCGGGCTGTCATCAGCCTGACGTTCCTATCTGGCTTGACGCATACCGCACATGCTAGCGAGCTCGCATACGTGCCCAATAACCCTTCGTTCGGCGGCAACCCGCTGAATGGCCCGGTACTGCTGAACCAGGCGCAGGCGCAAAATCGCTTTGTTGAAAAGTCATCAACCTCCGCTTCGGGGCAAACTGCCCTGACTCAATTCAACAGTATGTTGCAGAGCGCCATTCTCAGTCGGGTGTCTTCTGCCGTGACCTCCAGCATCGTCGGCACCAACGGCCAACTCGTTCCAGGAGTTGTCGAGACCACCGACTTCCGCATTGCAATTACCAATCTTCAAAGTGGTTTACTGCAAATCGTTACCACCGATAAGAACACCGGGCAGACCACCCAGTTTCAAGTTAATCAACCATGAGTTCTGCTGTACAAACCAATACGCAACACCCCTACCTGTAAGCACTACACTTAAAAAGGAAGTTTATAATGCACGCACGTAAATCAATCCTGTCACTGGCAATTCTGGTTGCACTGTCCGGCTCGGCCATGGCTGATTCCAGCAGCGTCAGCACTTCGCAAAATGGCTCCCGTAACGTATTGAACGTTGACCAGCGCGGCGCGACCGAGTCGTCAATCAACATCAACCAGACAGGCAACAGCAACACTGCTGGCACTGGCTCGGCACACGGTTCGCCGATCAACCAGACCGCCACCTACAGTGCCCTGGGCATCAATCAAAATGGCGCTTACAACAGTGCCGCCGCCAATCAGGCCGGTAACAACAACGGGGCGGCCATCAACCAGACGGGCACCGGCGTTCAACGCGCCGATCTGACTCAGGCTGGCGGGTTCAGCAACGCCACAATCGCGCAGGACTACAACAGCAATACATCGGCCAGTATCAACCAAGGTGGGGGCAACAATAATACCGCTAACGCTGCTCAGAGCAGCAACCGTGGCACCACTGCTACTATTACTCAATCCGGTAGCTACACTTCCGGCAACATTTCTCAGCAAGACAACACCAGCGCTGTGGCCCGCCTTCGTCAAGCAGGCAACGGCAACACAGGCACCGTGTCTCAGCAAAACAACACCTTGGTTTCGGCCAGCCTGCAACAAAGCGGCAATAACAATACCGGCTATGTTCAGCAAGTCAATTCTGGCATCAGCTCCGCCAGCGCCCTGCAATCGGGTGATTACAACAGCGCCAATGTTTACCAGAACGGCAGCGTCCTGAATGCTGACATTAACCAGTATGGCAACAACAACTACGTCTCCAGCACACAGACCGGTTCCTTCAACGAAGAGTCGCTGCTGCAAAGTGGCAATAACAACCGCGCAGTTGTCAGCCAGACCGGCGCAGGTTCACTCTTTGCCGCCAACACCGTCGGCCTGACCCAGGCAGGCAACAACTTGACTGCTAATGTCAGCCAGACTGGCGGCAGCGGCAACGTCGCCACTATCTACCAGCACTAAGATGTTTTACCCCGCCGGTTTTCCGGCGGGGTTTATTTGCAGGAAGAGAGCCCGTATGCGCGTCCGTTCGCTATCGTTGATTGTATTTGCTGCATCGCTTCTCGCTGGTTGCGTCACGTCCCGCCCGGCGTCGACCATATCCCCGGCTACGCTGGCACCGCCTACACAGAGCCTGCGTGATTTGACACACCTGCCAGCCCCTGCGGGCCCTATCAGCGTCGCGGTGTACAGCTTGCGAGACCAGACCGGTCAGTACAAACCGTCCCCTGACAGCTCGTTTTCAACCTCGGTCACCCAAGGGGCAGCATCGCTCTTGATCACCGCGCTGCGCGATTCGCGCTGGTTCCAGCCTGTCGAGCGCGAAAACCTGCAAGACCTGCTGACCGAACGCAAAATCATCCGTGCGCTGGAGCAGCCGCAAGATAAGGCCCAAGTTCAGTTGCCGGCATTACGGCCGGCCAACATGCTGATTGAAGGCGCCGTCGTCGCCTATGAAAGCAACGTCAGAACAGGCGGCATTGGCGTTCGTTATCTAGGGGTCGGGCCATCGGAGCTGTACCGGCAAGACCAGGTGACCGTCAACCTGAGGGCGGTCGACATCCGAACCGGCGACATCATTCAGAGCATTACGACGACCAAGACAGTGTTTTCGATTCAGGTCGATTTCGGCATTTTCCGTTTTGTCTCACTCAAGCACCTGCTGGAAGTCGAAACAGGGCTGTCGCGCAACGAGCCCGTTCAGCAATGCGTGCGCGAAGCGATTGAAACCGCACTGATTCACATGATTGCCCAAGGCGTCCGCGACGGTAGCTGGAATCTGAAAAACCCGGACGATCTCAACAAACCGTTGCTTCAAAGCTATCTGCAAAGCTACGACGAACTAATGACCACCTTGCCGATTGCCGCAACCGATAGAGAACTTCTTCCAAACGGAGACAACAATGGCACTCAAAAATAATCGAAACTGGTATTTGGCCGCCGCGCTGTCCGCCATCAGCGGTCTATGTCAGGCCGCAGACCTTATGCCCGAGACGCGTTACGCCGGCATAACCGTGGGCAACAGCGTCGCCACCATTTCGCAGATCGGCTCGAACAACAACACACGAGTCGATCAGAGTGGTGGAGCACAGCGCCTGGTTCAAAGTCAGGTGGGACATCTCAATCACGCGGCGATCAACCAAGGCGGGGTTAGCAACTCGACTTCTGCACAGCAGTCAGGATTGAACAACGGTCTGGAGATTAACCAGTCTGGTGGCTACAACCAGGCAGGCGTGGTGCAGCAAGGCGCTTATAATCTGGTCAGCGTCGTCCAGAACGGTGCGTACAATCAGGCGTTTGTCGGCCAATACGGGCAAGCTAACCAGGCGACAGTGAGCCAGTCCGGGTTCGGCGGCACGGTCTCGATCACCCAGTATGGCAACAATATGAGCGCCAACGCGACGCAGAGGTAGACCCCTTGATGGACTTCTCCCAGTTGGCCGTGTCGATCGAAATGCAACGTAACGCAGGAATTGTAATGATCCGTCCGCACATCGAGAACCCCACACCCCTGTCACTTCAGTATCGAATGACAGTGCGCCAGAGCAGCTCGAACGGAAGCGCCGGTATCAGTCAGCAGGGTGAAGTTCAGAGCGGTGTTTCGTCCAACGGCGTAAGCCTGAGTATGCCTGAGGGCGCAACCTGCCAAGTGCATTTGGAAGTTTTTCAGAACGACACGCTGCTCAAAGAGATCGATAGTTCGTGCAGCGGCCCGTCTGGGGCGCCGCTGCAAAAGTAGCCAGCGCCGCCAAGTAGCCCGTTGCTTGTGCACCGCCCCGGCTCGATCGTGTTGAGATAGGCCGTCAACGCGCCGATGGAGCGTGTGTTGGAGGACGGTAGAAATCTTGGACTATCTGGAGGCAGTTCATGTATTCGTACAAACACCGCATCCGAGCAGTCAAGCTCCACATCAAACAGAGGAAGCACGCCGGGGCAACTATTCGTCAGTTGGTTGAGACTGCTGGGTTGGATCAAAACAGCGCCAGCACAAGGGTCAAAAATGCATTGGCGGTAATAACCCATGACGTTGATACGCGTTTTAAGACCTATGCCTGGTCTATTTCTACCGGTTTCGACTTGCAGCTGGCCGATATATGCATTCCACCAACGGCAGCTTTTGTTCCAGAGTGTGTAAAAACGCGCTGATGCACTGTCGGCGCGCAGCGCCGACGGTTGTTAGCTGAGTAATAGCTCGCAACAAGTCCTGCGGATCATCACTAGGGCCTGGAAGCCCCCAGCGCTGCTTCTACCTTGGCGGGTGGTCAAAATAACGACCTCTTCAGGCCGACAGCGCCTTCATTAAACCGCTGGTACCGAGAATTTTCATGACCCGCTTCAAGTTGTAGGCGAGGACGTTCAAACTCATCTCCGCACTTACTCCGTTCAGCTTTCGTGTCAGGAAATGCGTGGCGCCCATCCATTGTTTGAGTGTCCCGAAGGGATGCTCGACCGTACGCTTGCGGACTCGCATCATGTCCGGCGCGTTGCTCAGTCTGTTCTGCATTTCCTCCAGTATGGCTTCATGCTCCCAGCGTCGAACCCGCCGTTCCGTGCTCGGGTGCACTGCGGTTTCATTGCGCAGCCCCTGCATTTCGAACTCCAGTAACGGTGCAACGTCAGGCCTTTTTCAACGTTGGTATAGCGCCAGATCAGTGCTTCTCCCGCCGGGCAAATGTATTCGTTTTTTGCCGCGTGGTAGATGAAAGCATCGTTATTGAAACGCCCGTCCGCTTTGGCTCCAGAGGTCATCGGCTTGGGCACATAGGCAGTGATGCCTGCATCGTGACAAGCCAGGATCTCTTCGCTTTTGAAGTAACCTCGATCAGCCACTACCGACAACGTTTCTGACGCCAGAGCCTCGCGGGCCTGCTTGGCCATCGAGCTGAATTGATCGCGGTCGGAACCGACGTTGGTAACCTCATGTGCAACGATCAAATGGTGCTGGGTATCGACCGCTGTCTGCACGTTGTAACCGACGATTCCAGTGCCGCGAGTCATCATGGAACGGGCGTCTGGATCGGTCAGTGATACCTGTTTATCCGGTGATTCGTTGAGCTGAGTTTCAATGATCTGTAACTCTTTCATCTGAGCTTTGAGCTTGTCGATTTTCTCTTGCAGACGACCAGCCTTGGGCTGAGCGACCGAGGGTTCTTGCCGATCGGCTTCGTCGAGCGCAGTCAGGTACCGATTGATACTCGATTCAATTTCTTCCATCCGCCGCTTCAGCTTGGCGCTGGTGAAATTGCGGTCGCGGTTGTTGACGGCCTTGAATTTACTGCCGTCGATGGCGACCAGATTTTCTCCGAACAATCCCAGCTGCTGGCACAGCCCCACGAATTGGCGGCAGACGCCTCGGATGGCCTTGCTGTTGTCTTTTCGGAAGTTGGCGATGGTCTTGAAATCGGGCATCAAACGTCCGGTCAGCCACATCAGCTCGACGTTGCGTTGGGCTTACCGCTGGAGTCGGTCACCTTATCTGTTCATCCAGAAGATGTGCTGAGATTTGAACAAGCCATTGCCGAAGCAATAAGACGTGGCGGCGCCTATCTAACTTGACCTAGGCGTCAATCACATTTACGGAGCGAGCTGAACCATCCAGCATAAAGGGAAGTTGTGACCCGATGCATGTTGAGGTCGGGACTGCCATCTTCCCACCAAACAGGGCCCCGCTCACCAAGTGCTACTTTGGCGAGTTGTACCTTTTCCCGAGCGCGCTTCATCTGCGATTCGTCTTCCGAATCCTTTGCTCTCTTCACCTCGCGTCGAGCTGCCATGAGCTCATCGACAAGACGCTGGCGCACGTCCTCTTCCAATGACGGGTTTGAACAGCGCCACAGCTGCCCTTTGACAACGAAGTAACGACCGTCAGGGGTCACAGGATGCATTTTCTCACCGCCGATCTTTCCAAGGGCGCTTCTCTAGGGAATTCACGGAGGACGACTACCTCAGCTTTCGAATAGGAAGGCGTTTGGCCTGTTTGACCCCAAACAGTATTCCCAGTAATAGCGCAGCGCCCGCCGCTAGGAGTATTGGATAGGGATGTTTACCTGACATCCGGACGCCCTCAGCTCCGTGTTGATCGCTTGTCGGAGCAGGGCGATGACCCGATGACGACGGATTACGACTGATTGGAACGTCAGAGGAATCGATCTCTGCTTCGTAGGGCATTTCGTTTAAGGGTAAACGCGCACCGTCTGCGAGAATGAGGGTGAGGTCTTCGACCGTGCCGGCAAGTCGATTGGGGAAAACCGGCTCACCCGTGGGATCAAGCTCATCGTAATAAAACTGCTGTCCTTCCAGCCAACCAATGGCCGTCATCAATTCGGGGCCAAGGTAATATTTCCCGTCCAGGAAGAAGCCTGGGAAATGTCGTGTGCGTTCANCTTCCAGCCAACCAATGGCCGTCATCAATTCGGGGCCAAGGTAATATTTCCCGTCCAGGAAGAAGCCTGGGAAATGTCGTGTGCGTTCAAGACTTTCTACGATGTAGCGCTCGCCCGCCTTCATACCGGTTGCTGGGTCGATCATGATGAAGCCCTCAGATTCGCTGGTGTTGCGATAGAGGATGCGACTTGGCGCAATGTTCCATCGAGATGACTGAAAGGCTGAGTGGCAGGAAAGTGACGGTCGGTAAGCCAATAAATCGAACACTCGAAATACGATCCCTCTCCAAGCTACATGCCCCCACCATTGAGGGTGCTGAGAGGTGTGTATGAATAGCGATCCAAAGCTGCAAGGAGGGATTGGTCAAGATGACCCTATCCCTACATCACGTGATCCATTGAGCCCAGGCCGCACCGAAGTTGATCCAATGAAGGAAGAGGGGATTGACGAACTGCCGGATAACGAAGGTGAGCGCCCGCTTGATGATGACGACGTCGGGCTTGACCCTGAGCGTGTGCGGGAGGAGACGGATAATGCGGTGATGGATAAACAGCAGGATCCACGCTAAAAGCCGGACATTCCTTCCAGGGCTCTTTGATGCAAGCGGGTCAGGGACGGCCCGCCATATAAGAAGAACAATGGGCTCTATCGACTCGATCTCAGTTAATGCTTAAAAGCGAGCAGTAAGATCCGAGAGCGCCAATAGAGCTGTTGATGATGGTGTTCAGTATGAGTTGATAACCTATGATTGGCGTAGCCGGTAAAGTCCTCAGTGATTCCTTGAGCATTTTTGTCCAGCGTTTCCATTGCTGTCACTGCGTTGACCGCAGAATTCCCCGCACCGTTTTCCGAAAGCCATTTGGTGGCCTCCTCAATTGCTGTGCATATTGCATGCTGGTTATGCAGAAGCAATGTAAGAGCGTCAGCTGCAGCTACGTTTGCTTCAAAACTAGACGATGCCACAGGTATCTTCCCTTAGTGTTCTGTTCGGGAGCCTAGCGAAACTGCGAGAGCATGTGCAATTTTGCATCCTGCTCTCTCGCCAGAGTTAGGATCGTTGACCAGCCGCAGTAACCAATTCGCAAATCAACGTTGTCAAATCCTCAACGGCTACCGGTTTCCCGAGAGACGCATCAAAACGGCCTTCCCCTTGGTACTGAGCCCCCTCCGCCGCACCGTAGCCTGTCAGAGCTATTGCCGGCACGGCTGCGTAATCCGGAAACTTACGTAGCGCAGCAAGTAGCTCATGACCATCCATAAGCGGCAGTCCGATGTCTGAAATAATTACATCGGAGCGTTGCGTTTGCGCGATTTCCAAGGCTTTGGAAGGATGGTCGAATGCAAGAACCTCCGCGTCCTCTAATTCAAGCAGTAGCTGAAGTGCTTCCAGTACCTCAGGCGAATCATCGACGAGAAGGACACGAATCTCAGCCAACTGACCTTCGTCGTTCTCGGCGTCATTGCTGGCATGTTGATGGGGTGGTTCAGTCAGCGGCAGTTCTACGGTAAACCGCGAACCCTTACCCGCGCCCTCAGAATACGCCTGTATCTTGCCATGGTGGCTCTCAACCAGTTGTTCGACCAGTGCTAAGCCAATTCCCAAGCCACCTCGATGCTGGCCCGAAGGGCGATGGTCGGCCTGTCCGAACATTTCGAAGATACGTTCCAATTGATCCTTCTCGATACCCGGCCCAGTGTCGATCACTTCGATACGTACAGCTTGCTCCAGCTTCGTCGTGACAACTTGCACTGTACCTTCAGCAGGGGTGAACTTGATGGCGTTACTGATCAGGTTCCAAATGATCTGTTCAATCCGGGTCTGATCTGCATCGATGAATAGACTTTGTTCCGGTGTCTTGAAGTGAATCTTGCAGCCGGATTCTGCTTTCAGCACGACTTGTTGAATTTCATTGAGTACCATCACGAGATCCAGTGGTTTGCATTGCAACTGCAGCTTTCCATTGCGTACCCGCGCAACGTCCATCAGGTCATCGATGATGCGTGCTTGGCTGGCTACCGCATCAGTGATGGTGGTGATCGCTTTTTGTAGCGTCGGGTCTTTCTTTGACACAGGAAGCCGACGAGCCAATTGAGCGTTTAGTTGAATGAGGTTCAGCGGATGTTTGAGTTCATGCGACATGACCGCAAAGAACTGGTCTTTTTGCTGGCTAGAATTTAGGGATGCCGTAAGGTTCCGCTGTTGCTCTTCGTGCAACTTGATATGGTCAGTCAGATCGCGCGCGATTTTGACAAAGCCTTGGAAGCCTTTGCTCGCCAATGCCGTGACCTCGCCGCTGCAATAAAACTTGCTACCATCCTTGCGTGCGTGCCAGCGCTCATCGTCACTACGACCTTTAGTACGGGCCGTTTCCAACTCCATTTCTGGTATTCCTGCGCGCTGATCCTCGGCGGAAAAGATGAAGCGAAAATGCTGACCCTCCGCCTCGTCACGGCTGAAGCCAAAAGTGTTCCTCGCCCCGTCATTCCAGTCAGTGATGAAGCCCTCTTCATTAAGCACGATGATCGCGTAGTCATGGGTGCTTTCTGTGACCAGACGCATTCGCTCCTCACTCAAACGAAGCTCTTGCTCAGCCTCGCGCCGTGAGGTGATATCAATGAAAGTCAGAACGATACCGCCTATCTGATCCACATTGGAACGATAGGGCAAGATTCGCACGATGTACCAGCGGTCATCGGAACTCGCGACTTCGCGTTCGATGCCCTTGAGAGTCTCGAATACTGACATCGCATCCTCGGCCATTCCGTCGTATTTGAGGCGATGAGTGATATCCAACAAGGGCCGACCGGCGTCTACCGCCAGCATGCTAAAAATATCCGTTGCTCGAGGGGTGAACCATTTGATTCGCAGCTCTCTATCAACGAAAACAGTGGCAATGTCGGTGGAACTGATCAGGTTGCTCAGGTAGTCGTTGACCTGGTCTGTTTCCTCAACCTTGATCTTCAATTCGTGGTTTACAGTGAGGAGCTCTTCGTTGATCGACTGCAACTCTTCCTTGCTGGTTTCGAGTTCTTCAGATGCTGAACGAAGCTCTTCATTGATTGCCTGCATTTCCTCGTTGGAGGCCTTCAGCTCTTCGCTCGAGACCTCCGACTGCTAAATAACGTCCTGAAGTTGCAGCTTGGTACGTTGCAACTCCCGATCCAGATTAGAAAGCATTTGATTTTCAGACTGTACGGATGCGTTGGAACTGACGTTTTGTGCGTCTATTTGTTCCTCGGTGAACGAGATGTAAAGACAGTTCAGCTCTGTTTCAGCATCAGTGAACGGGTGTACCTCGACCTGCACCTGGTAATGCTGCCCGTCGCGTTTATGATTGATCGGGCGGGCCCGAGCGGATTGGCCGGATTGTTGAGTTTGGTAGATGGTAGTGCGTAGTTCCAAGCGCAGATCTCCGCTCACCAGCGATAGGAGATTATTGCTGACCTCGCCGGTCATGTGCTGCAGATATCGACCAGCGCCTTGACTGATGTAGAGAATATCGGCTTCGCTGTTGACGATGATGCTGGGTGGGGAAAAGCGCTCTGCAGCCCGCTGATATATTTCGACCGTGGACGGCTTTTTCACTGGTCGTGTATCACTAGGTAGAGACGATGCAATGGTGCGCGCATATCCCCCCCGAGGCATGGCAGGTAGGCGGTGAGTATTGGGGCCGCCGCGAGCACGAAAAATGCGATTCTTCTTGTCAACGGTGGTGAAAAGTTCAGGGCAAGCATCCGCTGATTCAGAGGTGCCGAGAAAGAGATATCCACCTGCACGCAACGCAAAATGAAACATTTGCAAAATTTCGCGCTGAATGTCGCGATCTAGATAAATAAGCAGATTCCGGCAAACGATCAGGTCTATCTGAGAAAAAGGTGGGTCAGCCAACAAGCTGTGCTTGGCGAAGAGCACTCGTTCACGAATATCCTTGCGGACGCGATAGTTGGCATCTTCTTTGATGAAGTATTGCCGCAAGCGTGCGGGTGAGACGTCAGTGATGATTGCTTCAGAGTACAGTCCTGTACGTCCGGTGCTTATGGCACGGTCATCGATATCGCTGGCGAACACCTGGATTTTGAAATCAGACGACGTTTCAGCTTTGTAATCATTGAGCAGGATTGCAAGTGAATAGGCTTCCTCCCCCGTGGATGCACCCGCCGACCAGACTCGAATCTCATGAGCGCTATCGATGTCGTTTTGACGAGCGAATAACTGGGGAATCACCTCGCGTTCCAATGATTCAAAAGACTCACGGTCGCGGAAGAAATTGGTTACTCCGATGAGCATGTCATCGAGCAGAGACTTGGTCTCATCAGCATGTTCACAGATGTAGCGATAGTAGGCGGGCAAATCAGTCTGCGTGGTCACCTGCATACGGCGTTCGATACGGCGCAAAACTGTGGCACGCTTGTAGTGCTTGAAGTCATGGCCGGTAGCGGCGCGTAGCTTGGTAAGGATATCAAGCAACGCTTGTTCTGCCTGCTCGACAGCCCGTTCGTCTAGCTTAGGTGGAGTGCCTGGCTGGAGATCCGCAGCATTTGGAAGTTGAATACGTTGGGCGTTGTGCCATACATCCAGAATTTTCTGCGGCATTTCGACAACCGGTAGTACGAAATCGACTTTATGAGTATTGATCGCCGCCTGCGGCATTCCATCAAACTCGGCATCCTCTGGATGCTGAGCTAGGGTGACACCGCCTTGCTCCTTGATACGTGACAAGCCAACGGCTCCATCAGATCCCGTGCCGGAAAGAACAACACAGAAAGCGTGTTCTTTGTGGGCGTCCGCAAGATCACGAAAGAAGAGGTCGATGGTTACGTGTCGTCCATTTCGTGGCTCGGGTGGCAAACCACGTAAGTAGCCGTCGTTCATCGAAAGGCGCTGCGCTGGGGAGATTCCATATACATGGTTGCGTTCGATGGGCGCAGCAGAAACCAACTGGGTGACAGGCATTTTAGTACGAGACGCGATCAGTTTTCCCGCGCTACTTTGGTGATCGGGGGACAAATGCATGACCACTACAAACGCCATACCGCTGTCAGCTGGCATATGCTCGAAGAAGTGCTGAACAGCCTGCAAACCGCCTGCGGAAGCTCCAATTCCTACTACCGGAAAGCCCAGATGACTAGGTTGAATATCCTGTCGCTGAGGACGATCTGCGCCCGCATCATTTTCGGTGTTCATCACGTAAATCCTATCGTGGTCGCGCGTTGTGGAGATCACCTCTAGAGGTAGCGTGTCAGCTATGGTTGTTCATGGCAAACCAACAATCTGCAGCGAGCGAACACTTCGAAAGGAGATGTTTAATAATAGCCGATAGGGAGGGTATCGAAGACATTTTCACATACTTTGCTGGTGCGCACGTATGAAAGCGGGAAGTCAGACCGGACGAGGTCATCGAGTCAGGTCGACCCGCTGAAGAACCCATTCCAAAGCTATTTGTACGACAACCCTTGAACCGCGATGCTAGATCAGTTGGGAGGAACATGCCGGTGAAAGCACTGGCGAACCGCCATTCATCGACAGGCCTGAGCTGCGCTAAATGCTTTTGTCTCTACTGCTGACACTGTGGAGATTTTCATCATGTATGAAGACAGAAAAGCGCACGCGTTGACGACATGGCATCAGCTCCTGGAACACCCTGAGATTCGAATGAGCGCTCCGGAACAGTACGACGAGCTACTTCGCCTCGCTGAGGAGTATTGCGAGGAAGGATTTATCACCCGGGAAGACCGTCGACGGATGATTGAGAAGGCCACCGCAAACTATCGGCGAGCAGTGGAAGGTCTCGGCCAAGGCATTTAAGCTCATGGCGGGCGCAAATCGCACAACGCCCACCTCCCCGAGGATTATAAGATGGTGGAACTTTTGACTGGGGCTTACGTGCTGAATGATGTATCGCGCCGGTCATTCAGAGATGAGCTAATTGCGCCGCGACCAACAAGGTACACACAAAAGACTTTCACAGGCAGAAGACGTCAATGACATCAGCAGCGAACGGAGGAGAATTTCACCTTTGCACGCCTCCTAGGTCGGATTCAGACGTTTTGCCTTGACGAGATGGTTGAACGGAAAGCAACTCGTTCGTGCCGGCTGTGTCGAGATTGACCTGATCATTTTCACCGAGAGAGCTGTACTGATCCCGGAGCTCTCGAAGGTCTTTTGAGCCCATCTTCTCCAAGCACAACGTCGCGTTTTGTGCGTCTTTAGTGGCTCGAATCAATTCGTCGATTTTGAGATGCAAAATGTCGTTGTCACGGTTTTGCGTGTTCTGAATAAGAAAAACCATCAGGAAGGTGATGATGGTCGTTGACGTATTGATGATCAGCTGCCATGTATCGTTGTAGTGAAAGTATGGGCCCGTGAGCGCCCAAACTCCGATTAGAACGATGGCCAGTAAGAAGGTTTTCGAGCTGCCTGCCCAGTTGGAAAGCGCTTGGCAGAAACGTGCGAATTTCATGATTGCGATCTCTCGTTGTATTCATGAAATAGACAACCTATGCGCCTGAAATACTTTATTACATTTTGACCTTTCGTCGGACTTCTCTATCACAGGAATCAGCTTCATCTAGGTGAAACCCTGAGAAGTTTGCTGCCAGTTCTTCCCCCTCTGTAAGCCCGTTTTAGCTCAAAGGGTCGACAAGGTGAAAAACCATACAATTCTTTATACGCGATACCTTGACGAAAACAAGTGAGCAGACTGGATCTGACAGGCCACCCGCCACTAGGTCTACGAGCGCAGTTCATTCTCGCGGGGTTAGGCGCCTCCTCCTACTTTTTCGTTCCGGTATCTGATTTTCGTCAGACATTTTGAACCTAACTCGAATTCGGTCGCTCAATTGGAAAATGGTCGGGGGAAGCAGAATGAACGCTTTCAAGAACCAACTGACATTCACGCAAGAAATCAAATTGCTCGCCTTGGCAGCTTGGCAACGTGCACTGGAAAACCGTGAATTGCGAATGGATAGCCCAGACGCCTATCACGACGAACTGCTGCGACAGTCGGATGAAATGGATCGCCTCGGTATACTCAGCTGGGATGAGTGGCGCGACTTGCGAAGAGAAGCGGACGTGGCGTACCTCCGAGCAGTCGCCGGAGACGATTACCACTGAGGTTATTCAAGTTATGTCCATCGCCAGTGACACAGTCCAGTACCTGCGTAACAACGCATTGGTGATAACCACAGCGGAGTCGTGTACGGCGGGCAAGATCATCACGCGGTTATCCGAGATAGAGGGTAGCGGCGAATTTATTGAATGTGGTTATGTCGTTTACTCGCCCCAGGCTAAAGAGCGCCTACTCCATGTCAGCCCGCAGACTATCGAAACCTTCAACCTGACGAGCGTCGAGGTGGCGAGAGAAATGGCTAGGGGGGCCTTGCGAGATAGCACCGCGAATGCCGCAATCGCGACTACCGGAATTCTCGGGCCGGACGATGTCGATGGCATCCCTGCAGGTACGATTTGTTTCGCTTGGGCATTTCAGGCAAATAATGAATGCTACGTCTTCAGTCATGAACACCGGTTCTTCGGAGGACGTTGTCAGGTTCAGGCACAGGCGACGGAATATGCGTTGCAGTGGCTACCGCATTTTCATCGCCGTGCGCGCGCTGGCGAGAAGGCCTAAGCCTGATGAACGAAGACTCCGATAACGCAGATATGAGAAGCCGCGAACATCCGATTCGCGAGGACATGGCCTATCAATTGAAGGTCTGGCGTTTCGAGCGCGTTGGCTGGTACGTATTGGTTTTAGTCGTGTTGATGGGGTTAGTGGGCGTCTTTTCCAGAGGCTTACTCAGTTCAAGAGATGTCCGCAGTGAGGACGGTAAAGTCAGAGTGGAATATGAAATGTTTCATCGCAATGGCTCGACTAACTCGATGAAAATCACTTTGAGTTCAACGTCAGATTCTCAGGTAGAGCTGGAGCTCGCAGGTCAGTTATTAGAAGGCTTCAGTATTGAAACTCTTCAACCCGAACCTCTGCGCTCAAGAAGTTCTTCACAGGGCATCAGGCTTTGGCTACAGACTGACCTTGATGGTCAAGCGACGCTGTACATCACTCTGCGAGGGGATGGCCTTGGCTTCTACCGCAGTCAAATCTCGTCACCGGGCACCAACAGCTTAAAGCTTGTGCAGTTCATTTTCCCTTAGGTGATTTATGGATTCGGTTTTGCGTGCAGGTGCGATGTATGTGGCTCTCATGGTGCTCTTCAAGATCGCTGGGCGGCGCTCCTTGGCGGAACTGACGACGTTCGATTTCGTCCTATTGATGATGATTGGCGAAGCTACGCAGCAGGCGCTGCTAGGTGATGATTTCTCGCTGACCAATTCGATGATAGTCATCGTCACGTTGATCGCTATCGACGTCGGATTGTCCTTGCTCAAACAGCGCTCGGGATGGATTTCACGACTGATCGATGGTGAGCCCACCGTCATTGTCGAAAACGGAAAGCTCCTTCATCAACGATTGCGTCATGCTCGATTGGTTGAAGCTGACGTCATGGAAGCTGCGCGATCCAGTCAGGGGATAGAGAAGCTGGAAGAGATCAAGTTCGCGATCATTGAGCGCAACGGCAAGATTTCCATCATTGCCCGAGAGGATTAATTTCTGACGCTTACATGCGTCCCGAGATTTGCTTGGAACACCCTGATTGGTATGCAGCCTAAGAGTTAACTATCTGAGGAGGGTTACATCATGTCTGAAGCTACCAGCTATTTCGCGATTGCTGTCGCCGTGATCATTCTGCTCGTCGATCTTTGGGCGATTGTTAGCGTGTTTCGAAGCGACAAAACGGTAGGGATAAAAGCCGCGTGGGCGCTTGGCCTCATTATCTTCCCAGTCTTAGGTTTGATCGTTTGGGGTGTTGCGGGGCCTCGCGGGATCAAAGAAGGCCCCTCGTCGCCAGAACACAGCAAAGGTTAGTCACTATCCGTTTGTCGTTCGCGCTGAAGGTTTTTGAAATTAACCCTGGCGCACTTGCTTCAGATGTTTGTGGGCTGGCATTCGGTCTATCACCGAGTGACCGCAGCCCTTATTCGCCTGAGGAGAATGTCATGTTCCTACATAACAAACGACTTCAATACACCGTGCGTGTTGCTCAGCCCAATCCTGGGTTGGCCAATCTTCTACTGGAGCAATTCGGCGGAGCTCAAGGGGAGCTCGCGGCGGCGTCACGCTACTTCACGCAGGCATTGGCAGAAGATGATCCGGGCAGGAAGGATCTCTTGATGGATATCGCTACCGAGGAGCTCAGTCACCTTGAGATCGTCGGCTCGATCATCGTGATGTTGAACAAGGGCGCCAAGGGACGAATGGCCGAAGGTGTCGAGGAAGAAGGCGAGCTATACCGCGCCATCAACGGAGCCGGTAACGACTCTCACATCACGAGTCTGTTGTATGGCGCAGGTGCTCCTTTGACTAACTCGGCAGGCGTACCTTGGTCGGCGGCATACGTCGATACCATCGGCGAACCCACAGCAGACATGCGCTCGAATATCGCCGCCGAGGCGAGAGCGAAGATTGTTTACGAGCGTTTGATGAATGTCACCGACGATCCCGGAGTGAAAGAGGCACTGGGATTTCTGATGACACGTGAAATCGCCCACCAGTTATCTTTCGAAAAAGCACTGCACGCCATCCAGCCAAATTTCCCTCAGGGCAAACTGCCGGGCATGCCGGAGTTCACCAACGTCTACTTCAACATGTCACAGGGCGAAGGCAGCACTCGCGGCCCTTGGAACGAAGGGGACGATTGGGACTTCGTGGAAGATCCTGCGCCCGCAGTGGATGGTGGGGACGGCACCGCCTCTGTGCAATTGAGCGCTGAGGACGAGGCGCTGCTCATGGATATGAAAGCAAGGACGATGTCCGACCCAGACAGCAATCCGATCACAGGGGCGGACTTAGGGGCGGGGGTACAAGGCGAACCTCAACCTTGAAGAGCAGCCGCACGCCCTCTGGCGTGCGGTCTTCCATCTTATTCGAGGGGAATCACATCATGGTTAACAAAAAATCAGCGCGTCGGAATTTAACTGGCCCTGAGATGCTCTTTGCCACCTGCGTCGCTTTTGAACGTGAAGCGCAACGCGTATCCAGGCAGTTCCTACGGTCGCTTTCCGTATCTACTGAAAAGTACGATTCAAAAAAATAGGAGGTATCCGTGCCCGATCCGTTGACCTCATCAGGCGCACCGCCTCGCTCCTGGTTCGCCCGGTTCTCAGGAACTGGGTGGGGCGGGCGCGCCTTCTGGTCAATTTTGATTTGCGTAACATTGTTCTTACTCATATGCGGGTATGGCGCCTTTGTCGGCGCCAACAAACAAAATCTGCACTTCGCTTTTCTCGGTGGCATGTCAGGTTTCGCTGCGACGGCCATGGGAGCTGTCGTAGCGATTGCGTTACGAGACATCGCCGCCCGTACTCAAGACACCATGCTGGGCTTCGCCGCCGGCATGATGCTGGCCGCCAGTTCCTTCTCGCTCATTCTCCCAGGGATCGAAGCAGCTCAAGCTCTTTGCGGAAACCAGTTCCTCGCAGCATGTGTAGTTGTGGCGGGATTGGGATTGGGCGTAGCGCTGATGGTTGGCCTTGATCGTTTTGTCCCACACGAACATGAGAAAAGCGGACGCAGGGGGCCGGACGCGCAGCGCATCAATCGTGTTTGGTTATTCGTCCTGGCAATCACACTGCATAACTTGCCGGAAGGCATGGCCATTGGTGTGAGCTTCGCAAACGGCGACATGAAGGTCGGGCTCCCGCTAACTACAGCTATCGCTATTCAAGATATTCCCGAAGGTTTGGCTGTCGCACTGGCGTTACGTGTGACAGGCATCTCAGCGCTTCGTGCAGCGCTTATCGCGGTGGGTTCAGGATTGATGGAACCCATTGGCGCCGTTGTTGGATTGGGCATTTCCAGCAGCTTTGCATTGGGCTATCCCATTGCGCTCGGCTTGGCAGCAGGAGCCATGATTTTCGTGGTATCTCATGAGGTCATTCCGGAGACTCATCGCAACGGTCATGAGACGCCGGCGACTTTAGGTCTGATGCTCGGTTTTGGGGTGATGATGTTCCTGGATACCGCTTTGGGTTAGCGATGAGCCTTTTATCCGTCACCCTGAAAATTTTCGGAACACCTTTTAAATCAGGCTGGTCATTCTTCATGTACGGCAAATTTTGCATGCATGTCGATCCCATGCGGACGCTCACCAGGCGACGCCAATACTGACCAGAAGGAAGTTTAGAAATGGCTAGAAAAACTGTCGAAGACTTGTTTATCCATGAACTCTCTGATGTTTACAGTGCGGAAAAACAAATCACCAAAGCGTTACCGCGCTTGGCAAAAGCAGCGACCAATCCACTGTTGGCAGAAGCGTTTACGGCGCACCTAGAGGAGACGCATGGGCAGATTGAGCGCATTGATCAACTGGTCGAGCTGACCGGTATCAAACTGAAGCGCATGAAGTGCGTGGCCATGGAGGGACTTGTCGAAGAATCGAAAGAGCTGCTGGAAGAGATCGATAAGGGAGCTGTCCTCGACGCAGCATTGATTGGTGCGGCGCAAAAGGTGGAGCACTACGAAATTGCTGCCTACGGCACCCTGATAGCTATGGCCAAGCATCTAAAGCTCGACGACGCGGCAGCCTTATTAGCAGCAACGCTTGTTGAAGAAAAAGGTGCGGACGAGAAACTGACCAAGATTGCGGAGCAAGGTGGTAATCAAGCAGCGACCATGGATTCTAAATAAGCGGTATCAGCAAACGTGCTGGTCGACAAAGGCGAGATTTCGTCGACCAGCCTCGATAGAAAATCATGATCAATTCAAGCTCGATCCAGTTCTGGCGAGCTTGATGCGCTGATCCATGATGCCGAATTTTCCTAACTAGCTCCAGGATAGCCAAGCAGGAGAAAACGATGATTGATGAATCGGTAATTCGCGAAAGGGCGTATGCACTCTGGGTAAAGGATGCTTGCCCTGAGGACGCTGACCTTTTTTATTGGTTTCTTGCTCGAGAGCAGCTTGAAACAGCGCTCAAGCGAACTTCCGTCGAGAGTCATGTGTGCGATGGAAACGATAAGTTTTTCAACAAAATCGGCAAGAAAAAAAATGAAGTAAATTTACGTTCCAGGAAGCGAGAGTCGGCGTGAGAACGATTTTCCCTACTTTTTTTGACCGCCAATTAGTCAGGAAGAGCCAACGGGCAATATTTTCGGACAAGTGCTACGCCTGTATCCACGCATCCATTTGGCTCTTCGCGCAGCTAAGCTACGAGCTTGCGTTACGAAAATTTCCGTAAATGCAGGCCAATCATTAGAGGGCTGTATGGATGCGATTGATTCGGCGCTTATGGCAGCGCGTGCCCAGTTCGCGATTGCCATAAGCTTTCATATCGTGCTGGCAGCCTTCACCATTGGCTTGGCCAATTTTCTCATGGTGCTGGAGGCACTGTGGCTGTGGCGCAGGCGAAGGATCTACTTGGATGTCTACCTTTACTGGCTAAAGGTGTTTGCGCTCAACGTTGCGGTAGGCACAGCGTCGGGTCTGATTTTGGAGTACCAATTCGGATTGAATTGGTCACGCCTCTCGACCCAGGCGGGAGACATTCTAGGGCCGTTGATGTTCTACGAGGTACTGGCGGCATTTTTCCTGGAAGCGGGTTTTCTCGGCATCATGTTGTTCGGGTTGAAGAGGGTGGGCCCTAGGCTGCATTTCTTCGCCACCTGCGCCGTCGCAATTGGATCTTTGATCAGCGCCTTTTGGATCCTGTCAGCCAACTCCTGGATGCAAACACCCGCCGGCTATTCAATTGGAGTCGATGGACGTTTTATTGCCGAAAACTGGTGGGCGATCATCTTCAATCGTTCGTTTCCTTACCGGCTTGTGCATATGACATTGGCCGCGATTATAGGCAGCGCCTCGCTGGTAGCCGGTGTTAGCGCTTGGCAGTTGTTGCGTGTGCCACAGAACCCGCGAGCCCGGCTTGCCTACTCCATGGCGTTGTGGGTGGTTGCGTTGCTGACGCCTGTGCAACTACTGGTGGGCGATCTGCATGGTGAGCACAGCCTTAAAGTTCAGCCGCAAAAGGTTGCCGCCATCGAAGGTTCCTGGACACGACCAGCGGAAGGAGAGGGGGAACCATTACGTTTATTCGCCATTCCAGATATGGCTGAGCGACGCAACCATTGGGAAGTAGCGATTCCGCGCGTAGCGTCTTTGTACTTGCGACATGACCTGAGCGGCACTATTAAAGCGCTTGATGAATTCCCGCCTGAGGACATACCACCTGTGCCACCCGTGTTCTTCGCTTTCCGTGTCATGGTCGGATTGGGGCTGTTCATGCTGGGGCAGGGGTTAATCAGTCTGGTATTACGCTGGCGGCATCGCTTGTACTCTGCGCGTTGGATGCTCCGAGGGAGTGTGCTGATGGCGCCTGCTGGATTTCTGGCAATGCTAAGTGGTTGGGTTGTGACAGAGGTTGGCCGTCAGCCCTTTACTGTCTATGGATTGATGCGAACTGCTGACAGTCTGTCTTCGGTGTCTCGTCAGCAGGTGGTAGGAGCAACTTGGACAATTTTGGCGTTTTATCTGGTGATCTTCGGCGTGGGTTTCTGGGTACTGCTGCGACTTTTGCGGGAACCACCTCACGAAGACGAGCCAGGGCCTCAACCCTCTTTGGCCGACGAGACGGGTAATCCTGTGGGCAAACATCGATGATGGACAATGACTGGATAACACTACTGTCCGCTGCGGCGCTGGGGTTTTCGGTATTGAACTACGTGCTGTTGGACGGCACTGACCTAGGTGTTGGCGTACTGCTTGGCCTAACTCGTTGTAGTAAGCACCGACGTGCCATGGCTGTGACTATCCTTCCGATTTGGGACGCTAACGAAACGTGGCTAGTGCTCGGTGGCGGCGGTCTGCTCGCGTTGTTTCCGCTGGCTTACGCTGTCCTGCTGCCGGCGCTTTATTTGCCGTTTATCGCGATGTTCCTGGCATTAATTCTCCGCGCGGTCGCGCTGGAGTTTCGCGATTACTCGAAAAGCTATCGTATGAAGCGCAGGGTCGATGGCTTGCTGCTGATAGGTTCACTGCTGGCCGGGGCAACTCAGGGGATTGTGTTGGGAACGCTTGTACAAGGGGTGCCGAATCAGGATGGGCAGTACAGCGGGAACGGCTGGGAGTGGTTGGGCCTATTTCCGCTGTATTGCGGTGCTGTGCTCGTAGTGGGTTATATGTGGTTGGGCGCCTGCTGGCTGTATTGGCGTACTGTCGACGATCTGCAATGTAGGTCAGGTCGACAGGCAAGGGCGTTGGCCATCGTGACCATAATGCTTTTGGCCGTGCTGGTGGCCTGGACAGCGACGCTGGATGCTCAATATGCGCAACGGCTTTCCAATCGACTTATTTGGTTGCCGGCGGCAATGCTGCTTACTGCATTGCTGTTCAGTTTCGCCCTGAGCTTTCGAAGCCGCCGGCAATATCTGCCGCTATTCGCCGCACTGGGAATTTTCATCTTGGCATTCGCATTGATGGTCGCAGCGCTCTTTCCATTGATTGTCCCGCCTAACCTGACCTTGCAAGAAGCAGCCTCAAGTCCCACCAGTCAGATTTTTATGCTGGTCGGGTTCGCCATGCTGATCCCGGTGACGCTCCTCTACAACACCTACGGCTTCAGAGTGTTCAGCGGAAAGGTTCGCGCCATTCGTGATTGACTGCAATATCTCAACCTTGGCCAGCCCAATACCGATGTACGGCGCCTTGCGAGCCTTGCACCGGATCCTGGTCGGGAAACGGCAGCGTGTCGATGCTCGCCAGTTGAGCATTGGTGGGGGCCTCTCGGCAGATATCTGCACGTTGCCCCGGCGGATAGGCACCGACTACCAGAAAATCTTCACTTGAATCTAAATTGCAATGGCCGGTGCCGGCAGGCAATAGCAATACGTCGCCTGCACTGACTTCAAGTACATGACCCTCCGGGCCGCCCAGCATCAGTCGAGCTCGACCGCTGGCGATGCCAAGCACTTCATGACCTTCGGTATGGTAGTGGTGGTAGCTGTAAATCCCATATCGCCATTGTGATGGCCACCCATTGGCGATGAAGGTTTGCTCGAACAGCGCAGCCGGATCATCGCCCTGAATTGCAATCGCGTTGGGGTAAATGAGTACCGGCAGGCGCGGGTTGTTGGTAACCCATTGGTTGCGTTCAAACATCAGGGTTTGCACGGTAGCTGTCTCAGCTCGCAGTTTGTTCATTCAAGGATCCTCCGAAACCCTGATGTGGCAATGGAATTTCACACATCGATCTGCAACTCCAAATCAGCATTATCCAATGTGCGGGCGTGGGCCACCGTACCGTTCAAGCGTTCTCCCGAAGAGAGAATCATGGTCAAGGAGTGAGCTTTGTGTAGATCATCAGGTATTGGGGATAGCACCTGCACCTGGAAGGCACCTGGCGTGATGGGAGTGATGAGTACGTCGCAATCAATAGTTTTGGCGATAGGGCCGAAAAGGGTGTCGTTTAAGTAATTCAAACGTGCGCGCTTAGTCATGGATATGTCCTCTGACGCCAGGTTTTTAAAGCATCATTTTTGTGCTCCATTTGTGTGGTAGACGACACCCACGACAGATGAGTTCAACGCCATGGAGTCATGGTTCCTTGCTTGATGCCTTCAACCGTGCGCTCTGGGCATCCCTGGACGCGACCTACAATCGTGGCGGAGAGACCAAGATCGATGGAGACTGGCAGGACAACAAGCAGGAAAACGGCCTGCTTGGTGCCAGCGTCGGTTTCATGCTATCGCCTCAATTCGGCGGACTGATCGCGTATTCCGATACGATTTCCGAAAGAACTGGATATCCGGACGTAAATACGTGGACGCTACGCCTCCAATACGCCTGGTAAAAAGCCTTGGTGGTAATAGCGGGCAGTGTCATGTGTACGTCAATGACCGAATGCGGTCGGTGTGTTCGCTGGATGCTTACCACCTATCCTCCTGATATCGTCGAGAAGAATGGTGACGATCAGTACCGTGATTGCAGTGGCGGGGTGCCTCGCTCACCAATGGATTATTGGCGATTGGTATGCTACGGGCAGTCCCTTAAGAAACTCAGCCAAAACGGTTCCAGATTGGCGCTGCGGTTGAACCCGATATGCGTCAGGTGAGTTTCCAGTACGATTAAAAGGGCGCTTTTCGGTGAGAATTCTCTCTCCCATTGGACTCGATGACTTTTGATTGGGTGGTCTGAACGGTGGTAACGAGAAAGATAAGCTCGAGGCGCACGAAGCCTCCAAAAATATGCGACGGGCCGACGGCAAGTGCAACGTTTCAGCAAAATCATCGTGAAATGTCCTGTCGATTAATCCGTCGTGGAATTTTTGACTACCTCCGCATATGAACAATACTTAATGGAAACTGCTTTCAGGACGAATACCATGATCTCCGCCCTTGAGCTCCGACATATGATTGAGTGTGGCTTTCTACCATTGTCCTGCACATGCACGACAAATGCGGATGGCTCGTTGATGATTAAGGTTATTGATCCTTCAACAGGCAATGTGGAGCTTTTGGTGACGGGTGTTTCGACGCCAGCGCTCACGTCTAGCAGGGCGATTGCCGGTCTAATTGGCCAGCTACGCAGTGAGATGGCGGCACGCAAAACCAGGTTCGAATCGAGCGAGCGCAGAGCCCACGAGCGTTGAGCAATCCATGCACAAGGGTAGCCGTCCATAACTGCCTTTGATGTCAAACTGGTATCAGCCATACTATGGCTTCATTTTCATGGAGCCCGTCCCGTGTCCTCCGATAGAACACAGCAACTTGAGCAAGCACTTCTAGCCGTCATCGCGGCAGCCACAAAGATGGGTGTGAGCTGTGATGCACTATGTGCAGAAGCGGTTGGCGGCCTGATGGCAGATCGTTACTGGCAGTGGTCGCTCACGGAGCATAAAAACGGCGCTGCTGATGAGATAGAGGAAGCACTCACCAAGCTTCTGATGAGAGGAGTTACAAAGTCGAGCCCGACCTACCTTGCATCTCCGATCCCATGAGTCAGGCTTTGTGAATCGCAATGCCGGGCTGCAACACAGTCGCCATAGCGATCACGAAATCATCAAGCGACCACGGCTTGTGCAGATAGATGCTAGAGGCTGGAACAGCTGCAGGATCTATCAAATATCCAGAAGTCAGGATTGCTGCAATAGATGGCCATCTACTACTTACCATCTCGATGAACTCGATCCCCTGGATCTGGCCAGGTACGCCGTGGTCTGCGATCACTAGACGGCACTGTTCATGAGTTTAAAGCAGATAGGTTAACGCATCATCTGCCGTCTCAAACGAGATTGCCCGTCCTCCGACTTCCGACACAATTTCTTCCATTAGTGCTCGCAAGGTCGGATCGTCTTCGATGACGATCACCGATCCTTCGATAGGCAAGAAACCTTCCCACTGGACGATCAATCAAAGATCCCTTAGCCGAGCGCTCCTGGCCGGCGTCTGATGAGTCAGTCTCTGAGTTTATTCGCATTTCGGTATTTTGTGATCCTTCTTCCGATTGGTTTGATGACACAGATCACATCTAGACTTGAGTACCTGAACGAACTGAATAGGCGAGGCCGACCAGGGTGGAAAACCGTTACCATTTTCGGATCGCCCCCCAAATGAAAAAAGGACGAGAGCTTTCGGTAAAAAACCGAACCATCTCGTCCTTTTCACTACCGGTAGACTTAGGTAGTCAACAGTGTTGCGCTGCTATTGCTCTCCGGAATGTCGATGTGGCTATCGCCGGGTGTCAAAATGACTTTTCGGCAGTCCTCTTCTTTTTTATCAAAGATTTTATATCCCTCAGCGGCCTGTTCCAGTGACATGCGATGGCTGATGATGACTTCCGGTGAAAGACGACCAGTCTCGATGTGTTCGAGGAGCTCAGGTAGGAAACGATGCACATGGGTTTGACCCATTTTGAAGGTCAGCCCCTTGTCGAATGCGTCTCCGAACAGGAAGCCATGAATGAACCCTGAATAAACGCCAGGAACACTGACGATGCCGCCGCGTCGAACGGCGGCGATGCACTGACGTAGAGCCTTGCCGCTGCTGCCCTCAAGCTTGAGTGTCGCGAGAACTGTTTCAGTCGTACTACCTTTTGCTTCAAACCCGACCGCATCCACGACGCCATCAACTCCGCGCATTCCTTTGGTTTGTCGAATGATCGTATCTGCGGGATCGTCGTCTTCATCGAAGTTGATCGGAATTACACCGTATGTTTTCTGCGCGTATGCCAAGCGGTATGGATGGTGATCGACCATGAAAATTTGGTCGGCACCGAGCATCCTTGCACAGGCCGCGCTCAACAACCCAACGGGGCCTGCACCATAAATGGCGATGCTCGAGCCATTACCAATCCCCGCGTTCGTTACAGCCTGATAAGCAGTTGGAAGGATGTCTGAAAGGAAAAGAACCTTTTCATCCGACAGCGTCCCCGGCACTTTAAACGGCCCGGTGTTGGCTTTAGGTACGCGCACGTATTCGGCTTGCCCGCCAGGCACACCTCCGTACATGTGACTGAAGCCGAACAGCGCGGCTCCTGGTGGTATTGCCTTTTTATTTATGATCGCTCCGCGCCCTGTATTTGTTGTTTCGCAGGCCGCGAACAGATCCATTGCGCAGAAGAAACAGCTGCCGCAGGCGATTACAAAGGGAATTACCACGCGGTCGCCGGGTTGCACGGCGGTCACAGCTGAGCCTGCCTCTTCAACTATCCCCATGAATTCATGGCCGAAGATATCGCCATGCTCGACAGTTGGAATCTTTCCCCGATAGAGATGGAGGTCAGATCCGCATATCGCCGTCGCGGTAACCCGAAGAATGATGTCATCACTGTCCTCAATAACCGGATCGGGAACCGTGTCGACTTTGACGCTGTGCGCGCCGTGATAGGTGAGTGCTCTCATGACGTCTTACCTACTTCAGCTGGATGGTAAGTGGGAGAGGAGGATCGAAGAAAGTAAGTTCAGAGTGATATAGACGCAAATGACTAGCGGTCGTCTTAGTAGGCACGCACCTGATTTTTTAAACCTAATGGAGCGGAAGTAGGTCGACTGCAGGAGTCAGTAACTCAGGTAGTCGGAGGTGACGTTAATGATCGGTGTTGTCATACCTGCCCACAATGAAGAGCACCACATCGCTGCGTGTCTAACATCTGTCCTGTTCGCCGCTGCACATCCTGCATTGGCAGGCCAGCCGGTCTCCGTAGTCGTCGTTTTAGACGATTGCTCTGATCAGACCGGGCAGATCGTTTCAGCACACGGTGTTATCGGGATCGAGGTTTCCTTCCAGAACGTTGGCAAGGCGAGAGCAACCGGTGCGGATCATCTTCTGGCCGCTGGCGCGGAGTGGCTTGCCTTCACCGATGCCGACACTGTCGTGCCACATGATTGGTTGGCTCGTCAGATTGAGTTCAAGGCTGATGCAGTCTGTGGAACAGTCGAGGTGGATAGCTGGAATATCCATGGAGATTTGGTTCGCTCAAAGTACATGGAGCTTTACCAGTTTATCGAGAATCACCGGCACATCCACGGCGCCAATCTTGGACTGAGTGCCGAGGCTTACCGGAACGCTGGCGGGTTCCAGCATCTCACTGCACACGAAGACGTCCATTTGGTTGCTGACCTGAAGAGGGTTGGTGCTCAGATCGTTTGGACGGCAACGAATCCGGTCATCACCAGCGCCCGCAAGGATTACAAATGTCGTGGAGGGTTTGGAGAGTATCTGGTCAATCTGGGTGCCTCACTGGGATTGCCTGCGCTTGATCCACAGGTTAGCGCCGGCGTATCTCTTTGAAAGTGCTGTCGGAAGGAGGTGGCAAGTTGGAGTACATCGATTACCTGCAATGGCCAGCCATGGTAGTGACGGTAGCCTCAGCGTGGTTCATCGGTTCGCAACGAGCGTATAGGCGCATGATCGCCTTTTGGGGATTTATCACCAGTAATGCGCTTTGGGTGATCTGGGGGCTTCACGCCGACGCTTACGCGCTGATCCTGCTCGAATGCATACTTTTGGGGATGAATGCCCGAGGCTTCAGGAAGAACTTCAATGCTTCCGAGTCATCAACCTAAGACATGTAGCTCGAATGACTTTGACCCTACGTAGCCCGAAGCGATTACGAATTAGTGTACTGAGAGATCATTGTTCACGCAGGAACTCGATTATTTCTCTCGCGAGCTCGTCGGGCACTTCCTCCGCCATGTGATGCCCACAGTCGAGCCCACGACCACGTTGTCGTGTTGTCCATGGTTCCCACACGCCTAAAACATCGCCGTACAGAAGCTCAAGATCATCACGTAGCGACCATAAAATCATTGTCGGGCACTCGACCCTGCGGCTCTCGCGGCGGTCGACTTCATCGTGAATACGGTCGATTCCAAGGCCTGCTCTATAATCTTCGACCATGCCATGAACGGTCGCTGGGTCATGGATGGCTGCTTGATAGTCTCTGTAGGCGTCTGCACCCATCGCCTCGGCGGTGCCGCCGTACCATCGATCAGGGTCAGCCAGGATTGCCTGCTCCGGTTTTTCGAGTTGTCCGAAGAAGAACCAATGCCACCATTTTGTCGCGAACTGGGCGTTACAGCGCTCGAGAGCTTCAAGGATCGGGACGCCATCCAAAATGCCGAGATGTGTGACGGCTTCGGGATGATCCATCGCCGTGCGAAAGGCGGTGTAACTACCTCGATCATGGCCAATCACGGCGAATCGCTCATGACCCAAATGGCGCATCAAAGCGATGCAGTCACGCGCCTTGGCGCGCTTTGAGGAGCCCGCATGATCGGCTGTGTCCTCAGGCTTTGATGACTGGCCAAAGCCTCTAAGGTCAGGACAGACAACATAATGATTTTTTGCCAAGAGTGGAGCAACGCGATGCCAAGTCGCATGAGTTCTAGGATGCCCATGGAGTAATAAGACGGGAGAGCCGCTCCC
>NZ_JACBXG010000021.1:0-63191 GCF_020295325.1 Pseudomonas sp. Y24-6 | reverse complement strand
AAGTTTAAAATATCGTTCAATAACAATGAGATAGATTTATTTTTGCCATAAGGCTCATTTTTTAGTGCGCAACTTCTTGCGCAACTTTTCGGAAAAGTGCGCAACGTCTTGCGCAACTTTTCGGAAAAGTGCGCAACGTCTTGCGCAACTTTTCGGAAAAGTGCGCAACGTCTTGCGCAACTTTTCGGAAAAGTGCGCAACGTCTTGCGCAACTTTTCGGAAAAGTGCGCAACGTCTTGCGCAACTTTTCGGAAAAGTGCGCAACGTCTTGCGCAACTTTTCGGAAAAGTGCGCAACGTCTTGCGCAACTTTTCGGAAAAGTGCGCAACGTCTTGCGCAACTTTTCGGAAAAGTGCGCAACTTCGTGCGCAGTAGTGCGCAAGAAGTTGCGCACCACGCCTCATCCCCACTACAAAGTATTTTTGCCACTACCGCGTAAATTGAATTACGTAAAAAGGTCCCCATTGCGCTCTCTATCACGGGGCATAGTTTGGCCCCTAGGCTGTTCATCCAGCACCAGCCTGGCGATAAAGCAGTTGCGAGTTTTGTTCAAAGGAATAGAAGCATTTGTAGGGTGATCAAGGATGTATATTTACGAAATGGTTCAAGCATCACCACATTGAAATTAAAGCGAAGGAACATTGGGGGAATGAAGCCGCAGGTTATCTACAGAATGTGGTTAACGCTCATGCCGAGGATGGCTGGGAGTTCTATCGTTGCAGCCTCTGCATAAACTCCATTCCCCAAATGCACTTGCCTCGACCCCGTCCGAGCAGCGAAAAACCCCACCTGTCTTCTGATCGGTGGAACCCATGTCCAACCCCCAAACTACCGTAAACAACGTGCTGTACATCATGTGCGACCAACTGCGCCGTGATTACCTCTCATGCTACGGCCACCCGCATTTGCACACTCCCAACATCGACCGCCTGGCTGCCGCGGGCGTGCGGTTCAGTCGGGCTTACACCCAAGGCACGATCTGCGGACCATCGCGGATGTCGGCCTACACCGGTCGTTACGTCAGCAGCCATCAAGTGGCCTGGAACGCCGTGCCATTACCGCTGGAAGAGCTGACTATCGGCGACTACCTGCGCCCCCACGGCATCCGCACCGCGCTGGTGGGCAAAACCCACGCCACGCCTAACGTCGACGCCTTGCAACGTCTGGCCATCGCCCCGTCCGGCGAGCAAGCTGCAACGCTGAATGAAGTCGGCTTCGAGCCGTACTTTCGTCACGACGGGATCTTCCCTGATGATCCGTTGTTTGACGACAAGCGCGACTCGGCGCCTTACACCCATTACCTGCGCGGCCTTGGCTACGAAGGCCGTAACCCCTGGCACGACTGGGCCAACGCTGGCGAAGGTGCACACGGCGAAATCCTCAGTGGCTGGAAAATGCGCAACGCCCACCTGCCGGCACGTGTCCCCGAACAGCATTCGGAAACCGTCTACACCACCGACCGCGCCATCGACTTCATCAACGAGCAAGGCGCGCAGCCGTGGTGCCTGCACCTGTCGTACATCAAACCGCACTGGCCATACATCGCACCGGCGCCTTATCACGCGTTGTATGGCGCTGACGAGGTGATCGCGCCCGTACGCGCAGCCACTGGGGAGGCGAGCGATCATCCGGTGTACAACGCGTTTCGCCAGCATGAAGAGAGCCTGAATTTCTCTCGTGACGAGGTGCGCCTGAATGTCATTCCGACGTACATGGGGCTGATCAGGCAGGTCGATGACCAGCTCGGCCGACTGTTCGATTTTCTACAAAGCAACGGGCGCTGGGATGACACGTTGATTGTGTTCACCAGTGACCATGGCGACTTTCTCGGGGACCATTACCTGGGCGAAAAAGAGTTTTTACTGGAACCTGCCGTGGGCATCCCACTGATCGTTCGCGACCCGCGAGCCACGGCCGATGTGACGCGAGGCTCGGTCGATGATCGCCTGGTGGAAACCATTGATGCGTTGCCGACGTTTCTCGATGCACTGGGCTTGCCGAGCGCAGAGCATCGGCTTGAAGGCCGCTCTTTGATTCCCTTGTTGCAGGGCATTGAGATTGAATGGCGCCGCTTTGCGATCAGCGAATACGACTATGCATTCCAGGCCCCGGCGCGAGAACGACTTGAGCAACCGATCGACCGTTGCCGCATGACCATGGTCCGCAGCGAGCGCTGGAAATACCTGGCGTATGACGGCTTTCGGCCGCAGTTGTTTGATCTGCTCAATGACCCGCAGGAGTTGCGGGACCTGGGCGCAGACCCGGCGCTTGCCTCGGTTCGCGAGGAGCATGCGGGGTATTTGTTCGAATGGGTGCGAGGGTTGAAACGCAGGACAACCATCAGTCACCAGGAGATTGATCTGCGCGGGCAGCGGTTTCGTTATGGCGAGCCGGAGACCGAGAAAATGGTGCAGATCGGGGTTTGGTAAAAAGCATTCGGGTTGAATGTTAAGCCGCTATCGCGAGCAGGCTCACTTCTACAAGGAATCTCCCGTGTTCACGAGATCCTGTGGGCGTGAGCCTGCTCGCGATGGCGTCGGATCAGACGCCGCCGATGTCCGGCCCCTTGGTGGTTTGGCTGCGCTGGCCCTGCACGCCAACCGGCACCTCTCCTTTCAATGTCACGCGACGTACCACACGGTCCTGTGTGCCGTAGTCATCCACCGCGTAATGCTGGGTGGAGCGGTTGTCCCAAATGGCCACGTCACCGGCCGTCCAGCGCCAG
Source organism: Pseudomonas sp. Y24-6 (assembly GCF_020295325.1). NCBI lineage: Bacteria > Pseudomonadati > Pseudomonadota > Gammaproteobacteria > Pseudomonadales > Pseudomonadaceae > Pseudomonas > Pseudomonas sp. Y24-6. The sequence continues at coordinate 60,466 of NZ_JACBXG010000021.1, read as the reverse complement.
CGCACCGTATTTTCCTGGCGGATCACATGGCTTTGCAGCAACCCGAACAAGTGCGCCGAATCTGCTTGCGAATAACCTTTGATGCGCTTGACGAAATGCCCCAGCAGCAGGCTCTTCTCGCCACTGATCGGGTGCACCCGAACCACCGGGTGCTCGGTCTCGTAGACGGTCGAGGTGAAGATCTTGCGGTAGCGCTCCAGCTTCTCTGCCGACACGTCGGGCTTGGCGCCGGCGTAGTCATATTCGTTGCTGTGCACAGCCACCAGCTTGTCGGCCAGTTCTTGCAGCTGCGGCGTGAGTTCGTTGTAGGCCGTTGCGGTATTGGCCCACACCGTATCGCCACCGAATGCCGGGGCAACCACAGAGCGCAGGATCGAAGCCTTCGGGTAGGCCTCGACGAAGGTCACGTCGGTGTGCCACGAGTTGGCGCGCTGGCCTTGCGCGCCGTCCAGTTCCAGCAAGAAACGGGTGCCGTCGCGCACTGGAACGGTCGGGTGCGCCACCGGCTCGCCGAGCAGGTGTGCAAAGGCTTCCTGAGTCTGGTCGTCCAGATGCGACTGCTCGCGAAAGAAGATCACCTTGTATTGCACCAACGCCTGTTGAATAGCGTTGACGATGCTGGCGTCCAGTTCGCCGGAGAGTTGCACGCCACGTATCTCGGCACCGATCCGGCCGGCCACCGGATGGATTTCAAGCGCGTGAACATCGGGTTTCACAGCTAAAGCGGCATTGCTCATGGGTAGACCCTCATCGGACTGCTTACGGTTGAGCGGCAGCGAAACAACGCTCTATCTATATTCAATTTAGATCTAATAGATATGCACATGCTTCGTTGACGGAATAAGAGCTTGCATTTAAAACCTCAACCAACCCTCGTCGCAAATGCCTTCGAGCTATTTTTAGGATGCCGCAAAAGCATATGGATCTCCGCCAGCTACGCTACTTCATCGCCCTTAACGAACACCGCAGTTTCGTTCGCGCGGCCGACGCCATGGGCATCACTCAACCGGCGTTCAGCCGCAGTATTCAAGGGTTGGAGCAGGAATTCGGTTGTGTCCTGGTAGACCGCGGCAACAAAGACTTGCGCCCGACGCCCGAGGGCCAGGTGGTGCTGCAACATGCGCTGACACTGGTGCAGGGCGCCGCGCTACTGAGCGCTGAAGTGACGCAGATGACCAAGCTCGACGCCGGTGAACTGCGCTTCGGCTGCGGCCCGGCCCCGGCGGTAAAGCTGGTGCCGGATGCAGTGGCGCAATTCATCAATGCCCACCCGAAAGTGCGTACCTGTTTTCAGGTGGATAACTGGGAAAAACTCAGCCGCGCCCTGAGCCGCGAAGAGATCGAATTCTTCATCGCCGATATTCGCCATTTCGAAGCCGATCCGAACTTCCAGACCCAGGCGCTGACACCCAAGCGCGGGGTGTTTTTCTGCCGTCCGGGGCATCCGTTACTGGCCAAGGAAAGCCTGTCGACCAACGACATGTTCGACTACCCGCTGGCGACCACGCTGATCCCGCCGGGCATTCGTAAACTGCTGGCAAACCTCAGTGGAAGGACGGATTTTTCCCCAAGCATCGAAACCGAGCATTTCCCGGCACTGGTAAAGATCGTGCTGCAATCGAACGCCATTGGTGTGGGAACTCAGGAGGCGTTTGTCGAGGACATCGCCAAGGGTTCTCTGGTGCTGCTGCACTGGCGCAATCTGCCGCAGAACATCGAGACCCTCAATGCACGGTGCGGGATTGTGAGTCGTACGGGGTTTCGGTTGTCGCCAGCGGCGCGGGCGATGATCGAGACGTTGGTGGCGGTGGATAAGCAAGAGATGAGTGTCGCGGTTTAGGGCCTCATCGCGGGCAAGCCCGGCTCCCACAGTTGTCCGAGTTCCATCAGAAGGAATACGGTCAACTGTGGGAGCCGGGCTTGCCCGCGATGAGGCCAGCAAGAACACTGTGGATTCAGAGCTGGGCAGCGGCTATTTGCGGCGCCACCCAGTCACTCACCTTGAACGGCTTACGAATCAACCTCTGCTGCGAAGCCAGATCCACTGAGTCCTGCAGTTTGCCCAGGAACACCGGGTCCAGCGTCGAGGGGAACACCTCGCTCAACTTCTGATCTTGCAAATCCTGCGTGAGAATAATCGAGGGGTAACTCGCCAGCCGCGACACCAACTGAATGTACGCATCCTTGTTGCTGTCCTGAGTCAGCCACTCCACCGCTTGCTGCTGGGCTTTCAACAGTTTGGCGACCACCTCGGGGTTCTCGTCGACAAATTTTCCAGTGCCAACCAAGACACTCTGAATGCTGCCTGCGCCACCCAGGTCCTTGGTATTGAGCGGCAACTCGGCCAAGCCTTTCGCTTGCAACGAGGTCAATCCGGAACTGCCCCAGGAGGCATCGATCTGTTTGGCCGCCAACGCTGCCACGGCGCCGTTGAAGTCCAGGTTGATGACTTTCAGGTCCTTCTCGCTCAAACCCTGGCTGGCCAGCGCCGCGTCGAAAGACAACTGGGTAGCGGTGCCGCGGAAGATCGCCACGCGCTTGCCCTTGAGATCTTGCAGCGACTTGATCCCCGAGCCGGGGACTACGCCCAGGTACTGTTTCACGCCGCGAGCAGAAGCGCTTAGCAGGCGTGTGTCCAGGCCATTTGACTTGCCGATGATTGCCGCAAGGTCTCCGAGGTAAGCCAGGTCCACCTGACCATTTGCAACCGCTTCGTTGATCACGGGCCCAGCGCCCTTGAAGAAATTCCACTGAATCCTGATGCCCTGGTCGGCGAAGGCTTTTTCGAAGATCTGCTGGTCGCGCAGCACGTCCACCACCCCACCACCACTGTGCTGCGTGCCCGCACTAAGGTCCGGCACTGCAATGCGGATTTCCTTGAGCTCGGCGGCGTTGACGGTGAAAGCCATCAGCCCCGCCAAAGCCGGTGCGGCGAATAGGCTGATGACTCGTTTGAAGGGAATGGTCATGGGTGCGGCTCCTGGTGACGACAGCATTGAGGCGCTGAAAGTAGGCTGAATCCAGACCAGCACTTAAATACTATAAATTCACATTTTTAGATCTTTTAGACCTAAGCGTGCAATTACGGGCGCCCTGGATCGATATGCATAGAGAGCATCAAAAATATTCTTCGAATGCATTGGATGCGTGGGGCCTGCAAGCCTTAAATGGTCTCGCTTATCTCTTAATAGTATTGATTTGATTATTTATATAACAATTTGCATTGGTGCTGCATCGCCAAGATCGCAGCCTTCGGCAGTTCCTACGGATGCATGTCGAGCTCCTACAGACGCACGTCGATCCCCTGTAGGAGCTGCCGAAGGCTGCGAGCTTTTTATCTAGATCCACGACCCGATAAAACCGACAACGGAGGTCATTCATGGCCCGTGTATCCCTGCTGAGCCTGCCGCTTGCCGCTGCGCCACTCAATGACCGTCTTTGGCCAACACTGGGCCAGCGTGTGTTGCCCTGGATAGTGCCCTTCAGCCTGTTCGCCCTGTGGTGCCTCGCCAGCCGCAATCACTGGATGAGCGAGCAGATTCTGCCGGCGCCTGCGCTGGTCTGGAGCAGTGCCATCGAACTTGCACAGGGCGAACTGTGGAGCCATTTGTGGATCAGCCTGCAGCGCCTGTTCTGGGGCCTGCTCGCCGGCATCACTGCCGGCGCTGCATTGGGTGCCGCGCTGGGATTCAGTCAACGTCTTGAGCGCTTGGTGTTCCCGACCTTCGCAGGTCTGGCACAAGTCCCGACCCTGGCGTGGATCCCGCTGTTCATGGTGTTTTTCGGGATTGGCGAGGTACTGAAACTGGTGGTGCTGATCAAGGCCATCGTGGTGCCGGTGACGCTGCACACGCTGGTGGGTGTGCGTGATGCCCAACCCAAATTACGTGAAGCCGCTGCCGTACTGCGATTACCCCCCCGGCTACTGATCCGTCGCCTGGTGCTGCCTGCCGCACTGCCGGCATTCATGGCGGGCGTACGCCTGGCACTGGCCGCCGGGTGGACGTCATTGCTGGCGGTTGAATTGCTCGCCTCCAGTGAAGGAATTGGTTACCTGATGGTGTGGGCACGGCAGTTGTTCATGCTCGACATCGTGTTTGTCTGCATCGTGGTGATTGGCCTGATTGGCGTGATCATGGATCGCGGGATCGGTCTGTTGGACAAGAAGCTGGTCCACTGGCCGCACCCGGCCACGGCGGAGATCCGCAGGGGTCCGAGGTATCAGGGCTGGCAACGTCTACAACCATGGTTGCTGCCTTTTGCGCTAGTGGCCTTGTGGCAATTGACCACGGAACAACAGTGGGTCGACGCCAACATCCTGGTCAGTCCGCTCGAAGTTCTAGCCACAACCGTTAAGGGTTTGCTCGACGGTACGCTGATCAGCGGCATGGCCCTGAGCCTGGGTCGAACACTTGGCGGCCTGGTGCTGGGCGGCGGGCTGGGATTTGCGCTCGGTTTGCTGCTGGGCCTGTCGCGCAACAGCGAACGCGTGCTCGGCCCGACCCTCGCCGCGATCCGCCAGATTGCGATTTTCGCCTGGGTGCCGTTGCTCACCGCGTGGTTCGGTCTCGGGGAATCGGCGAAGTGGGTGTTTGTCGCCCTCGCCGCGTTTTTCCCGCTGTTTATCGCCACTCAACGCAGCGTCGCCAATCTCTCGCCGCAACTCAATGAAGCCGCTCAAGTGCTGCGCCTGAACCTGCGCCAACGCTTGCGTCGACTGATATTGCCGGGGGCTGCGCCGGGGATTTTCGCCGGGCTCAGACTGAGCCTGATTTACGCCTGGCTCGGCACCATCGGCGCTGAATACTTCATGCCGTCCAACGGCGGTATCGGCAGCCAGATGATCGGCGCACAGCAACTGCTGCGCATGGACCTGATCATGGCGGGCATGCTGCTGGTCGGCCTGACCGGTGCGCTGCTCAATCTCATTGGCCAACGCCTCGAAATACGCGCTACTCGCTGGAGACACGCATGAACGCACCGATTGTCAGCTTCAACAACGTAGGCAAAACCTTCGATGTCGACGGCGTCGAACTGGAGGCCATTGGCGAATTCAACCTGGACATTGCCGAGGGCGAATTTGTTGCCATCGTCGGTTCCAGCGGCTGCGGCAAATCCACGTTGCTCAGGCTCCTGGTGGGCCTCGACACGCAGTTCCGGGGGCAGATCAGCGTGGACGGAAAAGCCGTGACCGGCATCGGTGGCGAGCGCGGCATTGTCTTCCAGGAACATCGCCTGTTTCCGTGGTTGACGGTGGCCGACAACATCGGCCTCGGCCTGGTCAACGAACCACTGAGCACCGAACAGAAGCAAAAACGCATCAATGACTTTATCGAGTTGGTGGGCCTGACCGATTTCACCCGCGCTTATCCGCATCAGCTGTCAGGCGGCATGGCACAGCGTGTGGCCATCGCCCGCGGACTGGTGGCCAGCCCGCGAATCCTGCTGCTGGACGAACCCTTCGGCGCCCTCGACGCGCTGACCCGCCAGCAGATGCAGGACGAGCTGTTGACGATCCGCACCCGGGCCAGAATCACCACCATTCTGGTCACTCACGATGTCGAGGAAGCGATTTTCCTCGCTGACCGTGTCGTGGTCATGGAGCCCCGTCCCGGGCGGATCAAGCAAGTGGTCGACATCGCCCTGCCGCATCCGCGCCAGCGCAGCAGTTTCGACTTTCATCAACTGCGCGAAGAACTGCTCCACGAACTGACCAGCGACGGCCATTACCAACCACCCGTACCGGTGCAGGTACGCGACCTGCCGCTGTCCTTCATTGCCTGCTGAACAGGAGATTTTCGATGCCGCAACGTCCCAATTTTCTAGTGATCCTGGCCGATGACCTGGGCTTCTCCGATATCGGAGCCTTCGGCGGCGAGATCGCGACACCGAACCTCGACGCCCTGGCCAGCAACGGCCTGCGCCTGACCGATTTTCATACCGCACCCACCTGTTCGCCGACCCGTTCGATGTTGCTGACCGGCACCGACCATCACATCGCTGGCATTGGCACCATGGCCGAGGCGCTGACCCCGGACCTGATCGGCAAACCGGGTTACGAAGGCTATCTGAATGACCGAGTCGTGGCAGTGCCCGAGCTGCTGCGCGAGGCGGGTTACCAGACCTTGATGAGTGGCAAATGGCACTTGGGCCTGACCGCAGAGCTGGCGCCGCACGCACGGGGTTTCGAGCGCTCGTTTTCACTGCTGCCCGGCGCCGCCAACCATTATGGCTTTGAGCCGACCTATGACGAGCAAACCCCTGGCCTGCTGAAGTCCACCCCGGCGCTGTACATCGAGGACGACATGTTCATCGACGAATTGCCGAAGGATTTCTATTCCTCCGATGCCTTCGGCGACAAGCTTTTGCAGTATCTCAAGGAACGTGACCAGACCCGGCCGTTCTTCGCTTACCTGCCATTTTCCGCGCCACACTGGCCGTTGCAGGCACCGGTCGATGTGGTCGAGAAGTACCGCGGCCGCTATGACGCAGGCCCCGAGGTACTGCGCCTGGAACGACTGGAAAAACTCAAGGCCCTGGGGTTGATTGAGCCGGATGTCGAGCCCCATCCGTTAATTGAGCTGAGCGCGCAATGGGATGCGTTGAGCGACGAGCAACGACAGATCTCCGCACGGGCCATGGAGGTCTACGCGGCGATGGTCGAGCGCATGGACTGGAACATCGGACGCATCGTCGACTACCTGCGCCAGCAAGGGCAACTGGACAATACGTTCATCCTGTTCATGTCCGATAACGGTGCCGAAGGTGCGTTGCTGGAGGCGTTTCCAAAATTCGGTCCGCAATTGCTGACTTATTTGAATCAGCATTACGACAACAGCCTGGACAATATCGGCCGTGCCAACTCCTACGTCTGGTACGGGCCGAATTGGGCGCAGACAGCCACTGCCCCTTCGCGCCTGTTCAAGGCCTTCACCACTGAAGGGGGAATTCGTGTGCCAGCGCTGGTGCACTATCCGCAACTGCCACTCAAGGGCCAGATCAGTCATGGGTTTGGCACGGTGATGGACATCACGCCGACCATTCTCGACCTGGCTGGCGTTCGCCATCCCGGCAAGCGCTGGCGTGGCAAATCAGTGGCAGAAGTTCGCGGCAAATCGTGGCTGGGATTTCTGTCGGGCGAGACCGCGCAGGTCCACGACGAGCACACGGTGACGGGATGGGAGTTGTTCGGGCGCCGGGCTATTCGGCAGGGGCAGTGGAAAGCGGTTTTCATTCCGGGGCCGGCCGGGCCGGCGACCTGGCAGCTGTATGATTTGGGCAGTGATCCGGGGGAAATTCATGATTTGGCGTTGCTTCAGCCAGAGAAACTGAACGCCCTGATCGAGCATTGGCAGAAGTATGTCGATGAAACCGGGGTGATATTGAGTGAGTCGCCTTTCCAGCCGGAGTGATTTGTTGCCTGACGCACCGCTATCGCTGGCAAGCCAGCTACCACAGTGGATCTCGATCGTTCACAGATTGTGTGTTGACCACCGATTCACTGTGGGAGCTGGCTTGCCAGCGATGAGGGCTTCAGACCCGCAGACCCTCCACGGTTTGCCCCTGAACTTCTTCCTTGCGCACAAACCGGTTAGCCCGTTTGAACGTCCCGAAATCATTGAACCGCACCCCCATCTCGCGCATGACCTTATGCGCCACCGGCACCGTCATCTGGCGAATGTAGAAAGGCTCCTTCACCACAAAATGATGAACCCCGTGACTGCTGCCGAAGTTGAAGCAGAACGCCTGCATCGGCCACATCCACCAGGGATTCAGTACCTGTGTCTGCTGCATCACATTGCCCGGCTCCACATCGCCGTAGTAGTGCATGTTCGAGCTGACGAAGTGCAGGCAAAAAGTACGCAGTACGTTCGGCCCGATGATCACGACAGCGGCAATATCGATCACCTGCATCACTGACAACGTGGTGGCCGACCATTCAATGGGGGCGCCCGTCAGATGTGCGACGCCATTGGCTGCATGAAACCCGAGAAACACGTACCAGGCGCCCCAGTGCACCAACGCCAGCGGCGCATACACCTTCAGCGTGCGCTTGATGATGCTGGATTTATGCGCCCAGGTTTTGGCCCGCAGCATGCGAATGAACGCCGACATGATGTTGTCGCCGATCATCAGGAGTCGCGCGAAACCCCAAGGCTCGCCGTTGGTGATGGCACGCTCTTCCATATCGGTTTCCGTACCGGACACCTTGTGGTGATTGAGGTGCAGGTGGCGACGGATCCACGGGTTGATCGTGCTCGGCCGCGCCAGCCACACCAGAGCCATCATCAGGTTGTGCGGGATGCGCTTCTTGCGAAAATACATGCTGTGGATCAGGTCGTGTTCCAGTTCGTGGGTCAGTGAAGCGAAAAATGCGTTGAGCAGCAGGCACACCCACCAGGCCATATGACCGTTGATGTACAGCGCTGCAGAACCGATCATCCCGGCCAGGGCAAAGGCCAGAATGCCCGCGCCCAAGGCGTCTTGATGCTGGAGAATCGGATAGCGCTGACGCAATTCGACGCCCTTGGCCAACACCACTTCGCGTATGTGCGCTGATCGTTGGGATGCATTCAGTCGCTGGGGACTTGCAGAAGTACGGTCCATGCTTCCATCCTCTGGTTATCGATGTTCGCATCCTGCCTTGCGAACCCTCGCAAGGCGGTAGCCGTGAACGCCAACCTGTTGATCGGAAGCGCCAATCAGCATGACTGAACCGACCTCCCTCGCCAGTTGGACCCGTGCCCTGCGCAAGCAACTGGACGCATTGGGCCTCGACAGCACCGCCCTGTGTCACCAGGCGGGGCTCGACCCGCTATGGATGGACGACCCTAACGCCCGTTATCCGTTGTCCGGCACCACTCGGCTGTGGGAACTCGCCGTGCAGGTCAGTGGGGACCCGGCGATCGGCCTGCGGGTTTCACGCTTTGTCAGTCCCACCACCTTTCACGCACTCGGGTACGCGCTGGTGGCCAGCGGTAGCTTGCGCGAAGTGTTCGAACGCATCGTGCGCTATCACCAGGTGGTCAGCGATGCCCTTGAACTCGAATTGACCCGTGGCGAGGATCGCTATCGCTTCCGCCTGAAAGTCCCGCCGGGCAGCCCGGCGCCGGCCTATGAAGCCATCGATGCCTTCACTGCGATTTATGTGCGCACCTGCCGTAACCGGCTGGGCCGCGAATACGCGCCGATGGCGGTGTACCTGCGGCGCCCGGAACCGGCTGATGCGCACCAATGGCACAAGGTTTTCCGCTCACCGGTGCACTTCGCCGCCGACGAGGATCGCCTGGAGTTTTCCCTGGAGGACTTTGAAAGCCATCTGGACGACGCCAACCCGGAGCTGGCCGAGCACAACGAAACCGTGCTCAAGCGCACCCTGGCGCAACTCAAGCCGCTGACCTGGGAACGCAAGGTCCGTGACGCCATAGAAGAACAATTGCCCGAAGGCGAGCCCAGCGCCGAACACATCGCCCACACCCTGCACTTGAGTTTGCGCAGCCTGCAGCGGCACCTGGCAGATGAAGGTTGCCGGTTTGACACGTTGCTCAACGAAAGCCGCGAGAACCTGGCGTTGTTGCACCTGCGGGACCCGCAATGCTCATTGAGCGAGATCAGCTACCTGCTGGGGTTCGCCGACACCAGCAGCTTCAGCCGCGCCTTCAAGCGTTGGACCGGGATGACACCGGGGCAGTTTCGCGATGGGTTGCGGTGATGTTAACGCCCACGATCCCGGCGCAACAATTTGCGCACCCGCGCCACCAGGTCACTCACCTTGAAAGGCTTGAGCAAGTAGTCTTCTTCGTGCAGTTCCAGCCCTCGCAGGCGGTCTTCGATGCCGTCCCTGGTGGTGAGGAATAACACCGGCGTGTCGCCGAGTTTGCGGATCTGTTGCTGCAGCTGCCAGCCGTTGAGGCCCGGCAGCATGACGTCGAGGATGATCATCTCGTACGCGCCGGACTCGATAAAACGTCGGCCGTCCATCCCGTTCAGCGCTACATCGACCGTATAACCCGCTTCACCCAGGCCGTTGGCCAGGAGTTTGGCGGTCTCCGGCTCGTCTTCTACTAACAGCACACGCATGGCACACCTCATTTGTCGTCGCTACAGGCTATGCGCGTTCGGGGACAAAACCCACTAAAAGATGACCGCCAATGCCCGCAGCCGCTCGGCATCGGTAATTTCTATCTCGCCGTACCTCAAGCTGACGATGCCCTGTCCTTCCAGCTCCTTGAGCAACTGGTTGGTCGTCTGGCGCGAGAGTGACAACATCGACGCCAACTGCTCCTGTGGCAGCTGCAGCACACGACGTGGCGGATCGATTTCGCCATAGCTGTCGGCGATCATCAGCAAGCGGTGCGCCAGGCGTGCCGGGGCCGGCAGCAGGCTCAGCTGTTCGAGGTTGATAAAGGTCAGGCGCAATTTCTGGCTCATGAGCAATGCCAGTTGCCGCCAATACAGTGGCTGCTCATCGAGCATCGCCAACAGCGCCGCCTGGGGGATATGCAGCAGGGTGCACTGGCCCAGGCCAAAAGCGTCGTGGGTGCGCGCCTGCCCATCGAACAGGCAGATTTCACCGAACCAGTGCGGCTGCTCTACCAGACTCAACAGCGCTTCCTTGCCCTGCTCGTTAACCGCGCCGATGCGCACGGCACCTTCGAGCACCGCGTACAGCCCGCATGGCGGGTCACCACGTTTGAACAATCGCTGCCCCGCAGACAAGCGTCGCAACCGGGCCGCTGCCAGCAGACTATCCTGTAGAGGAACAGGCAGATGACTGAACCACTGGCCGTTCAGCAAACGCGCACGCCAGACCTGCATGTCCATGAAAACTCCTCGAGATTGTCGCCTGGCTGACAGAGCAAAAAATCCAACCGGTGGATGATCACTCACCCTACAGGAGGAATAACAATGAAAAAAAGCCTGGTTGACCACCTCAGTCAATATGCCGCTTATCACCGCGACCCGAGAAACATCGCCAGTCATTTCATCGGAATTCCGCTGATTGTGGTCGCGGTAGCGGTGTTGCTGTCCCGCCCGCAATGGGCTGGAGGCTGGCTTTCGCCGGCGGTGCTGGTGTCGCTGGCGTCGGCTTGGTTCTACCTGCGCCTGGAACTGCGTCTCGGGCTACTGATGACGGTACTCCTGGGTTTGTGCGTCTGGGCCGGTCATGTGTTGGCCCAGCAAAGCACCCTGGTGTGGCTGGCCAGCGGCATCGGCATGTTTGTGGTGGGATGGGCGATTCAGTTCGTCGGCCATCACTACGAAGGACGCAAACCGGCCTTTGTCGATGACGTGACGGGGTTGATTGTCGGGCCGCTGTTTGTGGTGGCGGAGTTGGCATTTTTGCTGGGGCTGCGACATGGCCTGAAAGAGCAGATCGAGACGCGTGCGGGGGGTGTGCGTCTGCGTCAGAAAAACGCGGCGGCGTAGATCGCTTTCGCGAGCAAGCCCGCTCCCACAGTGGATTGGTGTTGAACACAAACTTGTGACCAACCTCAAACCCTATGGGAGCGGGCTTGCCCGCGATGCTTTTAGATGTTGGCGAGTTTCTGCCAGACCTTCGGCTTGAAGAACAGCGTCTCCCCCTTCGCCAACCCGGTCAGGCTGTCGTGGTCCTTGACCACTTCCGCTTCGATCAGCTCGCTCTGGCCTTCGACTTTGAGCGTCACCCGGGTCGTCGCACCCAGCGGGCGGATATCGCGCACTTCGGCCGCATGGTGATCCTCCAGCTCATGGCGCGACAGCGACACTTCGTGGGGACGGAACAGCACGTGATTGTCTTCGCCCAGGTGCAACCGGTTCGAATCCCCCAGGAAGTGGTACACGAAATCGCTGGCCGGGTTCTCGTAGACGTCACCCGGTGAGCCGATCTGCTCGATCACGCCCTTGTTCATCACCACGATGCGGTCGGCCACTTCCATCGCTTCTTCCTGGTCGTGGGTCACGAACACCGATGTCAGGTTGATATCCTCGTGCAGGCGCGCCAACCACCGCCGCAGTTCCTTGCGGACCTTGGCATCGAGGGCGCCGAACGGTTCGTCGAGCAGCAGGACTTTGGGCTCTACCGCCAGGGCGCGGGCCAGGGCAATACGCTGGCGCTGACCTCCGGAAAGCTGTTCCGGATAACGATCCGAGAGCCAGTCCAGCTGCACCATGTTGAGCAATTCGTGAACCTTGACCGCGATCTGGCTTTCGCTCGGACGCTGGTTTTTCGGCTTCATGCGCAGGCCGAACGCGACGTTGTCGAACACCGTCATGTGGCGGAACAGCGCGTAATGCTGGAACACGAAACCGACGTTACGGTCACGCACGTCGTGGCCGGAAACGTCTTCACCGTGGAACACGATATTGCCCTGATCCGGCGTCTCCAGGCCGGCGATGATCCGCAGCAGCGTGGTCTTGCCGCAACCGGAGGGGCCGAGCAGCGCCACGAGCTCACCGCTCTGGATGTCCAGACTGATGTTGTCCAGCGCCTTGAACGCGTTGAAATTCTTGCTGACGTTACGCACTTCGATCGACATGAATTATTCCTCCGCGGCGCTGGCGCGCAGGCGGTTAATACGATTTTCGCTCCACTGCTTCAGCAGCAGGATGAAGAGCGCCATGATCAGCAACAGGCTCGCTACCGCGAACGCGGCCACGTGGTTGTATTCGTTGTAGAGGATCTCGACGTGCAACGGCAAGGTGTTGGTCACCCCGCGAATGTGCCCGGAGACCACCGACACCGCACCGAACTCACCCATGGCCCGTGCAGTACACAGCACCACGCCGTAGATCAGGCCCCACTTGATGTTGGGAACGGTGACGTGCCAGAACATCTGCCAACCATTGGCCCCCAGCAGCCTGGCGGCTTCTTCTTCCTGGGTGCCTTGCTCCTGCATCAGCGGGATCAGTTCGCGCGCCACGAATGGCACGGTGACGAAGATCGTCGCCAGCACAATGCCCGGCAAGGCGAAGACGATCTGGATGTCATGATCCTGCAGCCAAGGCCCGAACAGGCCTTGGGCGCCGAACATCAGCACGTAGACCAGGCCGGCGATCACTGGCGAAACCGAGAAAGGCAGGTCGATCAGGGTCACCAGCATGCTCTTGCCACGGAATGAGTATTTGCTCACGCACCACGCGGCGCTGACACCAAACACGACATTCAGGGGTACGGAGATCAATACGGCAATCAGGGTGAGCTTCAGCGCGGAGAGCGCATCAGGCTCGAAGATCGCGGTGAAGAATGCACCGATACCCATTTTCAAACCCTGGGAGACCACGATGATCAGCGGCAGCAACAGGAACAGGGCGAACACCAGCCAGCCGAGACCGATCAGCACCCGACGGGAACTGGCACTGCCACGACGGGCAGCGTTCGAGGAAGCAGCAGCAATAGACGATTGGGACATGTGTGCGCCTCCTTATGGGGTTTCGATACGGCGTTGCAGCAGGTTGATCAGCAGCAACAGGACGAAAGAAACCACCAGCATCAACACACCGATGGACGTGGCGCCGGTGTAATCGTACTGGTCGAGCTTGACCATGATCAGCAACGGCAGGATTTCAGTTTTCATCGGCATGTTGCCGGCGATGAAAATCACCGAGCCGTATTCGCCAACCCCACGGGCAAAGGCCAGGGCAAAGCCGGTCAGCCAGGCTGGCAACAGCGCTGGCACCAGGATATGGCGAAATACCTGCAGGGGTTTGGCACCCAGGCACGCCGCAGCTTCTTCGACTTCACGAGGGATATCGGCCAATACCGGCTGTACCGTACGTACCACGAATGGAAGCGTAACGAATGTCAGCGCGAGGGTGATGCCCAGAGGGGTGTAGGCGATCTTGAAGCCGAGGTCTGCCGCCAGTTGGCCAACCCAGCCATTCGGCGCGTACAGGGCAGTCAGCGCGATGCCGGCGACGGCGGTCGGCAGGGCGAAGGGCAAGTCGATCATCGCATCGATGATCTTGCGCCCCGGGAAGGTATAGCGCACCAGCACCCAGGCCAGCAGCGTGCCGATGATGCCGTTGATGATCGCGGCATAGAGCGCAGTGCCGAAGCTCAGCTTCAACGCCGCCAGCACTCGAGGCGCGGAGATGATTGCCCAGAACTGATCCCAGGTGAGTTGAGCGGCGTGCACGAACATCGCCGCCAGTGGAATGAGCACAATCAGGCTGAGGTACACCAAGGTGTAGCCCAGCGTCAGCCCGAAGCCGGGTATGACGGGGGAGATACGACGCGACATAAAAGTCCTTGGTTAAAAACGCATCAATGTGGGAGCGGGCTTGCTCGCGAAGAGGAAGAATCAGTCAACATCCCTGTCACTGAAATACCCTTCGCGAGCAGGCTCGCTCCCACATGTTGGGGCTCGTTTCGAGTGAGATTACTGCGCCTGATAGATCTGGTCGAACACCCCGCCATCATTAAAGAATTTCGGTTGGGCAGTTTTCCAGCCGCCGAAGTCTTTGTCGATGGTCACCAGCTCCAGTTTCGGGAACTGCTGGGCGTACTTGGCGGCGACTTCCTTATCACGTGGGCGGTAGAAATTCTTCGCTGCAATTTCCTGGCCGGCCGGGCTGTACAGGTGCTTGAGGTAGGCTTCGGCGATCTGCTCGTTGCCCTTTTTCTCGGCGTTCTTGTCGACTACAGCCACTGGAGGTTCGGCCAGGATCGACAGCGAAGGCACGACGATCTCGAATTTGTCGGCGCCGCCATCTTCCTTCAGAGCCAGGAACGCTTCGTTTTCCCAAGCCAGCAACACGTCGCCCTGACCGTTGTTGACGAAAGTGATGGTCGAACCGCGAGCGCCGGTGTCCAGCACAGGGACGTGCTTGAACAGCGTCTGCACATATTCCTTGGCCTTGGCTTCGTCACCGCCGTTGGCTTTGAGGCCATAAGCCCAGGCCGCGAGGAAGTTCCAGCGAGCGCCGCCGGAGGTTTTCGGGTTCGGGGTGATCACCGACACATCATTTTTAACCAGGTCGCCCCAGTCCTTGATGCCTTTCGGGTTGCCCTTGCGCACCAGGAACACGATGGTCGAAGTGTAAGGGGTACTCGCCTCCGGCAGACGCTTCTGCCAGTCGGCTGGCAGGGTCTTGCCAAGCTTGGCAATTTCGTCGATGTCGCCGGCCAGGGCCAGGGTCACAACGTCGGCACGCAGGCCGTCGATGACCGCACGGCCCTGCTTGCCCGAGCCACCGTGGGACTGCTGGATTTTCACCGAATCGCCGGCGTGGTCTTTCTGCCAGAATTTGACGAATTCCGCGTTGTACTCCTGATACAGCTCGCGAGTCGGGTCGTACGACACGTTAAGCAGTTCGTAATCCTTGGCAACCGCGGAACCAGCAAAAAGGGCACTGGCCAGGGCGGCCAAAGCGAAATGACGAATCGACGACATGGTGAAAGCTCCTGGAATTCTGATTGTGTTGGCTTTTTTTGATTTTCTGGAATCGCGGTACGGCTTAAAGATCGTTCGGCCAAGCGGGTGATCGGTGATCAGCCCGGCTTGTTGCCCGGCTGCTGCAGACGGAATTTTTCCTTGCGTTCGATCTGCACGACCTGAGCGTTATGCACAGTGATTTCCACTGCCCCGAACCGCAGGTCGCGCAGTGCGCTCTGGATCTCGCGCAAGATGGCTGCTTCGTCCTGGCCGTCAACGCTACGTAGGGATGCGCTCATGGTGCTGCTCCTTCGACTGAGAGGTTGCCTGGCAGTGGCGGCACTGCTTGCGGCGTGGGACCAATAGTAGATAGGTGCGGATATTCTTAAAAAGACTATTTAAGAATGTTTATATAACCAGAAGTGAACTTCATGAACAGCGCCCATCCTCCGCCCCGTAGGAGCTGGCGAGTGAAACGAGGCTGCGATTGATGCTGCGCGATCTTTCAAGCAGACCACGAGAGGGTTTAACCGATATGCGGCGCCCGCGCCCAGTCGAGCTGCGCAGCAGGCATCGGTCGCGCGAACCAATAGCCCTGGCCCAGATCGCAGTCGTGCTCGAGCAGGAAACTGGCCTGCTCGACCTGCTCGATCCCTTCAGCGTGTACCTGCATGCCCATGCTCTTGGCCAACGCGATTATGACCCGCACGATCGCCACGTCGTCGTCGTCCCACGGCAGCCCGGCAACGAAACCCTGGTCGATCTTGAGTTTCTGTACGGGCAAGCGCTTGAGCCGCAGCAAGGATGAATAGCCGGTGCCAAAATCATCGATCGCCAGGCGCACGCCCAGCTCACGCAAGCGATGCATCTGCTCCAGCGCCACTTCCGGGTCATCCATTACCGCGCTCTCGGTCACCTCCAGCTCCAGATACGCCGGGTTGAGCCCTGTGTCGCGTAGCACCTGCGCCACCTGCTGGTACAGCTCACGGCGGGCAAACAGTCGCGCAGACACATTCACCGCAACAAACGACAACACAACGCCAGACTGCTGCCATTGGCACATCTGCTGACATGCCTGCTGCATGACCCAGGCATCAATTTCGGCGATCAAGCCGGTACGCTCGGCGATGGGAATGAACTCGGCAGGCGAAACCAACCCCCGCAGAGGGTGCTCCCAGCGCACCAGCGCCTCGACGCCGACCAGGCGACTGGTCTTCAGGTCGTGGACCGGCTGGTAATACACCCGCAGCTCATCCTGCTCCAGCGCCCTGCGTAACTCGAACGCGGTCTCGACCCGCTGCTGGGCCTGGGCCGTCAGTTCTTCGGTATAAAGCGCATAGCTGTCGCGGCCTGCATTTTTCGCCTTGGACAATGCCGCGTCCGCATTACGCAGCAACTGCGCAGCACTCAGGGCGTCGCTAGGGAACAGGCTGATGCCCACGCTGGCGTTGATGAACAGCTGATTGCCGTCGATCACGAAGGCTTCCTTGAAGCCGTCAATGATCCGCTGGGCCAGGGCCGCCGCATGGACCAGTTGCGGGCACCCCTCCGCCAGGACTGCAAATTCATCGCCCCCGAGGCGGGCCAGGGTAATGCCTGGCCCGAACATCGCCAGCAGCCGCTCGGCCACGGCCTTGAGCATCTGATCGCCCACGGTGTGACCGAGGCTGTCGTTGATCATCTTGAAGTGATCCAGGTCGATCACCAGCAGCGCGCAGCCACGCTTGTGCACCTGTGCCGATGCCACGGCCTGCTCGGCGCGGTCGGTGAACAGCAGGCGATTGGGCAAGTCGGTCAATGGGTCGTGATGGGCAAGATGGGTCAGCACATTCTCGGAATTCTTGATTGCGCTGATGTCGGAGAATACCGCCACGTATTGGCTGACCCGTCCATCATCGTCGCGAACGATACGGATCGTCTGCCATTGCGGATAGATTTCCCCGCTTTTGCGCCGATTCCAGATTTCACCGCTCCACTCGCCAACACTGTTGAGCGTCTTGAACATGGCCTGGTAGAAGCTCGCCGGATGGCGACCGGATTTGAACAGGCTCGGTTGCTGGCCCATCACTTCTTCGCGCTGATAGCCGGTGATCTGCATGAACGCCCGGTTAACGTGAACGATCAATCCTTTGTCATTTGTGACCAGCACGCCTTCGCGGGTGCAATCAAACACGGCTGCGGCCTGACGCAGCCGCTCTCTATCCGCAGAACGCTCAGCCAACTGCGCACCAATCCCAAGGCAGCGGAACAAACGCGTGCGGGCAATGAAAATAATTCCCGCGCTCAGCAATAGCCAGATGTAACCGTTGATCGTTTGCCAGTGCAACGCCTCGGCCGAATCATCGAAGAAACTGTTTAATGCAAAACCGCTGAGCGAAACCCAGAGGACGGAAAGCAGCAGATACAGCAGTGCTGCACGCAGGGCATCGCGATAGGTAGCAGGCATTCGGTCGTCCATGTCCCTCAAAATGATTGGAATTATAGGGCAAAGAAACATTCAGCCACTCTTATCTGAAAGGGTGACTGGTTTTATCTGTGAGCTTGGTGATAATGCGAGGGCTGTTTTTTCTTTATCGAGGGCCCTACAGCCTATGTGGTACGAAGGTTTTCTTGGCTTGTCGCCTTGGTCACTGGTGGCAGTCACCCTGCTGATGACCCACATCACAATCATCGGCGTCACTGTCTATCTGCATCGCTATTCAGCCCATCGCTCCCTTGAGCTCAATGCCGGCCTGAAACATTTCTTCCGCTTCTGGCTGTGGTTGACCACGGCGCAGAACACCCGTGAGTGGACCGCTATCCACCGCAAGCATCACGCTAAATGCGAAACCGTCGATGACCCGCACAGTCCGGTCGTCAAGGGCCTGTCCACCGTTTTGCGCAAAGGTGCAGAGCTGTATCGCGCCGAAGCGGAAAATCCGGAGACCCTGCGCATCTACGGCAAGAACTGCCCGGAAGACTGGATCGAACGTAACCTGTATAGCCGCTTTCCGCTACTGGGCGTGGCAATCATGGGTGTCATCGACGTGTTGCTGTTCGGCACCATCGGCATCACCATCTGGGCCATCCAGATGATGTGGATCCCTGTGTGGGCGGCCGGCGTGGTCAACGGCCTGGGCCATGCCATCGGTTATCGCAACTTCGAATGCCGCGATGCGGCCACCAACCTGGTGCCTTGGGGCATCCTGATTGGCGGCGAAGAACTGCACAACAACCACCACACCTACCCCAACTCGGCAAAACTGTCGGTAAAGAAGTGGGAGTTCGACCTCGGCTGGGCCTGGATCCAGGTTTTCAGCTTCCTGCGCCTGGCCAAGGTTCAGCGGGTCGCGCCAATTGCCCATCGGGTTGAAGGCAAAGGCAACCTGGACATGGATACCGCCATGGCGATCCTCAACAATCGTTTCCAGATCATGGCCCAGTACCGCAAATTGGTCATCGCGCCCCTGGTCAAGCAAGAGCTGGAAAAGGTCGATCACTCCGTTCGCCACCAGTTCCACCGGGCCAAGCGCCTGTTGTCGCGTGAAACCAGCCTGCTGGATGACAAACATCATGTGCGGATCCAGACCATGCTCGAGCACAGTCATGCACTGAAGGTCATCTACGAGAAGCGCCTGGCTTTGCAGCAGATCTGGGTCAAGACCAGTTCCAACGGTCACGACATGCTGGCAGCCATCAAGGACTGGATTCACGAGGCTGAAGCCAGCGGGATTCAATCCCTGCGTGACTTCGCCGACCAGCTGAAAACCTACTCCTTGCGCCCCGCCAACGCCTGAGCCCAGGCAGAGCACCTCGCCCGAGGTGCTCTGCCATAGCAAGCCGCGCTCCTGTGGCGAGTAAGCTTGCTCCCGCTCGCTTTTTGCGCAGCACACGCCCCCTGAACAACCGCTGTACGCGATAAACCCCTTCGCTTACCGCCCGGCGGGCGCATCCCCCTGCTCTCCCCGCCCCGGGAACTTAGTTCCAAATCCCCTATCTCAAAAGCACTTCGCCACCCTGGCGGTCTTCGTTGCAGCCGCTGCCGAACTCGCGGCACGCTCTTTGAGATTAGTGTCGATGGTCGATAAAAACCTGCAGGATTCTTCCCCGCCGCAATGGCCAGAGGCCGCGCAGACCCTGATGGCGCTGATGCAGGCCCGAGGCGAGGTCGCGCGCTTGAGTGAACGCGAACAGCTGTTGAGCTCGCTGCTGGTGAGCGTCAATGCGGTGCTGTGGGCATTCAACTGGGAAACCCGCGAGGTGCTCTATGTCAGCCCGGCCTACGAACGGATTTTCGGGCGCCCCACCGACCCGTTGCTGGCCGACTACAACCAGTGGCGCGACAGCGTTTACCCGGATGACCTGGAAGAAGCCGAGCGCAGCCTGGCCTCCGTGCTGGACAAAGGCTCGGTCGAAGACCGTGAATATCGAATCGTTACCGCCGACGGCCAGGTACGCTGGCTGAGCGACAAGTGCTTTATCAACCGCCAGGGCGAGCCGGGCCAGCCTTTGATCATCGTCGGCATTGCCGAAGACATCACCGAAAAAAAGCACCTCGAAACCGAATTGCAACGCCTGGCCACTACCGACGAATTGACCGAGAGCAGCAACCGCCGGCATTTTTTCGAATGCGCCAACCACGAGTTCGAGCGGGCGCGAACCCAGGGCACCCCGCTGTCGTTCCTGATGCTGGATATCGATGATTTCAAGACCGTGAACGACACCTATGGCCACCAGGAAGGCGACAACGTATTGCAACGCATCGCTGAGTGCGGTCGCGCCGCATTGCGTCGTGGTGACGTGTTCGGGCGCATCGGCGGAGAGGAGTTTGCGGCAGTTTTTCCAGGCTGCGAGCCCGGGGTGGCCATGCAGGTGGCCGAGCGCCTGCAACGGGAAATTCAACAACTGAGCTTCAGCCACGACAGCCGGACTTTCACCATCACCATCAGCCAGGGCCTGACCAGCCTCTTGCCTGAGGATGACAGTGTCGACAGCCTGTTCTCCCGGGCGGATGCCGCGATGTACGAAGCCAAGCGACAGGGCAAGAACCGGATCATCCCCGGCTGATTCGCCCACTGTAGGAGATGCCGAGAGAAACGAGGCTGCGATCTTTTGATTTGGGGCTAACCAAAGANGCCAAGCGACAGGGCAAGAACCGGATCATCCCCGGCTGATTCGCCCACTGTAGGAGATGCCGAGAGAAACGAGGCTGCGATCTTTTGATTTGGGGCTAACCAAAGATTACAAGATCAAAAGATCGCAGCCTTCGGCAGCTCCTACGGGCGGGGGCGGCTATTTTTTGCGCAACCGCACCAACTCCGGCAGGCCGATCTGCAGTAACCTCGCCGTGCGCCCCTTGGCCAGCGCCTCAAG
This sequence comes from Pseudomonas sp. Y24-6, assembly GCF_020295325.1. Classification (NCBI taxonomy): domain Bacteria; kingdom Pseudomonadati; phylum Pseudomonadota; class Gammaproteobacteria; order Pseudomonadales; family Pseudomonadaceae; genus Pseudomonas; species Pseudomonas sp. Y24-6. The sequence goes on along the minus strand of NZ_JACBXG010000021.1, from coordinate 39,755 downwards.
CCCCTCATCCTCGCCCAGGCCCGCCAGTTGAGCCGCCATGTTCATCACCAGCGCTTCGCGGGAATAAACCCCGCCACCGAGCTGATAGACCGCCGCGATCAGCTCTCGCAGTTCCAGCGGCAGGCGCCAGCGGGTGCGCAGCGCCGAACCGTAAGCGGCCGCAAATCCACTCAGCGCCTCGTCGACCTGAGCCAACTCGTCAAGCTCGCCGCCGGCCTGCTTCCATTCCTGCAAACAACGCAGCAAGGCCAGGTCACCCAGCCGATGCAGCATGCCCGCGCAATAACAGCGCTCCTGGTCCAGGTCGAGAAGACGGGCCAGGGTCCGCGCGTATTCGGCGGTATGCAGCGACAAGTCCCAATAACGCTCGGCGTAATCCGCCAGGTACGGGTCGCTGAGCCGCGCGCTGCGCTTGAGGGTCAGCCCCAGAATCAGGTTCATGCTCTGCCCGCAGCCCAGGCGATGCAGGGCCTGGGCCAGGGTTTGCACGGCAGCGCCGCGGTGTTGGGCGGCGCTGTTGGCGGCGGCGATCAGCACGGCGGTAATCTGCGGATCGGTACGCGTTTCCTCTTCGAGGACGGTCAGGTCAAGCCCCCCGGGGTTAAGGCTGCGTTTGACCGCTACCTCCACATCGGTCATCAGTGGTGCACCGTCAGCCAGCGTCCGTCGGCGCTCCAGATACACCGCCAAGGTCATGCCCGCCGCCAGGGCCGGCACTTCACAAAAAACTTCCTGCCCGGCATCAAGCAGCAGATCCTGCAATCGCTGGGTCAGGTTTTCCATGTTCAACGGCTTGGTCAGGTAAGCCGTAGGCGCCAACGGTAAGGCTTCGCGCACGCTGGCGCTGTCATTGCGGCTGCTCATCAGAATGAACGGCAACGGCGGATTGCGCTTGCGCTGGCGAACGCTGCGCAACACATTCAAGCCATCCACACCAGGCAACGCCCAGTCGACGATCACCAGGTCGTAGGCGTTTTCCGCCAGTCGCGACAACGCGTCCTGGCCATCGGCACAGAGATCGATGCGAGCATCGCAGCGCACGTTCAGCAGTACTTGCTGGAGCAAATCCCGCGACCAGGGATCCGCCTCGGCAATCAGCACTCGAGGTACAGCGGGTAACTCAACGGCTCTCATGCAAACAGGCTCTCCTCTCAATGCATGCACCATAGTCAATGCAGGCCACAGGAAACAGCGCTGTGGGTTTCATGTACAAAAAAACCCGCCGAAGCGGGTTTTTTTGTCGATCAGCTCACACTTTCATAAGAGCACTTTAGATCAAAGCTCCGAGAAGCACTCTTCGATGATTGCCAGACCTTGGTCCAGTTGCTCATCCGGCGAAGTCAGTGGTACCAGTACGCGCAGAACGTTGCCGTAGGTGCCGCAGGACAGCAGGATCAGGCCTTTGTCGCGAGCCTTGGCCACAACGGCAGCGACTGCCGGTGCGTTTGGCTTGTGGCTGTCGCCGTCTACGAACAGCTCGACCGCGATCATCGCGCCAAGGGCACGTACTTCACCGATCACTGGATACTTGGACTGGATGGCTTTCAGGCCAGTGACCAGACGCTCGCCGACTGCCTTGCAGCGGTCCAGCAGGTGTTCTTCTTCGAACACTTCCATCACTGCCAGCGCAGCAGCGCACGCGATCGGGCTACCGGCGTAGGTACCGCCCAGGCCGCCTGGAGCAATGGCGTCCATGTATTCAGCCTTGCCGCACACACCCGCCAGCGGGAAGCCGCCAGCGATGGACTTGGCGAAGGTGGTCAGGTCGGCAGAAACACCCATCTGTTCCATGGCGAAGAACGTGCCGGTACGGCCAGCGCCAGTCTGCACTTCGTCAGCGATCAGCAGGATGCCGTGCTGGTCGCACAGGGCGCGCAGACGCTTCATGAACTCTTTAGGCGCGACGTAGAAACCGCCTTCACCCTGAACCGGCTCGATGATGATCGCAGCGATGTCACGCGGCTCGGCATCGTTCTTGAAAATGCGTTCGATGCTGGCGATCGAGTCGTCGACGCTCACGCCGTGCAGTTCGTTCGGGTACAGCGCGCGGAATATGCCGCCTGGCATCAGGCCCATGCCGGCCGAGTAAGGCACGACTTTACCGGTCAGGCCCAGGGTCATCATGGTGCGACCGTGGTAAGCGCCAGTGAACGCGATCACGCCGGCACGGCCAGTGGCGGCCCGGGCGATTTTCACGGCGTTCTCTACGGCTTCGGAACCGGTGGTCACCAGCAGGGTTTTCTTGGCGAAATCACCAGGCACCTTGGCGTTGATTTTTTCGCAAAGCTCTACGTAAGGTTCGTAGGCCAGCACCTGGAAGCAGGTGTGGGTCAGCTTGTTCAGCTGCGCGGTCACGGCGGCGATGATTTTCGGGTGCACGTGACCCGTGTTCAGTACTGCGATACCGCCGGCGAAGTCGATGAACTCGCGACCTTCAACGTCGGTAACGGTTGCGTTTTTCGCGGACTCGGCGAAGATCGGGTGAATCTGGCCAACACCGCGTGGTACAGCGGCTTCGCGGCGTTTCATCAAAGAAGCGTTAGTCTTGCTCATAAAGTCCTCATTCGCCGCTCATCGGGCGGCGTGGTTCAAGGAAAATGCGGCGGGGAGGCAACTACGGCAGCATGCGATGATCGACTGCCATAGCTTTCCCGGCCACAGAGAAAATTCCGGTTGAAACGCAGAAAGGGTCAGCGCTCTCGTGCCCTTTCCGCTTATTGCATTCCCGTCTGCCGAGCTTAGATGCCCAGGCAGAGGTATTTGATTTCCAGGTAATCTTCGATGCCGTACTTGGAGCCTTCACGGCCCAGGCCGGAAGCCTTTATACCGCCAAAAGGCGCGACTTCGTTGGAGATCAACCCGGTGTTGACGCCGACCATACCGTATTCCAGGGCTTCAGCCACACGGAATACACGGCCCAGGTCACGGGCATAGAAGTACGACGCCAGGCCGAACTCGGTGTCGTTGGACATCGCGATCACTTCGGCTTCGTCTTTGAAGCGGAACAGCGGCGCCAATGGGCCGAAGGTTTCTTCCTTGGCCACGGCTGCGTTGTTAGGCACGTTGGTCAGGATGGTCGGCTCGAAGAAGTTGCCTTCGATGGATTTGCCACCCGACAGCACGGTGGCGCCTTTGGCCACGGCGTCGGCAATGTGTTCCTTGACCTTGGCCACGGCTTTTTCATCGATCAGCGGGCCAGTGGTGGTGCCGTCTTCCAGACCGTTGCCGATCTTGAGTTTGGCCACGGCCACTTTCAGTTTTTCAGCGAACGCATCGTAGACCGAGTCCTGAATGTACAGGCGGTTGGCGCAGACGCAGGTCTGGCCGTTGTTGCGGTACTTGGAAATGATCGCGCCTTCGACGGCCTTATCCAGGTCCGCGTCGTCGAACACGATGAACGGCGCGTTGCCACCCAGCTCAAGGGACACTTTCTTGATGTCCTTGGCGCATTCAGCCATCAACTGGCGACCGATTTCAGTCGAGCCGGTGAAGGACAGTTTACGCACGATCGGGTTGCTGGTCAGCTCGCTGCCGATGTCGCCGGCGCTGCCGGAAACAACGCTGAACACGCCAGCAGGAATGCCGGCACGCTGGGCCAGCTCAGCCAGGGCGAACGCCGAGAACGGAGTCTGCGAAGCAGGCTTGAGCACCATGGTGCAACCGGCGGCCAGGGCCGGGCCGGCTTTACGGGTGATCATCGCGGCCGGGAAGTTCCACGGGGTAATTGCCGCGGTCACGCCGATAGGCTGCTTGATCACGATCAGGCGCTTGTCTGGCTGGTGGCCCGGAATCACGTCACCGTAGACGCGCTTGGCTTCTTCGGCGAACCACTCGATGAAGGAAGCGGCGTAGACGATTTCGCCCTTGGCTTCGGCCAATGGCTTGCCCTGCTCCAGGGTCATCAGGCGAGCCAGGTCGTCCTGGTTTTCGATGATCAGTTCGAACCAGCGACGCAGCTTGTTCGCACGGTCCTTGGCGGTCAGTGCACGCCAGGCCGGGAGCGCCTTGTCGGCGGCTTCGATTGCACGACGGGTTTCGGCAGCGCCCATTTTCGGCACGGTGCCCAGAATTTCGCCCGTTGCCGGGTTGTTGACCTTGATCGTCTGACCACTGTCCGCATCGACCCAAGCGCCATCGATGAAGGCTTGCTGGCGGAACAACTGGGTGTCTTTAAGCTGCATGTCGGCTTTCCTTAACAGCACCGCGCCGGGCGCGGAGCAAATTATGATTGTAGAAAGGCGCCTTATAGGCTGCCGTCAGGGAAATCATTCACCGGGCTGAAGCACATAAATAGCGCACGGATTGGACTCGCGCGGTTCAGCACCCAGACAAGAGCGTTTGAAATCTCAAACGAATCCTAGGATCAAAGGGGGTAAAGGACAATAGCCTGTTCGAAAAAAAGAACGAAAACCGTTCATTTGCCCATTTTTTCTGATCAACGTGACAACCGTCCGTTCGGCGGCCAAAAAAACACAGGCGATTCAGCAGCATGGACGCCCGCAGCGCTTATGAGTATCATGGCGCCCGCTTGCACCAGTAGCTCAGCTGGATAGAGTACTGCCCTCCGAAGGCAGTGGTCGTGGGTTCGAATCCCGCCTGGTGCACCATAGTAGAAACGAAAAAGCCCCAGGCCTTAAGGTCTGGGGCTTTTTTTGTGGGTGGTGTCTCGACCTGAATCAGGTTTACCCCGCAGCTCCTTCACTCCGTAGTCCAATCAAACTCATCATATTCATCATCCCCCTCCTCATCCTCGAACACCTCATCATCAAGGTCATCCTCCTCCAAGGCCTGCTCCTTCTCCTGAGCCAACAGGAATTCCTTGCGGCTCTCGGTCACTGCCCGCCTTAGTTCCTCTCCCTTCACCGGGCAGTTGAGCATTTGGGCGATGCGGTCGATTTTTTTCGCCATGGCTTCCTCCAACGCATCGGCTATGGCCCGATAGTGCGCGCTTTCAGGGTTGGTTGCCAAATGGCGGACCGTTATCGGTGCTGGTTTTTCTGCAGTTCCTTGAGCCGGTCGTCCAGGTTTTCGTTGGAGAAACGTTGTTTCAGCGACTCTAACAACTTGTCCGCCGCTGGTTTCTGACCGATTTGCTGCAGGCGCATGACCTCAAGCAACTGCTCATCCAGGCTCTTTGCCGGCGCTGCCATGCGTTTGCTGACTTTGGCTTCGTCGGCCATTTGCGCCCGCATGGATTCACGCTGCGCAGGCGCGGCGAGTTCGGCCATCGGCGCTGCAGGTGCCGGGGCGGAGGCTTTGGGGGTTGGCGCGAAGTCGTAGGCGGGCTCCCGCTCGGGACCGGGTTGTACCAGCGCCAGCATCAGCGCGACGCCGACCAGGCTGGCGAATGCGACTTGCCAGCGCGGCTTTTGGCAGGCTTGCGACCACCGCTGCCAGAGGCTTGCCTTGGGTGCCGGGGTTTCTCGATGCGCTGCGGCGAGGATGAACGCATCCAGGTGTGCCGGTGGCTCGTCGGTAGACTGTTCACGAAAGTGTTTTACCACTTCCTCTTCGGGTGATTTACGGGCGTCAGTCATGTCAGTACCTCCTCGGCCAGCAGCCGACGCAGTTTTTGCTGGGCGTAACGCAAGCGACTCTTGACGGTTTCCAGCGGTGTTTCAGTGAGGGTGGCGATCTGTGGCAAGTCGAGATCGCCGTGGGCACGCAACAGGAACACTTCGCGCTGGTCCGCGGGCAGGGTTTGCAGGGCGGTTTCCAGGCGCTGGGTGTCGCGGCTCAGGCTCAGTAATTGCGCGGGATCGGCGGCGTCATCAGGCAAGGCGTGGACCTGTTCGTCATAGCTGTCGTGCAAAGGGTTACGAATTCCGTGTTTGCGCCAGTGGTCGATCAGTCGATTGCGGGCAATCTGGTACAACCATGTACGAAAATTCGCCCGGCCTTGTGGCTGGCTGGTGCTGCGGATCAGACTCAGCCAGGTGTCCTGGTACACCTCTTCGGCCAGCTCGGCTTTGCCGCTGAGGCCAAGAAGGAATCGGTACAGTCCCTGGCGGTGGCGGGCGTACAGGATCTCGAACGCCGCGCTTTCGCCAGAGCGATAGCGCGACAGCAGCGATTCGTCGCTGCTGGTGGCCGAGCTTGGAGGCGGGGCAGTCATGTCAGTGGTTCTCTTGGATCATTGCCTGATGTTCGGTGGTTTGCAGGCTTTGCGCCAGCTCGACCAACTGCACGAACTCCGCTCGCAGGCCAAACCGGTCTTCGCCCCGAGCGCCACGGGCCAGTGCCTCAGTGTCTTTCAGACTGAAGCTGGCGGTATAGCGCCCGTCCTTCAGCTGCTGGGAAAAAGCTGCCACGGCTGCGGCGAATCGCAGATCGTCAGAGGCGGCTTCGGCTTGGCCTGCAACGATCGGGCGTTCAATCAAGCGACTATTCCCACCTTGCGGCAGCTGATAACGCACGCGCAGCATGGCCATTTCCGTTGTCTTGGCGGCATCAATGCTGGCGGCCTGGCTGTAGCGCAGCGGCTCCAGCCAACCTTTCTCCCCCTTTGGAACAATTTCGTACAGGGCGGTTACCGTATGGCCTGCGCCGATTTCGCCAGCGTCGACCTTGTCGTTGCTGAAATCTTCGCGTTTCAAGGCGCGATTTTCATAGCCCAACAGGCGGTACTCGCTGACCTGGGCCGGATTAAATTCCACTTGCAGCTTCACGTTTTTCGCGACGACCGCGAGGGTTGAACCGAGCTGGTCCACCAGGACCTTGCGCGCCTCGCGCAGGTTGTCGATATAGGCGTAGTTGCCATCGCCCGCGTCGGCCAGTTGTTCCATCAGGTGTTCATTGTAGTTATCCACTCCGAAACCCAATGTGGTCAGGGAAACACCGGACTTGCGCTTGTCCGCCGCCATTTGCTTGAGGCTGTCGAAGTCGCTGATGCCGACGTTGAAGTCGCCATCCGTGGCCAGCAGGATGCGGTTGATACCATTTGCAATGAACGCCTGCCGTGCCATCTGGTAGGCCAGTTCGATGCCTGATGCGCCCGCGGTCGAGCCGCCCGCCGATAACTGATCGATGGCGGTACGAATTTTCGCTTTTTCCCGTCCGGATGTCGGCTCCAACACCACACGAGATTCACCAGCGTACACCACCAGCGACACGCGATCCTGGTCGCGCAGTTGATCGACCAGCAGTTTCAGCGTGCTCTTGACCAGCGGCAGGCCTTCGCGACGGTCCATCGACCCGGAGACGTCGACCAGGAAGACCAGGTTCGCCGGGGCCAGGTCCGCCACGGCACGGTCCGACGCCTTGATGCCGATGCGCAGCAACCGGGTGTGCGCATTCCAGGGGGTTGGCGCCAGCTCCGTGGTCACGCCAAAGGGCGAGCCGTCGGTGGGCAAGGCGTAGTCGTAGGGAAAGTAGTTGACCATTTCTTCCAGGCGCACCGCTCCTTCGGGCGGCAGGCGCCCCTGGTTGAGCAAGCGCCGGACATTGGCGTAGGCGCCGGTGTCGACGTCGGCACTGAAGGTTGAGAGCGGCGTTTGAGCCACGCTGTGAATCGGGTTATCGGCCAGCGCCTGATACTGCTCGCGCTGCTGGTCCTGGTAGCCCGCAGGGGATGCTTCTGGTACTGGGGCAAAAGTCGCCAGCGGCGCTGCTCGCACAGTGCGCTTGGCCGCGGCAGCATCGCCAAGGACCAAGGCTTCGGTCTTCAACTCAGCTTGCGCGGGTGCTGAGGCAATCGAAGCGGAATCTGGCGTGGACGAGACACCGCAGCCGGCCGTCGCCAGCAGCAGGCCCGCGGCGAAACCATGGGCGGCCGGGCGGAGGAAATGCAGAGGGAGGGACATGGGGGCTGACCTCAAGGAAGATGATCCATTCATCCTTTGAGACGGGCAGCCCGGCAGGTTCGGGTTAACTCACCGGAAAAAATATTCAGCGGTGATAACGGCGCACTACGCTGCTGTTCTTCAGCACATGCCCTTTGATCTTTTCCAGCAACTGGGTACGCGTCAGGCCGGCGGGCAAGGCGTCGGGAGCGAGGTCCAGGGCGTAAAGCTGGATGATGTAGTGGTGGGCGCTGTCGCCGACAGGCGGACAAGGACCGACGTAGGCCTTGGTGCCCTTGCTGTTCAGGCCACCGACTCCGTCGAGCGTGGACTTGGTGCCCGCACCTTCGGCAATCTGATGGGTAGAGGCCTTGATGCCGTAATGCAGCCAATGATCGACGCCCTGGCCTTTTTGCCCGTCGGGGTCATGCATCACGATCGCGTAGCTCAAGGTGCCGGCCGGGCCGGCATTCCAGCTCAGTGCCGGGGAAACGTTGTGGCCGCCGCAGCCTTCGGCGTCGCTGGCTGCCGCGGCAGTGAACAGCCGGTCATCGGAGACGCCCGGGATGTTAACGGTGAAACGCTCCTGGGCCTGGGCCGGCAGTTGTACGCAAAAGGCAACTGCAAGGGCCGCCAGCCAAGGGGTCAGAGAGGTCAATCGGGTCATTGCGGAGCACCTGGTGCGGGTGGGGCCAACGTCGGCTTGCGAACTATAGCCGCACCGTTCGCGCCGTGGCAGAGGGATTTGGCTGAACCTCGCGATCGGCCGCCCAGTCTTAATGGAAATGCCTGCCTGGAGAGCGATCATGGCCTTGCAACGCGTCGCCCAATTCGCCGATATACCGGAACACCGTGGTCTGGAAGTCGAGGTCGCGGGGACGAAAATCGTTCTGCTGCGGGTTGGCGATCAGTTGCGCGCCTACCAGGGCGAGTGCCCGCATGCCGGGGCGCCACTGGCGGAGGGAGCGCTGTGCAACGGGCGGCTGATTTGTCCGTGGCACAAAGCCGCGTACCGAATGGAAGATGGCGCCCTCTGCGAACCGCCTGCCCTCGACAGCCTCAAGCGTTACCCGCTGCAAATGCGCGATGATCAGGTGTGGGTCGATGATCAACCGCTACCAGCCGCCAATACCCCACCCGCCGACGATGAGCGAACCTTCTTGATAGTCGGTGCGGGTGCCGCAGGGACAGCGGCTGCGGCTGCGCTGAGGGAAAAAGGCTTCGGTGGCCGAATCCAGCTGGTCGATCGCGAAGAAGAAGCGGGCTACGACCGGACGGTGTTGAGCAAATTTGTGTTGTCCGCTGAAATGTCGCCGCAAGAAGTCCCGCCCCTGCGCGACGAGCACTTCTACCAAGAGCAGCGGATCGAGCGATTGACCGGCGAAGTAGCACGCCTGGACGCCGACAACCAGACTCTGGAGCTCACAAACGGACAGACCCTTGCCTACGACGCCGCCTTGCTCGCCACCGGAGGCACCCCCAATCCGCTCAAGCTGCCCGGCGCCGACCTGCCACAGGTCTTCGTCTTGCGCTCCAGAAATCAAGCGCAAGAGATCATGCAGTCGGCAAAACCCGGACAGAAAGCCGTGATCATCGGCGACAGTTTCATTGCCCTGGAGTGTGCAGGGGCCCTGCGTGAATACGGCCTGGACGTAACGATTCTGGCCCGCCATACAGTGCCCTTCGCCAGGCAGTTCGGCGAAACTGTCGGCAAAGCCATTCGCGCCCGACATGAGGCCCACGGCGTGCGCTTTCATACCGACGGTGAAGCTGCCGGAATCGAAGGCAGCGAAAAAGTCGAAGCCGTGCTGCTGGACAACGGCCAGCGCTTACCCGCAGACCTGGTCCTGGCGGGGATTGGGGTGACTCCCGCGACCGAGGCATTTTCAGATCTGCCCAGAGCCGAAGATCAGTCTTTGCTAGTCGACGGCGGCATGCGCCTAACCGAGGGTCTATGGGCAGCCGGTGATATCGCGACCTTCCCGCTCAACGGCCAGCCCCACCGCATCGAGCACTGGCGCCTGGCCCAGCAACAGGCGCGCATCGCCGCCGCGAACATGCTCGGGGGTGCTGAGCATTACCTCGACGTCCCGTATTTCTGGACCTGGCATTTCGGCAAGAACTACGACTACCTCGGGCACGCTGAAACGTGGGACGAGGTGGAGTTCAAGGGCGACCCCTACCATCCGCCGTTTATTGGGCTGTTTGGTAAAAACGGAGTGGTCGCGGCTGCGGTTGCGTGCGATGAAGAGCGGGCGATGGCGATGCTGGCGGAACGTATGAAACAGCCATTGTCCCTGGATGAGGCCTGGCGACTGATTCGCGATGCTCATTAAATTAGTTGCTGCAACATTCCCCGTAGGAGCTGCCGAAGGCTGCGATCTTTTGACTTACAAGATCAAAAGATCGCAGCCTTCGGCAGCTCCTACGGGGTCAGCGGTTCATCCGCCAGCGCGGGAGCTTACTCGACGGGTGCCGGAGCGCTGATTTTGCTCATGATGAAGCCGACAAACTCTTCAACAGTCATCTTCTGGCCATTGAACTCCACCAGGTTGTTGGCGTAGTGCAGCTTGGTGACGATGTTGTTGCCATCGAGTTTGGCAAACTCGCTGCCCACCGCCATGCTGCCGAACATGTCCGCAGTGGCCGTGGCCTGGTCGGCGATCAGCTTGGCATCGGTCTGGCCATCGATTTGTGACTGCACGCTGAACAGGTCAACCAACATCGGCTTGGACACTTGCACGTTGAGGTCCAGCAGAGCGATCAGCTGCTGAGTCAACTGATCCGGCGGCAGGTCCATCGATTTCGGCTTGGTCAGGTCAAGCACCAGGTTGGCCTTGCTTTCGCCGTTGGCGGTTTTCAGCGAGAGGTTTTCCAGTGCAACCTGCGGCCCGGCGGCCAGCAGTTTTTCCAGGCCGGTTTTTACCTGGGCCTCTTCAGCCGGGGTCAGCACCAGCTCCGGCGCCGGCAAACCTGCCGCTGCTGCTTCAGCTGCGGCCTTTTCGTAAGGTTGCAGTTTGGTCTGGTAAACCTGCATCAACGACATGGTCGCCGGAATATCCAGGTTCTTCAGGCTCATGGCCATCTGCGCGGAGCCGATGGTCTTGCCGTTCAGCGACACCTCGCCCACCTTGTAATCGGCACGGCCTGAAGCGCTGGTGCCCGATTCTTCGGTCTGGTTCTTCATTTCAAACTTCTTCAGGCCCAATACTGACTGGCCGGCGCCGAAGGTGGTCTTGTTGTCGGTCAGCTCGACGGTGTTTTCGCCGACGTAATACCCGTAGCTACCCTTGGTCAGGTTGCTGGCGAAGGTCAGGCCGCCGAGTTCGACTTTAACCGGCGTCAGGTCCTCAGCCACGGTCGTGAGGGTCAGGCTGTCCATGTAACCGTTGGCCTTGACCTTTTTCGCCTGGGCGCTGGCATCGACGTCGACGTTCAATCCGGAAAACTTCAGCTGGGACTTGTCGTCAAGGGCGACGTCCAGCGGCAGCAACTGGAGGTTACCGTTGGTGGATTTGTCGTAGCCGATGTTGACCACGCCGGTGAGCGGGGATTTGTCCTTGGCCGCGGCGAACCATTTGGCGGTGAGTGGGGTTTTTTCCAGTTCGTAGTGACTGGTGGCCATGACTGGCAGCCACTTCAAAGACACGAGGCGGGAGAATGGCAGAGGGCCGTGCTCGATGTGGTCGACGAACAGTAGCTCCACCGGGGCTTCACCGAACATCTCGCCTTCACCCTTGAGGCGGTAATGCGCGGTGCTGCTGAATATGTTGCGCTCCAGCGATACCAGCTCCAGCAACGCGGTGCCGTTGGAACCTACCAGCGCGGCTTGCAGCTCCTTGTTGGCATCGGCGATCGAGGTATTGAGCACGCCTTCAAGCTTGGTGCCGGTGTACCAGGCACCCCCTGCGCTGATTGCACCGATTGCCACGACAATTCCCAGAAGCACGCCTGCTGATTTATTCATGAATTACCCGATCAATGTCCGTTGTTTGAAGGTGTGTCGTCTTCCCTGAACCCGTGACGGGTTACGGACACGACTAAGCTGAAAGTGCGATGGAGATTAGCACCGGGCGCACTGGGTGGCCCAATGATTAAAGGTTAAAGAGTGTCCATGGGACTGTGCAGGGGGTGGAGAGTTTCGGCGCACATTAGATTGCCTTCGCGAGCAAGCTCGCTCCCACAGGTTCAAAGCGGTCGCTGTGGGAGCGGGCTTGCTCTGGGCGGCTTTCCGACGAAGACGTTGGTCCGGCCACCACTGAATCAGGAATACTGCACTTCAATTTCATCGAGCTGATGGTCAAAACTCTTCAGCCGCGCGGTCCAGGTATACACCAGCACCTCAAAATCCCGATTGATCACCGCCCCACCCGTCACCTCCGCGCGCGGGTCGCAGAAGTCCAGCTGGTAACGCTCCCGGGCCATGGCGGTGGCGACATCGGAGAGCTCGCGGGCGTTGCTTAGCCAATGCCGCTCCTCGTCCGACACCTGCTTGTCCAGTGCCAGGCACTGCTTCTTCAAGGTTTCCAGGCTTTTTTCCAGCGGCGTGCCGGTCAGCTCGCCCATGACTTCCTGGAAAGTGCGGCCGGGTTGCCAGTAGCTGCCCCAGAAATAGCGGTCGAACACGGTTTCAACCCGGCGCAAAGCCACCTTGGTGTCCCAGATGAGCACCAGCGTCTTGCCTTGTTCGAGGTGTTTTTTCTTGATACGGGCGCCCTGAACAGAAGCCCAGGCGACCACCACAATCGACAGCACGGCGATCAGCGCCGAGGCACTGTCGAGAAATATCAGGGCCTTGTCGATCTGGTGGGCCAGCATGATGCCGTAGAAATAGGTGGCTGACAGCAGGACCAGTGCGGCTATAGCGCACCAGAAGCCGGGAGCATAAGGGTTTTTCATTATTTTAGTCCCCATGACCAACGCGAGCCTTGATCAGTGGACTGGCGTGGCTCGTGGCGCGTCAGCCCAACAAATCAAAGCATAGCAACGGCCTCAGGGTTTGCTGGAGTTCGAACCTTGCGTTCGTCCGCTTTCCCATCCGCCGCCCAGCGCCAGGAACAAATCGATCTGGCTCATGGCAACCTGGGTGTTCGCGGCGGCCAACTGCGCCCGTACGTCGGTGTAGGTCCGGGTGGCTTGCAGGTCCGCGAGGAACGACGCCCGGCCGGCCTGGAAGAAGCGGTGGGTCTGGTCTGCTGCCTGTTGCGCCGATTGTTCCGCCTCGGCCAGCGCATCGCGACGTTGCAGCAACGCGGAGTATTGGGCCAGGCCGGTCTGGGTTTCGCGAATGGCGTTGAGCACTACCCCATCGAAATGCGCCAGAGCGCCCTGGGTGGTCGCTTCGGCCTCACGAATGCGCGCCCGCGAGCCGTTGGACGGTACGGTCCAGCTCAGTAACGGGCCGAAGCCCCAGCGATTGGTCGCCGGCTTGCCGAGGTTTTCCAGGATGCCGACGGTTCCAACCGACGCGCCGATGCTGATGTCCGGGTACAGCTCGCCCGTGGCGATGCCAATGCCGGCGGTGGAGGCCGCGAGTCGCCGCTCGGCCTGCCGCACGTCGGGGCGGCGCTTGAGCAACGTGGCACCGTCACCCACAGGTAACAGTTGGGTCATTTTTGGCAGCTCGGAGCAAGTCGCCGTCCCGGCGGGCAATTGATCCACTGGCTGGGCGAGTAACATCGACAGGCGGAACAAGCCCGCCTGACGGGCCGCCTCGTAGCGCGGCATTTCGGCACGCAGGGATTTGAATTGAGTTTGCGAGCGGGTCACCTGGGTTTCATCACCCCGTCCCGCATCGCGCAGCCGCTGTACCAGCGTGGTGCCCTGGGCTTGCAGATCCAGGGAATGCTGGGCGATTTCCTGCTCTTCGTTGGCCGCGCACACCTGGGTGTAGGCCCGCACCACATCGGCCACCAGGGTGATTCGTGCAGTATCGGCTGCCGCTTGAGTCGCATCGGCATTGGCCTTCGCCGCCTCGATACCGCGCTGCAAGGTGCCGAACAGGTCGAATTGGTAGGAGGTGGTGATGCCAATATCGCCCACATTGGCCACCGGCACCTTGTCCGCCAGCAGGAATGCTTCGCCGGACTCCTGCAAACGCTGGGCGCCGATTTTCACACCGCCGCTCCAGCCGCCTGCGGCTTGCGCTTCGTCGACCTGTGCCCGGGCCCGGGAAATGTTCGCCGCTGCCATTCGCAGATCGGTGTTGGTGACCATGGCCTGCTGCACCAGTTGATCCAGGCGCGGATCCTGGTACAACCGCCACCAATCACCGGGCACGGGCGCGGAAACGACATTCTTGTCGTTCACCGCCAGCTCGCCCTGCAAATCATCACGGTGCAGGGCGGCTTCGTCCGGCAGGTGGTAATCCGGCCCGACCACCTGGCAGGCCGACAGCAACATGCCCAGGCCGATCACCGCCAAACCCGAAGCCTTGCTCATTGCGCGGGCTCCTGTTGCTGATCCTCGATGATCGATACGGTGGCGGTACGCCCGGCGATCATGCGAAAGTCCGCAGGCACGTCATCGAATGCAATGCGCACCGGAATCCGCTGGGCCAACCGTACCCAGCTGAATGCCGGGTTGACGTTGGGCAGCAGGTTACTGCCGCTGCTGCGGTCGCGGTCTTCGATACCGGCAACGATACTTTCGACATGCCCACGCAATCGCGCGCGGTCACCCACCACCCGGATATCGACGCTCTGGCCGACGTGAATACCGTCGAGCTTGGTCTCTTCGAAATAGCCGTCAATGTGGAACGAGTTGCTGTCCACCACCGACAACACCGGGCGCCCGGCGGTTACGAATTCCTGATGGCGTGGCGCGCGGTCGTTGACGTAGCCGTCCACCGGGCTGCGGATGGTTGAGCGATCCAGGTTGAGCTGGGCACTGTCCACCGCCACCTGGGCTTCCATCAACGCGACTTCGGCGCGGGCGACCCGGGACTGGCTTTCTTCCAGTTGCTCGCCCGGCACCAGGTTGCCCAGGCCACGGTTACGTTTGTGCTCGCGCTGCGCCTGCGCCAGGGTTTCCTGACGATCAGCCACGGCGGCCTTGGCCTGGCGCAACGCAAGTTTGAAGCGGTCCTGGTCGATGCTGAACAGCACCTGGCCACGCTTGACCAATTGGTTGTCGCGCACTTCAACGGTCTGGATGAGGCCGGACACGTCCGGCGCGATCTGCACGATGTCGGCACGGATGTGCCCGTCCCGGGTCCATGGGGCGAACATGTAGTACATCACCATGCGCCAGACGACGACGACGGCGAAGGTCACGATCAGCAGGGTCAGCACCACGCGACCGAGGGTCAAAAAAGGTTTTTTCATGTCATCAGGTATCGACTGAGTGAGTCCACGGCGCCAAGTAGCAAGGCGTAGAGAGCCACGTTGAACAATGCCCGGTGCCAGACCAGACGGTAAAAGTGCAGACGCGTCAGCAGCCCGTGCACCAGCAGGAAAATCACGTAAGTAATGCCCATCAGCACCAGCAGCGTGGGCAGGAAAACACCGCTGATATCCAGATCACCGATCATAAAGGCGCTCCATCGATGCCATGGGGAAGCGGTTCTTCGAGTTCGCCCGTGCCGACAAATTCCACCCCCGGCAACAGTGCCAGGCGTAGCCCGCTCAGGGCGTGGAGCAAGTGCAGGCGCGCCCCTTCGTCACACTCGGTGGTGAGCGCACGGCGGGTACGATCGAGCGTCATCTGCAGGGCCGTCGGCGCGGGCAAGCGTTCGTCCGCCTTCAGGCAGGCCTTGAAGTAGGCGCCAACTTCCGCCACTACCTGGTGCAGCAGCGTCTGCGGAACGCCTGTGACCCGTGGCGTGTAGGCCAGCAAGTCGAGCAGGTTCAACGCCACGCGCACTTCGCGCAGGGCAATGCCGGTGTCCTGACCGGTCATCGCCAGCCGCGGCAGGTGCTGCATCAGGCGATCGAGCATCTGCACGCCCAGGTGCCGATGTTCGGACAGGGTCGCCGGCTCGGTGAGGCTGACAATGTCGCGCCAGCTGAACCGGGTCAGGCGCTTGGCCGCCAGTTCCGCGCCAAATGGCCGGGCAATCAGGGTCCAGACGAACGCGAATAACAGCCCGACCGGGCCGGCCAGATTGGAGTTGGCGAAGCTCAGGAAATCCGCGTCATAGGCTCCCTGGATACTGATGAACGACGAGGTGTTAACCAGCGTCAGCAACATGCCCAGGTAGAACTGCGGCTTGACCGTCAGGGTGCCAATGCAAATGAACGGGACCGCGAACGCCAGCACCAGCATCGGAAAGTCATGCAGGTTGGGCAGGACCAGAAACAGGTACAGGCTGGCGAAAACCACCGACATCGCCGTCCAGAAGAAAAACCGGTAAATCTGCGGCGCCGGGTCGTCCATCGAGGCGAAGAAGCTGCACGCCACGGCCGCAAGAATCACTGCAGCGCCGCCGTCAGTCCAGCCGAGCAGGATCCACAGCACCGACGCCACGATGATCGCAGTGACCGTCGATGCCGCCGAATACAACATCAGCCCACGATCCAGGAATGGCGAGAGCCGGCCCAGGCGCCAGTGCCGATACACCGCGCGCCAGCTGTCCTGGCTTTCGCACTCAATGGCATGCTGCAGGCTGCGGCAGTCCTGCCACAGGTCGATCCATTCACCTAGGCGATAGATGGCATTGGAGAACAACAGTTGCCTGCGATCATCCAGCGCCTCGGCGCCAGGTTGCAGGGCTTCGAGTTGGTTTTTCAGGGCCTGCCAGCGATGCAGGTCGGCGTCCTTGTGTTCGAGCCATTGGGTGGTGGCCGCCAGCAACGGGGCAAATTTCTCCACCAGCTCGGGAGTACGCCGCTCCAGGGCATACAGTGCATCGTCCAGGGCATCAATCACTGGAAGCAGATGAATCATCCGCCCACGCAGCTCTTTGGTATTGCGCACGGTTTGTGGCCGGGCACCCTCGTGAGGCAACTGGCCGATCATCAGTTCCAGGGTGTTGAAGGTCGCGACCATCGAGGCCCGCAGGGCGCTGACTTCATCGGGCTGAACCTGGCGATTGAGAAACCGCAGGCTGTAAGTCGAAGCGTCGGTAAACCATTTGCCCACCGAGTCGTTGAACACCGGCGCCAGCCGGCGCGGCCAGAACATCGCGCCAACCACCGCAGCTACTGCGATACCGAGGAAAATTTCCTCCGTACGCGCTTCGGCCACATCCCACACCGCCAACGGGTTATCCACCACCGGCAAGGCGATCAGCGGCAAGGTGTAGCCAGCGAGCATCAAGGCATAGCTGTTGGCAGTACGCAGGTGCAGGGACAGAAACAGCAACGTCCCGGTCCATAGCGCGATCACCACCACCAGTACGTAAGGGCTTTGCACGAACATCGGCACGAAGAAAACCGCTGCCATGGCGCCTAGAAAAGTCCCGACCGCACGGTACAGCGCCTTGGAACTGGTGGGGCCGACAAAAGGGCTGGAGACGATATATACCGTGGCCATCGCCCAATATGGACGGGGCATTTGCATGAGCATGGCGATGTAGAGCGCGATCATGGAGGCGGCAAACGTGCGAACCCCGTAGAACCAGTCCCGCGCAGGGGGCATGCCGGTAAAAAATCCGCTCACGAGCCAATCACCGACGGCGCGTTCGCCGCTTCGAACGCCCGAAGCACCCGCAACGTGGCTTCCAGGTCACTCTGGTCGATGCCTTCGAGCACTTCATGACGCAAGCGGACCAACTCGGCTTCAACCGCCTGCACCAGCTCCCGCCCGGTTTCAGTCAGGCTCAGGCACTTGGCCCGGCGATCATGGGCATCTTCGGTACGCCGTACATAGCCGGAATGACAAAGCTGATCGAGCAAGCGCACCAGCGAAGGGCTTTCCATCCCCGCCGCCTGCGCCACCGTCACCTGACGCACACCCTCACCCAAACGCCCGATCATCAAGAGCGGGACGGCGCAGGCTTCGGAAATTCCATAATTGACCAGCGTGGTCTGGCAGATTTTGCGCCAGTGCCTGGCGGCTACCACCATGGCACTGCTGATGTTCATTTGGAGGGCGTCGAGGTTCTTCGGCACGAGACAATGCACACACTGTTAGTTTGCTAACTATCAATATCGCATTTGCGGGGAATGCTGGTCAAGTTTTGAAACAATTTGGCTGCGTTCAGCGTTTTCGAGCTCGCTCGTAGACTTCGCTGCGCTCGCGCTTACCTACCGCCACAACTGAAACGACTACACGCTCATCCACTACTTGATAAACCAGACGATATCCCGATGCCTTCAGTTTTATCTTGTAGCAGTCAGACATTCCATGCAGTAGGTCCGAAGGTATTCGAGGCACCTCTAATCTTTCTGCCAGCTTTTTCTTGAATTGCTCGCGCAATGTATGTCCCAGCTTGTCCCACTCCTTGCGGGCAGATGGCAGAAACTCGAGCTTATAAGTCATCCAGCGTGACCGGCACCGGTGTCTCATGAAGACGCGAGCGAACGATTTCTGCCAACTCGAGATCGTCGAGGCGTTCAACCATGCGTTCGAAAACATCCGCGGGAACCATGTAACCCATGACGCGATTATGATTGAGCACTGCGACAGGACCACCCAATGAGCCGTTCAGAACGGCTGAAGGATTTTTCTTCAACTCTGAAACACTGACAGCCATATCGGCTAGAACATTTTGCATAATTAAGACCTCTTTTAGGTCTTAATTCTGGTCTTTTTTCTGACGGCCAGCAACCCTGGAGTAACTTTTCTCTGCCTGTTAAACGCCCCTTCCCTTTCTCAACAACACATTCAACTGGTCAACCACCTCCGCCCAGTCCGCATCATCCAGAATTTCGTCCCGCAGAAACGTTGCCTGGCTCTGGGTCCAGAAGAATGCGTCCGCCAGGTGCAGTTCCGGCTTGAGCGGCGAGTGGGTGGCGATGAACTGGTCGATGCTGACCGGATCGTCGGCCAGCCCCAGCTGCTTGAACAGAGAGGGCAAGCTATGTGTTGGGGATTCCATGTCAGGCTTCCTATGGTGATCAAGAAGTAATCGCGAGCAGACTCGTCCCCACAGTTGAGCGCATTTTCCCTGCGGGAGCGAGCCTGCTCGCGAATAGAGGTCGCTGACGCCGCAGAATTCAATCACTCACCTCGACGACCTGCGCGTGCGGCACCATTTTCAAGTACTGCGGCACACTCATGTGCAGCAGGTTGTTGTGATTACCCGCCTCCAGGTAGATGTCTTTTTGCCGCGTCAGCAACGGGTCGATGACCATGTCCAGGCCGTAGGACTCACCCAGCGCCGGCACCGCTCCGCGTTCGCAGTCATTGAACAGGTGCGCCAGGTTGCTTTCACGAGTGATCTGCCACTCCCCGCTGCCGCGGACCTTGCTCAAGTCCAGGTGCCGACTGGCCGGCAGGACGGCCATCAGGTAACGCCCATGGTGATCATCCAGGATCACCGACTTGGCCACTCGTTCGGCCGGAATACCGGCGACACGCGCGGTTTCCAGGCTGCTGGCCGAGTGAGGGTGACTGACGATGTCAAATTCGCAGTTGGCCTTTTCCAGGCTGCTCTGCACAGTTTTTGCCATACGCATGATGCACCTCGGTGTCCGCATGGATTACCCGCGGACGATGGTTAAACCCATTGGCTCCATTACAAAAGTCTAGGCCCGCCAAGGCGATCGCGGGGGAAATCCGCTCATCGGGCCAGTGTGCCGATTGATCAAAATTCATACAGCCGAGCCCTCAACTAGACTGAATACAGAGCCACTTGTTGACTCTCCAGGAGGGTCACGTGAACACCCGTTGTTGTGCGACTGCAATATTACTGGTGAGCGGATCAGCTTTCGCGGCGGACCCGGTCGTGCTGCTGGGCGCCAACCCGATCGGCGTTTGGCTGATTATCTTCGGCCTTGGTTTCCTGATCGCTGAAGCAGCCCTGCCTAATTATGGGGTCATGGGCCTGGGCGGCATCGTGATGTTCGTAATTGGCGCGGTGATCCTGACCAATACCGAAGTCCCGGTACCAATGATGCTCGGCCTGGGGCTGGTCAGCGGGTTGCTGCTGGTCTTCCTGCTGGTGCGCGCCCTCAAAACCCGACCGCGCCACACCGTCAGCGGTGATGCCGGGCTGGTTGGCAGCGTGACTGCGATCACCGCCCTGCAGTCCGGCAGCAGCTTGACCGGCTGGGTTCACCTGCAAGGTGAACAGTGGCAAGTCCACAGCGCCACGCCACTGCAACCCGGACAGCGGGTGCGCGTGGTGGCGCGCAAGGGACTAATGCTGCAAGTCGCCGCAGCTGATACTTCGCCGCCAGGAGAATAGCCATGGGTATGCAACTGGGTTTTGCCGCGCTCTTGCTGTTGCTGATCGCACTGGCGGGGTCGACCTTTCGCATCCTGCGAGAATACGAGCGCGCAGTGGTATTCCAGCTCGGTCGCTTCTGGCAAGTCAAAGGGCCAGGCCTGATCCTGCTGATTCCGGTGGTCCAGCAGATGGTCCGAGTTGATCTGCGCACCGTGGTACTGGATGTGCCGTCCCAGGACGTGATCACTCGCGACAACGTCTCGGTCAAGGTCAACGCCGTGCTGTACTTCCGCGTCCTCGATCCGCAGAAGGCCATAATACAGGTGGAAGACTTCCTGATGGCCACCAGCCAACTGGCACAAACCACCTTGCGTGCAGTGCTGGGCAAGCACGAGCTTGACGAACTCCTCGCCGAGCGCGAGCGCCTGAACATCGACATCCAGCAAGTCCTGGACGCCCAGACGGATGCCTGGGGCATCAAGGTCGCCAACGTCGAGATCAAGCACGTCGACCTCAACGAATCGATGGTCCGCGCCATTGCCAAACAAGCCGAAGCCGAACGCGAGCGCCGGGCCAAAGTCATCCACGCCGAAGGCGAACTGCAGGCCTCGGAAAAACTCATGCAGGCCGCCGAAATGCTCGGCCGTCAACCTGGGGCGATGCAGTTGAGGTATATGCAGACGTTGAGTTCGATTGCGGGGGACAAGAGTTCGACGATTGTGTTTCCGCTGCCGATCGAGTTGCTCAAGGGAATGGCGGATTTGTCTGGGAAGGGTTGAAGAGCCGGCCGCGGCAGATGCGGTTCCCTCGGGAGCGGGCTTGCTTGCGAAAGCGCTGCCTTAGTCAGCATGGATACTGAATGTGACGGCATCTTTCGCGGGCAAGCCCGCTCCCACAGGGATTTGTGGTGTCGATTCGAGTTGAGTCGTTCGAGCTCCCACAGTTTCTGCAATTCGCCTTACCAATCGTAAGTCAGGCTCGACACCACAGTCCGGCCATCGCCGTAGTAGCAATCCCACTCACTGACGCAACTGGCGACGTATTCCTTGTCCGTCAGGTTCTTCACGTTCAGCGCCAGCTTCACGCCTTTGAGGCGAAATGCCGAGGTGCCGAGGTCGTAAGTCAGGCTGGCGTCGTACACGGTGTAGGACGGGATCTGGAATGCGCCTTCGTAGTCATCGCCGTAACTGCCGCGGGCATAACGCGCACCCAGGCCGGCGCCCAATCCTGACAAGGGTGTATCGCCGAGCAAGGTGTAGTTGACCCAGAGCGCGGCTGTCAGCGGTGGATTGCCCGCCGGGTGGCGACCTTTGCGGCCGTCGTTGTCCTTGGTGTACTTGATGTCGTTGCGCGACGCCGAAGCGATCACGTCCAGTGCCTCGGTCAGCTCTGCCTTGGCTTCGAGCTCGATGCCTTTGGAGCGTATGGCGCCGCTCTGGTTGCTGAACCCGGGGTTGCCAAGATCGGTGGTCAGGATGTTTTCCTGTTCCAGCTCATAAGCGGAAATCTGCACGAAGCTGTTCTGCCCCGGTGGCTGGTATTTCACGCCCGCCTCGTACTGCTTGCCGGTGGAAGGGTCGAACGCTTTGCCCTGGACGTTGGTGCCACTGAGCGGCAGGAACGATTCCGAGTAGCTGATAAAGGGTGCCAAGCCGTTATCGAACAGGTAGACGATGCCGCCGCGGCCGGTGAATTTCTCATCCTTGCTGCTGGTGTGAGCGCCGCTGAGCGGTTGCTTGTTATCGGTCTCGGCCCAGTCGTAACGACCGCCGAGGACGAAGATCCACTGGTCGAGCTTGATCTGGTCCTGGGCGTATAAACCGGTCTGGGTGATGGTGTTGTCCCAGCGATAGTTGTTGCCGAAATTCAACGGCTGGCCATAGGTCGGCGTGAACAAGTCGATGATCGGCGGGTTGTAGTCGTACAGGCCGTCGAACTTTGAATTGAAGTGGTAGTAATCAAGGCCGACGATTGCCGTATGGCTGAATGGACCGGTATCGAATTCGGCCTGGGCGATGTTATCCACGCCGAAGACTTTGTTGTCCTGTTGCCAGTCCACGCCGTAGCGGGTCTGGTAACGCTGGTCGTTCTGCCCGGTGATGGGGTTGGTGACGAACCGGTAACCGTGCAGCGGCGCGGTGTAGTGGTCGTTGACACGGGCGTAGCGCGCATTCTGCTTCAAGGTCCAGACGTCGTTCAGGCGGTGGGAAAACTCGTAGCCGAACGCGTACTGCTCACGGTGGTAGTCGTTGACGCCGGGCTCACCGAGGAACAGGTCACGGTCGATCTTGCCGTTGGGGTTGTCGAACAGCGTGCCGACTGCTGGCAAGCCCTGGGCCTCGGGCACGCCTTTGTCTTTCTGGTACTGGGCGAACACTGTCAGGCTGGTGTCTTCACTCGGCCGCCAGGTGAAACTGGGCGCGATGAACTGACGCCGTTCTTCGACGTAATCGATTTCGTCATTGCTGTCGTTGGCCAGGGCGGTCAGGCGATAGAGGAACTTGCCCTCGTCATCCAGCGGGCCACCGAGGTCGATGGCCGCACTCTTATGGTCATAGCTACCGGCCTCGAATTTGATTTGATGCAGGGGCGTTTCGGTCGGGCGCTTGCTGACCAGATTGACGATACCGCCTGGCTGATTCTGCCCATACAGCACCGACGCCGGGCCCTTGAGCACCTCGATCCGCTCGAGCGAGTAAGGCTCGATCTGCAGCGCACCACCGGTACTGCCGCCGCCATAGGGCAGGTGCAGGCCATCGAGGTACAACGGTGTAGGCGAGAACCCGCGCGAGGTCGGCTCATCGAAAATCTTCACCCGGTCAGAGAACCCCCCGCCCGTGATGCCCGGCGTATAGCGCAGGGCTTCGGTGACACTTTGCGCGCTGCGAGAGTTGATCTCGGCGGCGGTGACGACGTTGATGGTTTGCGGAATTTCTACCAGCGCCGCATCGGTCTTGGTCCCGGTGGCACTGCGCTTGGCAACGATGCCAGCGACCGCGCCCCAGGCATTTTCCAGCGCCTCGGTGGCATTCACCTGGGTAACGCCCAGTTGTAGCGGACCGTCTTGCGCGACGGCTTGCAACGACCAGCCGCCCTGAGCGTAAACGGCCTGCAAGCCACTGCCTGCCAGCACGCCCTCAAGACCTCGCGCCACATCGAACCGCCCCTGCAACCCGGTGCTGCGCTTGCCCGAGGTGAGCTGAGCGTCCACCGACAGTAGAATCCCCGCCTGACTGGCAAAACGATTCAGGACCTGATCGAGATTGCCGGCGCCGATGCTGTACTGGCGCACCTGGCTGACGCTTGCCTCTTCAGCCCAAGACAGGGACGGCAGCATCGGTGTAGTGGCCAGCAGGGTGGCGAACACGCCGCGGCGCATTACACCATTCAAAGGAAAAATCTTCTGTGTCGGGCGGTGTGGCATTCCGGAACTCCCCATGAGAATGCTTCTTGATTTGCTTTCAAGAGGTATCCCGAACGGGGGATGAAAACCGACAAGCATTTGGTTAATTTATTTTTTCAGCATCAGGCGCGACGTTTTACCGTCACCCAGTAACGGGTCACGGACTCGACATGCACCGGCAACGTGCGCTCGAGGGCGGCCAGCACCGCGTCGGTGTCATCGAGCGGGAACACCCCGGTCAACAGCAGCTGGGAGGCCGCCTCGTCGCAACGAATCCAGCCCGGTCGATAACGCGCCAGCTCGGCCAGGAAACGCCCCAGCGGTTGCCGCTCGGCCACCAGCCGGCCCTGGCTCCAGCTGCTGTCATCCGGATTTGCAGGTTGCTTGTGGCCCGCACCGTCGCTGCTGAACCAGAGGCTGTCGCCGGCATTCATGTGTGCGGTGGCGCCATGGCGCGGGCTGATGCGCAATTGGCCTTCGTACAGTTCAACTCGCGCCCCGTCGTCCATTTCACGCACCGAGAAGCGGGTCCCCAGCGCCTGGACATCGCCGCTGGCGGTTTCCACGATCAATGGGCGGATCGGATCGTGCCCACTGCTGAGCAGGATTTCGCCGCTGAGCAAGCGAATACGGCGCTCCTGCGCGGTGAAGCGCAGGTCGACTGCCGTGTTGCTATTGAGGTCGAGCCGGGTGCCATCGCTCAGGGTCATGTGCCTGATTTCACCGGTCGCCGTGCGGTGCTCAGCGAACGTCGAGCGCCAGGACACCTGGTTTTGCAGGAGATATCCGCTGCCGCCAGCCACCAGCAACAGGCCGAGCATTTTCAGCGCTGCCCGGCGCTGCGGATCGGGACTGTCTCGCAGCACCGCCCGAGCGCACCCTGCAGGTACCGCGCCGAAGGTTTCCTGCAGCTGCTGCAATCGCTGCCAGGCGCGCCGATGCTCAGGATGGGCGTGCTGCCAGTTGGAGAATGCCTTGCGTTGGTCCGCATCCAGTTCGCCGCCCCAATGCAGCATCAGCCATTCACTGGCCTGCTCGACGATCGCGGTATCGATCGGAGCATCAAGCGCACGGCTCATGATTCGTAGACCAACTGGTAGCAGGCAAGGATCGCCCGGGTCATGTACTTCTGCACCGAGCTGACGGTCACCCCGAGCCGCTCGGCAATCTGCGCATAGCTCAGGCCTTCGAATTGCGACAGCAGGAATGCCTGGCGTACGTTGTCCGGCATACGGTCGAGCATCGCGTCGATCTGGGTCAGGGTTTCGAGGATCAGGGCGCGAGTCTCCAGGGACGGCGACTCAGGCTCCGGCAGATGCGCGATGCTTTCCAGATAGGCGCGCTCGATCCGCAGCCGCCGCCACTGGTCGATCACCAGGTTGCGGGCAATCTGCGTCAGATAGCTGCGGCTCTCCAGCGGGCCGGGCAGGCGCCCGGATACCAGCAGGCGCAAAAACGTATCCTGGGCCACATCCGCCGCATGCTCACGATCACCCAGGCGCTTGCGCAGCCAGCCTTGCAACCAGCCATGGTTATCGCGGTAAAGACGATGGAGAGAGTCGTTGCCGTCAGTTGCTGCGTCCATGGGTGGTCTACGCGTGTGATTGATAGCAATTATCATTACACTTTACGCAGCAACTGGCAAAACGACATTGATCAACGGCTAACTGTGGCTGCCTCAAGCGGATACACCGACTCCCATCCACCGCCCAGCGCTTTGTACAAGCCAACCATCGCCAACGACACCCCGGTCGAGCTTTCCACCCACTGTTCCTGGGTCGCCAGCAGTTCGCCTTGTACGGTGAGTACGTTGACGAAATCGACTACGCCCTCGACGTATTGCCGTTGCGCGGTGGTCAGTGCGATCTGGTTCTGGCGCACGGCTTCGGCCAGGCTGTCGCGACGCCGTTGGCTGGCATTGTAGGCGCTCAGCTGATCATCGATTTCGTGCCACGCGCGCAGGACAATTTGCTGATAGGCGATAGCCGCTTCCTGTTGCTGGGCTTCGCGCAGGTTGAGCACGCCGCGCAGGCGACCGCCGTCGAACAAGGGCAGGCTGAACTGCGGACCGATGCCGAATGCGCGAGAACCCCAGCTACCGAAATCACTCAACTGCATCGCTTGGGAGCCGACGTTGCCTGACAAGGTAATCCGTGGATAAAAATCGCCTTTGGCCACGCCAATACTCGCGGTGGCGGCGTGCAGGCGTGCTTCGGCCTGACGGATATCCGGTCGTCGCTCGGCCAGTTGCGAAGGCAAGCCAATGGCGATCTGGCTTGGGCTCTGCGGTACCGGTGCATCGGCGGCCAATTCAGCGGACAGCGCATGGGGCGGTTCCCCCATCAACAGGCTCAACCCGTTGATCAACTGCGACTGGCGTTGCTCAAGCGCCGGCAGGCGCGACTCGATGGCGGACACTTGCGCAGCGGCTTCGGCGACGTCCAGGTCCGTGGCGACGCCGTCGGCCAGGCGCAGCTGTGACAGCTTGAGGCTGTGCCGGGCGACGTCGAGGTTTTGTTCGGTGACTGCTCGTGTGCCTTGTACTCCGCGCAGCTGGATGTAGTCCCGGGCGGTTTCGGCGAGCACCGACAGCAGTACCCCGCGACGATCATTTTCGGCGACTTCGAGGGTGGCATCGGCAGCCTCGGTCTCGCGCCGCACCCGGCCCCAGAAATCCAGCTCCCAGGACGCCGAGAAGCCGGCGTCCCACAAATTGAAGGCCGAGTCACCGTTGTTGCCCGAAGGGTCGTTCAAGCCTTCGCCGCTGTTGCGTTTACGCCCATAGCTGCCGGTGGCGGCGGTGTTGGGGTAACGGTCGGCGGTGATCACCTGGCGTGCTGCGCGGCTTTGCTGCAGGCGACTGCTGGCGAGTTTGAGGTCCAGGTTGTCGGTCAGGGCACGCTGGGTGAGCGCTGAAAGTTTGGGATCGTTGAAGACTTCCCACCAGCGCTCGTCCATGTTTTCGGCGACCGCCTGACTCGCGGCCGCCTTGGTGGGCTGCGACCAGTCGGCCATTTGCTGTACCTGGGGTTTCTGGAAGTCGGGGCCGACCGTGCAGGCTGAGAGGCTTATTACCAGTAAGGCACAGAGGGTGAGTTTTGGCTTGCGGCCTCTTCGCGGGCAAGCCCGCTCCCACAGGTGATCAGAGTCCAGGCAAAACGTGGGGGAATGAATCAGGCCCCTTGTGGGAGCGGGCTTGCTCGCGGAGGCGCCGGCCCAATCAACCAATCCTTTCATCGTTGCGCCACCTCATGCTTATCGGTCGCGGCAGTGTCGATACTCGCCTCCACCGACATGCCAACTCGCAGCCGCTCGGCCGACGGCTGCCCTGGATCAAGCACAATCTTCACCGGAATCCGCTGTACCACCTTGGTGAAGTTACCCGTCGCGTTGTCCGGCTTGATCGAGGCAAACGTCACCCCGGTGGCCGGTGCAATACTTTCGACACGCCCCGTCAGCGCCTCGCCGTCCAGGCTGTCCACGCGTACCTGGACGTGCTGCCCGGGCCGCACGTCGGCCAATTGGGTCTCCTGAAAGTTGGCCACCACATAAGCCTGCGCCAGCGGCACCACTGCGAGGATTTTGCTGCCGGGCGTGACGTACGCGCCGACTCGCACTGCGCGCTCGCCAACCATGCCGTCCTGGGGCGCAACGATGCGTGTGTACGACAGCTCAAAACTGGCAATTTCCAACGCAGCCTGTGCACGCTTGAGGCCACCTTCAGCCGCATCCCGCTGGGCGATGAGGATGTCCACCTGCTTGCGCTCTGCGGCCAATACAGCCGTGACATTGGCCAGCTTCGCCGACGCCTGGTCGATGCGAGTGCGGGCTTGCTGTGCGTTCTGTACCGTGCCGGCACCGACGCCAGCGAGGTGGTTGTAGCGGTTCAGTTCATGTTCGGCGAAGTCCCTTTCTGCCTTGGCCGATACCACGCTCGCTTGCGCCTGGGCGATCACGGAGGCCTGGCGCTCCAGCGTTGCCCGCACATTCTGCAATTGAGCCCTGGCGACCAGCGTTTCCGCGTCGGCGGCCTGGGCGGCTGCGCGCAGGTCCCGGTCATCGATCAGCGCCAGCAACTGCCCGGCCTTCACCTGCTGGTTGTCTTCCACCAGCACTTCCTTGATGAACCCGGCAACACGCGGGACCACCAGGGTGAAGTCCGCAGAAACGAAAGCATCATTGGTGGTCTGGTGTGTACGTTTGCCGAACAAACCGGGTGCCAGCAGGTAAATCAATACGCCGAGCGTAACCACCGCCGCGATGCCGACGGCCGCTTTTTTCCTGGAGAGAGTCGTCATAAAAACCTTCTGTTTCGTGGAGCGTTCAAGTCGGGGCCCGGGGCGGATAGATCCGCGTTGGCATCCAGAAAATCAGCAGGATCAGCGCCATTGCGACGCCGGCCATGCACAGGTAGAGATCCGATGCGGTGAGCACGACGACCTGCTGGTGCAAACGGTGAGCGAGGCCGGGGCTGTCACTGTCCGCCAGGGGCGAATTGCCGAGACGGTCGACCAGCATGGTCGAGTGAAAATGTTGTCTTGCGGTGGTCAGCGCCTCAATCACGCCGGTGGCGATCACCGCCGACAGGCCCTTGACCGTGTTGAACCAGGCGGAGGCGAACGGCCCTTCCATCGGGCTGATACTGCCGGTGGACAGCATCAACAACGGCAGCACCGACATGGGCTGGCCGAAAATCTGCAGCAGTTGCAGCGGGTAGAAATCGTCGCGAATCCACACCGACGTCAGCTGCGAGCCCCCGATGCATGACAGCACCAACATGCCGAGGCCAATCCCCAGCACCCATCGGCAATCGACCCAGCGCAGGTTGCACAAGGCCGCCACCAGTGGCAGCGCGATCAACTGTGGCAGTGCTGCCAACAAGGTGATTGGCGCGGTCTGGATCGGGCGATAACCCTGGACCTGCGCCAGATAGCTGGACGGAATAATGATCACCGCCAGCAGGATCACCAGCACCCCGGCCAGGGTGAGCAACGCGAAGGCCAGGTTACGGATACCCAGCATCTGCATCTTGAAAAACGGCATCGGTTGCGACCATTCGTTGATCAGGAACAGCACTAGCAGCAGCAACCCCCCGCCGAGCAACATGCAGATCAGGCTCGACTCGAACCAGTCCAGGCGATTGCCCTGCAGGATGCCGATCACCAGCATGCAGATCGCCGGGAATCCCAACAGCAAACCGCGCCAGTTGAACTGTTTGCAGCGCTCAAGGCGCAGCGGATCCTGAGGCAAACCGTAAGCCACCGCGGCCATGGCGATCAGGCACGGCACGACGATTTGCCAGAAGGTCCACTGCCAGCCGACGTACTCGGTCCACAGCCCGGCCAGCGGAGTGCCGAGGCCGGGACCAAAAGTGGCGGTCAATGCATACCCTGCCAGCCCATAGAGCTTCACGTCGGCCGGCAGGAAGCGCAGCGCGACCGTCATCAGCATCGGCGGCAACGCTCCCCCCGCCAGGCCTTGCAAAGTGCGCATCAGCAGCAGGCTTTCGTAGTTCGGGGCGAACGGACACAGCACACCCAGCACGGTAAATACGCCGATGGCCCAGAGCGTGAACCGGCGCAGAGAGAAGGTCACCGAACACCACGGAGCGAAGGCCATGGCCGCCACCGATGTAGCGGTGTAGCTGGCGATCAACCAGGTACCTTCGTCGTAACCAATGGCCAGCGCACCGCGGATGTCGGCGAGGGCCACCTTGGTGACCATCTCGTTCAGGCCGGACACCAGCACGGCGATGAGCACGCCGACCAGGCCGATGATAATTCGCGGGCCGAATACCGGGGGCGAAGCAGCGGCCGTGGCGACAGGTGCCGGGACCGTGAGGGAAGTCATGTACTGCAGGCTCCGGGATTTGAATACCCGGCTATTTTATGAAGGGTGGCAGCTGACGAAAATCAACTTATTGGCAGGTTATAAGTGCGTGGGGCGCAATCGTTATAAAAGATCAAAAGATCAAAAGATCAAAAAATCGCAGCCTTCGGCAGCTCCTACAGGCATACCTGAAGGTGACTGCGATCCTCTGATCTTTTAAGGCTGCGCTGCCGACCAAGTCTCATCACAACACGACTTCAACGTCTCACGCAGCCAGCGATGCGCTGGATCCTTATCGAACCGCGGATGCCAGGCCTGGGTCAGCATGATGGTCGGTAGCGGTATCGGCAGGGTAAACGAGCGCAGCTTCAGGCCCAGGCGCCGGATGCTCAGCAACGCTTCCTTGGGCACGGGCAGGATCAAATCGGAATCCGGCAACGCAAACATCGCCGCATGGAAACTTGGCGCAATCACCGCCACCCGCCGCTCCAACCCCAGGGCATTGAGCGCCGTATCGATCGGCCCACGGGCAATACCACGGCGCGACATGCTGATATGGGAAAACCCCGCATATCGCTCGGCAGTGATCTCTTCATCGAACAATGGGTGATCCTCACGAACCAGGCCGACGAAGTGCGTGGCGAACAGATTCTGCACTTTCACCTCAGGCATCAGCGGGCGATTGTTGCTGACGCTCAGATCGATCCGCCCCTCGCGCAAGGCCTCGTCATCCCCATCCCCCTCAGGAACAAAACGCAGCTCACAATGCGGGGCCTGGCGCTCCATGGTGTCGAACAGCTTGCCGCCGTAGACGCCCACAAAGAAGTCATTGGCGCGAATGCTGAAACGTCGGCGCAAGCTCCCCAGATCCACATCATCGGCCGAGCGAAACAACAACGAGGCCTGCTCCACCACATCCCGCACCTGCTCACGCAATTCCAGCGCCTTGGGCGTCGGCACCAGGCCACGCCCCGCCCGCACCAGGATCGGATCGCCAATGGCTTCACGAATACGCGTCAGCGTCCGACTCATCGCTGCCGGGCTGAGATTCATCCGCCGCGCAGCGCCCACCACACTCCCCTCGTCGAGCAAGGCGTCGAGGGCGACCAATAGGTTCATGTCCGGAAGCTGCATACTGAGCACTCGTAAACGATCAGGATTGACTTAGCCGCAATCCTAACAGTGAAGGCGCACCCTGTAGGAGCAAAGGTTGCTCGCGATGAGCGATGACGCGTTGATCAGTTAGACAGCGTTACGGCAATCGCGAGCAAGCTTTGCTCCCCCAGGTTAAGAGAGGTGAAGGCTTACCGCTGCATCCCCCACCGCTTCACTGTCACTCTTTCCAACGTATCAAACACCAGGTTCTCCACGAGCAGCCCAATCAGAATCACCACCGCCAACCCGGCAAACACCTTATCGGTGTACAGCTCATTGCGATTCTGAAAAATGTACCAGCCCAACCCACCCTTGCCACTGGTCGCTCCGAACACCAGTTCAGCGGCAATCAGCGTACGCCAGGCGAAGGCCCAGCCTATTTTCAAACCCGCGAGGATTGAGGGCAGCGCGGCGGGGATGAGGATGAACAAGACAAATCTCATCCCCTTGAGCCCGTAATTGCGCCCGGCCATGCGCAGGGTTTCCGAGACCCCGAGAAAGCCGGCGTAGGTGTTCAACGCCAATGCCCACAACACTGAATGCACCAGCACGAAAATCAGGCTGTTCTGCCCCAGCCCGAACCACAGCAGTGCCAATGGCAGCAGTGCAATCGCCGGAAGCGGGTTGAACATCGAGGTCAGGGTGCTGAGCAGATCGCGGCCGAACTGGGTCGATACCGCCAAGGTGGTCAAGCCGAATGCCAGGACGATGCCGATCAGGTAGCCCTTGAGCAGCACTACCAGAGAGATCCACACCTTGCCCAGCAACTCGCCACTGAGCAGCCCTCCATACAGGGCGTTGGCGGTTTGCATGAAGCTGGGCAGCAGCAGGTCGTTGTTCTGGATTCGCGCAATCACCTCCCACAGCACCGCGAGCATTATCAGGATCAGACTTTTGCGCAGCCAGCCTTGCTGCCACAAGCGCTGGCGCAACGGCAGCTCGCGCTCCACCGGAACACTCAACAGTGGCTGCAGGTCAGTTTCAAACTCTTTACGCGGGGATGATAAAAGGCTCATCGGGCACTCCTCTCAATGGCTCAATAAGCGATGCGGATATCGGAAAAATCCAGCTCACGCTCGGTTTCCGGCGACTGGCCTTCATCGAACAGCAACCGGTGAATCCGGCGCGCCGACGCTTGAAATTGCGATCCTCCGAGGCTGTGCAAATCGTATTGATGGCTGTGAACTTCCGCCCGCACTCGTCCCGGATGGGGCGACAGGAGGAGGATGCGATTGCCCACCACCAACGCTTCTTCGATGGAGTGAGTGACGAACAGCAAGGTGAAGCGCACCTCTTCCCATAGCAGCAGCAGCTCTTCCTGCATCTTGCGTCGGGTTAGGGCGTCGAGGGCGGCGAAGGGCTCGTCCATGAGCAGGATTTTGGGCTGCATGGCCAAGGCGCGAGCGATGGCGACACGCGCCTTCATGCCACCGGACAGGGTATGCGGATAGGCATCGGCGAACGCACCCAGACCAACCTTGTCGAGGTAGTGCAGCGCGCGCTCTTCAGCTTCTTTGCGCTTGAGGGTTTTAGAGGCCAGCAGCGGAAACATGACGTTCTGCTTCACGGTTTTCCAGGGCGGGAGCTGGTCGAATTCCTGAAACACCACGATGCGGTCCGGGCCTGGTGCGTGGACCGTCTGCCCCTGCAAGCGGATCTCGCCTTCGCAGGGCTCAATGAACCCGGCGACAGCTTTGAGCAGGGTGGATTTTCCGCACCCTGAAGGGCCAAGGAGTACGAAACGGTCGGCCGGATCGATCTCGAAACTGACCTGGTGGGTCGCTCGAACCACACGCTGGGGCGTGCGGTATTCGAGGCTGACTTTATCGACCGACAGCAACGCCTGGGTTGCTGCGCTCGGTTTGCTGACCGTGTGGCCTTGCAAGGGGGCGTTCATCTTGATCAGCTCCCCTGCAGCGGTTTGGCATCCTGGAAGAAGTAATCTTTCCAGGAATCCGGTTTGTTTTTAATCGCGCCGACGCGGTACAGGAACTCGGCCAGCGGATAAGTATTTTTCGGCGTGACGCTGAATTCGTACTGCGGGTTATCGATGATTTTCAGCAGCTCGGCACGGTCGATTTTCGCCTTGGTCACACGGATGTAGGTATCAGCCGCAGCTCCTTTGTCGTTCTGGGCGAACTGCGCCGCTTCGGTCAACGCATCGACAAAGGCCTTGTAGGTCTTGGGGTTCTCGTCGCGGAATTTCTCGGTGGCAAACAGCACCGTCGGCGAGTTTGGACCGAGCAGGTCGTAGGTGTTCAGTACCACGTGCACGTTGGGATTTTCCAGGGCCTGATCCTGGAACGGCGGATTGGAGAAATGCCCGCTCAGCTCGGTACCACCGGCGATCAGCGCAGCCGTGGCGTCCGGATGGGGCAGCGCGATGGTGTACTTGTCGAGACGATTGAATTCCTTATCACCCCACTGCCTGGCGGCGGCGTATTGCAGGAAGCGCGACTGCACGGAAACCCCGACCGCCGGCACCGCGATGCGGTCCTTTTCAGGCGATGGTCTTGACCTTGGGATTGTTGCTCACCAGGTAGTACGGAAAGTTGCCCAGGGAAGCGACGGCCTTGACGTTCTGCTTGCCGTGGGTGCGGTCCCAGATGGTCAGCAACGGTCCTACGCCGGCGCCGGCGATGTCTATGGAACCCGAGAGCAAGGCGTCGTTGACTGCCGCGCCTCCGGACAACTGGGTCCAGTCGACCTTGATATCGATGCCCTGCTCTTTGCCGTGTTTCTCGATGAGATTCTGATCGCGCACCACGTTGAGGAGCAGGTAAACGATGCCGAATTGTTCAGCAATGCGGATTTCACCTTCGGCGTGGGCTGCGGCGGGCGCTACCAGGCTGCCGGCGATCAGGCTCAAACCCAGGCCGATAGCGGCAGCCAGGGGTGCAAATGGAAGACGTCTGGACATGGTGTTTCTCCGGCAAATCAGAAAGGCGCATCGCCCTGGATGGTGGTGCGATACAGCTTGCGGCGCAGATGACTTGGGCACCCGGCGGCGAGGTGGATCAGCGAGCGGTTGTCCCAAAACACCAGGTCATGGGGCTGCCATTGATGGCGATAGATGTTTTGCTCGAGCACACTGTGGGCGTACAGCTCGGCCAACAGTTGCCGGCTTTCGTCTTCAGGCAGGCCGACGATGCGCGTGGTGAAGCCTTCACTGACGAACAACGCCTGG
Organism: Pseudomonas sp. Y24-6; assembly: GCF_020295325.1. Taxonomy (NCBI): domain Bacteria; kingdom Pseudomonadati; phylum Pseudomonadota; class Gammaproteobacteria; order Pseudomonadales; family Pseudomonadaceae; genus Pseudomonas; species Pseudomonas sp. Y24-6. Next base: position 6,126 of record NZ_JACBXG010000021.1, on the reverse strand, counting down.
CGCCCGCTTTCCGGGTGGGTACGAACGATGGGGTGCACGACTTCGGCGACTTGGGCGAGCTGCTCCGGTGTCAGGGTGGGACGCCAGTTGCCTTCGAACTTGGTCTCGCTGTAGCGCGCCGTGTACGAATGCGCAGCCGAGCGGCCTTCCACGGATTTGCGCAGCGCGTCCGGCAGGTTGTCCCAGGCTTTGTGCATGTCGGCGAACAGCGTATCGCCGCCTTCGGACGGCAGCTCCTGGGCATGCAGCATCGAGCCCAGGCTTGGAAGTTCTTTATAGGAAAGGTCGGAGTGCCAGAACTTGCCAGCGTCACCGAGACCGATGGATTGGCCGTTTTCGATAATGTTGGAAACGATGAGGATTTCCGGGTGGCCGGTGAGCAGAAACTGCTTGAGGACATGGATTTGCAGCACGCCGAACCGTCGGCTGAAATCAATCTGTTGTTCGGGGGTGATGCGCTGGTCGCGAAATACCACCACGTGATGGTCAAGGTGCGCTCGGTGAATGCGGGCGAAATCCTGATCATTGATCGGGCGGGACAGGTCAAGGCCGATGATTTCGGCACCGACAGCGCCAGTGAACGGGCGAATGTCGAAGGTTTGTGGCGCGATGCTGCTGGAGGCGGATACGGCGGACATAAAAATCACTCCCACGCACGGCACGCTCAAAGGCGCGCGCGTCGATCAAGAAACTCACGGAGGTCCCGTGTTGGTTCGTGTCGTGCGGCGCGCCGATTGGTCGGCAGGTACGCAGGGAAGTGACTTTATAGATATAAGAATTAGAATTTAAATACCGTTATTGAATAACGATATGGCTTTTGTCTCGTGAGGCTTGGGCCTCCTGCAGGAGCGGGCTCGCTCGCGATGGTCGTCAACGATAACGCTGGCTTCCTGACACCCCGAGGCGCCCTCGGGGTTTTCGCGAGCAAGCTCGCTCCTACAGGGATGGGTGCATCGCGGATGAGGTCTACCGCTCGTGCAAGGCCTCAGCCCGAGCGCGAATGATCGGCTTGAGCAGATAGCTGAGCACCGTTTTCTTACCCGTGATGATATCCACCGAAGCCACCATTCCGGGGATAATCAGCAGCGGCTTCTCATCTGTGCCCAAGTGGCTCTTATCGGTGCGCAGCTTGATGATGTAGTAAGTGGTTTTCTTGTCTTCATCGGTGATGGTGTCTGCACCAATCTGCTCAAGCTTGGCTTTCAGACCGCCATAGATGGTGTAGTCGTAGGCAGTGAATTTCACCGTCGCTTCCTGCCCCGGATGCAGGAACGCGATGTCCTGCGGACGAATCTTGGCTTCCACCAGCAAGGTGTCGTCCAGCGGCACGATCTCGATAAGATCACTGCCCGGCTGGATCACCCCACCAATCGTGTTCACCAGCAGCTTGTTGACGATGCCGCGCACAGGCGATGTCACCAGGGTCCGGCTGACACGGTCTTCCAGCGCCTTGCCGGTAGCCTGGGCCTTGTTCAGGTCCGTGCGGGCTTCGTTGAGCTGGGTCAGCGCTTCGCTGCGGAATTTGCCCCGGGTCTCATCGATCTTGCGCGCCACTTCCTTGATGGCCGACTCGGCACGCGGGATAGCCAGCGTCATCGCGTCCAACTGGCCACGGGTTTCAACCTCCGCGCGCTTGAGTCGCAGCACCTCTACCGGCGACACCGCACCCTGGGCCACGAGCGGCTCGGACATGTTGATTTCCTGACGCTGCAAGGCCAGCCCATTGCGGTACTGGGACTGCTTGGAGGTGAACTCGCGCAGCTCCTGCTGGCGCTGGATCAACTGCTCTTGCAGGCCGCCGATCTCATCGTGCAGCTGCTGGCGACGGCTGATGTACAGCGACTCCTCGCTGGCGGCCTGACCCGGAACGGCCTTCAGCACGTCAGCCGGGAATTTCAGTGGCCGGTCATCGACTTCGGCGCTCAGGCGCTCAACACGCAGCAGCATCGCCAGGCGATCAGCTTCGGTTTCACCAACGTTGGAGGCGAAACGCGTGTCGTCCAGGCGGATCAAAGGGGCACCAGCCTCGACGATCTGCCCTTCCGAGACAAACAGCTCGGCAACGATACCGCCCTCAAGGTTCTGGATTTTCTGGATCTTCGACGAAGGAATCGCCTTGCCGTCGCCCTTGGTGACCTCATCGATCACGGCAAAATTGGCCCAGATCAGGAGGAACAGGAAAAAGCCGATGATGCCCCAAATGGTCAGGCGCACCACGCGCGGAGCATCTTCGATGAGGGCCTTGTTAACCTCCGGAAGCGGCTGCCCATGCAGTGAATCGGTGCCTTTGAAATAGCGGCGGATGGAACCTTTGATCCCGGACTTAAGCAACACTGATTTGCCCCTTTTTCAACGCTTCCATCACCACGGCTTTCGGCCCATCGGCGAGTATCTGCCCACGGTCGATGACGATCAGGCGATCGACCAGCGACAACAGCGAGGCACGGTGCGTCACCAGCACCACGGTCTTGTTTTCAATCACCGCTGCGAGGCGTTGCTTGAGGCGTTCTTCACCGGTGTTATCCATGGCGCTGGTCGGCTCATCGAGCAACAGTATCGGCGGGTTGAGCAGCAGGGCCCGGGCCAGGGCCACGTTCTGCCGCTGACCGCCAGACAGGTTTTGCCCCCGCTCACCCACCTGCAACTCATACCCCTGCGGGTGCAGGCGGGCGAACTCGTGCACGCCGGCCAGCTCGGCGGCTTGCAGGACCATTTCGTCTTCCACGTAACGTGCGCCGGAGACCAGGTTGTCGCGCAGCGTGCCGGACAGCAGCTGGATATCCTGGGCCACGTAGCCAATGCTGTGGCGCAACTCGCTGACGTCGATCTGGCGAATGTCGACACCGTCCACCAGCAACGCGCCGTCATCCGGTTGATACAGGCCCACTATAAGCTTGGCCAGCGAGCTCTTGCCCGAGCCGCTGCGACCGATGATGCCGATTTTCTCGCCCGGCTTGATGACGAGGTTGATATTTTTCAGCGCCGGGTTCTGTTGTTGCGGGTAGGTGAAGTTCAACTGACGGCATTCGATGCCACCCTGCAATACCTTGCGGCTCAGCGGACGCTCTTCGAAATTGCGCTCCTGGGGCAACTCCATCATCTGGTCGACCGAGGTCATGGTGACCCGCGCCTGTTGATAGCGGGTCAGCAGGCCGGACAGCGACGCCAGCGGGCTGAGCGCGCGACCACTGAGCATGTAGCAGGCGATGAGACCGCCCATGCTCAAGTTGCCAGCGATGATCTGATACACGCCGAACACAATCATGATCACCCCGGCCAGTTGCTGGATCAGCAGGGTGATGTTCATGGCCAGGCCGGAGAGCATTTTCACCCGCAGCTCAAGGCGGCTGAGGGTGCCGATGGTTTGTTCCCACTGGTACTGGCGTTCGCTTTCAGCGTTGTTGACCTTCACTGCATCCAGGCCGGCCAGGGTTTCGATCAGGCTCGACTGGCGCTCTGCGCCGAGCGCCATGGTGCGCTCCATGGTCGCGACCAGTGGCTTCTGCAGCGCATAACCGATCAGCAAGGCAATCGGGAAGGCCAGCACCGGAATCCACACAAGGTGCCCGCCGAGGATCGCGATAACCATGAAGATCAGCAGCGTGAACGGCAGGTCGATCAGGCTGGTGAGGGTCAGCGACGCGAGGAAGTCGCGCAGGCTCTGAAACTCGTGGATGTTTTGCGCGAAGCTGCCGACCCGGGCTGGCCGAAACTTCATCGACATACCCACAATTCGCTCGAACAGCGTTGCCGAGATGATCAGGTCGGTTTTCTTACCGGCAAGATCCAGGCACAGGCTGCGCAGGCTCTTGAGAATCAGGTCGAACATGTAGGCACCGCAGATACCGATGGCCAGCACCCAGAGGGTGGACTCGGCCTGGTTCGGCACTACGCGGTCGTACACGTTCATGACGAACAAGGGCGCCGCCATGGCGATGATGTTGATCAGGAAACTGGCGGCGATCGCATCGGCATACAGCCAGCGGGAACGCTTGAGGGTGTCGCGAAACCACGACCGCGCGCGGGGAATGAGCGTGCCGTGATTGACGTCGAATTTATGTTGGGGTTGGGCGAAGAACACTTTGCCAATGTAGTCGTCGGCCAGCAATTCTCGAGCGACGAGACTCTCGCCGCCGTCGCTTTCGCTCAACAGCAGGCGAGCCTGGTCTTCGCCATGCCAGCCGAGAAGGACGGCGCTTCGACCGTCCTTGAGCAGCAGCAGCGCGGGCATTGCGATCTCTGGTATCTGCTCCAGCTTGCGCACCAGCACTCGCCCTTGCAGGCCAGCACGGGCCGCAGCGCGCGGCAGCAACTCAACACTCAGTCGCTGCTTGGGCAATGGCAGGCCTGTGGTCAACATCGCGGCGCTGGCGGGCTTCTGATGCAACGTGCAAAGGGCTAGCAGGCCGTCCAGTAATGGATCGTCATGCAACGCGCGTGGATCATGGATGAGATGAACTCGACTGACTTCTGATTCCACGCTCGGCACTCTTGGCTAACAATTGAACGATTAAGGTTCTGCTCAATCCGTACCGGGCAGTTGGACCTTGGCTTCACGCTGTTTTGCACAACGGATGCCAACGGTGCGACCACTCCCTGGCTCTTGAGCAACTTGCCCATGGTCGCCTTGATTCGGTACTGAGTAAATAACTGAATGTTTCTGATCCATGCAGAGCACGGATTGTTGACGCGTTGCTGAGAAGTACGCCGCAAATCCGGCAACAGCAACTTGCGACATCCCTGAACGTCATGCGGCGCGATTCAATTCCTGCGAATACCCCCAAGACCCAGTCCAGGGAAAAATGAGGCAAAACGAGCAATCAGGAGAAATGGTCGGACTGGATTGTTCGTCAATGGGCAGTCTGGATACTTGATAATTCGTTGTCCTGAATCACTGCAAAACGTGCAGTCACAGGGGATCCTGAGCAGACCCTATACCGTTTGTCGGAAAGTGCAAAATGGGTACTGCATCACACGGTTCGGCACCGGTTGCCAGCCGAATATCAATGTGACATTACCGGGGCGATTGTTTAGGATGGCACCCATAAGGTCAATAGTTTGGCATATGGTTTATAGCCGAAAATCATTGACAAAATATTGACGCTAGAAAGCGTCAAAGTTGTAACTATTATTGCAGGAAAGAGCGTCCAGACTGATTAGGCAACAGTGCCGTCAGGTCCATGGAAGTCTACTGAACGTGACACCCGGAGAGTCTTCAATGAGCAGTGTTGTTGCCATCGTCAAAAGCATTGTTGGTCAAGTTTTCGTGGTGTCCCCAGAGGGCATCCGGCGCGTGCTTGTTGAAGGCGATCGCCTGTTCGTCGGCGATCAGGTCGACACCGGCCTGGCCGGCGCCGTCACCCTTGAGCTGGCCGACGGCCGCACACTGGACCTGGGTCGCGAGACGCAATGGAGCGGCAGCGCTCCTGACTCCATCACGGACCTGGCCGAGGCCACCGCGCAAGCCGCGCCATCGGTTGAAGAACTGCAACAAGCCATCGTAGCCGGCGCCGACCCGACTAAAGATCTGGAAGCCACTGCCGCAGGCCCTACGGCTACCGGCACGGGCGGCGCGGCAGGCGGCGGTCATAGCTTCGTGATGCTGGAAGAAACCGCCGGCCGGGTCGACCCGATCATTGGTTTCCCCACCGACGGCCTTGATTTCGCTGCCACGATCAGCACGCTCGATACCGGCATCCAGGACACCACAACCACCAACGCTCAGAGCGTACTGACTGCTGATACTGGCACACAGGCCGAAGACAGCGTCGCGACCGGCAACGTACTGAACAACGATAGCGATTCCGACACGCCCCTCAGTGTCGCCAGCTTCACCGTCGCCGGCATGACGGGCAGTTTCACCGCAGGCCAGACGGCGTCCATCATCGGCGTCGGTACGTTGACCATCGGTACTAACGGCAACTACACCTTTACTCCGGACGCAAATTACAACGGCGCCGTACCGCAAGTCACCTACACAACCAACACTGGATTGACCAGTACACTGGATATCAGCGTCATCCCGGTCGATGACAGCTTCACCGATCTCGGCGAATCCGTGACCACCACCGAAGATGCCCCAGTTTCCGGCAGCGTGCTGACCGGAACTTCCAGCGTCGACGGCCC